>NZ_JAVRID010000005.1:0-351039 GCF_031846205.1 Alteromonas sp. W364 | reverse complement strand
TGTGCCGTCTCAAGCGGGATGCGTATACTACCTACATCCAATTTATTGTCAAGACTAAAAATCAATTTATTTTAGATTTTTGCTTAACTGTATTTTAAGCTCTTATACTTGCTGATAAACAGTAATGTAATAATGAACTTAACAGCGTTAAAGCAGTCTTAACTTGCTAGACGGGAACTTAATCCCCTAAAGCGACGCGCATTGTAGTCATTTATACGAATAGGTCAACCCTAATACGCATAAAAGTTGATATTTTTCACCAAAGGCGTACCTTAACATTCCTGTTACAAAATCTTGTTGTGCCGATAAGAGTAAAACGGAAGAGGATTTATAGAGATGAAATTAGCTGCAGTTACCCTTAGTACTTTGTTATTAGTTAGCGCTCCATGCCTTGCACAGGAGACCGAAGACAAAGAATCTTTTGCTCAGTCTAGTCATTTCTTAAAGCAACAAGTTAGAAGCAGTAACTCCGTTGGTCGAGCAATCCGAACCGTTTTGGCTCGATACCCGGAAAACACCTACGAATTAGTGAATATTGCTTTAGATACATATCCAGAGAAATATAGACAGATTGTGTCGGCAGCAGTTTCAACACAACCAGCGTATGTTGACGATGTTATAAAACTCGCTCTAGAGAAAAAGCTAGCACCGGCAACGGAGTTAGTCACCCTAGCTATCAATGCAGAACCTAGCTATGCAGAGTATGCAACTGAAGCTGCGTGTAAGTTCTCACCTGATCAATTTACTGAAATTGTCCGCACAGCGGTAAATATGGAACCTGACTCTGCTGACCAAATTGCGAAAACGCTGGCGAAGTCTTACCCAAATAAAACGATTGACGTATTAGTCACCACGATTCAAGAGGTACCCTTAGTCGGTAAGTATGTTGTTGATGCTCTTTTGGCGTTATTTCCTGAAGATTCGACTGAATCTGAGTCAATGATTATCATTTCAGTGGAACAATTAGCTAAACATCCCGAAGCTGTTGAAAGGTTGGTGCAACTTGCAGAACAAAGAGGTATAAACCAAGACTTGGTGAGTGCGAGCGCTAAAAGAGGCGGGTTAAGCGATGTACAAGCTAGTGTTCTTGTAGGTAAGTATTATAAAAACCAATAAGCCAACACTGCTTTCAAACCAAGAGTAAAACCAGCATGCTTCAAATAGCAAACTGGCACATGATCAATGGCACTATCGTTTTATAGTAATTTTACACTGTACAACGTCAACATTATCAGCAGTAATGTTCTCGTAAGTCCTACTTAGCACATCTAGCGAATACAAATTCAAAGACCTTCTTGTATCTTCAATGAGTTCAGACATACATGATTGCATTGCGTTTAATTCATTATCCATGTTTTCTAGCGGATATGTGTTGATAAAGGTATTTTCTTCTTTATCCATTTCAGACGCGACCACAACAGAAGTATCAGCAGGCTCTTTTTTAGCTTCCTGTTCCGACTCACTGTTATTTTTACTCTTTTTTATATCTTGATAGACTTCTTTACCAGCTTTAATTGTGTCTGATATTAGATTATCAGGGCTTTCTATCGTGACACATGAGGGCAGGCACAAACACGCTACAATACCAAAAATACTTTTCATCTCTAGCTTCCTTTTCACTTTAACGCCCTTCCCTTAAATTTCAATAGAACTAACAGAACCCGATAAGTATCCTATTTTAAAGAAATCTCTGGACATAAAAAAACCCAGCGCTAAAAGCTGGGTTTTTATTTACAAACCAAAGGCTTGTTTATTCTTCAACTGCTTCAGCTACTTCTTCAGCTTCAACAACTGGACGGTCAACTAATTCAACGAAAGCCATTGGAGCGTTGTCACCTGCACGGAAACCACACTTCAAAATACGGCTGTAGCCGCCTGGACGAGCGTCGTAACGCGGGCCCAATTCGTTAAACAATTTACCTACCACTTCTTTATCACCAGTTCTTGCCATTGCAAGACGACGGTTTGCAACGCTGTCTTGCTTAGCTAAAGTGATTAGCGGTTCTATTACTCGACGCAGTTCTTTCGCTTTTGGCAACGTAGTTTTAATAACTTCGTGTTTAACCAACGAACTAGCCATGTTTTTAAACATTGCTTGTCTGTGGCTGCTGTTACGATTTAACTGTCTACCACTCTTACGATGGCGCATAGCTATATCCTTCTTTACAAATCAGTTTATCTAAAACCTGATTAATCTTTTTCAGCGATTGACTCTGGTGGCCAGTTTTCTAGGCGCATACCTAGAGACAGTCCACGAGATGCCAGTACATCTTTAATTTCTGTAAGCGACTTCTTACCTAAGTTAGGCGTTTTCAGAAGTTCTACTTCAGTACGCTGTACCAGGTCACCAATATATTGGATAGCTTCCGCTTTCAAACAGTTTGCAGAACGAACAGTCAGTTCTAAGTCGTCCACAGGACGAAGTAGAATTGGATCAAATTCTGGTTTCTCTTCTTTCTCAACTGGCTCAGAGATGTCA
The DNA here is from genome assembly GCF_031846205.1 of Alteromonas sp. W364. NCBI lineage: Bacteria > Pseudomonadati > Pseudomonadota > Gammaproteobacteria > Alteromonadales > Alteromonadaceae > Alteromonas > Alteromonas sp. W364. Next base: position 348,560 of record NZ_JAVRID010000005.1, on the reverse strand, counting down.
CGTAATTCTACGAAAGCATCTAACTGCTCGGCTAAGATAGTAGCAGAACGACGAATGGCTTCTTCCGGATCTAGTGTTCCGTTAGTTTCCATATCGATGATTAACTTATCTAAATCTGTGCGTTGTTCAACACGAGCAGACTCAACAGAATAAGCAATACGCTCTACAGGGCTGTATGAAGCATCAACTAATAAACGACCAATTGGACGATCATCATCTTCAGAGGAACGACGAGTTGAAGCTGGAACATAACCTCGGCCCATTTCTACTTTAATGCGCATGCTTAATTCAGCTTCGCCAGTTAAAGTACAAATTACATGCTCTGGATTTACGATCTCAACGTCACCATCGTGCTGGATATCGCCGGCAACAACAGGGCCAGCACCAGACTTAACTAGTGTAAGCGTTGCTTCGGTTTTACCTTCAAGACGAACTGCTAGTCCTTTAAGGTTAAGCAAAATTTCGATTACGTCTTCTTGAACACCTTCTTTAGTGCTGTACTCATGTAATACACCATCGATTTCCACTTCAGTCACTGCACAACCTGGCATAGACGAAAGTAAGATACGGCGTAATGCATTACCTAGAGTATGGCCGAAGCCTCGCTCTAAAGGCTCAAGTGTTACTTTTGCACGAGTAGGTGAAACATTTTCAATTTCAACTAATCTTGGCTTTAGGAATTCGGTCACTGAACCCACAATGTATCCTCTTTAGTTAATCTTTACTTAGAGTAAAGTTCGACAATCAACTGTTCGTTAATGTCCGCAGACAAATCCGTTCTTTCTGGAACACGTTTAAAAACGCCTTCCATTTTCGTGTTGTCAACTTCCAACCAAGTTGGTTTCTCGCGTTGGTCTGCTAATTCTAGTGCAGAAACAATACGAGCCTGTTTTTTCGCCTTTTCACGAACAGCAACCACATCTTCAGCTTTTACGTTGAAAGATGGAATGTTCACTACTTTACCGTTCACTACGATAGCTTTGTGGCTAACTAGTTGGCGAGCTTCAGCACGAGTGCTTGCAAAACCCATACGGTAAACAACGTTATCTAAACGCTGTTCTAGAAGCTGCAACAAGTTTTCACCTGTGTTGCCTTTAAGGCGCGCTGCTTCTTTATAGTAGTTTCTAAACTGTTTTTCTAATACACCGTACATACGACGTACTTTTTGCTTTTCACGCAATTGAACGCCGTAATCAGACAAACGACCGCGACGGGCGCCGTGCTGACCTGGTGCTGTATCAATCTTACACTTGCTTTCAATTGCTCTTACGCCGCTCTTAAGGAACAAATCAGTTCCTTCACGACGACTTAGTTTGAGTTTTGGACCCAAATATCTAGCCATGATCTTTCTCCAACTGTCCGTCGATTAAACGCGACGTTTTTTCGGTGGACGACAACCGTTGTGAGGTATAGGTGTCACATCGGTAATATTTGTGATCTTGTAACCCGTTGCATTTAATGCACGGATTGCAGATTCACGACCTGGACCTGGGCCTTTAACGAACACTTCAATGTTCTTCAAGCCGTATTCCTGAGCAGCAACGCCAGCTCTTTCAGCAGCAACCTGTGCAGCAAAAGGAGTTGACTTACGTGAGCCACGGAAACCAGATCCACCAGAAGTTGCCCAAGATAGAGCGTTACCCTGACGGTCAGTGATAGTCACAATTGTGTTGTTGAAAGAAGCATGGATATGAGCCATACCATCAGCAACTTGACGTTTTACGCGCTTGCGGGCGCGAGTAGGAGCTTTAGCCATTGTAACCCTCGCTTACTTTTTAATAGGTTTACGAGGACCTTTACGGGTGCGCGCATTTGTTTTAGTGCGTTGACCACGTAGAGGTAAGCTACGACGGTGGCGAATACCACGGAAGCAACCTAGGTCCATCAAACGTTTAATACTCATTGATACTTCACGGCGAAGGTCACCTTCAACTGTGAATTTTGCAACTTCGTCACGAAGTTTATCAATAGTCGCCTCATCAAGATCTTTGATCTTGGTTGATTCTGATACACCAGCACCTGCGCAGATTACTTTCGCTCTCGTTGCGCCGATACCGAAGATCGCTTGGATAGCGATGACGGCATGTTTGTGATCAGGAATGTTAATGCCAGCGATACGGGCCATTAACAGCACTCCTCTAAATTATTGTTGCTAGCCTAAAAAGCCCGATAGGATACTTACCCAGCAACTAAATTGCAAATAAAGGTTTTAAGGCTCGGGCGCTAGTACAGCAACCCGATATTAAAAACCAACTGTTACTCTTATTTCTAAGAGTAGTGATTAACCTTGCCTTTGCTTATGCTTAGGCTCTACACAGATCACTCTAACAACGCCGTTACGTTTAATGATCTTGCAGTTACGGCAAATCTTTTTAACGGATGCACGAACTTTCATTACATCACTCCGTAATTGGCTAACTTAAAGGACTAGCCTTTAAGATTAGCTTTTTTAAGAACATCCCCGTATTGATGTGACATCAAATGGGTCTGCACCTGCGCCATAAAGTCCATTACCACAACACATATAATGAGTAGTGATGTACCACCGAAGTAAAACGGAACGTTAAACCACAATAGTAAGAACTCAGGCACCAAACAAACAAAAGTAATATAGAGAGCACCGGCTAGTGTTAAACGAGTCATCACCTTATCGATATAACGAGAGGTTTGCTCGCCTGGACGAATGCCAGGAACAAAAGCGCCAGATTTCTTCAAATTATCAGCTGTTTCGCGAGGATTAAAAACTAATGCTGTATAGAAGAAGCAGAAGAAAATAATCGTTGCAGCATAAAGCATTACATATAAAGGATTACCCGGAGACAACGCCAATGAGATGTCAGTCAAGAAAGAGAAAGACTCATTCTGGCCAACCATACCCGCTAACGTGCTCGGGAAAAGTATAATACTAGACGCAAAGATTGGTGGAATAACACCAGCCATGTTTACCTTAAGCGGTAAATGTGAACTTTGCGCTGCAAATACTTTACGTCCCTGCTGGCGCTTAGCGTAGTTTACAACGATGCGACGTTGCGCACGCTCTACGAAAACAACCAGATAGGTAAGTGCAATAATGATGGCACCGATAACACACAAGAACAGAAGGTTTATTTCACCCAACCTTGCTTGCTCTGCAGTTTGACCAATCGCTGTTGGTAAACCCGCTACGATACCAGCGAAAATAAGTATCGAAATACCATTTCCAATGCCGCGTTCTGTAATTTGCTCACCTAACCACATCAAAAACATGGTGCCGGTAACCAAACTCACGATAGCTGTAAAATAGAAACCTAGGCCAGGGTTAATCACTAAACCTTGCACTAAGTTTGGCAAACCAGTAGCAATACCCACTGACTGGAATATCGCTAATATTAAGGTTAGATACCTTGTATATTGACTAATCTTACGTCTACCCGCTTCACCTTCTTTTTTAAGCTCCATCAATGGAGGGTACATATGCGAAAGCAATTGCACAATAATAGAAGCTGTAATGTAAGGCATAATCCCTAAAGCAAGTACAGAAGCGCGCTCAAGAGCACCACCGGAGAACATATTCATCATTTCTACGATAGTGCCTTTCTGTTGCTCAAATAACTGAGCTAACACGTTTGCATCAATACCAGGGATAGGCACATACGAACCTAGCCTAAACACGATAATTGCTCCAAGAACAAACAACAAGCGAGACTTAAGTTCACTTAGTCCGCCACCTGCTCCTGAATTTAGTCCTGGTTTTGCCATTTAGCTTATTCCTCTACTTTACCGCCAGCCGCGTTAATCGCTTCAAGTGCGCCTTTGCTCACTCGGATCCCGCTTAAGGTAACAGCACGATTAATTTCGCCACTCTTCATCACTTTAACGAACATGATCTCTTTCTTGATGAGACCTGCTGCTTTTAAAGTATCAACAGTAACGATATCGCCTTCTACCTTAGCAATTTCACTAAGTGTAACTTGGTCAGACACAAACGATTTACGTGACGTAAAACCGAATTTCGGCAAACGGCGTTGAATAGGCATTTGACCGCCCTCAAAACCAGGTTTAACAGACCCGCCAGAGCGAGACTTTTGACCTTTATGACCACGACCACCAGTTTTGCCTAAGCCAGAACCGATACCGCGACCAACACGTTTACCTGAATGTTTAGCTCCTTCGGCAGGAGCAAGAGTATTAAGTCTCATAGATTACTCCTCAACTATCTCAACCATGTATTGAACACGGTTGATCATGCCACGAACTGACGGAGTATCTTCCAACTCACGTACTTGTCCGATTTTACGTAAACCTAAACCAACCAAAGTGGCTTTGTGCTTAGGAAGACGCCCGATAGAGCTTTTAGTTTGCTTTACTTTAATCATCTTAGACATGTTCGATTACCCCAAAATATCTTTGACTGACAAACCACGTTTTGCAGCAATCTTCTCTGGCGAATTCATTTCCACTAGAGCGTTGACTGTTGCGCGAACAACGTTAATTGGGTTTGTAGAACCGTAGCATTTTGAAAGTACGTTCTGAACACCAGCCACTTCAAGTACTGCACGCATCGCACCACCGGCAATAATACCGGTACCTTCAGATGCAGGCTGCATGTAAACTTTAGAGCCTGAATGACGACCTTTAATTGGGTGTTGTAATGTATTGCCGTTAAGGTCTACGTCGACTAAGTTACGACGTGCCTTTTCCATTGCTTTTTGGATAGCAGCAGGTACTTCACGTGCCTTACCGTAACCAAAACCAACGCGGCCATTGCCATCACCAACCACTGTCAAAGCTGTGAAACTAAAGATGCGACCACCTTTAACAACTTTTGATACGCGGTTTACGGCGATTAGCTTTTCTAACAAGTCACCCTGTTGTTGAACTTCTACTTTAGCCATTTTAAACTCCTAGAACTGAAGACCCGCTTCACGAGCGGCATCAGCCAGTGCTTTCACACGACCATGATATTTAAATCCACTTCTATCGAAGGCAACTTGCTTAATGCCTTTATCGATAGCACGTTCTGCGATCGCTTTACCTACTGCCGCTGCTGCCTCTGCGTTGCCTGTAGCTTTTAAAGAACCCTTAAGATCTTTTTCTACAGTAGAAGCTGCTGCCAATACTTCAGAACCACTTGGCGCGATTAACTGAGCATAGATGTGGCGAGGTGTACGGTTAATAACCAAGCGATGTGCACCTAACTCACTGATTTTCTTACGGGCGCGAGTGGCGCGACGTAAGCGAGCTGATTTCTTATCCATCGTATTACCTACCTACTTTTTCTTAGCTTCTTTACGACGCACAGTTTCATCTGCGTAACGAACACCCTTACCTTTATAAGGCTCTGGTGGACGATAGGCGCGGATGTTAGCTGCAACCTGACCTACAACCTGCTTATCGGTGCCTTTAACAACGATTTCAGTCTGTGTAGGGGTTTCTACGCTGATGCCTTGTGGCATTTCGTAGACGACAGGGTGTGAAAAGCCCAACGTAAGGTTAAGTTTGCTACCTTGTGCTTGTGCACGGTAACCAACACCATTAAGTTGAAGTTTCTTCTCAAAACCATCAGTAACACCAACTACCATCTGATCTAACAATGCGCGAGCGGTACCAGCTTGAGCCCAGTTGTTAGCGAAACCTTCACGAGGAAGTGCTTTTAACTGGCTCTCTTCTTGTACTACTTCAACAGCGTCGTTAAATACGCGAGTTAATGTACCTTTACTACCTTTTACTGTGACTTCTTGGCCGGCGATTTTAATTTCAACGCCAGATTTGATGTCGACAGGTGCTTTTGCTATACGTGACATAATTCTTCCCCTGTTACGCTACATAACCGATGATCTCACCACCCATGCCTGCATTACGCGCAGCACGGTCAGTCATCACACCTTTTGAGGTAGACACGATAGCAATCCCAAGTCCACCCATCACTTTTGGTAACTCATCTTTTTTCTTATAGATGCGTAAACCAGGACGGCTAACTCGTTCGATTGTATCAATTACTTTTTTACCTTCGAAATACTTCAAAGTAACTGTTAAAACAGGCTTAACACCTTCAGTTACCGAAGAACCTTCGATATAACCTTCAGCTTCTAGTACTTTTGCAATAGCAACACGTACTTTAGAAGAAGGCATAGAAACCGCAACTTTAGAAGCCAATTGGCCGTTACGAATTCGAGTAAACATATCTGCGATTGGATCTTGCATGCTCATAGTCTGCTCTCCTTACCAGCTAGCTTTTTTAAGGCCAGGGACTTCACCACGCATTGCAGCTTCACGAAGCTTAATACGAGAAAGACCAAATTTGCGAAGGAAACCATGTGGACGACCCGTTATACGACAGCGGTTGTGCTGACGTGACGGTGACGAATCACGTGGAAGTTTTTGCAGCTTAAGAACAGCATCCCAACGCTCTTCTTCAGAAGCGTTAACGTCACTGATCACCGCTTTAAGCGCTGAACGTTTCGCTGAATACTGTTTTACCAGCTTGGCACGTTTTGCTTCGCGTGCCTTCATTGATTCTTTTGCCATAACCCTTACACCCTATTTTCTAAACGGGAAGCTAAACGCACTCAAAAGAGCATGTGCTTCGTCGTTAGTATCTGCACTGGTAGTGATAGTGATATCCATACCGCGTACTTTATCCACTTTATCGAAATCGATTTCAGGGAAGATGATTTGTTCACGAACACCCATGCTGTAGTTGCCTCGACCGTCAAAAGATTTCGGGTTAAGACCACGGAAGTCACGGATACGAGGAATAGTAATTGAGATTAATCTCTCAAGGAATTCCCACATACGTTCGCCACGTAGGGTTACTTTACAGCCAATCGGATAACCTTCACGGATTTTAAAACCCGCAACAGATTTTCTAGCAACAGTAACAATAGGTTTTTGACCGGCAATCGCTGCCATATCAGCTTGCGCTGCTTCAAGAACTTTCTTGTCCGCTACTGCTTCACCTAAACCCATGTTTAAGGTGATTTTTTCAATCCGAGGGACTTGCATGACGCTTTTGTACCCGAACTGCTTTGCAAGTTCAGCTACTACTGTTTCTTTATAGAAATCATGCAGTTTCGCCATCGTACTCTCCAATAATTATACTAAGTCGCCGTTAGACTTAAAGAAACGAACTTTCTTCTCGTCTTCAACACGGAAACCAACGCGATCAGCTTTACCCGTTGCTGGGTTAACTAACGCTACATTAGACACATGAATGGTTGCTTCTTTCTCAATAATACCGCCAGGCTGCTCAATCTGTGGATTGGCTTTCTGGTGTTTCTTGATGATGTTCACACCTTCAACTACTAAACGGTCTTCAGACGCAAGTACTTTCAAGACTTTGCCTTGTTTTCCTTTGTCTTTACCCGCTAATACGACTACTTCATCATCACGACGAATTTTTCTAGCCATTATCGTGACTCCTTAAAGTACTTCTGGGGCCAATGAGATGATCTTCATGAATGAATCTCCACGAAGTTCTCTTGTGACCGGGCCAAAAATACGCGTACCAATTGGTTGCTTGTTTGCATTAAGCAAAACAGCTGCGTTGTTGTCGAAACGAATGGTTGAACCATCAGCGCGACGAACGCCTTTTCTAGTACGCACCACCACTGCATTCAGAACATCACCTTTCTTAACTTTACCGCGAGGAATTGCTTCCTTGACAGTAACTTTGATGATGTCACCGATATGTGCATAACGGCGATGCGAGCCACCAAGAACCTTAATACACTGAACCCTGCGAGCTCCCGAGTTATCGGCAACGTCCAGGTTAGTTTGCATTTGGATCATGTTTAGTGCTCCGCTGTTAAATATTATGACTCTCACGAGCCTCTAAGCTGCTATTTCGTCCTTGATTTCAAAGGAAATTTCAGAAAAAATAGACCACACCCCTACAAAAAGGGCGCGAAACTATAACAGAAAATAAGCATAAACGGTAGTTTAATTTTCAATTGAATTGAGTTTATTTACTTATATTTCGCGGCGTCCTCTGCTGCATGCATAAGTATATGGAGACCTTGAATAAAAACTCAAGTAGAGGGGGGGTTAGCAACGAGTCTATTCGCCTCGCTGCCTAACAATTTCATACAAACAAACACCGGTTGCCACCGATACATTGAGGCTAGATACAGAACCCGCCATAGGCAGTTTGATTAACTCGTCACAATTTTCTCTGGTTAAGCGGCGCATGCCCTTTCCTTCAGCGCCCATTACTAAGGCAGTTGGCCCCGTTAGCTTGCACTGGTATATAGATTGTTCAGCTTCACCTGCTGTCCCAACTACCCATACACCCGCATCTTGCAAACTTTTAATTGTTCTAGATAGGTTTGTGACCTGAATCAGAGGAATCACTTCCGCAGCTCCGCACGCAACCTTGCGCACGGTTGGAGAAAGCGCTGCGCTCTTATCTTTCGGCACAATCACCGCATGTACACCAGCAGCATCGGCTGTACGTAAACAAGCGCCTAAATTATGTGGGTCAGTAACACCGTCGAGCAATAGCAAAAATGGAGAGCTCTGATTCAACAGAATGGCGTCCAAGTCATGTTCGTCTAAGACTTTACCTGGCTTCGCACGTGCGATCACGCCCTGATGTTGCTCACCGCCAGCCTTATCATCTAGTGTCTTACGCTGGCAAAACTGAATACTGATCCCATGTCGACGACCTTGGTTAATGATATGTGTTAAGCGTTCATCATCTCGGCCTTTAAGCACAAACATTTCAATAATGCGCTCGGGCTCCCTATCAATCACGGCTGTCATGGCATGCAAACCATATATTAATTCTTGCTGTGCCATTACTTATCTCCGTTGTTTGTTCTTAGACGCTTTACCGCCTTTGGTCCTTGGACCTGATTTTTTACGCCCAGTGCGTTTTGGCTTTTTCGTTGATGGTGCTTTGGTATTCGCATCACCAGTGCTAGGTGTTTGAGTTTTATCTTTTGAGGCAGTTTCGTTCATGCTTGACTTAGCGCTGCCTTTTTTCGCACCGCCTTTAGAACGACTCCGCTTTCTTGGTGGTTTTACTGAAGCTCTCGCTTTCGTCGTGCCCTCAATCAACAAGTCAATTTTTCTCTCATCGAGATTGACACCTGCGACTTTGATTTTCACTTCATCGCCGAGATGGTAGACCATTCCTGAGCCTTCGCCGACTAAACACTGCTTTTGTTCATCAAAGTGGTAATAGTCACTTGGTAGCGACGTAATATGCACTAGGCCATCTATCTGAAATTCAGTAATACGCACGAACAATCCGAAGTTGGTAACGGAAGCTACTACACCTTCAAAAGCATCGCCAACATGGTCTTGCATAAACTCGCATTTAAGCCAGTCTGAAACATCACGTGTAGCATCGTCTGCTCTTCTTTCTGCCATGGAGCATTGCTCACCGAGCTGCTCAACCTCATCGACCGAATAGGCTTTACCACCCGTTTTAGACTTGCGGCCATTCTGCTTGTCGACAATTGCTTTTATCGCACGATGCACAACTAAGTCAGGATAGCGACGAATGGGCGATGTAAAGTGCGCATAGGCTTCAAGCGCCAAACCGAAATGACCCACATTGTCTGGCGCGTAAACAGCTTGCTTCATGGACCGAAGTAGCATGGTTTGGATTAATTCTTTATCTGGTCGATGCTGAATCTTCTTCATTACCGCAGTGAAATCTGCTGGTGATGGTGTTTCATTGACCGTAAATGGTATCCCAACTTCGGCCAAGTAGGTTTTAAATGTCGTTAAACGATCTTCGTCAGGTTTATCATGGATACGAAATAAAGCTTCAGCCTGATTTTTCTCGATGAACTGCGCAGCGCAAACATTCGCCATGATCATACACTCTTCAATCAGCATATGTGCTTCATTGCGTTCTATTGCAATAATATGGGAAATTTTGCGCTCAGCGTTGAACACGAATTTACTCTCGATCGTTTCAAATTCTATAGCACCACGCCCCTGACGAGCAGTCTTTAAGGACTTAAACAAACTGTAAAGATCGTTCAGGTAGGGTACATGCTGCTTGTAGCGTTCATTTAAGGTTTCATCACCTTGTAAAATGCCCCACACTTTGTTGTAAGTTAAGCGAGCATGCGAACGCATTACTGCTTCGTAGAATTGGTAATCGCTCAGTTTACCCTGCTTCGTAATAGTCATTTCACAGACCATACATAGGCGATCTACATCAGGATTTAGCGAGCAAAGACCATTTGAAAGTACTTCAGGCAGCATCGGAATGACCTTCTCAGGAAAATACACCGAAGTGGCTCTATTCTGTGCTTCACCATCTAGCGCAGTCCCTATTTTGACGTAGGAACTCACATCAGCAATGGCTACCCACAACTGCCAGCCACCATCTTCATTTGGCTGACAATAAACAGCGTCATCGAAATCGCGAGCGTCCTCGCCGTCAATAGTCACTAAAGGAAGTTGACGAAGATCAATACGACCTTGTTTTGCTTCTTCTGGCACTTCTGGCGTTAAGCTAGCAATTTGTTTGGTGACCGCTTTCGGCCAATTATGTGGAATATCGAAATTTCTCAGTGCCATTTCGATTTCCATGCCAGGCGCCATATGTTCGCCGAGTACTTCTATCACTTTACCAATGGCATTCACTTTGCGTCGTGGTCGTTGAGTAATTTCGACAATCACGACGTGGCCTTGTCTGGCGCTATTGCGAGCCTCTGGCGGTATGACAATTTCATGGCTAATGCGGTTATCATCAGGAATAACTATCGACACACCTTGTTCCATAAAGAAACGGCCAACGATAGGTTCTTTACGGGGCTCTATGACGCGATTAGGTCTGAACTCTATACGTCCACGGCGATCAACCCCGCTTTCTGTGCCCTCAACGATATCGTCATGCAGCAAGGTTTGCATTTGTGCGGCATGGATAAATAGATCTTTTTCAGTATCGGAGTGTTTCAAAAAACCAAAGCCATCACGATGGCCGATTACACGCCCACGGATTAACTCTGCGGCTTGTTGCACTTCGTATTTTTTGTCTCGGGTAAACTTAACCTGCCCTTCTCGCTCCATGGCGCGTAGGCGTCTTTGAACACCAATACGGCTGTCTTCGTCGCTTGCATTTACAAGCTGACAAATGTCTAGGAAGCTAAGGGGACTTTTTGATGAGGAAAGTATTTCTAGTAGGTATTCGCGGCTTGCAACCGGATTTTCGTATTTTTCTTTTTCTCTTGAGTAATGCGGATCTTCTGTCATTCATTCTTTTCTTTATTAAATTCGACGATAGTATACCAACGTTTTATGAACAAGTCTGTGACAAAATTATGAACAGGCGATTATCTGATTGAATCGCCTGTGAACATTGCTTTCATTTCGTTGGCGAATGCCATCAATTTCTCTTTAATTTTAGTTTTCACTTTAATTTCTAAGCTGCTCAGTATCATAACACCCTCTATCGTAATCGTAGGTGCTTGACGAGATGCTATTGATGGTGCTGCATTTTCGGAGCTACCAAGAACACAAACGGCTTTTGAAACCACATTCACGTTTTCTGGCACGTATATATTATCACCACCAAGCACGCTAAAAATTTTCACTACTGTATTCGGTGACGAAAATCGTGCATCAGTGAAATCTATTTTTGCACCACCAAGAAAAGTATAGACTCTTATTTCTTTTGGCGCAGTCCACTGACCAGTGCGGTCTGAACTTCCCAGCACATTGACTAAGGTTTCTGTATCTTCAGTGGGTTCATTCGCATAATTGACGCTGAAATGCTCTTCTTTCTGTTTTTGTAAGTCTGGATCGGGGCGCCCGTCGAGATCAGCAATTTGGTCCATCATTTGCTGATTCGTGGTTGCACTAATCACATTGTCTAACCTACGTTCAAAGGCTTCGTTTGAAATAATTGCATGACTGTAGTTATGTACCAATATATCGATAACTTCCTCTTTCACTTGCTCGATTGGTCTGTCTTCTAATATGACTGGCATTATCACTGTCCTCTAAGTTTATCTAGTAATACTGTTTTGAATTTCACAAGCGTGAAGTTAATTTAGGCTCGTGATCTGTTATCTTTAAGTGGTGCAAGGAGCAGATAAAATATAAAGGCGAACCAAGAAACAAATATCATCGCTAGGATCCAAGCGACTTTTTCACCACCACTTGTCCGTGAAGACACACAAATAGCAATTACGGGAATTGCCCAAAATATAACAAACAAGATAAAACCAAAAAATCCGAAAATCAATTCCATTACGTTCTCCTAAGTTAGAAAAGAGTTACTGGGCAAAAACACCTTAGACCAAATGACTCTTTTGCTTTATAAAGTAGGAGTAGCAACTAGAGTGCCACAAAATATCCCTTTAAAAATCATAAGCTTATAATTTATCGACGGGTTTGAGAATTAAATAAATGGTCAAAACGACAAAGAGTTAGTCGTTTTTACGAATTTGTTGGAAGTTAGAGATCGTGGCTATTCAATTTTATAAGCGGCATCACAAACGGAATGCTGAAACCATACTATTTCAGCGGCCTGTAATTTTGCATTAAGGTTTTTAATTGCGTGTACTAGTTAATCAGGGGCTTTCTTGCATTCCTCACAGCTCTTGGATGCATTAAAGACTCTAATTCACCCATGTACATCGCTATCCGTTGATGCGTGCGAGAATCGTCAGTTATTGCATTATACAGCCAATGATATAAGTCTTCGAAATCATAAGGACTACCGTATCCATCAATAAATAGCTCCGCAAGTTGAAGCTGGGCTCGTAGGTTGCCCAGCGCAGATGCTTCCCGTAAGTAAATCACAGCCCGTTTTTTGTCTTCTTGTACCAATTTTCCACTCGCATGATATCGCCCTAGCTGTTCTAGCGCTGCCGCTAAGCCCTGGGAGGCGGCTTCTCGCATATAATAAATACCGCGCTCAGGTTCTGCATCAACACAAACTCCCCAGGCCAACATGTCGCCCCAGAGAAATTGATAAGCTGGCACCATGAGTACTTCCGCTCTCGCCTCAATATCCTGAACTAGTTGGCAACGATCAGCGACAACTCTCTCCAAATGTTCATTATCGTTAATGAGTTTAATGAGTTCATCTTGACTATAAATTTGCACTGCTTCTAATTGCTGAGAATACGCTTTGGATGGCATCAGGCTGCATGCAAAAAGGGCTAGCGTAATTGCTTGGAGAGTATTTATTATTTTTTGCACTAATTTGCCTCGAATCTTGTTGCTAGTGATATAAGATTGCTATCGGCTAAAATAACAAAAAGTGAAAAATAATTTCATCATTAGGATTCATAAAACCGTATCAAAGCAAACTCTAATCAAGAGGATTTATTAACATGCTAGTGCCCTGAACGTCTTGCACTGGACAAGATATTTTTACTAGCGACTGGGGATCTTTGCTACACTTAAGGCTTCTAAGTAGTGTGGCTTGTTTGCGTAACTCATTTTTTTCCTGTCAGCTGTGATTTCCGCTGCATTTAATAGCCAAAGAAGTGAACGTTCATTCCCTGTTTTACGTAAGCTTGCTTACAATAAAAAAGTAATGAATAGTTGCCAGCGCAAACGCGACTCGATATCGAAAGAGATATGTAAGAAACCATTATTAAACTACAGTAGTTACAAACCGGAGAGTAAATGAAATACAAGGACCTCAGAGACTTTATCGCTCAACTTGAAAAAATGGGTGAATTAAAAAGAGTTTCAATGGAGATAGATACCGAGCTAGAGATGACGGAAATAGCAGACCGCACACTCAGAGCCGGCGGTCCCGCTATCTTATTCGAGAACCCAAAAGGTTCAAGTGTTCCAGTATTAGCTAACCTATTTGGTACTCCCAAGCGCGTCGCGCTCGGCATGGGTCAAGAATCAGTAGAAGCATTACGAGAGGTTGGTAAACTTCTGGCGTTTCTTAAAGAGCCGGATCCACCTAAAGGGTTAAAAGACCTGTGGAGCAAAATACCCGTGTTTAAGCAGGTGCTTAACATGCCCGCTAAAGAAGTTAAAAAAGCACCTTGCCAACAAAACATCATCAGCGGAGATGATGTCGATCTCGGCATGCTGCCAATACAACGGTGTTGGCCGGGTGACGCGGCTCCACTCATTACTTGGGGGCTGTCCGTCACCAGAGGCCCGCACAAAAAACGTCAGAACTTGGGCATATATCGCCAGCAAGTAATTGCCAAGAATAAGGTCATCATGCGTTGGTTATCGCATCGAGGTGGCGCTTTAGACTTTAAGGAATGGTGTCAGGAAAACCCGGGCGAAAACTATCCTGTCTCTGTGGCTTTAGGTGCTGATCCGGCAACCATTCTAGGCGCGGTGACGCCGGTACCAGACACCCTGTCCGAATATGCATTTGCAGGTTTGCTAAGAGGTGATAAAACCGAAGTTGTTAAAAGCATTTCTAACGATTTACAAGTGCCAGCAAGTGCGGAGATCGTATTAGAAGGTTACATTGCGCCCGGTGAAACGGCTCCAGAGGGGCCTTATGGTGATCACACCGGTTACTACAATGAAGTTGATGAGTTTCCCGTGTTCACGGTGACTCATATTACCCATCGTGATAATCCAATTTATCACAGCACTTACACTGGCAGACCGCCGGATGAACCGGCTATTCTTGGAGTTGCACTAAACGAAGTGTTTGTTCCTATTTTACAAAAGCAGTTTCCTGAAATTGTTGATTTCTATCTACCACCAGAAGGCTGTTCGTATCGAATGGCGATTGTCACCATGAAGAAACAATACCCAGGTCATGCTAAGCGAGTCATGATGGGGGTTTGGTCTTTCCTGCGCCAGTTCATGTACACAAAGTTCGTCATTGTCTGTGACGATGATGTTAACGCACGTGATTGGAATGATGTCATCTGGGCGATCACAACTAGGATGGATCCAGCCAGAGACACAACATTGGTAGAAAATACCCCGATTGACTATTTAGATTTCGCATCACCTGTATCAGGTTTAGGTTCAAAAATGGGAATGGATGCAACGAATAAGCTGCCGGGCGAAACCGATAGAGAGTGGGGTGAGCCAATTGTGATGGACGAAACTGTCAAACAAAAAGTCGATAGTATTTGGGACGAATTAAATCTGTTCGACAAATAAACTCCCGCTCAGGGCTTTTTTTAAGTCATAATGGGCAAATAACTATATAAGGCTCAATGCAGAGGGCCAACTAAAGCACGAAAAGGATATACATGAACGTAGTAAACTGCACAGTAGAGAGTATAGAAGCACTTACCTCAATTGTGTACAAAGTCATACTTAAGCCGGAAAACCCCATTGAATTTAAAGCTGGCCAATATTGTCAGGTGGTCATGGGCGAAAAAGACAAACGACCGTTTTCGATTGCCAATGCGCCACAAGACAGTAGCATCATTGAACTGCATATTGGTGCTGAGCCGAGCAATGCATATGCCTACGAAGTGCTTGAAAAGTGCCGTAATCTGGGTGAATTAAACGTTGAGGTTGCCCATGGTGACGCCTACCTTCGTGAGTCCACGTTACCGGCTATTGTGGTTGCCGGCGGAACTGGATATTCCTACGCTAAGTCGATAGTACTGGATTGTTTAGCTACTCAACCCGATCGTGAACTCGTATTGTACTGGGGTGCAAAGAACCCAGACGACCTTTATGAATCAAAAGAATTGAGTGCTTTAGCAGTAACACATCAAAATTTCAGCTTTAAACCTGTGGTAGAAAATCCAGACGAGAGCTGGCAAGAGCATGTCGGTTGGGTGCATAAAGCAGTATTAAACGATGTGCATAACTTTGCAGATTATCAAGTCTATACAGCAGGTCGCTTCGAAATGTCGGCAACAATTCGTGATGAATTTAGCGCCGCGGGCCTGTTAACTAATAATCTGTTCGGCGATGCATTTGCGTTTATTTAAATAAAAAATAAGAAAGGAGATTTCTGTGCAAACAATCAAAACAAGACAGCAAGGCAACAAGCGCTTACTGCAATTACTGCTTGGAGTTTTCGCATTCAGTGTGAGTGTGAGCACAGGAATGGTGAATGCACAGAGCCAAGAGAGCTCCTCAAGGTCCCAAGGCTTAAGCTACACCGATCAAGCACTACTCCATGAGATTGGGCGTTCTGCTTCTGCTCAACGCATCGAACAAGATATCCAAACCTTGGTCAGTTTTGGTACCAGACACACCTTATCTGAAACAGAATCTGAAACACGAGGCATTGGTGCGGCTAGACGCTGGATAAAAGAAGAGTTCGAAAAGATATCGGCTGATTGCGGTGGTTGTTTAGAGGTATTCTTTCAAAGTAGAGTCATTTCTGGCGAGCGCCGAATACCTAATGCAACAGAAGTAGTAAGCGTTATTGCGATTCAAAAAGGCATGAGTGACCCTAGTCGATACGTTCTAATGAGCGGCGATATCGATTCACGAGTCAGTGACGTGATGGACGCAACTTCAGACTCACCTGGCGCCAACGACAATGCATCGGGTGTGGCAGGAACACTCGAAGCGGCACGTCTACTCAGCAGGCATAAGTTCCACGGAAGTATCGTATATGCGGCATTATCTGGGGAAGAGCAAGGCTTATTCGGTGGACAGATTCTAGCTGAATACGCACAAGAGAAAAATTGGCGTTTAAAAGCTGTGTTGAATAACGACATGATCGGTAATATTGAAGGTATAAACGGCGTCATAAATAATACGACCGCTCGAATCTTCGCAGAAGGCACTCGCCAGACCGAAACGGCTGATGAGGCGCGCCTTAGACGGTTTACTGGTGGAGAAGTTGATAGCCCAAGCCGCAATCTAGCCAGATATATTGATTTAATGGCAGACCGTTATATCGAGAACTTAGACACAATGGTGATATACCGTTTAGACCGCTTTCGTCGCGGGGGCCATCATCGCCCATTCAACGATTTAGGTTACCCTGGTGTACGGATCATGGAAACCAATGAACACTATCAACGTCAGCATCAAGACTTACGTACAGAGAATGGTATTAAATATGGTGATACCATCGATGGCGTGAATTTTGATTACGCGGCCAAATTGACGGCGCTAAACGCGGTATCATTGGCAGGTATGGCGAATGCACCAACACCACCCGCTGAAGTCAGCATAGCCGGTGCGGTGCAACCTTCTACAACCTTAAGCTGGGCTGCTGCTGATCCTGAACAGAATCCACAACTTATGGGCTATAAGATCTATTGGCGTTTAACCGATGCCCCTCAGTGGCAATTTAGTAAGTACGTAGGAAACGTAACTACTGCAACACTAGAGAATGTTGTCATTGATAATTATTTCTTTGGTGTCGCCAGTGTAAGCAAAGATGGTTTTGAGAGCCCCGTGGTTTATCCAGGCGCAGCGGGCGCCTTTGGAGAATAAATCCAAAATGGGGCAATTAAGCGTATTGATAGTAACTTTGGTTTTTAGGTAAGAAAATGACCTTTCAGTATCCTGTAAATGTTCAACGTATCTCTTTGCTAGCAAAACTAAAATTAGCCGCTTGTGTAAAGTTAATTTGTGCCTGTTTTTTGCTGCTAAACGTTCAACTTAATGTGGCTAACGCCAATACCGTAAGTTTGGTTGGCAACAAAGTCGCCACCTACATTGACGAGCACGAGCTACCGGCCAGACAAATGGACTTAGTGAGAGCTGCATTAGCCAACCTACCGGAAGCACTCAAATTGACGGCAACGACTCAAGCTTGGAAAGGAAGCGGTTTGAAATCGGGCAAATTTATAGGATATTACGACCACTATTCACTCAACGATGTGAAAGACGACTATGTATATTCGGCGCCGTATATGAAAGTCAATTTGCATATCGTATCAAGGTACCAACGCGCTGAGAATATTATTCGTTTAGAGCAAATGTACCGTGAACGAGTCGGTATCGAAAACCGCTTCGCAAACACCGATGTATTGCGCGCTGAAAGAGACGTCAGCTGGGCAAGAGCGCCATCATTTTTCGATGTTATCAAACAATTAGCTGAAGATAGAGTTGATTTTCTACTTGTCGACAAGCGAATGATTGATGAAATGAACATCCTGCTCGCGAGTGTGGGTGAAAAACCCGTCTATATTTCGAAGCAAGCAATTGTGCAAGTCGATGTGTCCCTAGCGATACAAAAGGCAAATGCTGAGGCTAACAAGATCATATCAACGTTCGAAACAGGTATCAGTTCTCTTCGTAGCAATGGTGAATACGATAAACTGATGCAAACCAATTTGCAGCGCGACAGTTTACTGGACGATAGAATTTACACCGATATGTTGCGCAAGTGGTAACGTTAACGGCCTACCACCACTCACTAGAAAAACGCCTGTAGGCCAGTCTGTGCGCGGCCTAGAATTAAACCATGTACATCATATGTACCTTCGTAGGTATTAACGGTTTCTAGGTTTATCATGTGGCGAATCACATGGAATTCGTCACTAATGCCATTGCCTCCATGCATGTCTCTCGCATGCCGGGCTATATCTAATGCCTTCCCGCAGTTATTTCTTTTTACCATAGATATCATTGCTGGATCGAAGCGTTTACTATCTATCAACCTCCCGACCTGCAATGACGCTTGTAAGCCTAAGGAGATCTCGGTTTGCATATTGGCCAATTTGGTTTGAAAAAGCTGCGTTTGCGCTAAAGGTTTACCAAATTGTTTACGATCTAAACCGTACTGCCTTGCTGCATGCCAACAAAATTCAGCGGCACCTAAAACACCCCAGGAAATACCATATCTCGCCATGTTTAAACAGCTAAAGGGGCCTTTTAAACCCGATACTTTTGGCAATAGTTGAGATTCGGTGACAAATACATTATCCATCACAATCTCACCGGTAATTGACGCTTTTAGCGATTGCTTCCCTTCAATTTTTGGAGCACTTAGGCCTTCCATGCCCTTTTCTAAAATGAAGCCATAAATTTTACCGTCTTCTTGTTTCTTGGCCCACACAACAAATACATCTGCGATCGGTGAATTTGTAATCCACATCTTGTTGCCGCTTAGCAAATAACCGCCATCGACTGTCTTTGCTACACTTAACATACTCGCTGGATCCGAGCCAGCATCTGGTTCGGTTAGACCAAAACACCCTATCCATTCTCCACTTGCTAGCTTGGGCAAATACTTCTGTTTTTGTTGCTCACTACCAAAGGTATTAATGGGATGCATGACTAGCGAGCTTTGCACACTCATCGCGCTACGATAGCCGCTATCAACTCTTTCTATTTCGCGAGCAACTAAGCCATAGGAAACATAGTTAATGCCTGCACAACCATAACCTTCAATCGTTGAGCCAAGCAGACCAGCCTGCCCCATTCGACGCATAATTGTTGGATCAAAGGATTCATGTCGGTTAGCCATTAAAATACCAGGCATGAGTTCCGCTTGGGCGAACTCCCTTGCGCTAGTTTGGACTAGTTTTTCTTCTTCGCTGAGCTGGCTATCCAGCAATAGTAGATCGTCCCAATGGCTAAGCATGATGTATTTCTCTTAATCGTGAAAACAGTATTGCTATCATACTCGTTTGTCTTTGGCATGGTAAAGCTGGCGGGTTAAAATTTTTAATAGACAAGCAGACTACTTGTTTAACATCAACTTGGCATACAAAAATGCACCATATTCTGGGCTATGCTGTGGGCTGGCGATACATACTCCGAGAGCTGCTTCCAAGCCACCTTTGTACATGTCACTTAACCCGCCGAGCATGTATAAAGGCGCTTTAGTGTGTAATCCATTGCCAACAATCACATCTCGCAAATAATCGAGTCCGGCAGTAATCAAATCTTGCGCACTTTTGTTGCCTTCCTCTGCCAAACGCTGCACGACAGGTAGCAAAGCCGCATAATCAGCTGCAGGTCTACGTGTCCAATGCTCCACGATTTGTTTTGGTTTAGTACATGAGAGTGCCGTTAAGATCGCATCACTAAATGCTTTGTCATTATGTAAACCATCGAAATATCGAAGCGTTGATTTTATTGCTGACAGACCAATATAAGCACCACTTGCTTCATCGCCCAGAAACAAGCCATGTCCACCATACTGCTTTACTTGTTGGTTCTCAAAGGAAGCAAGCGATGAGCCCGTACCAACGATTACTAGTGAGCAATCACTACCAACATTTGCACCTATACATGCCGCATGTAAATCACTTATCAATGAGAACGAAGCGTAAGGATGAGATAATTCACCAAAGGACTGCTGCACACCTTCTACTTGAGCTCCTGCACTACCGACACAAATGTGCAGATCTGCTGTTTGAATATTTTTGTCTGTCAGCGCTAATACTCGATTAATTGACAGACGAATATTTGCAATAGCTGAATCAAAATCACTAAACACATTTGCTGGCCCGCTCATACTATTGCCGAGCTCGTTGCCTTCACTGTTGTATAGGCATGCGCGGCAATGAGTCCCTCCCGCGTCGATACCCACATAAAATTCTTCGTTCATATAATTCTTTTAGTCATATTTACGCGGCACGCGCGCCGACACCCTTGTCATTAACTCATATCCGATAGTGCCAATCTTTGCTGCCACCTCATTTATTGGTAAGTTTTCACCCCAAAGCTCCACTTCAGTACCAATATCAATATCATCTAACCCACTTACATCGAATGTAAGCATATCCATTGAAACGCGCCCGACTAAGAAAGCCTTTTTCCCGTTGAACAAAGCAGGAGTGCCTATAGGCGCATGGCGCGGATAGCCGTCAGCGTAGCCGATAGCAACTGTGGCAATAGTAGATGGTTTACTCGCTGTCCAAGTTGCACCATATCCCACTGACTCTCCAGCTGCGAGATCACGCAAAGCAATGACCTCACTTTTTAAGGTCATAACGGGTTTTAAATCTGGTGACACCTGCTCTTTTTCGAAAGGTGAACTGCCATATAACGAAATCCCCATACGGTTATACACCGCTGCTGCCGACGGCAGACAGATATTTGCCGCCGAATTCGCAATTGATAGGTTTTGATGTTTGTCTTGCATTGATAATAAAAAAGCGTTCACAACGTCTTGAGCATTCTCACACTCAGGCTCATCGGCCCGCGCAAGGTGAGTCGCAATGACCGCATCTTCAGTAAAAACATAGGGATAACTTTCAGCTAGATGATCATATTCACTGGGGTCCAGTCCGAGGCGGTGCATGCCCGTATCAAATTTCACCCAATGTTGGTTAGCTTTTATCTCTCTGTTTTCAATGCGTTTATTTATCCAATTTATTTGCCTCTCTAAATGTAGCATCCAAACTACATTGAGCACAGAGCTTAACTCACATTCTTGTTCTTGATGGGGCCCTTGTAGCACTAGAATAGGTGTCGTGATACCGGCTTCTCGAAGTTCATACACCTCATCTAAGAAAGCAACTGCGAACAAATCAACTTCACTCTGTAGACAACGCGCAACTTCAATAGCACCATTGCCATATGCATTTGCTTTAATTACCACCACTTGCTTACTCGCAGGAGCAAGCTCACTCATTGATGTAAAGTTGTATCGAAGTGCGTCTAGGTTGATTCGCGCGTGGGTGTATCTCGCCAACAATATTTTCCTCTAGTGTAGCCATAGTATTCTGTCCAACTCTACCGCCTAAAAAAGCGATGAACAGAGTAGAGACTGGATAAAAAACGACTCAAAATCATCATACTAGCTTATTCTACATCAATGAACGCAAAGGTAGTACACATTGTATTGCTGATTGCCACCTCAGTTTCCGAGGACAACTTGTGTTTGAACACAATAAATGGGTTAATAAGAAAAATGTGTCAATCAACTCTATGTTGAATATCACATTACGAGCATGCTGATGATTAAAGCAAAAATAATAATAAAAAGGCTGTAATAACAAAATTATGATTGATCAATTCTCTGCTATCGATTGGTTCGTATTTGCCACGTATGGACTCGTTCTGCTTGTTAGCGGTTGGTTCTACAATCGCAAGGCTGCAACTTCAACGGACTATTTCCTGGGTGGAAATACGATGCCTATGTGGGTAGTCGCGATTTCAGTTCTTGCAACATCTCAAAGCGCAGCCACTTTCTTAGGTGGGCCAGACCAAGGCTACCGGGGTGACTTAAGCTACTTAGCTACAAATATCGCGGGTTTTATCGCAGCATTTTTCGTGGCAACAGTTCTATTGCCAAGATTTTATCAGTTTAAGGTGTACACCGTATATGAATTGCTGGCGCAACGTTTTGGTGATAATGCAAAGTACCAAGCCGGTATGGTTTATCTTGTAGGCCGATTATTTGCGAGTGGTGCCCGCTTGTATATGGCGGCAATTGCCATTGCTATGATTTTATTCGGTGATATTGAAACGACCAGCGTATTGTTTTCTATTGGCCTAATCGCTGTGATTGGCCTTCTTTACACCGCTTATGGCGGTATCAGAACGGTCATTTATAGTGATGTGATTCAATGCATTGTTTATGTGGGCGCAGCGCTATTAGTACTCATTTATCTTCTATATAGTATTCCTGCAGACCTGACTAGCATTATTCATGCTTTGGAAAACCCAAGTGACGGCTCCCAATCCAAACTGACACTGATTGATTTTTCATTGGACTTTTCGCCCAGTGGCGTTTTCGGTTTTTGGTCGATAATCACCGGTTTTGTGTTACTTAATATAGCTGCATTTGGCATGGACCAAGATGTAACCCAACGTATGCTTACCTGCAAAAACGCAAAGGAGGCAACCAAAGCACTGACTTCGTCAATTATCATCGGCATTCCTATCGTACTGGTTTTCGTTATTATTGGCATGTTGTTATATGTCTATTATCAACGCCCAGACCTGATGAGTCAGGCCGTTTCCAACGGTGATGTGCCAACTCCCACTTTTGTGGGTCAAACAGTGACTATCTTCATGTACTACGTGCTCACTGATCTCCCAAATGGTATCAAAGCGATTGTGACTATTGGGATAGTTGCTGCAGCATTATCGACTCTGAATTCAGGCTTAAACTCTATGTCCTCTGTGGCTGTTCAAGATATATATCGTGGACTGATGGAGAATAGAGGCAAGCGTCTTAGTGAGCAACACATAGTAAAAGCTGGCAGAATCAGTATGGTTATTGTTGCCTTGTGCTTAAGCGGGATGGCGGCACTTTGTTATTACTGGCAGCAACATACAGACATGCCTTTACTCGCCTTTGCTCTGAGTGTAATGGTTTTTTCGTATAGTGGATTGCTTGGCGTGTATTTCACTGCCTTATTTAGCCGCAGAGGCTCACCAACATCCATTCTATTTTCATTGATTGTTGGTTTTAGTATCCCAGTTTTATTGCAACCCGGCGTGATGTCACTTTACCTTGATGAACAATATCAATTTAGCCTTGGGTTTTCTTGGCAACTAGTCATTGCGACTTTCATCGCGACATGTGTATGTCTACTAGGAAAAAGCAATGCAATGACGTCTGGCTCTATCAGTATTGAAAAAGAGAGAAGTTAAGCATGGACAAAACAGACAAAATCCGACAGGAAATCCAATCAATACCTTCTGAAACACGTCTGCGTGAAAGTATGGATATTGATAGCATGTCCACCATCGATGCGTTAAAAGTCATAAATGCTCAGGACAAAACGGTTCCATATGCTATTTCCAATTCATTAGATGACATAGCGGAAGCGGTTGATGCTAGCGCGCATGCCTTGTCTCAAGGAGGAAGGCTAATCTACATAGGTGCAGGTACAAGTGGGCGCTTAGGAATTCTTGATGCCGTTGAATGTCGACCCACGTTCAGTGTGCCTGATGACCTAGTTGTTGGCATTATTGCTGGCGGAGAGAAGGCATTAATTCATGCCGTCGAGGGTGCTGAAGATGATGCACTTAGCGGCAAACGAGATCTTATTAATATATCACTGAGCTCAAAAGACATCGTCATCGGTTTAGCCGCGAGTGGACGTACTCCCTATGTGTTAGGTGCTATAGAATATGCAAATTCGCTCTCCTGCGCCACAGCTTGTATTGTGTGCAACCCAGATGCCCCACTACTTAAGTTAGCTAATATTGGTATTGTTGCCAATGTTGGGCCTGAGGTACTAACGGGCTCAACGCGAATGAAGTCCGGCACGGCTCAGAAGCTTATCCTTAATATGATTAGCACGACAACGATGATAAAACTGGGTAAAACGTACTCAAATTTAATGGTCGATGTGAATGCCACGAACGAGAAACTTCTTGCCAGAGCAGTGCATATAGTTATGCAAGCGACTACCTGTTCAGCAGAGAAAGCCAAGGCCACACTGGCTGAATCTAACAATAACGCTAAACTCGCCATACTGATGATCTTAACTAATAGCGATGTAACTACATCCAAAGCAATGCTCGATAAGCATTCTGGATATCTAAATAAAGCGCTAAATTAGTTACTTTGACATTACAAATCGCCTTTACCACATCGTGTTCTTTTTAAATCAGGAATAAGCGGGATTTTAGAAGGCATAGCGGGTTCAAAATGTTGGGGATTACAATATCTAGGTCATAGTTTTTAGGCTAATTTCGAAACTAAAGAGCACTTATTTAATAGCATGATTAAGTTATAGATCTAGATCGAATATTTTTTCGCACCTTATATCTGACGCAAATTTGCGACAATCACGACACAAAAGGTCACGTCATGATCATTTGATTTAACCGTTCTACACATTCAACAACCAAGAAAAAACGCAACATTGATATTTGGTACTTGCAGCTCAAATATTTACATCAATTTTTCGTCTCGTACCCCACCTTCACAGTCAAGGAAAACCACCAAAAGTCCTAATATTTAAACAGTGCGTAATTAAAAAACTAGCCACTCAACCCTAA
Source organism: Alteromonas sp. W364 (assembly GCF_031846205.1). Classification (NCBI taxonomy): domain Bacteria; kingdom Pseudomonadati; phylum Pseudomonadota; class Gammaproteobacteria; order Alteromonadales; family Alteromonadaceae; genus Alteromonas; species Alteromonas sp. W364. Next base: position 323,819 of record NZ_JAVRID010000005.1, on the reverse strand, counting down.
CAAGACTCTTATGAAAACTGAAAAAATATAACTACAAACCTACATTTAATTACCACTTGAACAGGTAACTGTCACATTAAGATGAGCGCATTTTTTGGTATTAGGTTTGAGATACTAAACTGTTCACTATCAAATCGAGGTATTCTTGGGCATACCTATGTAGCCCCTATCTTGAATTCGTATTCAACTTTCAATAGTTGATTTTTTGAACAGTTTAGGACTATATTCAAAGTCCACATCGGGAAGTAAAGGAATGACGATGAAGTCCAATACAGCGAGTTTGTTTCAGGTATTGAATGAGTATCGAGTTAAAAATATCGATCACCTTCAACTAAAACTAGAACATATCCACAATGAGATAGAACGCTTGCGCGATCATGCTGAAGTGAAGCATCGGATAATTGGTACATCTTTTTTGAAGCAAGATCTTCACTGTTTCACACTCGGTCATGGACCAATAGTCATCACTATGTGGTCCCAAATGCATGGCGATGAATCTAGTGCAAGCGCTGCAGTATTGGACTTTATTAATGTTTTATTGAGCTCCAAACAAGCTTCCGAAACAAAATTGCATTCGTCTTCCGTGCTATTCCAAAATTGGGAAGACAAATTCACCATACATATTGCTCCTATGCTGAATCCTGATGGCGCAAAATTCAGCAAGAGATATAACGCGCAAGGTTTAGATATTAATCGAGATGCATTAGCCCTGCAGACACCTGAAGGGAATGTACTGAATGCCTTGATTGAAGAAACAAAACCGCAATACGCATTCAACTTACATGACCAAGACCCTTATTATCGCTGTGGAGCGCAGGCAAAGCCAGTTACCATAGCCTTCTTGGCACCAGCGTATAATCCTCAAAAAGAACTCAATCATGCCCGCCAAAACGCTATGACTCTGATAGCTGAAATATCAAAGTCATTGCAAGAAGAGCTCAATGGGCAAATCGCAAAGTATGATGACACATTTTCTGAACGTTCATTCGGGGACCAAATCGCAGCCAAAGGAATTAGCACGATTTTAATCGAATCCGGCTATTTCGTAGCTGATGAAACGAGACAAGTTGCCCGCTCCGCCAACCTTGTCGCTTTAGTGCGAAGCCTTTCAATACTTGCTGAACAATCTGCTCTGTTTGATGATAAAGGAGAGTACAGTGAACCACGTGTGTATGCTGATTTGCCTTTAAATATTGAAAACAAATGGTGTGATTTGTTGATTAAAAACCTTCATTTTAAAGAGCAGCATTACTCTGCAGATGTCGCTATACGGAAACCAGCGCGCTATTCAAATGAGTGGATAATCTATGACCTTGGTGATTTACGTGATTTTGCCGGTGAAATTGAATTTGATGCTGAACAATATGTGTATGAGGCTGGACAATCGTTTTTAGTAGACGACAAACTCGTCCTCGATGAAGAAAGCTACTTAACCATTCTGCGTGATGGTTATACACATTTTGTGGGTGAAGCGAGTTTAATAAACAACGTCTGCGGGCTACCCATCGTCAATAACCCTAAAATTTGGCATGACGATTTCAAACTTTCGAGAGGTACTGTCGCTGCGGGCTTCCTAGTCAGGAATGGCATACGGGAGTTTGCGATCATAAATGGGAGACTATTGAAACTGAGTTGAATTTGCCTTTATTATTAATTTGGCAGTTTATTCAGGTTGTTATATTCCGAGAGCCTTGTTAAATTTACGGAAAGCTGTAGCCGCTTTTCTCAGTGGGCTATTTAACCTTATTTCGGTTTTTTTGGATTCATCTATGCCAGATTGGAAGCGGCACCTAAACATTGGTCTTGTGTTAAGTTCGTTCTTACTCGTGAGCTGCGCCAGTGTATCTACAATCGAACAAATGCCATCAAAAAATCATAGCTTCAGAATAAAATCTTTAGTGATGCATTTTACTGCGGTAAATTATCAAGAATCCGTCGAGGCACTTGTTGACGAAGGCAATGTAAGCTCTCATTACCTTATTCCCAGCCTAGAAGACCCTACGTACCCACAAAAAGAACTTAAGGTTTTTCAACTGGTTAAGGAAAGCGATCGCGCTTGGCATGCTGGAGTTAGTTATTGGCAAGGGCGCTCAGGTTTGAACGATCATAGCATTGGAATTGAGATTGTTAATCAACCTGAATGCCAAGAAGATATTCCATTCGACGCTTCATTGGCCGCAGTTCCACCTCAAATAGAGGGTGCGGAAAAGAATCGCGATTTGTGTATATTCCCTGATTTTGAAGAAGCACAAATCAAAAAGTTAATCGCTTTGACAAAAGACATCTTGGCTCGTAATCCTGATATTGAACCTACAGCGGTTATTGGCCACTCTGATATTGCGCCGTCTCGCAAAAATGACCCCGGCCCAAAATTTCCATGGTTTCGACTTTATCAAGAAGGCATAGGTGCTTGGTACGATACGGAGACTCTCAACCAGCACTGGCTGGCGTTTAATCAAACACCTCCGAGTTTAGCCTTGGTGCAGCGGGCGCTAAGTGATTATGGTTATGGACTCATAGCAACCGGTCGGCTAGACCAACAGAGTATCGATACCTTATCTGCATTTCAGATGCATTTTTTGCCATGGCAAGTGACTGGCCAGTTGGACAACCAAACCGCGGCAGCAGTATTCGCCTTAGTTGAGAAGTATTTTCCTGACAAATTTCAAGATCTAAATCGTTTGTACCAATCTGAAGTACTCGCAGATCAAATTAAGCAACAGCAAGTTTTTGTTAACACTCAGCAATCACAAATCTCTCAAGACTTCAGAAATCAAAGCACAGACAAATTACCCAAGGTAACTAATCGGGCGAGATTTAAGGCATATAAAGGACGTGGTGAGCTATTAATTGAAACAGATGATGCTAGCTCAGCGGAGATTTATATTAATGAGCAACGATTAAGCTTAGACAACTTTGAGGCAGGTAATATCAATAGAGTGTCACTACACAAGCGCACAATCGACGGTCTGAACACTTTGCGAGTTGAAAATATACAACCTGCTGATGCAAGTATCCGTATCAGCATTCCATACCCAACACTTGCTTATGAAATTGCGCCCTACAAAGAGGATTTTGCAGAACTAGATAAGTTTATACGCAAGGGTATCAATGCAGGCTTTCCTGGCTTAAGTATCGCCGTTGTTCATAAAGGGAAGATTATAAAACGCACCAGTTATGGACATGCACGCAAGTATGATAATCGAGGTCAGTTACTAGAGGATTTTGAGCCTTTAACTAGCGACCATTTGTTTGATTTGGCATCAAATACGAAAACTTTTGCCACCAGCTTGGCCATTATGCACTTGGTCAATCGGGGAGACTTAGAGCTTGATAGACCAATCAATCACTACATTCCTGAATTCAGTGGTAACGGGCGTGAGGTTATATTGGTCAGGGATTTGTTGTCGCACAGCAGTGGATATGCGCCTGAATTGAAGTTTTATCGTCCCGATAATGTATGGGGGGAATACTTTTATTCTCAGAATAAAATAAAGACACAACGATTGCTGCTCACAGCACTCCCTTTTGACTCAGTTTATAGCGGTTCACAGACATACAGTGACAGTAACTTTATGATACTTGGCACATTGATAGAGCGCTTAACGAATATGCCATTGGACCAGTTTATGCGAGAAAGCATTTACCAGCCACTTGGCTTAGAAAACACGCTATTTACACCACTTAAGCACGGATTTGAAGCAAACCAATTTGCAGCCACGGAAATTCAAGGCAATACTCGAGCTGGCAATGTCGAGTTTCCAAACATCAGAGAATACGTATTACAAGGTGAGGTGCATGATGAAAAAGCATTTTACTCTATGCAAGGCGTCTCAGGTCATGCAGGCTTATTCTCGAGTATCGATGACTTATCAGTTTTAAGCCAAGTACTTCTCAATGGTGGTGGCTATGGCAATGTAAAACTATTCAATCATGCCATATTAGACCGTTTCACTAGTCCCTCTGGTAAACAGGATACCATTGGTCTGGCTTGGCAATTAGCGAGAGATAAGGAAAGAGAATGGCATTTTGGTCCCTATGCGAGTCAAAGTGCGTTTGGACATACCGGTTGGACTGGCACAGCCACCGTGATTGATCCTGAGCATGACTTAGCCGTTATTATCCTTACAAATTTACGCCACTCTCCTGTTATCTCAATAGAAGATAAGTTTGAGTTTGAGGCGGAATCATCTGAACTCGCCCGTTATGGCAATATTGTGAGCTTAGTTTATGAAACGTTGATTAAGCTCGAAACCGAAAAACAATAAGAAAAATACAATAGGAAACAATCTATGGATTGGCTAACCGTACTTCCGCCGCTTATCGCAATTGCAGTAGTTTTGTGGAAAAAAGAAGTGATATTAGCCTTACTCTTGGCTGTACTGTCGTCTGAATTACTGTTGGCTATGTCCAATGAAAGTGCGTGGTTACTTACACCCATTAATACGATAGAGCGAATTGTGAGTACTGCAGGCAGCGGCTCTACAACGCGGATTCTAATATTCAGTCTCTTAGTGGGCGCATTATTGGCTTTTATCCGCGACTCTGGCGGTGTCAAAGCCACGGTTAACAGACTCATTGGAAGTGGATTGATCAACTCTAGAAAGCGAGTTGGTGGCGTCACCATGTTTACTGGCATGGCGATATTTATCGAATCAAATTTGAGTGTCCTTACCGCAGGAATTTTTGCTCGTGGTTTGTTTGATAAATACAAAATGAGCCGAGCAAGACTGGCTTATATTATCGATTCAACTTGCGCGCCTATCTGTATCCTTATCCTGCTAAATGGTTGGGGCGCATATGTATTAGCCCTAATCAGCGCCTATGACCTAAACGAAACACCAATAGCCGTGTTATGGGGTACTCTTCCCTACAATGTTTATGCATGGCTTACCTTGCTAGTGGTCGCTTATACCATTTTCGCAGATAAAGTACACGGACCTATGAAGGAGGCTGAAATTAAGCTTGAATCGACAGATACCAAGCTCAATTCTAGTGAAGCGACAAAGTCACGTTTTATGTTAGTACCGCTAATAGTAATGATTGTAGGTATGTTTGGTTTTATGCTGCTAACAGGTGAAGGAGACATTACTAAAGGCAGCGGCAGTAAATCTGTTTTATACGCTACATTTTTAGCATGTATCGTCGCCTATCTTCAGTTATTGTGGCATAAACGATTCACGCATCAGCAGTCGCTTAAAATAGGGTTTAATGGTATGGGGGAGCTATTACCTCTAGTCACCATTGTCTTACTCTCCATCGCTCTGGGCAGCAGCCTGAAAGAGCTAGGTACGGGTGTTTTCGTTTCTGGTGTTGTTGGCGAACACCTCCCCTTAATTTTAGTCGTACCTATGCTGTTTTTAACTGGCGCTTTCATGTCGTTCACCACAGGCACATCATGGGGTACTTTCGCTATCTTAATTCCAATAGGCATGCCGTTGGTAGCTAGTTTAGGCTTACCGCCATCACTCGTTTTGGCAGCCATTTTGGGGGGTGGTATATTTGGAGACCATTGCTCTCCCATTTCAGATACCACTGCCGTTTCATCTTTAGCGGCTGGCTGCGACTTACTAACACACGTTAAAACGCAAATGCCATATGCGCTTTTCGTGGGCGGTTTAACTATCATTGCTTACTTATTGTTAAGCGTGCAGGTACTTTTCTGAGGGTGAATCAGCACTTGTAGCTACATAACAACCAAGGAATATTGTTATGTAGCGAATACTTGGGATTGATCTGCAAAACCCTTAAATTCGAGAGCGTTCCCCGCAGGGTCAAGCAAAAAGAAAGTGCCCTGTTCACCGGTCTTTCCCTTGAAGCGAATATAAGGCTCAATAATAAAAGCTTGTTGCTCTTCAATTAAACGGTCTGCAAGCAACTGCCATTCAGGCATATCTAAAATAACACCGAAGTGAGGTACTGGAACGTTCTTATCGTCGACAGAATTTGGCTTGGGTCTTGAAGGCATCTCAGCGACTAGGTGAGTCACTAGCTGATGCCCAAAAAAATTCCAATCGATCCACTGCTCGCTACTTCGACCTTTCTGACAAGATAAAAGCTTGCCATAAAAAGCTTCTGCTTCAGCAAGATCAGTCACTGGAATGGCGAGATGAAATGCTGGCATCGTGTTTCTTTCTGACATTATTGTGGATCCTCTTTGCTAATTTTACCGTCTACCTATGACAACTTCTTAAGTAACATCAATTTTAGTTTACTGAACGGCGCGTACCGAATAGCAGCATCAAACTTGAAGCTCCTTTTCATCACGGCCTTTTGATGACTGAATGTGTCGAATCCCGATTTACCATGATAATTGCCCATACCACTAGTACCGACACCGCCAAACGGCAATTCATGGTTGACTAAGAATATATTCGTGTCGTTGATGCAAATTGAACCTGCACTGATTTCTTCAACAACCATGCTTTCAAATTCTTTATTTGAGGTAAACGCGTAACACGCTAAGGGTTTTGGGCGCGCTCGCACAAAGTCAATCATACTTTGCTTTGACTTGAACGTTAAAATTGGGAGGATGGGACCAAATATTTCTTCTTGCATAATCAGGTCATCAAGTTTTGGTTGCACAACAACAGTTGGCTCTATGAAACGCTCGTCAACATCGTGTTTGCCACCATGAATGATATTCAGACCTTCTAGGTAGTTAATCAAACGAGCGCAATGCCTTTGATTAATAACACGACCATAATCCTTATTACTTTGTGGTTCTTTGGAGTACTGTTTCTTGATTTCAGCAATTAACTTTTGTGTAAAGTCTGCCAAATACTTTTCTTCTATGAGCACATAATCAGGCGCAACACAGGTTTGCCCAACATTCATCCATTTGCCCCAAACGATGCGGCGAACTGTTATATCTAAGTTTGTCTCACCGTCGACGATACACGGGCTTTTGCCACCTAGCTCTAATGTAACGGGAGCTAGATGCTTAGCAGCAGCGGTCATCACAATGCGTCCAACATGCTCACCGCCGGTATAGAAATATTTATCAAAAGGCATCGCCAATAACTCTGTAGTTTCATCTTTACCGCCCTCTTGCACTCTTATTGCTGCATTATCGAGATAAAGAGGGATAAGCTTGGCTAGAAGTTCAGAGCTAGCAGGCGCTAGTTCGGAAGGCTTTATTACTGCGCAGTTGCCAGCGGCGATCGCTGCGATTAGCGGTGTTAGTACAAGTTGAACGGGATAATTCCAAGCACCAATAATCAGAGCCACACCTAATGGCTCACTTTGGATCATGCTCTTACCTGGCCACGCAACCAAAGGCGTGCCTACTTTATTAGGTTTCATCCACGACTTGAGGCGTTTTATATTGTCATCTACATCAGTAATAGAATACCCAATTTCGGTCAACCAAGCTTCGGATTCACTTTTCGCTAGGTCTTGATTCAACGCTTTAGCAATGTCTTTGCTTTTCTCTTCTAGTAAGCGCTTTAAAGCCTGCAACTGCTCTATGCGCCACTTATATGTTTTTGTTCGCCCAGTGGAAAAAGTACGCTTTAATTCGTCAATACTCATTACTGCGTGGTTGGTACTTTCTGGTAAATCTAAGGTTGCGTCAGGCATTCCATTACTCATTAATTATGCGAATACTGACATCCTAGCAAAGGCGTACCATAAGGCAAATAGTAGGGGAAACAAAAAGCCGACGGATTCTCGCGAAAACGTCGGCTTTTCTTAACACTTAAGTTATTTTATTGCTTATTCCGCGTAAGGGTTACGAAGCACCATTGTATCTGCGCGGTCAGGTCCTGTAGATATAATATCGATAGGAACACCGGTCAACTCTTCCAAACGCTTGATATAATTCTTAGCAGCCTGTGGTAAGTCATCGTAGACAGTCACGCCATAAGTATTGTCAGTCCAACCAGGCATTTCTTCATAAACTGGTGTAACTAAATCATACCCTTCAGCAGCTAGTGGTGGAATAGTGCTCACCTTACCCGCTTTATCTTCATAGCCAACGCAAATGCTCAAGGTTTTCAAACCGTCAAGAACATCAAGCTTAGTTAGGCAAAAGCCTGTAATTGAGTTTAATTGTACCGCGCGACGCATTGCTACCGCATCAAACCAACCTGTACGGCGTTTACGGCCTGTAGTTGCGCCAAACTCATGGCCTTTAACCCCAAGGTGTTGGCCTACTTCGCAGTCTAACTCAGTAGGGAAAGGACCAGAACCTACACGTGTTGTATAAGCTTTGACGATACCCAATACATAATCAATATTAAGCGGGCCAAAACCAGCACCAGTTGCAACACCACCAACAGTAGTATTAGAGGAAGTTACGTAGGGATATGTGCCATGGTCAATATCTAGCAATGTGCCCTGCGCCCCTTCAAACATGATGGATTGCTTGTTCTTGCGAGCAGTTTCAAGCAGGTCTGTTACATCAACAACCATCGACTTCAATAAGTCAGCAACAGATAAGGCTTGTTGTAATACTTCATCATAGTCAACGGCTACTTCTTTGTAGTATTCGGTGAGCATGAAGTTGTGGTAGCTAAGGACTTCTTTCAGTTTTACTGCGAAATCTTCCGGATTGAATAAGTCACCAACGCGCAAACCTCGACGAGAAACTTTATCTTCATAAGCTGGACCAATACCGCGGCCGGTAGTGCCAATTGCTTTGTTACCACGAGCTTTCTCGCGAGCAACGTCCAACGCTATGTGGAAAGGTAAAATAAGCGGGCACGCTTCACTGATAACAAGACGCTCCTTAACAGGAACACCTTTCTCTTCCAGCATCGCCATTTCTTTTAACAAAGCTTCAGGGCTCAGCACTACGCCATTGCCGATAACGCACTTTACGTTTTCACGCAGTACGCCAGAGGGGATGAGATGAAGAACGGTTTTTTCGCCGTCTATAACGAGAGTATGCCCCGCATTGTGACCACCTTGATAGCGAACCACAAAAGAAGCTTGTTCAGTTAGAAGATCAACGACCTTACCCTTTCCTTCGTCACCCCATTGGGTTCCGAGTACAACAACATTTTTAGCCATGGAAGATTTTTGCATCAGAAAATTAGGCCGCGATTTTAGCAAAATTCAGAGCAAAAAATCACCCCATATTTTGTTTTTATATGCGGTTTATTAAGAAATATGCGCTAACGGCACCAATTACAACCATTACACCGCCGATTCTACGTAATGATTCAGAGGGTTGCAGCGCCATCTGCATTAAAAATTGCTTCCATTTATCGGGAATGAGTAAAGGCATCAAACCCTCGATAATGAAAACAATACAAATGGCGAGTAGAAATGCTTCGCCCATTAATACAATAAGCTATAGATTTTACGGCGATATTGAGACTTCAAGGCATCCCCATCTGGCAGCGCATTAATAATGTCTAAGGTGAATTTTTTAGCTTCACCAAAATTCAGATCTTTTTGAAGCACGCTCAATAGTAGTGCTAGCGCTTCGTCGTTTTTATGTGCTTGATGCAACTGAACAGACAACTTTACCTTAATCTCCAAATTCTCAGGGTCGGCTTCCAGCGCAGCTTGCAATTCTTTTATTTCGGGTGATTCAGACGCTTGCTCAGCTAATTCAACCTTCCCAACGATTGCGTGATAACGGGCATCTTGGTCTACCATTGTCACCGCTTCTAATAGCTTCTTGGCAAGCGCCGGCTGACCCACTTCTACATAGCAATCGGCCATCGTTAAGCGAATATCAATACGCTCATTATTCGCCTCAAAGGCTTGTTTAGCAAACGTGAAGGCCTCATGGTAATTACCAAGCTCAATGCATGCTAACGCTGACTGCAAGAAACCATCTTCAGGTTTGGGTAGGTGCTTTTCAATAACTTCCCTAACCTGCGCTTCAGTTTGTGGGCCGGCAAAACCATCCAAGGGTTGGCCGTCTTTGACTAAAATGACAGTCGGTAAACCACGTACTCCAAATTGGCCTGCGATTTCTTGTTGTTCGTCACAGTTCACTCTAGCAAACAGCAAATTGTCGTTGTACTCACTCGCTATACTTTGAAGAATCGGTGTTAATTCACCACAGGGTTCGCTCCACGGAGCCCAAAACTGAACCATAATTGTCTTCAATTTCGACTCTTCCAAAATAATTTGCTGGAAGTTTTCTAAGGTGATGTCTACATGGTTTGTATTTGGCTCGGGTAGCATTTATTTCATCTCGTTCATATATGTTTGGAATGATGTGAGCTTTGGATTATCCGCTCATGGAATAAAATATATTGGGCTGTTACACGCAATTACAAGCTCTGGCCCAATAATAATAGATAGGATTGTAGTCCATAAAATTTATGATAACATCATACTCCAGCTACTCGCGAGGCAAGTCCATGGAAAAAAAATACACCAGTTTTAGTGAGTTTTATCCTTACTACCTATCAGAACATGAAAACACTACCTGCCGGCTACTACATTTTATAGGTAGTTGGTTAGTACTTGCTGTTATCGCGTATGTTATCCTTACTGGCGCTTTAGTGTTCCTGTGGCTAATTCCCCTTATCGGTTATGGCTTTGCTTGGGTCGGCCACTTTTTCTATGAACATAATAAGCCAGCGACCTTCAAGTACCCCTTTTACAGCCTAATGGGCGATTGGGTAATGTTTAAGGATATTCTCATTGGTAAAATCTCTATCCGGGCTTAGTCGCCCAAAGGTAAGTAAACGTGCAGTTCAAAACCTCGGGTTTGCCATCGCTTGCCTAAGCTTAAGTGCATGCTGCGCTTTACCTACATCATCTTCAGTAAACAACCTGCACAATACTGACCAAGACATAGTTAAGGTTAAGGTCTTAGGAATTAATGACTTTCACGGCCAAGTTTTACCCAAAGGCCAAGATGGAGGTATGCAGAAGTTGGCGCTGCACCTACTCAAGGCCATTGAAATAGGTAACCAGCCAACATTTGTACTCCATGCAGGCGATCATGTCGGAGCAAGCCCAGCAGAATCGGCATTGCTGCAAGACGAGCCTTCCATTGCCTTTTTAAATTACCTACAAGACTACTGCAAGCTAAGTCATACACCTTCATGTGAAATAATTGGTACCGCGGGAAATCACGAGTTTGATGAAGGGAGCGCTGAAATGCTTCGTTTACTGCAAGGTGGAAACCATAATAAAGGCCCTTTTATGCAGAATAAATGGCCAGGCGCAAACTACAAAACCCTGAGTGCGAATGTAATAGACCTTGAGTCAAAATCCACCTTGCTACCTCCCTATGTTATCCATAATATCGCCGGTATCGATATTGGTTTTATAGGTTTGACACTCGATTCAACACCTGAACTTCTCATTCCTGGCTCAGTAGACGATTTACGTTTTGAAAACCAAGCTGAGGTTGCCCAACACTATGTTAAAGCCCTACAAGAGAAAGGGATAGAAAGCATCTTCATCATTATTCATGATGGTACGACTGAAGAGTATTATGAAGGTCAAACTCGCTCGAACAATCAGATCCCAGAGACGAGTCCTTTTATGGGGTTTCTCAAAAGCCTACCGGATGCCGTTGATCTTGTTATTACCGGGCATTCGCATCGTTTTACTAACGCCTATGTGAGTAATACTAACGGGCATACTTTCCTTGTCACTCAAGCATTCTCGAGCGGACGTGCTTATGCCGATATCGATGTAGCAATTAGTCGCAAAAGCAATGATGTCGTCTCCACTTCTGCTAATGTGCTTCTCACCAATAGCGAAAACTCGTATGCATTGAGCGAATCAGCGCGTCAGACATTAAAGCAGATTGACAGCATTGCTGAACAGGCTACTGCTTTTGCAAAGCAGTACACTCAGAGAGTCGTAAACACTTACGAGGCAAAAACCAACGATATATCACTGGGCGAATTTATTGCGAATAGCCATCAGTATGTATTGAAAACCGATATGGCTGTGATGAATAACGGTGGTGTTAGAGCGCAGCTAGAGCCAGGAGCAATTACTTGGGGTCAACTTTTCGCTGTTCAGCCATTTGGGAACCAGATCCTTGTGCGAAAATTTTCGGGTGAACAACTAATGGAAACAATCACCACAAGACACCATTGGAGTAGTGATGTTTCTATTGGTACAGAGCAGATACTATGGCGGGGAAAAGCCCTTGACAGAAATGCAAGCTATACTGTTGCAGGCAATGCCTACATTATGAATAGCGAACTATTTTCAGAAGGCGAATTGATCAGTATCGAGGGCTTAGATATTGACGCGACAGAGCACTACATGCGCGCTCTTCCTACCCCTTTCAACTTGAGTGACACCCCCGAATAAATGGCGTTCGTATTATTCTTGGGGGTATTCACATTACTCCTGGGACAGCTGTAGCCTAAGAGACTACTTCTTCGTTAAACGAAGCACCTTTCCGTTGGTGCTGTCAGTCAGAACGTATAAGCTCCCATCTGGCGCTTGTTTAACGTCGCGGATACGTTCATTCAAGTCTTTCAGCAATGGTTCTTGGCTCGTCACCTTGTCGCCATCTAACACGATACGGTTTAAGTAGCGGAACTTTAAAGAACCTACAAATAGATTTCCTTTCCATTCGGGAAATACATCACCAGTGTAAAAGTCCATACCACTAGGTGCAATTGACGGATCCCAGTAAGTCAATGGCTGACGCATACCAGGCATCTCAGTTTTATCGGTAATAATCGAGCCGTTATAATTCACACCGTAAGTAATGGTTGGCCAACCGTAATTGTCCCCTTTACTTAGTATGTTTATTTCATCACCGCCTTTAGGGCCATGCTCGTGAGTCCACACAGAGCCATTTGAGGGATTTACCGTCATACCCTGAACATTGCGATGTCCGTAGCTATATACTTCGGGGGCTTGACCTCCAAAAAATGGATTGTCGCTCGGTACTGAACCATCATCTTTCACTCTCACCACAACACCAAAATGGTTGTTTGGATTTTGAGATTCTTCTTTTTTAGAACCACGGTCGCCCAGTGAAACAAACAAGTTTTTATCCGCATCAAAAACAAGTCTGCAACCGAAGTGATGAGCGCTATCTATTTTTGGCTCAGCTACAAAAATTTCTTTCACTTCAGTTAAGGTGTTCCCGACAAGCTTGCCACGATGCACTTCGCTTCCGCGTACATTGCCATCAGCTACAGATAAGCAAACATAAACTAACTGATTATTGTCAAAATCTGGGTGCAAGGCCACACCTAACATACCGCCTTGACCAACTACAGCAGCTTCAGGTAAACCAGTGATTGGCTCGCTAAGTTCACCCGAAGCAGTCAGCATTCTTAAACCACCTGCCCTCTCAGTAACCAAAGCATCACCGTTTTTCATAAAGGTGATCCCCCACGGGTTTTTTAAGCCCGTGGCCACTTCTTCAACGTTTATTTCCGTTGCAACCGCACTCATGGCGAATGAAAAACCCAAAGCACTTATCATTAGTTGTTTTAACATACCGAATTCCATTATTGTTTCAGTTATTTTATGCTTACTCTTACGGGATAGTAGGCGATTTGTATCATGTCGCTGATGCTATAGGGTTGCGCGCAACATCCATGCTGTTTTTTCATGAATTCGCATACGGTCGCCTATCAAAGATGCACTTGATTCATCTTCTGCTTCTTGAGCGATTTTCAAGGCCTCTCGGCTAGTTCTCACGACAGTCTCATGCGCTTGCATTAAAATAGAAACCATCTCTTTCGCTTCAGGGACGCCATCCACCTCTTTAACACTGCTAAGTTCAGCAAAAGCGCGGTATGTGCCTGGTGCAACGCACCCGAGAGTACGAATACGCTCTGCAATTTCATCGACCGCTGCGGCTAGTTCAGTGTAGTGCTCTTCAAACATGAGATGTAACTCTCGAAATTGCGGACCCGTCACGTTCCAATGAAAGTTATGCGTTTGTAAATATAGCGTGTATGAATCTGCCAGCAAACGGCTCAGCGAGGCAGCAATCTGCTCTCTGTTGTCTTTACTAATACCAATATCTATTTGACTCATGATTTCTCCATATTTTTGTTTAACGAGCGTCTTTAATCTCAACCGACACTCTCATTATTTTATTATTCTCAAACACTAAGGTGAGAACAAAAGTATCGGAAGCACGCAAAGGCTCTTTGAGCCCCATTAACATTATATGCTTGCCACCCGGCTGAAATTCAAGGTTTGTGCCCGCAGGAATTTTAATACCTGACTCTAATTCACGCATTTGCATCATCTCATCTTCCATCACAGTTTCATGCAATTGCGCTTCTGCAGCAACCGAGCTATCAACTCTCACTGACAATAATGTAATATCGGATTGGCTGGCGTTATCAATTCTCAAATAAACGGCGCCTGTTTTCGCCAAGGCGAATGTTGCTCGAGCCCAGACATTTTCAATACTTACCTTTCCCTTTGCCTTTTTGTGCTCGTGGGCATTGGCGAATTGCGGAACCGCAAATAAAGAGAAAATCAAGGTAATGAAAAACAATTTTTGACTAATGCGCATATGCCGCTCCTACCATCAATTTAATATTGCTGAGCTAAAAACCGGCTCAACTTCCATGCAAAAACTTTACGAAGTGTTAGTGTAGTGAATAACACAATGATTTGGCAATAAATCATGTATTCAATACTGAATAAATAAAGTAGATTACGCTAAAACGAACAATGAGAATAATAAACTTGTGATGAACATCGAAAACATTAATAAAACATTGGAAGAATGGTCTAATCATGCGACCGCTGCAATGCAAGATACAGCAACGTATATTCAAGTTGGTGCTGTGTTTGGCATCTATTTGTTTTCGTTTTGGTTGATTGGTTTTGTCCGCGCCAAAATTCCTGCACTTGCAACTCGACCTCAAGAATCGGCTCATCCAATAAACAAGCTGATATACAAACTCGGTACTATTATGGCGCCATTGTTGGCTCTGTTGCTAGTAAAGGTATTAGATGAAGTTGCCATAGCTTTAGTACTTCCTCACTGGCTAATTCAAACAACCTTAGCGATTGCAATACTGATATTTTTTCATTCCGTGATACGGGAATTCGTTTTACACCCCTTGCCCGCACGACTGTTTCGTTGGATTGGTCTGCCTTTGCTATTTTTGCATATCGTAGGGCTACTCAGCGGCTTTGTGGAAATACTCACTAGTATTTCTATGAGTGTTGGTAACGTGAATATTTCCGCCTATGGCATATTTAGAGTATTGATATTTGGTGCGTTTTTGTTTTGGTTGGGCCGCGTTTCCAACTCATTTGGCAAAGCTGTTATCAAGAAGCAAGCCTCACTGGATGTTCCTACTAAAGAAATCTTCTCTAAATTATTCGAAGTCGTCTTGTTCTGTATCATTGTCTTACTACTACTGAATGTCATGGGAATTAACCTGACTACCTTGGCAGTATTCGGCGGCGCTCTTGGTGTCGGCATTGGTTTGGGCTTGCAATCGATTGCGTCGAACTTCATTTCAGGCATCATTATTTTACTCGATCGCTCACTCACCATAGGTGATTACGTTGAATTAGAAACCGGACAAACAGGCTTTGTTCGCGAATTTCGAATGCGATACACCGTATTGGAAACCTATGATGGCAAAGATATCTTAGTCCCGAACGAAACATTCATTTCGAACCTGTTAATTAACTGGTCGCACAAAGATCCCAAGCAGCGCTATCGAGTAGATTTCTCCGTACCTTATGCTACAAATATTCGGGAAATGGTTGAATTCATTAAAGTGGCTGTTGCTGAGCACCCGAAAGTATTGAGTGGAGATGACTTACCATTTGAAGAACAACCAGATTGTGAAATTGATAGTTTTGGTGACTCTGGCGTCAATATGTTTGTTGAGTTTTGGATGGAAGGTATTGACGACGGAAAAAATCGTGTAGGCGGAGACTTACTTTTAACCATCTTTGAAACCTTGAAAGAAAATGGTATTGAAATTCCATTCCCTCAAAGAGAAGTACGCATTTTAAACCCTGAAAGTACCGGTTTACATAAGTCATAATAGGGTGAAACACGGCGGTAATTGAGGAGCCTATTTTATTAGCTCGCCGCCTATATCTCCCATCAAGCCTGACTATCACAATTGAGAAGGTAGATTTAGCAAGGACGAAAGCTAGTGCAAATCAAAACCTTTTATGCTATTATTCACTATTGTTATACCAAAAAGTAATATAAATACAACATAAGGAAGTCGTATATGGAAATGTTATTTGATTATATTTTGACTGTTGAAGTCGCGATCATTGTCCTCGTTTTGGTGCTGTTAAAAAGCAGTATTAAGTTTGTTCCCCAAAACCGTGCCTATGTCATAGAGCGTTTCGGTAAGTTTCAATCAACCAAAGAAGCTGGTTTGAACTTTATTATGCCATTTATCGATCGTGTATCTGCTGACCGCTCTCTAAAAGAACAAGCCGTAGATGTGCAAGAGCAAAGCGCAATCACAAAAGACAATATTTCACTCATGGTAGACGGCGTTTTATATTTCCGTGTGATGGATCCATACAAAGCCACTTATGGCGTAGAAGACTACGTATTTGCTGTTACTCAGTTAGCGCAAACTACGATGCGTTCTGAGCTAGGTAAAATGGAACTGGATAAAACTTTTGAAGAACGTGATGTCTTGAATTTAAATATCGTAACAGCAATAAACCAAGCATCTGGACCTTGGGGAATACAGGTCATGCGTTATGAAATTAAAGACATTATTCCACCAGGTTCAATAATGGAAGCGATGGAAGCTCAGATGAAAGCAGAGCGAGTTAAACGTGCTCAAATCCTAGAATCTGAAGGTGATAGACAAGCTGCCATCAACCGTGCGGAAGGTGAAAAAGCCTCAGTAGTACTCGCGGCGGAAGCTGAAAAGTCTGAGCAAATTTTAAGAGCGCAAGGTGAAGCATCTGCGATAGTAGCTGTTGCAGAAGCCCAGGCCGAAGCTCTGAATAAGGTCGGTGAGGCAGCGAATACAGAAGCGGGCCAAAAAGCGATACAGCTCGACCTGGCAACCAAAGCAATTGAAGCTAAGCAAGCCATTGCAAAAGAATCTAGCGTCGTGTTGCTACCCGATTCTGGTACAGAAGCTGCCTCTATCGTCGCTCAAGCTACCAGCATCATTAGCAGCTTAACTGGTAAAGGGGCTTAATATGGAATGGTTTGCTAACAACTTAATTGAATCGATTCTGATCATTGGTGTGGTGCTATTAATCATTGAAATTGTTGTCTTGGGTTTTAGCACGTTTTTCTTATTCTTTACGGGCTTAGCGGCCATAATGACAGCCTTAATCATATGGTTAGGCTTAATTCCTGAAACGTTCTTATCTACATTGATTTCAGTTTCAGCTTTCACTTTGGTCTTCGCATTGGCACTTTGGAAGAAACTCTCCGCACTTCAGAATAAAACCGATACCAAACGGGCTAAATCTGACTTGATAGGTCATTCTTTTGTGCTCCCTGCAGATATTGTAGTCGCGCTGCCGTTGGCTGAAAAGCCGAGTTATCAATACTCTGGCATAAACTGGCAATTGAACGCACTGGAAGACTTGAACAAAGGTACTATGGTCGAAGTTATCCAAGCGGATGTCGGAAGCTTGTTAGTTAAAGCGAAAGTGCCGTAAAACAAGTGACATATCGGTAACACTGTAAAAGGGCTCTGTTGAGCCTTTTTATTGTCGACTTATACGAGAAATATATATTCTCGAGTGTCAAAGAAATTTACAACACAATTAGAAAAAAACATATTACCATTTAAAATCAACACCTTATGAAATGGCATAATTCTAGCTTATTGGTGTTTTTAACTCATTAAGTAGTACCTTCGATGAAAAATTTTATCAAAGTGTTTGTGATTACAAGCGGACTGTTATTAACGGGTCTTTCTCAAGCTGCAATTATTACCTTCAATGATCGCGCTGCCTTTGAAACCTATGTAGGTGCATCAACAACCGATGACTTAAATACGAATTTAAGTGGTTCCGGTCTTGATCTGAGCAACGCTGATTATTCTTGGACGATGAGCGATTATGCTTGTACTGACAGTGCAGGTTGCAATTTGTATGGTTCCGGCAACCCATTCGTTAGTGGTAGTAATGATTGGGTGTGGACCTACGGCTCTGGGAGCTTTAATTTCAATTTTAACGTTACGGCTTTCGGACTCGACTATGCCAACCCGTTTAACACAACGGATGGCTCTGTTGGTTTAAATGGGTTTAACAGTGGAACAAACACCAATGGCTCTTTTTTTGGTATTGCTACTGACGACAATACGTTTTTGGGTTCATCAATAAGTTATACTCAATTTACCCAATTTCAGGCATTCGATAATGTTATTTATTCTTCCAATCCAAATGGACAATTTGAAGTAGCATCTGCGCCGGGTGTACTAGGCTTGTTCGGTATTTCACTGCTTGTAATATGCAGACTGAGAAAAGCAAAATAAACAATTCGATACATTATTAACGTATCATATAGCAAAAAAAGGGACTCAAACGAGTCCCTTTTTTATGCTTCTCACTTTTTTACTTTACCTGCTCTCTCACCAACTGGTCCATAAACCTCACGCCCCAACCTTGGCTCCCTTTTGGCGCGACATCTATATCTGAATCCAGCCAATCAACGCCAGCGATATCCAAGTGCACCCAAGGTAGGTCTTCATCTATAAAGGTCCCGACGACTGCTGCACCAATACTCGCGCCTGGGTTACCTGCTCCTGAGTTTTTAATATCAGCAATGGGGGATTTAATTTGCTCGAAATGATTTGGGTGTAAAGGTAGCGGCCAAACATGCTCACCAGAACGCTCACCCACTCCCATCATTTGAGTCGAGAGTTCAAAGTCTCTGGTAATAAGAGCTGCATACTCATCGCTAAGGGCGCGAGCGGCAGAGCCTGTTAACGTTGCAATATTCAGCAGCATTCTGGGCTTGAACTCGACCTGTGCGTAATGCACGGCATCCGCAAGGATGAGTCGTCCTTCTGCATCGGTGCTCATTATTTCAATACTGACACCTTTCATGGTTTCAAGCACGTCGCCCGGACGAATAGCATCTTGGCTAGGCATGTTCTCGGCTAACGGCATCAAACCCACAAGGTTAATCGCTTCGCCGCGCTGCGCTGCAGCATAAAGCGTACCTGCTACCGCTGCGGCACCAGACAAATCAGATTTCATTGCCCACATACCCGTATTTTGTTTTAAACTGATACCACCCGTATCAAAGGTAATCCCCTTACCGACTAACGCTATTGGCTGGTCTTTTTTGTCTGCGCCTGTATATTGAATGACAAGAAGACGAGGATCGTTAATCGATCCTTTGCCTACGCCCTCTAGCGCACCCATTCCAAGTTTTTGGATATCTCGCATATCAAGCACTTCTATTTTTACATTTCGAAGTCCTTTGAACTTTGCTTTCACTACATCTACAAAGGCCTGTGGGTACATATTCTTACCGGGCTCAGTTGCTAGATCTCTTGCTAAATGAACACCCTTAGCAACATGAGTAAGGTCATCAACAAACACTTTTCGCGCTTGTTGGGCGTCTTCAGTCACCAAGGTAATGTCAGACACACCTTCACTTTTGTCGGATAAGTATCGGTCAAAACTATAGTCTCTTAGCTGATAACCATAAGCTAAATGTGCGCTAGGTGTATCCACCGTTGCACCTAAGCCATCAAGATGAATTGTCGCATTTACTTTCTTACTTGTTGATTTAAGGGCTGCAGCTATCTTGCCCCCTAAATTCTGCAGATCCGGGCCATCCAAAAGACCATCGGGATCCTGAGTTCCTACGATTAATAAGGACTCAATGTCACCTACCATCTGCAGGTGCAAGGTATTTCCTTTTTCACTGGTAAAATCATTAAGCGCTAAAAGTTTGGTGACTCTCCCATCGGTCGATTCATCGAGCTGAGCCAACACGCCTGTTAATTTATCGGTATCTTCTAACAACACAATTTGTGTTGATTTTTGAGTGCTAGCTTGCGTTGTAAAAGAAAAACTGGCATCAGCTACGCTACTTACACTGAACGACATCAAGGATAATGCTGCTATACCCGTTGAGAGTGGTCTAAACTTGGCTTTCATATACATTCCTTTTCTATTTAATTGTGTAGAGTGTATGAGCAAACGGAGCGAATAAAAATACTGTTTATATTTCGATATATATCGATTTTTTCGATGTGTGCGTAGCATATCTAATCCACTTGATACGATCATCTTTTATTGTTTATAATTTGAGCAGCGGTTTTATGTGAGTTGTCTTAAAACTATTCGCTTTTTACAGATGACTCAAATCCGAAACTGAGTCTTCTCTTACACAAGGACGGCTCATGACAACTCTTAAACTTGGTTTTGCAATGGGAGGTGGCGTTTCTCTCGGTACCTTCAATGCTGGCGCATTATCACAAACAATTAAACTCGCAATATTGTATGGGCAAGACCGCAAGGGTGCCCTCTACGACAAGGTCGAAATTGACGTATTTTCTGGTGCGAGTGCTGGCTCAATTTCTTTGGCAATTATGCTTAGAGCCCTATCATCTAGCACTAAAGAGCAACTGCAGCAGGCAGATCGCGCCCTCAAGGATGAATTTGGTGAGGATTATACTAACCTTCCTAGCTCTACTAACAAAAAGGCAGCACTCCAAGCGGTCCAAGTAATGCAAACAATGCAAGAACAAGTTTGGGTCGAAAAAGTGAGCATGGACGCCCTACTTGACCCCATTTCAAACGAAGTTGATAACCCCCACTCCTTAAAATTTTCTGCGGGACTATTGAATAGAGCCGCATTAGAAAATATCGCCAGCGAATTACTTAAAAACACCTCCAGTATCGGCACACAGCAAAACCAAGAGGTACTTGCTGAACGAGTCTTGTTTGCCAGCTCACTCTCCAATTTAACCCCAATATTACAAGATGCTAGGCAAGAGTTCGACGCCTCGTCAGGCAGCCAGTATGTACTGGCTGACGGTATGACATCTGTCACCCACCGAGAAACTAGAATTTTTGATTTATATTTTGGAGACCAAAGCGATACTGACTATATTAACGATAAAACAAAGTACCCAGAACGGTGGACACGTTATCATCTGGGTGATCCCAAGAATAATGTTATTGGGGACATGCGTGGTGATAAAAAAGATGTATGGAAACGAATTATATCTACAGCAATAGCCTCTGGTGCATTTCCTATGGCTTTTGAACCCGTTGTACTCGAGCGTTATCAATTCGAATATGGTCCTTTGTGGCCAAAAGAGTTAGCCAATGAAGACCAATTTGACTTTACTTATATTGATGGCGGTGTGTTTAATAACGAACCAATCCGTGATGCCTTTAAGTTAGCGTCTTTTATTGATGCTCATGATGAGAGACTTGATACTGAGCGATGCATTATTTTTGTCGACCCGGCGGTAACAGACATTAAAACCAGCTTTATGGTACCCGTTCAAAAACGGTTTACTCTTACAACTCCTATCTTAGGAGACAACATCATTGGCAATATCGATGGTATCGACCTAGAAGCTAAAGCCTCTTTAGATCGACTCCTCAGTCATATTGCTACCATCGGTAATGCGATATTCATGCAAGCACGCGCGATTGAAGGTGACAAAGTCTTTGCCGTACGCAAACAGATGGAACTCAGAGATAAGATCCGTCAGAGTTTTGCCGAGCAAGCTAGCGACACTGATGTTTCAGTCTCTCTCCTATCGCTGATTTGCCAACAGCTTGATGCTGTTATGCAGAAAGATCTAAAGAATATCCTCTTACCACCAAGCGCGCTCAGTCTTTCAGCAGAAGCAAAGCGTGTGTACAGAGAGGTTCTAGCAACTTCTGAATCGCTTCCTCAGGCACTTCTGCACCCAATACTCCAGATTTCATATGCCAATATCGACAGTGACCTTGAAAAGTTACTCGACGGTGAAGTTCCCACTAGCGCCTCTTACGCTTGGTTCCTGCTGTTAAATTTCATTCAAATTGATCAAAGCATGCGATTGAGCGGAAAGTCTGATACCACTCGTTTCATTGCAATTGGTCCATTTGAGGAGCCCTCGGCACCCACTTTAAAGCAAGCCAAAAAGATCGCGCTACCGGGTGACAAGCTCATCGCTTTTGGGGGCTTTATGTATGAACGTACTCGCGCAGTCGACCTAGGAATTGGTAAGTTTTGCGCCACGAAAGCGCTTCTGGCTGCAGAGCTTATCAGCGCCGATGTGACCATTCCAGATTGTCCGAAACTTAATGCCGATGAAGAAGATGAATATCAACGAATGCTCGACAAGGGGATTAAGGCCGTCTTGAGCAGAGTGGTTGATATGGTAAGGGCTAGCAATATTCCGATCGTCAGTAATATTCCCAAGGGCGCTATAAAATGGTTGTTGGGTAAAGTCACTCAATCTGAGTCACTGGCCAATACCTACGAACTTAGAATCGAGCTACCTGAAGGAGTAAATAACCTTGAATTTGACGGGCGAGGTAAAATTCCGGGTTTAAGTGACAAAGACATCAAGCCTGTCAAACTGAATGGTAAGCTCTTCTTAATCACCTTTGCGGATTTTGATGAAACGACATCATTGTGGAATGGTCCCCACATATCGAAGCAACAGCAAATACACATAGACCAAAACGGCTTCATTGATAAAACCTATGCATCAATTAGTACGCCTGATGCTGCACTCCTCGACGAATTAGCATTGAGTGGATATAGCGTGCTCACGACAAAGTTAAAGAAACAGCGTGGGAGAACGCAAAAACTGGAGTGGCATGTTGCAAAACAGTTGACGGCGCTTTCAGACATGCTCTAGTGAGCATGTCTGTTTATGTGAAAAGTGACTATACTAGCGAATATTCTGACGTCTTCTGTAAAACGAAATAGCAAGCAAAACAAAGACTGCTGATATGGTTGTTGACCCACCACTGTAGCCCTCACGATACTCAAGCTGCACTTCTTCTGGGTTGTTCTTGATGCGTTCTTTGAACATTTTTAATTGGTCATCAAGATTCACAATCATTTCATCCGCAGCCTCATTAAAACTTTGAAGGCTATCTGCACGCAGTTCCTCATTTAAGTTAATAGGTGTCGATCTTCCTTTTACTTGACTGATGCCTGGCGCTCTAAAAAGCATCTTCTTACTGGCTATATCAAACACAACAGTATCGATCAGCGTATTAGTATCATTTTTCGAACCAGAAATGGTGTAAGCACCCACTATCGTTAAATAAGACAATGAAAGTGCACCATCATCAGTAAATTGCATCTGATCGTAAGATACGAGTGCTATCACATCGACATCATACATGGTGCCAATTTGAGACAAGTTGGTAAAGCCTCCACCTGGTGTTAAATAGGTAGTCGGAATCACCTCAATCTTCTCAACAAATTCCAATGCTCTGAAGTTATCAGCGACACGGTTCAAGATGCTCGTTTTGGTAGACTCTGGGAACTTAATAGAGTCCATGGGACCACTCCACAAATTTGCTCCGCGCTGATAACTTTGTGTGGCTGGTACAAAGGCAATACCTACTTTCAACGGTACTTTTAATCTTGGCATCGTTGGCTCAGGATGAAGCTCAACATCTTTCGGATATAAGTAGTCCATCACACTACTTTTATTATGAATTTGTTGTGTCGCGCAACCTGATAAAAACAATAATGCCGCGCAAGTGATTATTACAAAACGTTTGATGTTCACGAAAAAATCCTGTCAAAATAGATACTAGAGTGGGCAGAGTACGACCAAACGCTACGTTCAGCAAGCGCTTATATTGAAGTAGCGACATCTTTTACCGAAGGTATTATTATTTGATACTAAACCTGAGAAGCTATAGAAAAGTAATAGATCGATATGCCAGGTTTGTATTGAAAAAAGGGGGGAAGTGGTGCCGACTACCGGAGTCGAACTGGTGACCTACTGATTACAAGTCAGTTGCTCTACCAACTGAGCTAAGTCGGCACACTAGTGTTGCTCGAGCACTTACTCGAGCGACGCGTATTTTAGGGAATCACTAGCTTTTGTCAAGCAATCCTCTTTACTTAGTGTAATTTTTTAATCTATTTGCTTCAGCTTCAAGTTCTGGGAAGTGTTCGACCGGTAAGAACGCTAAAAGTTGAGCTAGCTTATTCCCTAAGTGACTGTGGGAGTCTGCCACAACATTGATATGCCCCATCTTACGCTTCGTTCTAACTTCTTTGCCATACCAGTGCAAGTGCGCACCCGCTATACCGATAAGGTCTCGGCTAAATGCTGTACAACCAATAATGTTAACCATTGCGCTAACACCGCGCACATCTACAGCACCTAAAGGCAAGCCTAAAACAGCACGGATATGCTGCTCAAACTGACTGGTATCACATCCTTGTTGCGTCCAATGGCCGGAGTTATGCACTCTTGGTGCAATCTCATTAACTAAGAGTTCTTCGCCACATTGGAATAATTCAACAGCCAGTACACCTACGTAATCCATTGCTGTTGCTAGCTTCTCGAATATTTCATTCGCTTGGCTTTGCAGCGAATCACTCAAGTCTGTGATTGGGGCAACACTCACATGCAACTGGCCTTCAAAGTGTAAGTTTTCAGCTAAGCTGAAACACGATACGTTACCTTCACTATCTCTCGCACCGACAAGTGATATCTCGCGGTCAAATTGCATCATTCTTTCAGCAATCAATGGAACTTTTACTAAGTCTAGTTTTGCAAATTCTGATTTCAATTTTTCCAGCTGATCAGCAGACTGCATTCGCCATTGGCCATAGCCGTCGTAGCCATCTCGGCTTGCTTTAAATATAACGCGCTCGCCTAAACTGGCTATCACATTATCGAGGTCAGTCACATCAGTGATAATCAAATAGGGGCAGTTCGGGATTTCATGTTTGCTTAACAATGCTTTTTCACGAACGCGATCAGCCCCAGCTAAAATAGAAGCGACGTTAGGAAATAGTTTCCCGCTTTTATCGGCATCTAATAGCAAATGTTCTGGAACATGCTCAAACTCGACAGTAATGGCGTTGGCATCTTCAATGGCATTTTGTAGTGACACACCTGTCGGCTCTTTCGACACGGGGTGCACAACAGTCTCGTTTGAGACATCAACAGCACTGACGATCACGCCTAATGGTGCTGCGGCCAAATACATCATCTGGGCTAACTGGCCAGAACCATAAACTAAGACTCTCAATCGTCTAATTCCAAAGTTTGGTTGCTCATCACCGTATCTGTTTGTTTCTGTCTAAACGTAATAATGGCGTCACGAACAGCAGGTTCTTGCAGTGCTATCACTTGCGCAGCTAGCAAGCCAGCGTTAGCAGCACCTGCTTCACCGATTGCCAAGGTGCCTACTGCAACCCCTTTTGGCATTTGGACAATAGAGAGCAAGGAGTCTAATCCGTTCAATTGACTTGAACGCACCGGACATCCGAAAACGGGTAAGTGAGTATGTGCGGCGATCATACCTGGAAGGTGAGCAGCACCACCGGCACCAGCAATAATGACTTGGACACCTTGGTCTGCTGCGGTTTCAGCAAATTCTACCAATAGGTTTGGAGTACGGTGAGCAGATACGACCTTCGCTTCGAAAGAAACACCCAACGTTTTAAGCATAATTGCTGCTTTTTGCATCGTTGGCCAATCAGATGTTGAACCCATTACAATTGCAACTTGTGCCATTTTATTTACCACTTTAAGTTAGCTTGGAACGCAAAGGGCCAATGCGACTTTTCTGCGACCATTAAAAAAGCACGATATTATACGCAATATCGTGCTTTTTTATAGCGAAAATTGCTGAATTATTTTGCGCTCTTCATATAATCCAGCGTCATGTTTGTTAAAAGCTTCACGCCTAACTTCATGCCACTATCATCCACAACAAACTCTGGTGTGTGGTGAGCCGGTGAGTCTTCTTCCGACACATCTAGTGGTTTCCCACCAACCCAAAGATACACACCCGGAACTTCCTGTTGGAAGAATGAAAAATCTTCTGCACCCGTAACCGCTTTAGAGTTAATTACATTCTCTTGTCCAGCGGTCCGTACCAACGTTGGTAAAACCTGATCCATCAAAGCATGATCATTGAATGTAATGGGATAGCTATAATCTAAAGGTAATGTCACTTCGGCTTCAGCACGCATGCTATCTGCAATACCTTTTACTTTGCGTGGGATAGCTTCATACATATGTTCTCTCGCTGCTTTATTTAGCGTGCGAATAGTTCCCACCATTGTGACTTCATTCGGAATGATATTTGAACGGTTACCACCATGGATTGAACCAATGGTGACAACAGCTGCATCGTCGATTACTTTGATTTCTCGGCTGACAACCGTTTGTAGCGCCATAATAATTTGAGCGGATGTTGTGATTGGATCAACACTCTTCCACGGATATGCGCCATGGGCTTGCTTACCTTTTACCACAATTTTAAAAGGGTCAACCGCGGCCATAATACCACCATGGCGATATCTGACCTTACCGACATCTGTATTGGCACTAATATGCAAACCAAAAATTACGTCAACATCTGGATTTTTTAAGACGCCTTCTTCAACCATCACTTCAGCGCCGCCTCTTTCACCAGAAGGTGCGCCCTCTTCAGCAGGCTGAAAAATGAACTTCACTTTACCAGTGAGCTCTCCTTTCATATCCGTTAAAATCTTCGCAGCCCCCATCAGCATAGCCATGTGAGTATCATGTCCACATGCGTGCATAACCGGTACTTCATTACCATCGAGCATACCGACGGCTGTTGATTTATAAGGCAGGTCATTTTGTTCGGGCACAGGTAGGCCATCCATATCTGCGCGTAGCGCCACTGTAGGGCCGGGCTTACCAGAATCCAATACAGCCACAACACCGGTGATTGCAACGCCTGTTGTCACCTCTAAGCCCAGACCTCTAAGGTACTTCTCTATGTACTTAGCGGTTTCAAACTCACGGTTAGATAATTCAGGGTTTTGATGTAAGTGGTGACGCCACTTAATCACTTCAGGTTCGATTTTATCTGCCATCGCAGCCACAGCGTCATGCTCATGAGCACTTGCAACACCGGATAGTGCAGTCAAAGATATTGCAGTAAATAAAGGTAGTAAGCGTTTCATATTAAAGTTTCACCTGTTGTTATTATAGTCGGCTTGTTTTTATTATTATAAGAGTAACGTGCTTCTATAATGCAATTTTGCGCAGAAAAGTGCCAGTTCAATTTCTGCCTCATATTCTTCCGTTACACTCCAATTGAAGGAATGAATGACTAAAAGCACTTGCCTACCCCTAAATTTTTGATGCAAACTGTCAGTAGTGTTTACTTAATTTCGTCACTCATGCTCTCTACCAAACAGAAAAAACAGTTTCAAAAACAAGGCTACTTGGTACTGCCTAAACTATTTGATCGAGCGCAGATTGCTGAGCTTAAAGAGGCCGCCCTGAGAATTGTGGATCAATTTGATGCCGAATCAACACGCGCTGTATTTTCTACTGAGACTGAATCGAACACCAATAGAGACGATTACTTTCTGAGTTCTGACAACAAGATTAGGTGTTTTTTTGAAGAAGATGCCTTTACTCAGAGTGGTCAACTTGCCCAAGCAAAAGCATTGAGTATCAACAAAATTGGCCATGCACTTCATGTCCTTAATCCCGTTTTCAAGGAATTCAGTCAGCAAAAGCTTATCGCAAAAATAGCGGAAGATGCGGGTGTGAGTTCACCTGAAATACGACAAACAATGTATATTTTTAAGCAACCTAAGATTGGTGGTGTTATCCGTTGGCATCAGGACGCCACATACTTCTTCACCTCACCACAGTCTGTTGTCACCTTTTGGTTTGCAATTGAAGATTCAACACTCGAAAACGGCTGCCTGCAAGTCGATAAACAGGGCGCAAACTTTCCTTTAAAAGAGCAATTCAAGCGCTACGCTGACGACAATACAGCATTAGTTGAGTTAGAGAATATCCAATGGCCTGGCCAAGAAAGAGCATTACCTTTAGAAGTAAAAGCAGGGTCATTGGTGATTTTTAATGGCGTACTACCACATTTTAGTGAAGCGAACCGTTCAAGTCAGTCGCGACACGCCTTTACGCTCCACATTACCTCTGCTGACGCAAAATACCATGAGCATAACTGGTTGAGAGCTAGCCCTGTTCGGATCTACTCTTGAAGTAAAAGGCGGTACCGTAACACTAATGTCTTTTTCTCAACATCCAAGTCACTATCAAGTTCCACTTCCGAGTCGAGTACTCCACCACAGCTAATAATCATGGCTTTTGAAGCTACGTTATTTGAATAGCAATGAATATGCACTTCTCTCATATTTCGCAAAAGCGCTTGCTGAAGGGTAAGCTCAAGGAGTTTCTTACTGAACCCTTTTCTGCGGCACGATGGTCGAATGCCCAGGCCAATATGACCACCGACAAAGGCAATATCATCATTTAAGAAATGCCTTAAATTACTGACCCCAATAATTGATGCACCTTGAACTAACCACCAAGTGGAGCTTGGCACATAGCCTTCTGGTAGTTGGACACCTTGTTCAAAATCATCATTTCGCTGCAACATAGCCTCAAAATCGCTATGATCAAAGTCTAAGGGAAATGGGTAACGCTCTTCTTCGCCAAGCTCTTTGATATAGCTTAAATAGCTTGCTTTGAAAACTGATTGAGGAGATACCAACTTAAGGTTTGTCACACATCATCCCTGCATTTTGAGTTTAGGAAAAAATCAACGTAAGTGACAATATCACCGGTGTGCTTATCGTGACGAGTACATTTTTTCCCATCAGAGGCAGTAAGGTAGCCATTTCGGGGTCGGTTTTTATCTTTTGTAATTGAAAGCTGATCACCAAACTCAAGACAATGGGAAATAGCGCTAACAAACTCAGATACGGCAAAAACGCCAACATCACCGCCGCAAACAAACAAACTAAGCTCAATAAAGCCATAGTGGTGTGTGCATTAATTGCCTTGCTAAGACCATACTGAATAGCAATATGGTTCCGCCCGTGCTGTTTGTCAGCCTGAATATCGGGTATTTGGTTTAACAGCAGGAGATTGTTTGTCTGGAAAAAGATAATCAGACTGACAAACAAAACATCTAAGCGGAATGTTTCACTCAGCACAAAGTAGCTACCATTTATTATCAACACACCGAAGGCAAAGCCGGGGGCAATTAGGCAAATAAAGGGGAAACGGTTTATCCACTTTGTGTACGAAATAATGATCAATACCCCAACTACACCAATGCTAAGCAGCTCAGGACCGACTTGAGTGACCAAATACAAACCAATTCCAATGCAGATACATAAGTTGATAATTGCCAATATCAACACTGTATCTTTGGCTTTAGGTTCATTCGGTAGGCCGCCACTTCCACCACTAAAAGACGTGCGTTTGGTTTTCAAATCCAAACCAGAAACAAAGTCAGTATATTCATTGAACATGTTCACGGCGATATGAGCGCAGAGCGCACCTGCAGTAATCAAAACCATTAATAGGTAAGACCTTGGCTCGTGATGATAATTAGCCAATGCAAAAGGCACAAGTAAGCAGGCTGGCGTCAATACTAAAAAGGGCAAACGCATAGTGGCGAAAACCGCTGTGGAGAATGATTGAGTTTGCGCTTTGCCGACGTGGTTCATATTTTTTCTTATTGTTGTTTTTGATGATATGTTTTGGCTAAATGCTAGCAATAATTGCAAAGCACAAGCCACTTTAGAAGCATAACTCAGGAAGAAAAAAGCAGCAAAAAAAAACCGCTGAGCTAATGCCAGCGGTTTTGTTATCTTTCGGCTGCTAATTAGCCTTTTTGACGTTTCATTGAATCAAAGAATTCGTCATTTGTTTTGGTCATTGATAAGCGACCAATAAGGAATTCCATTGCGTCAATCTCAGACATTTCGTGTACGATTTTACGCAAAATCCACATTTTCTGAAGCTCATCTTGCGTCGTTAATAGCTCTTCACGACGCGTGCCTGAGCGGTTGAAGTCGATCGCTGGGAATACCCGTTTTTCAGCAATCTTACGATTCAGGTGCAGTTCCATATTACCAGTACCTTTAAACTCTTCGTAGATAACCTCATCCATCTTAGAGCCAGTATCGATAAGGGCAGTTGCTATAATCGTTAAACTTCCGCCTTCTTCTACGTTACGCGCCGCACCAAAGAAGCGTTTTGGTTTATGCAATGCATTAGCATCAACACCACCCGTTAACACTTTACCTGATGAAGGGATTACAGTGTTGTAGGCACGAGCTAAACGAGTGATTGAATCAAGTAGAATCACGACGTCTTTCTTATGCTCTACAAGACGCTTGGCTTTTTCGATAACCATCTCTGCAACTTGTACGTGACGACTTGCTGGTTCATCGAAGGTTGACGCAATAACTTCACCGCGCACCAAGCGTTGCATTTCAGTGACTTCTTCTGGACGTTCATCAATCAACAATACCATCAACTGACACTCAGGATGATTTGCTGATATTGACTGCGCGATATTTTGAAGTAGTAGGGTTTTACCCGCTTTTGGTGGAGCAACGATCAAACCACGCTGACCACGACCAATTGGTGATGCCAGATCGAGCACACGTGCTGTAATATCTTCGGAACTGCCATTTCCACGCTCAAGTCTGAAACGTTCATTAGCATGCAATGGTGTTAAGTTTTCAAAGAGGATTTTATTACGGGAGTTTTCTGGCTTGTCGAAGTTAACTTCGCGAATTTTTAATAGGGCAAAATATCGTTCACTGTCTTTGGGAGGTCTTATTTTCCCAGCGATAGTGTCGCCTGTTCGCAGATTAAAGCGTCGAATCTGACTTGGCGATACGTAGATATCGTCCGGGCCAGCTAGGTAAGAGCTATCACCCGAACGTAAAAAGCCAAAACCATCTTGAAGAATTTCGAGAACGCCGTCTCCAAAAATATCTTCACCGCCTTTGGCGTGAGCTTTTAAAATTGAAAAGATAATGTCTTGTTTTCTAGCACGGGCCAGGTTTTCCAAACCCATGTCTTCAGCTAGCTTCACAAGTTCGCTAATAGGTTTGTTTTTTAATTCGGTCAAATTCATATTGGTGGGTCTTTATGTTTAGGCTCAGCGCAGGCGCACATTTATAACGTGGTATTACGGCTTCGCCCTGTCAAAAGTAGTCTCTGGTTAATTTTTTCGTTTTGAAGTTTGATTTTAACTATTCCCACAACACAACAGCATTGAACATTATCAGGCTGCTTGTCGCAAAGTACCAAGATATTTATCACTAGGCGCATTACAGGAAGTTTAAAAAGGTTCGCTCGGATGAGCACAGAACAAAGTTAGCACTTATTACGCTTATCGTCCAGTTTTACAAAAAAATAACTTTTAAAAAAAAGGCTACCTATATGGGTAACCTTTATCATTATTCATCGGCAGAATGCTAATTAGATGTTTTCGTTCAAAAACTCTTCTAATTGAGTTTTAGATAGCGCGCCTACCTTTGTTGCGGCCACAGCACCATCTTTAAACAACAATAGTGTTGGGATGCCACGGATACCATATTTTGGCGGAGTTTCATTATTTTCATCGACATTAAGCTTGCCAACTGTTAACTTGCCATCAAACTCGTCTGCAATCTCTGATAGGATTGGAGCGATCATTTTACAAGGACCGCACCATTCGGCCCAGAAATCAACTAATACAGGACCGCTAGCATTGATAACATCGGCCTCAAATTTTTCGTCACTCAACGAGATAATTTTGTCGCTCATTCTTTTCTCCAGATTTGGTCATTCGCTGAGATTCTTCAGCACTGCCATATAGTGTTAATAGAAATCGTTTTTAATGCAAGCAATGATAAGCTATAAGCTATGCCACAAACACATTTAACAGATACGTCATTTTCCGATCTTCCGATCCATCCGCTTGTTATTAAGGCGCTCGAGGAAGCTAACTTCAACCACTGTACGCCAATTCAATCAATGGCATTACCCCAATTATTGGACGGTAATGACATTGCAGGACAAGCGCAAACAGGCACAGGTAAAACAATTGCTTTCTTGGTGGCGACTTTTCACCACCTGTTAAATAATCCAAAACCTGACAACGAACCAAATAAACCAAGCCCTAGAGCCATTATTATGGCTCCAACGCGTGAGCTTGCCGTTCAGATTTATAACGATGCGGAATTACTGAGTAAACACACAGAATTGTCGCTAGGTTTGATATATGGGGGCGAAGGATATGAAAGTCAACGGGATAAATTAACAAAAGGTGTCGATATCGTTATAGGCACCACAGGCCGTATCATTGACTATTATAAGCAAGACATTTTCTCGCTAAAAAATATCCAAGTAGCGGTCTTAGATGAAGCAGATCGTATGTTCGATTTAGGCTTTATAAAAGATATTCGCTATTTATTTAGAAGGATGCCTGAACCAACTTTACGCCTAAGTATGCTTTTTTCTGCAACCTTGAGCTTTAGAGTTCAAGAACTTGCCTATGAGCACATGAATAATCCAACTCACGTACAAATTGAGCCTTCGAAGAAGACAGCAACGCGTGTCTCAGAAGAGTTGTTTTATCCTTCAGATAAAGATAAGCCGCTGTTATTACTCACGCTGCTTGAAGATGAATGGCCAGATAAAGCCATCGTTTTCGCTAATACTAAGTTTGGTTGTGAAACTGTTTCCGCATGGTTACAAGCCGACAATCATCGTGTTGGCATGCTGAGTGGCGATGTTCCTCAAAAGAAACGCTTGAGCATCTTAGAAGATTTTACAAGTGGTGCTATTGATATTTTGGTCGCTACCGATGTTGCTGCTCGCGGTTTACATATCGACAAAGTCACTCATGTCTTCAACTATGACTTGCCTGACGATGCAGAAGATTATGTCCATCGAATCGGCAGAACTGGTCGTGCAGGTGAAAGTGGTATTGCTATCAGCTTTGCTTGTGAGAAATACGCCTTGAATCTACCTGCGATCGAAATGTATATTGAGCATCAGATACCCGTGACTGACTACAATCCAAACGAATTATTGGAAGACGTCGAGCCACCAAAGTTTCATCGCAAGCCAAGAGGCAGAAATGATAATCGCTCAGGTAATCGTGGAGGTCGTTCTGGCGGTCAACGCTCGAGTGGACCAAGAAGGAATCATCAAGGAAGAAAGTAGAGGTAATAGACTTTGATTCAAGAAGTACCAAATACCGTTATTCAGGATGAATATTATGCTGCCGTAGATTTAGGCTCTAACAGCTTTCACATGGTGATTGTTAGGGTGCTAAGCGGTAGCGTACAAATAGTCAGTAAGAATAAACGCAAAGTCAGGCTCGCTGCTGGTTTAGATGATGAATTACAGTTATCAGAAGACAGCATTCAACGCGGCCTAGATTGTTTAAAAACCTTTCGTGAACAGCTTGAAGATATTCCCCCGTCAAATATAAAGATCGTCGCAACAGCCACGCTAAGAATTGCAAGTAATGCTGCACAATTCATTACTCGGGCTGAAAAAGTCTTAAATCATAAGATCAGCGTGATCAGCGGCGAAGAAGAAGCGCGGCAGATATATTTAGGCGTCGCCTACACATCAGCAAACCAAGGCAATACCTTGGTCGTTGATATTGGCGGTGCCAGCACAGAAGTGATTGTTGGCAGAGATATGCAACCCCTTCACTTAACGAGTGTGGATATGGGCTGTGTAACCTTCATGGAGCGTTATTTTCCGGGTGGCGTTTTAAGTGAAAACAACTTCGACAAAGCCTTAGCCGAAGCTGAAGCACTAGTATCTTTACATGCACCTACCTTTAAATGCTTTGATTGGCAGCAATGCTTGGGTGCGTCAGGCACGCCGCAAGCGATTGTAGAAATATTATTAAAACGCGGCATTAATGATGCCATTCGACTTGAGTATTTGTTTAAGCTTCGAGACGAAGTTATTGCAAGTAAACATATAGACAGTCTTAGCATTAATGGCTTAGCTGAGAGCCGACGAGTTATTTTTCCAAGCGGTTTAGCTATTCTGATAGCGCTGTTTAAACAACTTCGCTTGAACAATATGCAAATTTCTGGCGGCGCGCTTCGTGAAGGTATTATTTACGGCATGCTAGATAACTACCAACGTGCAGACCGCCGTTCGCAAGGTATTAATCAATTGGTTTCTCGTTTTCATATTGATACTGCACAAAGCGATCGAGTGAAAAAAGTTGCTATCAGTTTATGTCGTCAAATGTGTGAACAGAGTAATTTTTGCGACTTTGATACTGAAGCGCTGATATCCAGTGCCGCCGCATTGCACGAATTAGGCTTGCATGTTGGATATAAGAAATTCCATGAACACGGCGCCTACATATTGACCCATGTAGAGCTCACCGGATTTACAACGCTGCAAAGGATGTTTATCCGCGACTTAGTGGGTATGCATCGTCAAGAAATTGATTTGAGTGTTTTTGATAATTATCAGGATGACTTTAAAGAAATGCTTATCAATGCTCTGCGCATCGTTCGTATATCTGTCATTTTATGCACTCGTCGCCGAGATGATACGATCCCAGCTCCGACGCTAGCAGTAAAAGGCAGTCAATGGACGCTGTCATTTGGCGACGGTGTACTTCTAGCCCACCCCTTGGTGCATGCTGAACTGATTCACGAAACATGGCTACAACATAAAGCGGGCTGGAAGCTAATCTGCCAATAGGCTGATTAGTCTTTATCTATGATAGATACTTCACCTAAAAAACTTGAGTCAGCAGATATCCTGACTTTGTTTGCCTTCCGTTATATCTTGGATGAACCCCACCCCGTCATCAATCTTGAACAAGATCTACAAGACTTGAACACCTGGCCTGAAAGGTTAGAAGACAGTTATCGAGCTGAGTGGACGAGTTATATTAAGAAGCGCTTACATACTATAAAAGCAAAGCCAGAAAAGGAACAATCTGTTTTTTGGCGGAAGCATACCGAATTAATGTCGAATCGTAATAATGATCAACGTTTTGCCGAATTTGCCAATCAGATATTGCATATTCAGTCGTTGGCAAGCACAGATAATATCACTGTGCTGCCAACACCGCTGAAACGATATTTACAAAGGCTCTTGCAGCTCTAGCCCTTTTTTCGCCTACTGATTACTTAATCGCTTACCGAATGATACCGCATAGGCAGGAGATCGCATGCGCAAGATTGGGTCATCGCTTGATTTGAATCCTGCAGATAAAATGTTTGGATCAAAATTAATATTCTTGCATACATCTGAACCAGCACTAGACACTGTTAACTTACCCAATGTCACTTGATGACGATCTGCCGGCCACTGTTGTGATGGGTCTACATCGGTATCTTCAGCTTCACCTATATTTGCCACTATAGAAAAACTCACTTCACCATCGGCCAATTGCTTGGCAAAAGTATCAGCTAAAAACGCTTCCGGCATCTTCTCTGCTTCATCCTTCTCTAGCGTTTTCACACCTAGCGTCGGCACAATTTCCCAGCGGTATTTTGTACGAACTTTATCTGCATTATCATAATAGAATGTATGTAGACCAAAGAATTGCGTATTTGCATAGGATGCAGGTGTTTTTGCTGTTTTATTCCACATCACGTTTGCTTGAACACTTGGATTATTCTTTACAAATTCCATAGTTTTTGCAGGGTTAGACTTGCCGTTTTCATCCGGCAGTAATGTAGACAGGAAACCAAAAAATGTTTCTGGGTCTTTACCCGCGAAAACTGGGAAGTTATTACCTGTAAAATAATGTAGTCGACCGTCAGGTAGTTTTATTTGCACGCCCAAACCTCGTGTACCTGGTGCTCTTTCATCACTGGCTGGATTCGCACCACCAAGAGAAAAGCGCATGGTAACTGGCAACTGGCCACTATTGAGCAAAGCCGCACCAGCAAACTCATCGTTAGCTACAGGAGTAAATGTACCGGTTGCGCACATGCCCTTTGCGTGTGCTTTTCGAAAACCCGGATGCTTACCCCCAAGCTTCTCAAATATCTCCACTAAGTCAGTGGCTTGCACTGGTTTATCTTGAGCCTGAAGCGGCATTGCCCCAAGCGTAACTGCGAAAGTTGTGCATACTGCAAGTGTTTTAGTTTTCATAAGCGTCCTTTGATTTTATCAATTTTTACTTTGTCATAAGTTTACGTGTGATTTAACAATAGGGTACAAAATGATTTTAAGGAAGCAAATTGCGCACAAACAAAGCATAAGTTACTATCAACGCCCATTTGCAGTCATATAGAGAAAGGAATCAATTTAATGTTCACAACAAAAAGGAGTTTTGCGGTACTGTTGGCAATTTTGTTCCTCTCAAGCTGTGCAACGCTTAATCCGAACATCGACGAGCCTGTCGTCACAGTGACATCATTTAAAGTACTGCCAATCACTGGTACCAATTTACGTTTCCAAATTGGTTTAAACGTAAGTAATCCGAATAACTTTGACATTGTCGTGAATGGTTTATCTTATAACGCGAGTGTTGAGGGTTATGATGTTTTTTCTGGGGTTACTAACCAAGTACCTACATTGAAAGCTTACGACAGCGATGACATTGTTATCGAAGCGCAAGCGGGCTTGTTCAATGGCGTGAGATTAGCCACTGATATTCTGCAAAAAAGAAAAACTGACCTAAATTATGTATTGGAAGCAAAAATGGATGTCGCTGGCATTCTCTTTCCAATTTATATCACTAAGGAAGGACTGTTAAGCCTGCCAAATATCAACAACAATCGATAAGCATTTATTTAGACAGTTTGCGCCATGACATTAGCCAGCAACAGGTACCAATCACGCCTATCGATATACTCCACCAAGCCGGCTTTTCAAACAAATACATCAGCACAGCGATAACCGAGAACGCTGCTGCTAAATGACTATAGAAGCGTGCTTTCTGGGTGCTTTTCAAGGCTTCGATTTGCAATTCGTGGTGCTTTTGCTGCTCTATTGGAATGCGTTTTAACTGCCTCATTCCGTCATACAATAGATCTGGCATTTCGGGCAACTTCTCAGTCCAGAAAGGTAAATTTTCTTTTACTTTCATAAACATCGCCTTAGGTCCTACTTGCTCCTTCATCCAATTTTCTAAGAAAGGTTTTGCTGTTTGCCAAAGATCTAATTGCGGATACAGTTGACGGCCCAAGCCTTCTACGTACAACAAGGTTTTTTGCAGGAGCACAAGTTGCGGCTGGACCACCATATTGAAGCGTCTTGCTGTATTGAACAGTTGCAACAGCACATTGCCAAAGCTAATGTCTTCGAGCGGCTTTTGGAATATTGGCTCGCACACTGTTCGAATCGCCATTTCAAAGTCGGCGATATTAGTATCTGCCGGTACCCATCCCGAATCGGCATGTAGCTCGGCTACTTTACGATAATCACGATTAAAAAACGCGATGAAGTTTTCTGCTAAATAACGCTTATCTTCTTTGTTTAGGGTACCAACAATGCCGTAATCAATGCCAATATATAGCGGATTTTCAGGATGCTCGCGACTCACGAAAATGTTACCTGGGTGCATGTCTGCATGAAAGAAACTGTCTCTGAAAACTTGTGTGAAAAACACTTCCACACCCCGCTCAGCGAGTAATTTCATGTTTGTATTCTGAGCGCGAAGACTATCAACATCCGATACTGGAATACCAAATACACGTTCCATGACTATGACATTTTTACGACAATGATCACTATAAAAATGAGGAACATACAAAGCTTCCGAGCCCTCAAACGCGCGCTTAATTTGAATACCGTTGGCGGCCTCTCTTAGTAAATCGAGTTCATCTAGTATTGTACGTTTATACTCTCGAACGACCTCAATTGGGCGTAAACGTTTGCCATCTGGTAGCCAGCGCTGCAGTACACCTGCGATGCTCTCTAATAAGTCAACATCTGCTTCGATGGTCTGTTTAATACCAGGGCGAAGCACCTTCACAACGACTTGTTTATTGTCGCTTTTCAAGGTGGCGGTATGTACTTGTGCAATAGAGGCAGACGCAAGTGGTTTGCTTTCAAAATCAGTGAACAAAACCGACAGGCTAGGTATCGCCAGTGCTTCAATGATCGTTTTTTCGGCAAGTGCTGAGTCAAAAGGAGGCACGCTATCTTGCAGCATGCTTAGCTCAGTTGCGATATCGTGTGTCAGTAAATCTCGACGGGTCGACAGCATTTGTCCAAATTTGATATAGACCGGGCCTAAGGTTT
Source organism: Alteromonas sp. W364 (assembly GCF_031846205.1). Taxonomy (NCBI): domain Bacteria; kingdom Pseudomonadati; phylum Pseudomonadota; class Gammaproteobacteria; order Alteromonadales; family Alteromonadaceae; genus Alteromonas; species Alteromonas sp. W364. Next base: position 285,756 of record NZ_JAVRID010000005.1, on the reverse strand, counting down.
CTAGTGCCAATCGCAGGCGACGGCCTTCTGATTCACTTTTATGTTTATTCGGTAGCCAGAATAAGCATCTACGAGCAAAGCGCATATACCAAGGTCGAAAACGACTTGGGATCAGCTCGTCTAGGCCGTGCTCCAATAAAACCTTACCAATGTGATAAAACCGACCGATTCGCACTGAGATTCTTTTCCTTCTGACTAGTTCTGCTTTGAGCGTGTTATAAGTATTTGCTTTTCCAAACGTTGCAGGCGAGCCTCTGCACGGGCAACACCATCTCGCAGCTCAGAAACTTCCTGAATAAAGTTTTCAACCATAATGGGACGAATAGCAAGGCGCTTTTCATCTAGTAGCGCATCACTTAACGCGTTCATTGCTAATTTATGGTTGTGCTTAATAAAGTGACCTAATGAGTTTGCTGTTTGAACAGCATGGTAGGCAGCAAGGTCGCCGAGATGCTGAGACAAAATTTCTTCAATATCGATATTAATGCCGTTAAACAATGCGCTAAGATTTTGTGCGATTTGAAGGTTGCCATCAAAATCGAGTTTTTCTTCTCGAATCAAACGCGTGATATTGCTAGTGTCTTTCAGCTCGTTAACGATGAACAGTGACAATGAAATTCGACATTGTTCATTAGTCAGTTTCTCGTTTTTTTGATCACCTTCAGCTTGTTTTGACTGGGCGACTGAAGAAGAAACACTGACCCCTTTTTTCCCGTCATTATCATAAAAATGAAAAATCAGCGGGAATGGCAGTTCGTGCAGTTGTATGGTGCACTCTTTGCCGATCAATGGCTGAAGCAGTAATCCGCTTTCATCATCGAACGAAAGTAGTTTGTTGATGCCAAACTCAATGGCGCTTGTCACTAGCTGTGCTTGATACATCTAAAATTTAAAGCCACGATGTAAGGCTACGATGCCGCCTGTAAGGTTGGTGTAGCTGGTTTGTTCAAAACCGACTTCTTTCATCATATTTTCAAGCGTTTCTTGGTCGGGGTGCATGCGAATGGATTCGGCCAGATACTGATAACTTTCACTGTCATTGGCAACTAGTTTTCCCATCTTAGGCAAAAGGTGAAATGAATAAGTGTCGTATATTTTACTTAATGCTTCACTTGTTGGTTTTGAGAACTCAAGGACCAACAAACGCCCACCAGGTTTAAGCACTCGAAAAATAGATGCCAACGCATTCGATTTTTCGGTGACGTTACGCAAACCAAAGGCCATCGTAACAAGGTCGAAGTGATTGTCTGGAAAAGGTAGTGCCTCAGCATTCGCTTGAACATAATTTAAGTTCGACAAAATGCCCATGTTAGTGAGCTTCTCTTTTCCCACCATCAACATAGAATGATTGATATCGGCCAGGGTCACCTGCCCTGTTTCACCCACAATGCGACTAAACTTCGCAGCAAGATCGCCAGTTCCACCGGCTAAATCTAAGACCTTTTGACCTGGTCGAATACCACTACTGTCGATAGTGTAACGTTTCCATAAACGATGGATACCAAGGGACATCAGGTCATTCATCACATCATACTTTGCTGCAACAGAATGAAAAACATCAGCAACCATGGATTCTTTTTGCTGCTTATCGACCTGCTTGAACCCAAAATGCGTTTGCTCGCCCTCGCTGCTGCTAGCTATTTCACTTGGCTTGTCAGCTTCTGCACTTATTTGATCGAGCTGATCAAGCAAGTTATCGCTGCTTTCTGCGCTCGAAGCGCCTGTATCTTTATCGTTAACGACCATGGTATCTGCAATCTTTTTAGAAAGTGAAAATTCTGAATTTTGTATCGCTTTAGTGTAGCTAAAAACGCGCATAAATACACGTAGTAAGTCGTTGATTAATCAGCTGACATCGTAAACTATTGATGGTCTCTTAGCTTATGCGGAAGTTGCTACAACAATAATAAGAAGGTTGATGACTGCCAATGCTATGCTGAATATCTTCGCTTTTAAATATAAAGATGCCAGAACTGCAGGCCCTAAGGTGAGCCAAAACATTTCGGTCCGCTGAATATTCGATAGAATAAGTTTGAACGTTTGCCGAACGAAGAAGAGATTCAGCAATAATAACGCCAGACCAATTCCGATTGAATATTCCCAAGCAATACGACTATTCGCCAATTTAAACAACAGAGCATAGGTGCCAAAAACCAGCAGTAATCGTAACCATCCACCAGAGCTCATTAACAATAAAACAATTTTAATTCTTACAAAGCGGATTTTCTGAGCGAACATAAATACATAAGCACTTAGCGTCTCTTGAAACCGGTTCTGATTGCCTAGATAAGTTCGATAACGCCAGTAAAACATAGCGATAAATATGCTATACGCGAGAACAACAAAGAGCGCAGATTTCAGGTCAACGTCAATGCGATAAAACGCTGCAAGTATCATAAAGTGGAAGATCAATGAGCGTTGTATAAGGGCTTTCAGGTGCGCTAAAAAAGCGGCTTTCTGATTCATATTTAAATGTAAAAACTGAAGTTCGCTGCTCTGCCAGTAAATAAAATAGAACTGCACTAGGATCAAACTGAAGGCCGCAATAATTGCACTCAAGCCCAAGTGGACCCAAAAACCCTCAGCAGTGACAAACAGATATCCAAGTAGGGGAGCAAAAAACAACATAGCAGCCCCCGCTATCGGACCCATAAAAAACATAAAGCCGATAAAAAAACGGTACAACTGGCGATTATTCTGAATAAAGCGTTTTGTCTTTCGCGTCATTAACGCGTTAAAGCTAGGAATTTTGGTGGCGCTAATCATGAAGGCGATGAGGTGTTGTTTGCATCGAGATGAACCACCTGCAAACCTTCAAGCAATTGGTGATGGTCGACAATGATCTTGAAGCGAGAATCTTCTGAAACAACCTTTTTGACCACCGATTTACTCTGCTCATCTAAGTTAGCAAAGGGTTCATCCAGCAGTAAGACATCACTTTGCTGCGCAATGGCACAGATAAGCAAAAGCTTTTTAAGTGAGCCTGAAGAAAGTTCATCAATACGTCGATTAAGAAATGCTTCAAAGCCAAGCGCAGCGACTAACTCGCCTTGCTTTTGCGTATTGAAGTTTTGATAGCGCAGCAGTAAATCGAAAACTTCGTTGGCGGTAAAGACATCGGGGGGTAGCACGGATTCGCTGGCAAGCGCGACACGCGGCGCCTGTTTTAGAGTCCAATTTAATGAGCCTGAATTTGCTTGCTCTAAACCCGCTATAATTCGTAAGAGAGTAGATTTACCACTTCCATTTCTACCTACTAACAGATTATTTTGAGCTTCAAAAACTACGTTTAGTTGACGAAATACAAGTGTATTTTGATAGGATTTAGTTAAGGCAACACAGGTTAATTGCAAGTGCTGATTTGTTTCTTGCTGATCGTGTTCTTGCTGATCGTGTTCTTGCTGATTAACTTCTTTATTCCCGCGTTTCACCGATACTAAATCCTTTTAAGCAAATAAGTTACGATTGACGTTCTATTTGCTAATTTGCCATACCTACATAATTATCGCCACAACTGTACGACACAATTTGACTGAGCTCTTGAAATGATAATCCACTTTCCTGTTGCCAAGTCAAAAAGGTGTCTTGGATGGTTTTCAGGCTGCGCTTTGAGCGCACAGATCCGGTAATTAAGCCGTGTTCAACAAAATAGGCTTCAACGTCTCGGCTGAGTAAAAACGTATCGATACCAAGCATTCGCAGCGCATAAGGTCCTGTATTGCCGCCTAATCGTGCGCCGTTTTTCTTCAAAAACTCCCACAAGCCCACAACATCATCCTTCGGCCAACTAGCCACGAATTTTGCAAAACTTCCGTGCTGACGACGCACATCATCTATCATTAAGGCATTTTCACGTATCGTTTTCACCTTATTGAAATTGCGGATAATAGCTGGATTCGAGGCTTTCTGTTCCAGCATTTCATCTGGCATCAATAATATTTTGTCTATATCGAAGCCAAAAAATACCTCTTCAAAGTCAGGCCATTTCTGTCTCACAACCCGCCAAACAAAACCAGATTGGAAGACCTTTTTGGTAAACTCGGCCAAAAAACGATCATCTGAAATTGAAAGGATCTCTTTATCTGATGCGGGCTTTGAAATCAGTTCCTGTACCATCGCTTCACTGACTTTGCGTTTACAGACCCGGTCGTACAGACTTGCAAACGCTTCCGCTGATACCGAAATATCGCTGTGTTTTGCCTTACTCATGCAGCAATACCTGAATGGCGCAGCAGAGCATCGACCTTTGGTTCACGGCCGCGAAATGCAACGAATAATTCCATGGGTTCTTTGCTACCACCCATTTCCAGTATATTCGATAAGAAATCATTCCCCGTTTGCTGGTTGAAAATCCCCTCTTCTTCAAAACGACCAAATGCATCAGCAGAGAGCACTTCCGCCCATTTGTAGCTGTAATATCCAGCCGCGTATCCGCCCGCAAAAATATGACCAAAACTATTCTGGAACTTATTGAATGAAGGTGGAATAACGACAGCAACTTCCCGTCTTACATCGTCTAGTACTTGCTGTACTGACTTATTTGGCTCCTTGCCTTGGTGCAAACGGAAATCAAACAGACTGAATTCAAGCTGACGTACCATTTGCATTGCTGATTGATAATTCTTCGCCGCTAACATTTTATCAAGTAGGTCATTGGGTAAGGCGTCCCCGGTCTCATAGTGTCCTGAGATAAAACTCAAAGCTTCTGGCTGCCAACACCAATTCTCTAAGAATTGACTAGGAAGCTCAACTGCATCCCAAGCCACGCCATTGATTCCGGAAACACCACCAGCTTCAATTTGGGTTAGCATATGGTGGATACCGTGACCAAACTCGTGGAATAAAGTAACGACTTCGTCATGAGTGAAGAGAGCGGGTTTACCATCAACAGGACCATTAAAATTACATGTGAGATAAGCTACGGGTAGTTGCAACGAACCATCTGGCAAACGTCTGCGCACACGACACTCATCCATCCATGCGCCGCCACGCTTTTTCTCACGAGCATACAAGTCTAAATAGAATGAACCACGCAAGGTATTATTCACATCGTAGATTTCGTAAAAGCTAACGTCTTTGTGCCACACATCGACGTCTTCTACAGCTTCAATGCGCATGTTATACAAACGAGAAACAACTTCAAATAAGCCCTTCACCACTCTACCTTCAGGAAAGTACGGACGTAACTCCTCATCCGATATTGAATACTTTTCTTGTTTGAGTTTTTCTCCGTAATAGGTGTAATCCCATGGCTTTAGGTCAGACTTTTGATAGTTAGTACTAGCAAACTCAACGATTTCCTGTAACTCACTTTGTGCCTGTGGCTTTGATTTAGCTGCGAGGTCTTCTAAAAAGTCGGTCACTTGCTGAGTCGACTCTGCCATTTTTGTTGCCAATGACAGTTCAGCATAATTTTCAAAACCTAAGATAGCCGCGAGTTCTTGCTTCAATCGTAATATTTCATCAATTGTGGCTGCGTTATCGAACTCCCCTGCATTGGGTCCTTGGTCTGATGCTTTGGTGCTGTATGCTTTGTACATTTCTTCACGTAACGCTTCATTATCCGCATACAACATGACGGGTAAGTAGCTCGGAATATCGAGGGTAAACAACCAGCCTTGTTGCTCTTTGCCTACTGCAGCCTGCTTTGCCGCTGCCTTTGCTGAATCTGGTAGGCCTGCAAGTTGTGTCTCATCTTCAACCAATTTGGTCCAAGCCATTGTCGCATCCATGACATTATTACCAAAACGAGAAGACAGCTCAGATAGCTTACTTTTGATCTCAGCATATCGTTTTTTCTTATCATCTGGCAAAGCAACGCCTGACAGCGTGAAATCACGAATCGCATTATTGACAACCTTTTGTTGAGCCTCATTCAAGCCGGAAAATTCGTCACTTTGCTTTAGCTTCTGATATAAGGCAAACAAGCCCTGATGTTGGCCAACCCAAGTGCCGTATTCCGATAAAAAAGGCAAACAAGCATCATGCGCTTCACGCAAAGCATCACTACTAACGACCGAATTCATATGACCAATAGGCGACCACATTTTACTTAGAACGTCGTCGCTATGTTCAATTCTCTCGACCACTTCAGCATATGTTGCTATGCCAGCAGCCACAACTTCATCGATAACAAGCTTGCAATCGGCAATCGCTTTTTTAATGTCTGGTACGATATCTTGCGTTTGAATTTCTGAAAATTTTGGCAGGTGATCAACCTGAGAAAGTGCGGTCATGTGGTAGTCTCTTTATTATTTATTCAGCCACAAAATACGTGGCAAACTTTATCTATTATAGGTGGGTATAAGTAAGAAGATCACAATGCTTAATCAAAGTTTTTTGAAGGAAAACTTGATAATTACGGTCCAGTAGGCATATTTATACTAATTCAGTTCTACGTAAGAACTCATTTATCCGAATTTTAGGAGTACTATGAAACACTTTGACTACATTTGCATCGGCGGCGGCAGTGGCGGGATCGCATCAGCAAACAGAGCATCTCGCTACGGCAAAAAAGCGGCTATTATTGAAGCAAAAGACATTGGCGGCACTTGTGTGAATGTAGGGTGTGTCCCCAAAAAAGCAATGTGGTTTGGGGCTCAAGTAGCAGAAGCAATTCATAAATACAGTCCAGATTATGGCTTTGACGTTACCGTAAATAGCTTTAGCTGGGAAAAGTTAGTAGAAAGTCGAAGTGCATATATTGATCGAATTCATCAATCATACGATCGCGTGCTAGGCAACAACGGCGTCAGCCTCATTAAGGGATTTGCCAAATTCATTGACAACAAAACGATTGATGTAGATGGCGAGATATACACCGCTGACCACATCACCATTGCGACTGGCGGACGCCCAATCAAACCACCCATTCCCGGTGCAGATTTAGGTATTAATTCAGACGAGTTCTTCGATCTTGCAAGTCAGCCCAAAAGGGTTGTGGTAGTGGGAGCTGGTTACATTGGCGTTGAGTTAGCTGGCGTCATGCATTCATTGGGTTCTGAGACACACCTACTGGTACGTCGCGAGAAACCATTGCGTAACTTTGATGATATGCTGTCTGATACATTGGTTGAAATTATGGCGGAAGACGGTCCGAAACTCCACCCTCATACCGAAGTAACATCAATAGAGAAGCAAGACGATGGCTCTCTGAAAGTGAATCTAAACACTGGCTGGCATATCGATTGTGATGCCCTCGTATGGGCGATCGGCCGTGAACCTGCTAACGATAAAATAGATATTCAAAACACCAATGTCGAACTAGACCAGCGTGGCTATATTAAAGTAGACAAGTTTCAAAATACCACCGCTGACGGCATTTACGCGGTCGGCGATAACATAGGAAAGGTCGACTTAACACCAGTAGCAGTAAAAGCTGGCCGCTTATTAAGTGAACGCCTATTCAATTTTAAAACTGACGCACACATGGACTATGACCTAATACCAACTGTGGTATTTAGTCACCCAGCAATCGGCACCATGGGATTGACTGAAAAAGAAGCCATCGAAAAATACGGTGCAGGCAATATTAAGGTCTACAATTCAAGTTTTGCGGCAATGTACACGGCAGTCACTTCGCATCGTCAAGCCACGAAGATGAAGTTAGTTTGTGCGGGTAATGACGAAAAAGTAGTTGGCTTACATGGTATCGGTTTTGGTATGGATGAAATCCTTCAAGGCTTTGGCGTAGCGATTAAAATGGGTGCCACGAAAGCTGATTTTGACGCTTGTGTGGCAATTCACCCAACCAGTGGCGAAGAGTTTGTGACCTTAACCTAAGCGTTAAGGTCTATAGCCATTTTAAGCCTAAAAAGTCAGCAACAAAAAAATGCGTACAGGGGTACAAGCTAGCATGAGCAAAAGTAACCAAACCGAGTTCCGTTTTTTAGCAGAGCCTACTGACGTAAATTTTGGTGGAAAGGTCCACGGTGGAATGGTCATGAAGTGGATTGATCAAGCGTCCTACGCATGCGCCGCCCAGTGGAGTAAACGCTACTGCGTTACAGTATCGGCGAATGCTATACGTTTTATTCGCCCCATTTTAGTAGGGCAAATGGTGAGTGTTGATGCTCGAATAGTCCATACTGGCAAAACCAGCATGCACATCTATGTCGTTGTGCGTGCAAGCGATCCGAAGCAAGAAAAAGTGTCGGTAACTAACCGTTGCTTTATCACTTTCATGGCTGTCGATGAGGCTGGTTTTCCCGTTGAAGTGCCACATTATGAGCCCGTGAGTGAAGAAGACAAACGACTGGCAGAAGTTGCTATTCATGCAAAGGATTTTGCTAAAAAGCTTGATCAAGACTTCGAAGAAAAACTAGGTTGGAAATAGAAAAACAACGTGAAATAAGCACTATGGTTATGCTTAAAATAAAAGAATTCATATCTCGTTACAATTCAAGATAGCGCATAAATATAACTGTTTGAGCTTTAAGGGTAAAATGTAGAAAAATCATACCCGACGGACCGTTATGCGCTTCAATAAAAAATTCACTTTGATAACTCTGATTGCTCTAAGCACTTTAATCACTGGGTGCTCTGGCGAGCAAGCCGAAAAAGAACAAGACAAAAATAAAGAAGAGCCTATCTATCGCGTTCCGGTTGAAGCAACGAAAGTTAAAATCGGCGCTATTTCAAACACCTACAATACAACGGCTGTTCTTGAAGCAAGAGCAGAGAGTAAAGTGACCAACAAAGTCTCTGGCATGATTGAAAAAATCTTAGTTGAAGAAGGTATGTTGGTGAACAAAGGCGATGTATTAGCAGAAATCGATTCTGAAAACTATTTGCTGGAGCTAGAGCGTGCAACTATTGATTTAGAGTCAGCGATTGCTGAATTTAATCGCAGTAAACCAGTAAATGGACGTCAATTAGTGGCTGCGAAAGACTTTGAAAAACTGGAATTTGCAGTAAAAAGTCGACGCAATCAACAGAAAGTTGCTCAAATACAGGTCCGCGATACGAAAGTAAGAGCACCAATTTCTGGCATCATTGCTGAACGCATGGTGAAAGAAGGCAACATGACAGCAAACCCTGGTGGCGTTATGTTTAGCATCGTTGCACTTGAGACCCTTCAAGGCGTGGTATACCTCCCGGAATCTGAAATTAATAACATTCATATTGGCCAGCAGGCTTTTCTACAATTCCCTTCAACACAACAAGCCATTCCGGCGTCAATCGCTTTAATATCGCCAATTATCGACACCGATTCTGGTACATTTAAAGTCACTTTAAATGTAGAAAACAATGACTATACGCTCAAACCAGGCATGTTTGCCCGCGTATCCTTAACATTGGATAAACGAGAGAATGCGCAGCTTGTTCCACTAAAAGCAATACTGGTAACCGACACAGAAACAAGCTTATTCGTTGTTGAAGACAATAAAGCGAAGAAGCTGACTGTTGAGACCGGTTATGAAGAAAATGGTTTTGTGGAGTTACTCAGTCCTATAGATCCAGACACGCCAATAATTACTGTAGGCCAGCAAAGCCTTAAAGTGGGTACAGAAGTAAAAGTAGTTGGCCAAGCCGATTCATCAAATAAACTTAACTAAGTGTTCACGCTTTTTGTCACTCTAAAGGATTATGTAAATGAGTATTGTTAGTACGGTTGTAAAGCGACCAGTAACCGTAGCAATGTTTACGCTCGCGGTGATGCTGTTTGGTATGGTTGGTTTTTCTCGCTTAGCAGTGTCGTTATTACCGGATTTATCTTATCCCACTCTCACCGTTCGTACAGAGAACCCAGGGGCGGCACCAGCAGAAATAGAGCAACTGATTAGTAAACCCATTGAAGAATCTGTTGGTGTAGTAAAAGGTATTCGGAAGGTTCATTCAATCTCAAAAGCCGGGCAATCAGACGTCGTCATAGAGTTTGAATGGGGTACCGCGATGAACTTCGCAACCCAAAATGTCCGAGAGAAATTGGATATCATCGCTTTACCGCTTGATGTACAAAAACCAGTGATTTTGCGCTTTAACCCATCTTTAGATCCGATTATTCGACTAGGCTTATCCACCACCAACACTGATCCACGTGCATTGAAGAATGTCAGAACTTTTGCTGAGCAAGAAATTAAGCGTCAAATAGAAACAATTTCGGGCGTTGCAGCAGCTCAACTTGGCGGAGGCTTGCAGCAAGAAATCCAAGTTGTGTTTGACCAGAACAAAGCATCTCAACGTGGAATAACCGCACAAAGTATCGTTTCCAGAATTCAAAGCGAAAATATTAATATGTCGGCCGGTCGAGTATACGATGGCCAGCAAGAATACTTGGTTCGTACGCTCAATCAATTTGTTTCACTAGAGCAGCTAGGCAACATGATAGTCAAACAAGCCGATGGCAAAACTATTTATTTGAAAGATATTGCGCAAGTTGTTGATGGCGAAAAAGAACGCAGTGACATCACACGCGTCAATAACAATGAAGCGATTGAGCTCGCTATTTACAAAGAAGGCGACGCTAATACAGTGGGTGTTGCTAAAGCGGTTAACGATAAACTGAGTGAGCTTGAAGAAAGCTTGCCCGAAGGGCTCTCGTTTACAGTGATTTATGACCAGTCCGAGTTCATTGTCAACGCAGTTGATGAAGTAAAAAGCGCAGCTATCGTTGGCGGTGTGTTAGCCATGCTAGTGCTATACCTATTTTTAGGGAATTTCTTTAATACTGTCATTATTTCGCTCGCAATACCCGTGTCCATCGTAGCCACTTTTAACTTGATGTTCGCCAATGATATCAGCCTCAATATTATGTCATTAGGTGGGATTGCTTTGGCTGTCGGCTTACTCGTAGACAATGCTATTGTAGTGCTTGAGAATATCGCTCGTTATAGAGAAAAAGGGGCGAGTGTTATTGAGGCCGCAGTGAAAGGGACTGATGAAGTATCAGGTGCAGTCACAGCTTCAACATTAACGACACTTGCGGTTTTCTTTCCTTTAGCATTTGTGACAGGGTTTGCTGGGCAATTATTTAGTGACCAAGCGATGACCGTTACTTTTGCTTTATTAGCGTCACTGGTTGTGGCCTTAACACTTATTCCAATGCTTGCTTCTCGCCAATTTGGAAGCGATAACAAAGGGGCTGAGCTTACGCAATCGGATAGCCCGCAAGATGCAAATTCAAATGCTGATGAACAGATCACCAGTAAGGTTTCGCAAAAGCCTAAGGGCCTGTTTAGAAGAATATTCGGTCTACTCGGAAAGGTGATTAGCTTTCCATTTAAAGTTGTTTTCAGTCACCTACCACTGCTCATCACCAAACTCCTCATGTTAATTGCGCACCTTTTTGCGAAAATCGCGTCACTCGTTTTCGTTCCAGCACACAAAGCCTTTTCTGCTGTTTTTGAAAGGTTCGCGGGCGTTTATGCCGTCCTCTTAAAAAAGAGTTTGAACCAACGCTTTGTTGTTATAGGTATTAGTGTGGCCTTTGCTGTTGTCGTCATGAGTTTACTGCCAAAAATACCTGTCGAATTAGTACCTGAAGTTGAAAAGTCTGAATTTACTATCGAGCTCACTCTCACCCAAGGCACACCAATAACGGTAACCGATGCACGGCTTTCTGAACTCGCGGCAAAGGTAGCTGACGACGAAAGAGTTAAGCATTCGTACTCCTTGGCTGGTAGTGGCAGTTTAATGATGAGTTCTGCAAGCAAGGGCGGCGAAAACTGGGGACAATTGTTGATTGCAGTGCACAACCCGAAAGACTTAGAAGCTGTTAAAGATATGGTGCGTGAAAGCGTTATTCAAATGGCTGATGTCAGTGCAGAAATCAATCAAACAGACATGTTTACCACAGAAAGACCCTTGCAAATCGTGCTTGCAGGTTTTGACCTTGAAGAACTTAAACTTTATAGCGACCGCTTATTACAAATAATGTCAGCAGATGAGCAGTTCATTGATCTCAACAACAGCTTAAGAGCCGGTCAACCTGAATTGAAAATTGAATTCGACAATGAACGACTCGCTAGCTTAGAGCTTCGAGGCTCTGACATTGCCAACCAATTAGTCACGAAAGTAGCTGGCTCGGTAGCTAGCAAGTACAACCTGCAAGACAGGCAAGTCGATATTCTAGTAAGAGCAGACGAGAGTGCTCGAAATTCAGCGCAAGCAATCAGACAGCTTACGGTTAACTCTGACCAAGACAAATCACTTCCCTTGTCGTCTGTCGCTGATATTATTGAAAGCGTTGGCCCTAATGAAATAAATCGCATTGACCAAAGTCGTGTCGCGATCGTGTCATCTTCTCTGGCTTATGGTGATCTAGCACAAGCGGCGGAAAAAGCGCAGCGCATCATCGACACGCTCTATTTGCCGTCAAGCATCAAGGCAACCGTTGCGGGTCAAAATGAAGAAATGGAAAGTTCCTTTTCATCCTTAATGATGGCACTTGGTTTAGCTGTCTTTTTAGTTTATTTAGTGATGGCATCGCAATTTGAGTCACTTCTCAATCCTTTCATCATTTTATTCTCCATTCCATTGGCTGTACTGGGCTCAGTATTGGGTCTGTACCTAAGCTCTACAAATATCAGTGTTATCGTGCTCATCGGCGTCATCATGCTAACCGGCATTGTGGTTAACAATGCGATTGTATTGGTTGATCGCATTAACCAACTAAGGCATTTAGGACATTCAAAGATAGATGCTGTTATCGCAGCGAGTAGCTCGCGTTTTCGACCTATTATTATGACCTCCATGACCACTATTTTGGGTTTAACCCCCCTAGCCTTTAGCAGCGGCGAAGGCGCAGAACTCAGAGCACCACTCGCCATCACCGTAATGAGTGGTTTGTTGATTGCAACTTTACTCACACTTATTGTGATACCTGTCTTGTATAGCGTTTTCGATAGAAAACGTTATGAAACTGAAGAAGAAATTGCTAATGAGGGTGAAGACGAGAATAATCTTGAGGAGGCAAAGCTATGAAAAATGATAGCGGCGACACTCACAGCAACTCGCCGAAACAAAGCGCAAAGCGCATTAAGCAATCACTATTCAGCTTACCTGCAACGGTATGGCTTACCGCGCTAGCTATAAAGCGCCCGGTTACCACAGGTATGGTGATTTTATCACTCTTCATGACCGGCTTAATTTCGAGCAAATTGTTACCACAAGAGAGTTGGCCTGCACTAAACATCCCTGTTGCTTTTATTAACGTACCTTACAGCGGAGCTTCACCAGATGAAGTTGAAAGGCTCATCACCCGACCTATTGAAGAAGCCGTAGCAACTCTGGGTGGGATCACGGAATTACGCTCAACGAGCCGCGCCAATGGTGCCTCAATCCAGGTTATCATGGAATTAGACGCCGACTTAGATAGCCGCATTATGGATGTACGCGAAAAGGTTGATATGGTGCGCAACCTTCTTCCAGACGACGTGCAAAGAGTGTACGTACAAAAATTCTCCACACAAGACTTACCTGTTGTTAGCCTTGTTTTGTCGGGCGACAAAAATCTTTCTCAGTCCTATGATTTTTTAAATCGAACCCTAAAACAACCGATAGAGCGCATCGAAGGTGTCGGCCAAGTCGAGATGCGCGGCGTTATCCAGCCCTTCATTGAAATTCAACTCGATAGCACCGCGTTGTCAATGAACCGCGTTAATCAGAGGCAGCTCCTGAGTGATTTGCGGGCTAGCAACTTTTTAGTTAAGTCGGGCTCAATTCTAAATGGTGAACGTAAATTTCGCATATCGCCAAGTGGCGAATATAAAAGCATTAACGATATTCGAGACTTTCAGGTTAAATCGGGTGTAAAACTACGCGACGTTGCTACAGTCAACCTTGTTACTCCACCACGCAATAGCGAAATCAGAACCGACCGTAAGAAATCGATTGGTGTAGAGATTTTCAAAGAATCTGATGCCAATGTTATAGATGTAACAGACAACATTGTCGGCCTTGTTGAGCTACTGCGCGAAGATGATGACTTTAGTGATATTCGTATAGACATAGAAGGCAACTCAGGCCAGGAGATTCAGGAATCACTAGGTGACCTCTTAAAGGCCGGAGGGCTAGGGATTTTACTGTCATTTGTTGTGTTGTATTTCTTCCTAAGAAATTTACAGATAACACTCGTTGTTGTTGCCTCCGTACCCATCTCATTGAGCTTTGCACTAGCTGGGATGTACTTTTTAGGCTACAGCTTAAACATGCTATCACTCGCAGGCTTATTCATTGCTGTGGGCTTGCTGATTGATAACTCAGTGGTTATTTGCGAAAGCATACTGCAGCAGAAAGATAAGTCTCTGGGCGCTGTGGAAAAGGTATTGAAAGGCGTAGATAACGTGAGTATCGCGATTATCTGCGGCACTCTTACCACAACCATCGTATTCATGCCTCTGCTAATGGGCGAAAAGAACTTTATTACTATTTTGATTGAGCAAGTTGCGGCAGCTATTTGTTTACCCCTATTCGCTTCACTACTCATTTCAAAAACAGTTATCCCTCTTATGCTTAGCCGAGTGAAAGCAAACGCAATGTCGAATGTTGTGACGCAAGGACGTTTAGATAAGTGGTATCGGCCAAGCCTAGAGAAAATATTACGTCGCCCAAAAACAACCGGTATGGTTATTTTCTTATTAATCTTAAGTGGCTTGTTTACCAAACAATTGGTGGATTCAAATGGTGAACAAGGCCGAGGCGAGACAGAGATAATTGTGGTCTACCATATTCAAGGTCAGCAAAGACTAGGCGACGTTAGCGCCTTAGTAGATGAGATGGAGACGTTTTTGTATAGCAAGCAAGAAGAGTTCGAATTTACTCAAGTAAATAGTCGAATATTTCCTGGCTTTGCAATGTCCAGAGTCAAACTCGTCGAGGGCTACACAACACCTTACAACGATTTAAAAGAAAAAATCAGAGAAGGCTTTCCTGAAACGCCCATCGCCAAGCCATCGTTTGAGTGGTCGAGTCAAAAAGAAAAATCAATCAAAGTATCGCTTAATGGAAACTCAACAGAGCGTTTAAAAGAATTAAGCGAAGGCGTTATTCTTCAACTCAGTAATGTCGAAGGTTTTGACCAGGTGGGCGTTGATGAAACAAACCAAGATATGGAATTGGTACTACGCATAGACCGAGAAAAAGTGTCTCGCTTGGGCCTAAATACTCAAGATATTGCAATGCAAATATCAACAGCCTTAAGGGGGAGTAATTTAAGATCGTTCCGCGATCCCACCATAGGCGAAGTGGATATTCGAGTTGTTTACCACCCCGAACAGGCCGTACCTATTGAGCGTATTAAAGACCTGCCTATTATACAGGGCGAAGGGCGAGTCATTACCTTGCAGCAGATAGTGAGTTTTGAAACACAGCCGATTATGCAACAAATACAACGTGTTGGCCGTCGCACTACTTTGGAAATATCGATTAACTTGGCTGAGCTAAGTCGAGCGGAGGCGGTCAAAGAAATTAGAAAAGTGATGAGCGGTATTGCGCTTCCTCCTGGCTATGATTGGCAGTTAGGACGTCAATTTGCTCAAGATGAAGAAGCTGCTGCAGACATGGTGATTAACATGGCGCTGGCACTGGCCTTAATTTTTATCGTCATGGCTGCACTATTTGAGTCTTTATTAATGCCTATCGCCATATTATCTTCGATTGGCCTAGCGTTTATCGGCGTGTTTTGGACCTTTGCCGCTCTTGGTTTAGGGCTAGGAGATACTGGCCGCATTGGAATGCTTATTCTAATGGGCATTGTAGTGAATAATGGGATCGTGCTTATCGACCAAATAAATAAGTTGAAAGCGAATGCCGAAAGCTTAATCCAACCTATTGTAGACGCTTGTGTGAGCCGGATACGCCCAATATTTATGACCGTTGCTACCACTGTTATTGGCATGGTACCGCTCACGTTTGCGTCAAGCGATAATCAAACCTACACCATGGCAGTCGCGATTATTGGTGGCCTATTGTTCTCTACTTTAACAAGCCTATTCTTAGTACCATTCTGCTATTTAATGCTAGTGAAGCTAGGTGATCGCTCAAGCAGGCGTTTTGCTAAAGCCAAAGCGTTTGCTAACAGAATACTACCGATATAAGGTAGCAAGATAGATTTTGTGCCGCCATCGACAAAATAAGATAAAAGTAAGTACGCGATTGTCTGATTTTTTGAAAGGGTACGCGCCAAACAGTACACATTAATGGAATACAATAGACGGATTTTTTTATGCGCTATGACAGCCTCGATATTCTGCGCGGCCTTGCTCTTTTGGGCCTGCCTTTATTAAATATTGCGTCTTTTGCAATGCCCTTTGCAGCCTATCTAAATCCATATGCGTATGATGGTGACCAGCCCTTAAATCATATCGTGTTTAGTATTCTGCAAGTTACCGCAAATCAGAAATTTTATGGCATATTTAGTATTCTGTTTGGTGCGTCGATTGTGCTGCTCGCTACAAAATATAACGATAATGAATCACCCGCATGGTTCATGGTAAGGCGCTTAGTTTGGTTGTTCGTTTTTGGCGCTTTGCATATGTACTTTCTCTGGGAAGGGGACATCCTAACAACCTACGCTGTCATTGGCATTTTGATTTTCTGGTTACGTAACTACTCTACTCTAACACTCAGTATTATATGGATTTTATTGATATCGCTAAGCTGCTGGCTCGGATATCAGCCTGATGCACATTTTATAGACTTCAGTGATCCTCAATACGCATCGGTTCAGTACTTCTATCTTCCTTCCCAAGAGCAAATTACGACCTTTTTGGAGGGCGTAAGAGGCGGCTATTTATCAGTGATGAGTGAAACCAGTTGGAAAGAAACCTCGGAAACGTTCACAGCCGGAGACGATATCCTAGTAGCTTTTGCTATGGCAGGCCTATTCAAAATATGTTCACTCATGCTGCTAGGGATGATTTTATTTAAGACAGGTGTTTTGCAAATACAAAAGAGTCTCAAGTTTTACATCGTAATGGCCACAGTTGGCATTACTTTAGGGTATAGCCTCTCCATCTATGCTCTTTCCTATCTTTACAGTTCAAGTTTCGCGGCCAGCGACTTCTTTTTTCAGGGTGATATGTTGTTACTCATTTCAAGCTATGCAACAACGCTGGGCTATATTGGTTTGATTTGTATGTTGATAAAACTGCAGTTTTGTCAGAAAGCATTTACTTTATTGAGTTATGCCGGTCGTTTAGCCTTTACTAATTACATTATGCAATCAGCGATTTGTGCACTGATCTTTTATGGTTATGCCGGAGGCTTAGTAGGGTATATGAATCGATTTGAACTAGTGCTTTACGCAATATCTATTGGTGCACTGCAACTGGCCTTTTCGGCTTGGTGGATAAAGCGCTTCTATCAAGGCCCGCTTGAATGGCTGTGGCGTAGCTTATGCACGTGTAAATTCCAAGCATTTAAACGCACATAATTCAAATTGAGAGCTTTTATATTATTGCTTCTTTAGCTTTTGTCTTAGACTGGTGAAACCAAACAGCAACGCAATAAATAACATTATTGAAAAACCACTTGGAGAGCTAGCTTCTTTAACATCACTTGTAAATGCGAAAAATGAGGCATGTGAAAGATCTTGAGCTTTTCCTTTATTATTAACTCCAGCACCATCAGTAGTGAAATCAAAGCTAGAAACACCAGAAGAATTAGCTTCAAAGAAGAACAAACTAAAAGAGTCAGACGCTTTCAATGAAACTGCGAAAATACCGTTCACTGGCGCATCAAAGGCTAATGTTCCAGATACACTCTCAGGGTTTGATGTGAAAATTCCATAACCTGGTCCATCACTTTTATTAGCACCATCATGAGACCAAACGCCATTCAGTGAGTATGCTGTAGAGAAATCATCTAAATAACCCATGACTGCCGAAAGAAGATTTGAATCGTTCCCACTAAATGCACCTGTACACCCTAAATATTGACCGTCATCGACACTCGTGATTGAACTATCATTGCACGTCAAGCTTAGGTTGCCTTGCGTAACAATTAGGCTTGCTTTCAGATGCGAGCTCATGAGTAAAATTATACTAGCGATAATTAACTTTAATGGTGTCGAACGAGTCATAAAATTTCCTTTTTTATACTACTTTAAACTTAAGTTTGTAGGATGCGATCTTTAGATCATCTATCACAAATAATAGCAAAAAGTGCGCCAAATTTAATATCCCGAAAAATCAGATATTTAAAACCAAGCCAATTTAATATGTATAAATAGCTGACAATATTACATGCTATGAGTAGTGATTCTATCTTGCACTTCCTTAATCAATCCGACCAATCTCACAATCTTTATATTTGATAGCTGACGGTAATCAAAATAAGGACAAACAATGATCCCTCGCTCGTTGTTAATTGCAAATTCTTCATCTAGCCACACGAGTTGGTCCCCCAAATTCAGGGTTTTCGCATAAGTTCTGCCCATAACGATGTGAATAGAAGATGAGTCGAGCTGAGTTTGTTGGTCATTTTTAGCACTTATTTGCGCTGGCGGTCGAAAATGCAAACTCGTTGAACTACCCACTTGCAGTAGTTTTTTGTCACGATATTCTTGCCAAGAATCGAATGTCTTAGCTCCTAAAGTAGGTAACGCCGCTGCATATACTAGCTTGGCGTAAACATTGAAAACTTTGCGCCATCCATTACCACAAGCCTGTCCACAAGCATAAATATCACCTTCTTCCAGAGGATGCATACTTTGCCCTTTTGCGCCAAAATCGAATGTAGGTATATTCGCTATATAAACATTCAGCAGGGCTTTGGTATCGCCCAAGCCGGCAAGATTTTTGGCCATTAGTGTCACGGTTCTCTCATTAGTTGTGTTGAGTTGTGTATATTTAGGTATCATACACGCCCTTGCGCTGCGGCGTCAGCCACTTATTCGCTAACCGGAGTTTATCCCTTATGGCCTTAAAGCCAACCATCTACAAGTTCAAAATTGCCTTGTCTGATTTCAATAATGACCACTATGATTCTTTGCAATTGACGGTCGCACAACATCCTTCAGAAACCCTTGAGCGAATGATGGCTAGGCTAATGGCCTTTTGTATTCATGCGGCGGATGACAAAGATAAACTCATGGCGTTCACAAAGGGCTTAAGCTCGGTTGATGAACCTGATATCTGGTTGAAAGGCTTAGACGATCAATTACATCTATGGCTTGATGTGGGTGAGCCAAGCTTCGAGCGCATGAAAAAAGCCTGTAGACTCGCTAAAAAAACCGTAGTTTATACCTTTAATTCAAAATCTGATGTCTGGTGGAAACAAACTCAAGCACAACTTTCAACCCTACCGATTTCGGTTTTTCAATTCGACTGGGATGAAATTAAGGCCCTAAGCGGTTTGGCTAGCCGCACAATGGATATCACGCTCACCATTACTGGCCAGTCGATCTATGCTGTTGTCGAAGATGAGCAGTTGGAGCTAAATTGGGTCAACCTACAATGAGTTAGTGTGCAGACCACAAAGCTAATCGTTGGTCTGCATAATTTCTTCGGGGCTGAGCATGGGCGAGCCTTTCGAATCTTCTTCAGCCTTTTTAATTAAACCAACAATCCGTGAGTTTACCGGTACCGGTACCCCCTGCTTTTTAGCAAGTGCAACAATTTCACCGTTCAAATAATCGATTTCTGTTTTTCGGCCCAAGGTTAAATCCTCATACATTGAAGAACGTGCTTCTGGGTCAATCTTTAGCGTTGCACTCGCCACCATATTAAACAGAAAGTTAGGCAAAGACATAATAAATGGCATGTATTTAGGGATAACTTTGCCAGTGCGTGCAGGCTCAATTCCCGCCGCTTGCATGGCATCTAAGGCCTCTCGGAGAACAAGCGCCATCACTTTTCGATAAGCTGGATTGCCCAACTGTTCCAGCAAAGGCACACCAGATAGTGCATTGACCGAATTATTGAGGTTTATCAGTAACTTTCCCCACTGCACGTTAGTAATATCATCATACACTGTGGCGGGTAACGCCGCTTTATCAAATAAAGAGACTAATTCTTTACTCACTTTATCCGGGTCTTCAATGGCTAAATTACCTTCTGTACCGCAGTGAAAATGGCCCTTCCCTTTAGAAAGAACGTTGAAAGGCACCATGCCACGTAGCACTGTGAATGTAGGTAGGTACTGTTCCAACAATACGCCATTTCGAACGCCGTTTTGAAAACTAACAACAATAGCTTTTGGGTTCGCGTGCTTGAATATCAGTTGCGCGGCACTTTGAGTGTCACCACTTTTTACGCACAATAGAACCACATCGGCATTGTGCATGACTGAGTTCGAAGTAGTAAATTTTACTTCTTTGGCAGGAATAAGTAAGTCACGACCTTTGTAGTCGCTTGCTCGGAGGCCGTTTTCTGATATTTGTGCTTGAATGCGTTCTCTGCCAATCAAGGTAACGTTAGCACCCTGACCTATTAAGCACGCACCCAAATAGCACCCGATACTACCTGCGCCCAACACCACAATTTTCAGCTTTTCGCCAGTGCTCGAAGCAAGCACATCTTCTTGACTAGTTTCTTCCAAAGTCATTCTCTGTGTGAGGCACTACTGCCCAATAAACCCTAGCGCTAGAGTAATGACTTACAGATGAATAATCAATCCAAGTTCTGGAGAAACCTTACCATTGCAGACATCATCAAAAACATCGCTCATCGCCTTCAAACCTTGCAAGTCAGTCACTTTTAACCACTTGGTGCTCTGTGCAATTGAGTGTTTTAAATAGGCAGCACTTTGCTTTTCAAATCCATCCATACCGCTTTCTTTAATAATTTTCTGTAAGGTACTTGGCGCGAAGAACATTTCACTTCTCAGGGCTATGAAGTGAGGCCCTGGGTTCATGTCCTCCCAATGTGTAGCACCAACATTTGAACAAAACTTCATATTATCGCCCAGATGCTTGTGCAGTTCGCTTAACAAAGTGCCATTGCCAGACATATCAACGATAAGCGACGGAATACTTGCATCGATACTGTCTAACTCATCATAAGCAAGTGTTTTATCGTAAACAGCCAAGTTATCAACCATCTCTTTGTTTTTCAGTGAGGTTAAACCAATCTGTTTAGGCGCTTTAGGATCATTATTGATGCCATAAGCTAAACCTGTACTCGTTTTGCTTGAGGCGCTAGTAATCACAACTTGTTGAGCACCAAACCAGTCATGGCTAGTGAAATAGTGATGTAAAGCAAACGCGGTGACATGCAGCGGGTAAAGCAACATCCGATAGGCTTCACCTGATTTTTGATAATTAGGCTCCGACATCACTTTTCGATAAATATTATAACCCACTGGCAAGGCCGCACGGTGCTCACTAGCATCAATCCAACTAGACTCACTCACACCGCTCGGGTGCATAATCAAGTGACTCGATGGTGGAAAATAACCAAATAAACGCTCACCTTCAGGAACCTCTGGGTTATTTGATTTAACGACATCAGCAAACCCCCATACAGGTAGTATACCCCAATGCTCATTAGCTTCATTATGACCCACTTCATCAGGCCCTAGTTGTGGCGGAAAGAACTGCCAGTATCCGAGCTTATCGCCAACGACAGCATAGGTGATGTTGTTGGCAGTAAGGGCGAAGCTGTCTACCTTTACCAAAACTTCACCATCTTTTAATGGCTTTTCATGTGTATGGCTTTGTACAAGGCGAACTTTGTTGTAGTTCTTGCGGCTAATTTGTAATTCCATCATTCGGGTAATCCTTAGCTTGTTGTTCTTTTGTGTTTTCTGTCGATCAATGAATTGCTAATGATTTAGCTTATTTCTGCTAAGTAAGCTTGCAACTTCGCCATTGCCGGTTGAGCATTCTCTTTTAAGCGTTTTAATATCATTCTCTTTTCAATTTCATCTTCTTTGACATTGCGAACCAACTGACTAAAGCCATCTAAACGATTATTCAACAACCACTCTCGCAGCTCTGGATCCTGGCCCCAAATATGTTGGTTCAGCATAAACGCAGCCGTTAGCCTTAGCCAATCAAGATCGGTATTTGGCAATGGCACGACATTGCAGATTTTATTTTTAATCTGGTCGTTAGGATAATTCGCTTCTACATGTGCAATGAACGCAGCACTGAAAACAGGTTGATAGGAGCGCACTGTTTGCGGGGTAATTAAGCCATCTTCAAAGATTGGTTTCATTGTTAAATTTGATATTGCACTGGCTGAGCAATCGACATGAATGTGGCGTGTACTTGTGGGTATTTCACCTTCTTGCAGTACGATTTTGTCAAGTTCTATAGATGTCACCCTACCCATACGAACAACGTTTGTCACTCGTCGCAATTGCTCTAGCTCCATCTTACTGACCGTTGCACCATGGAACATTTTTGGCCAAACGTTCGTATCCAAACGCATAAACACACCGGCTCTTTCAAGGCGTTCAAACATATCATTTATCGAGGTAGATTCTGCAATCGCTTCCATCTGACTAGCTTGGGCACCTATCGAACTGCCAAAAAACTCCTCTGTTGGCTGAGTATTTTCTCGGTCAAGTAGCCAAGCATCTCGAGGCATAATCCAAGTAATGCGATCTGGATCGACATGCTTTTCGAGTAAAAATAAGACGGCATCGATGCCAGTTTTTCCGCCACCGACAATGACATAGGCACTTGGCGCTGAAGTCACCTTGGGCAAGTCATTCAAAGGCATAAATTGCACGCCCGATGCAAGGTCAAAATTCGGCGTGTGGGTGGATGGCACGGTCGTTTTAAGGTAAGTACAGTCGACCGTTTTCTTGTTTGGCTTTGCTTTGTAACGTTGTCCAGTTAAGGTGTTTTCGAATTCACCATTACCTTGATAGTCACACATTGGGAAATACTGGACTCGACCTGTTGGTAAAAATTGTTCACGCATGACGTCATCGAAGTAGGCACTCACTTCCGCACCTGTTGCCAATTCATTCAGACCTTTATTCCAACCTACTTGGTCTTTATAACCTTTACTCAACTCACGAGAGCTCACACCATAGAATGCAGACGGTTGATGCAAAGTCACAAAAGGATAGGCCACGTTCCAGTGACCGCCCGGTTTATGGTGTTTGTCTACAATGATGATATTAGCATCGGTTTCAGTCAGCAGCGTATCAGCAAATGCCATTCCTACCGCACCGCTACCGACGATTAAATAGTCCGTTTCAAGTTCTGTTGCGTTTTCATTTGTACTTTGTATTGCACTTGTTTTTGCACCCTGCACGCTTTGCATCTATTCCATACTCTGTGAATTTAAGCTCTTGGCAGTTAAACATAACACTGTTATATTTGTCAACGAAATGTAAACAACCCTATTAGCCATACACTGTGGCCAAAAGTCAGAGGTGCAAATTTCTGTGGTAAAAAATCTCGTTGTAAAAAAGAACGTAGTGGAAAGTACAACTACATGTGACCAAAATGAACCTTCAATAAAGACTAAGGGCGTTAGAGAGCAAGCTAAACGTCGGATATTAAATGCCGCTTCAACTCTATTCGCTGAAGGAGGCGTGGCTGCGCTAAGTGTTCGCGCTATTGCAGAACAAGCCAAGGTTTCAACGATTGGTATTTATAGCCACTTTAAAGGCAAGCAAGGTATTCTCGACGCGCTATATATTGAGGGTTATGAAATGGTGTATAACACCATGGAGTTTGATAAAAGTGACTTAGGGCCGAAACAGATTTTACTAAAAGGTATCGCGGGCTATTTGCAAATTGCACAAGATTACGAAGGGCATTATCGCCTTATTTTTGGTGAAAACGACAATCAATATAAACCTTCTGAAGAGGCAAAAGCGAGTGCTCATAGAGCATACAAACGCTTGGTTCAACATACGTCAATTATACTACCGGAAAATGCCGATTGGATAGAAAGGCAACAAACAGCATTAGAGCTTTGGGCCTTTGTGCATGGTTACGTTAGCCTCAAACATCACGTCACAGGTCCACTCATATCAGCTAAACAATGGTACGACATGGCGAATGATGGCATTTCAACTCACATCGATGCACTACTGAAGAAGTATCAGAGGTAAGTTGACAAAAAATATCCAAAACCGGCCGTTCAACCAGTCGTAAATTAGTACTCTCTTTATCACACTAGCGCATGCTAGCCCACAGTGAATTCAAGGAAGAGTGCGTGTGCTGGCAAAGCAACCAAGGGAAACATACAAGCGCCATCGACCAGAAACAACGCGACTCTATCAATTGGTTGAACGTTACTACTCAGAGTTTACCGATAACTTAGCTGAACAAAGCCAATATCTGCCCAAACATGTTGTCGACTTGAGTTTCTTATACAAATCAGTTTGATACCCATACAGAAATCTAACGTACCATATCATCACGTTAATAAACTCATCAGCTCCATGATGAAAACGATAATGATAAAGAAGATGATGATAAAGGCAATGATAGCACAACGTCACGTCGCTCGGCGGTGCTTCTCGAAAGGCCCCGTGGCTGCGGCTTATGAACTCAAGGTGGACGCGGGAGAGGCGCGACGAGATGAAGCGCAAGTCGCTCTGGCGGCAAAATTCGATGCCCTGCACGAGTCTCTTGCCTCGCTTCCACCAGTGCCCGTGTGTACGTACGATCCGACAAAGAGCAGCTGTTCACTATTACTGTTGCTGGCGCGCTCTCTAGCATCCGCCCAGTCCTTTCTCCGAAAGAAGTTCCATTTGTGGCTTTTTGGTCCACCACCGCGAGGCATGTACATTCATGGACCGGTAGGGGTAGGCAAAAGCTTTCTAATGGATCTATTTTACGCGTCGGTTACTGTTCCTGATGATGATTCCTGCTGTAATAATGACAGCCACAAACACGCAAAAATTACCAAACGCCGTGTCCACTTTCATGAATTCATGCTAGACGTCCATCATCGAATCTTTGTCTACAAACAGAAGCACCCACGAGGTGATGCGATTCCCGTCGTTGCGCAACAATTGGCACAAGAAGCACAACTCCTCTGTTTCGATGAATTTCAAGTGACAGAAATCGCCGATGCCATGATTTTGAAACGACTGTTTTCACTATTAATATCGGATTGGAATGTCGTGATGGTGGCCACCTCGAATCGAGCCCCCGATGCCTTGTATGAGAGAGGCATTAACCGCTCCCTCTTTTTGCCATTCATCGACCTATTGAGACAGACGTCCGACGTTATTTCCATGGAGGATTCCCAGAACGATTATCGACTCGAAAATCGAGCAGATGGCCAATCCTATTTTTGGTCAAACAAAGGAGTTCACGGCGATAATAATATTAATCACAACTTACAGGCTAAGTTGGAAAAAATATTTGGTGGCGCTGTATCTGGCATTGCATCCGGAACTGAGGGCGAGAGCATTCCTGTCCTCTTTGGTCGCACCGTCCAGGTCGCCCGATTGAATGACCGATGCGCCTGGTTTGACTTTTCCGATTTGTGCTACCAACCGCTCGGGGCAGCCGATTATATTTCCCTCTGCCGCCGATTTCCGGTCATCATCATGGAATGCGTTCCTCAACTGGACGCCAATCACCTCAACGAAGCGCGACGCTTCGTTACCCTCATTGACGCATGTTATGAATCTCGCACCCGCTTGGTGCTGACGGCACAAGTCCCGCTCGACGAATTGTTTGTCGATTTTGAAGCGCAAGTCGAAAGCAGTGACGGAGATGAAGAATTGATTGTCAATGATAAGGGGGGAAACTCGAGTTCCTTTGCGACGACCATGATTCGCACCAAAGAGGGAAAATATTATGAGTGGTCGGCGACGGGTCTAATTGGCGTGTCACTGGCACAATTATCGGCCGCAAATGACCTCGCCTTTTCCTTTCGGCGAGCCGCGTCCCGGTTGGTAGAAATGGGTGGAAAGGAATGGGGGCGGCAATGACGAGAAATATATACCGTACTTTCTAATTTGGAATGACCAAGGAACAACTGACAAGCCCTAATGTTTTTAGTCTATTTGTAGATCAAAGAGGGTTTGGTTCGCCGCATTGTATGAGTGCCATAGTGCGTCCCTTCTAATCCAATTGAATTTATCTACCCATCGACAATACGGCTATATTGCCTCTCGAGTCTGCTCAGTAATTTCAAACTGAACTGGCCTACCAATTTTTTGTTGAATCCGCTTTTAGAATAGAGAGCGGCTCGCGACTGAATATTCATTCCTAGCGCAATATCTCTCACACGCAAGGTCTGATGTTAAAATTGAAAGTTAGCACGACTACCGCAATCACATTGTTGATGCACTTAAGTAATGGCATAACGGCTCATAAACATTTGTAGCGTTTGCTCTTTGGCATGTTGGCGAACTTGATATGATGGTGCATCATCATTGCACAGCACGGTTGGCCAAAAAAGTGTCCCCTTTAGCAAACTGCCAATTTGCTCTGCGGCATAATCAACGTCGTCAATAGCGAACTTACCATCAGCTATGGCGGCCTTTAGCCAACGATGCAGAGTGGTTTCCTGCGCTCTCATGCGATCCATCTGATCTTTCATCTTGGCAGGAGAATAAAAGAAATGCCCCATTGCTAAGCGTGCGAGTGTAACAAAATCATGGTCGCACATCATGTTTGTCTCGGCTTCAATTAGCAAAGCCAACTGGCTTTCAATCGATTGATTTGGCGTATATTCGACCGATGCTCGCAACATGAACTGCTCCCACATTTCATGCAACAAACTTAATACTAGCGTTTCTTTGCTATCAAAATAGTTATACACCGTTCGCTTTGACACATTTGCTGTTTCAGCTAATTGGTCCATGCTAGTTGCCTGAACGCCTTGTTCTTTAAAGGTCTTCAGTGCTGCATTGAGTATGTCTTCGCGCTTCTGCTGGCTACGCGACTTCTTTACTTCGCTCATGTACTTCCTCCGATTACGTTTAATTTTACACTGATCAGTTTACTTTACAATTTTTTTGATTATACTACACCGTATAGTTTACATTTTGGTGTTCCGTAAATTTGACACTGAATATCATTGTTATTAAAAAAGCTACTTTAAAAGAGATATCAACGTGCACAAAAACGTCTTCATTCGCACCAGTCTGCTGCTAGCAACCGCACTTTTCATTTCTGCCTGCAGCGACAGTAATTCCGAATCCACTAATGATGAAATCACGCCTGTATTGGTAAAAATGACGCCAGTACAAGCATTGAAAAATGAGCAACATTTTGAGTTTCCTGCAGAAGTTTCTGCGGTAAAAACCGTCGACATGCGTTTTGAGGTATCAGGAAGATTAATTGAAGAAAACCTTCGAGCTGGGAACGAAGTAAATAAAGGTGATGTGCTTGCTAAACTCGATCCAGAACCATTTCAAAGGAGAGTGAAGGAGCAGGAGACAAGGTTTACTCAAGCCGATCGAGAATTAAAGAGAGTTCGCCAGTTAATAGAGAAGCAACTTGTTCCCCAATCTGCTTTAGACGATGCGCAAACCGCGTTTGAACTTGCTGAGATTGCGGTCAATAACGCCAAGCAAGATCTTGCCTATACTCAAATTTCAGCGCCATTTAAAGGGCAAATTGCACAACGTATCGTAGACAACAATAGTTACGTACAAGCGGGTGAAGTGATTGCGAGCATACAAGACCGCTCACAGGTGTACTTTAATATTCACGTTCCCGAGCGTTTATTCACGTTGTATGCGAGCCGTGACGGAGCAAAAGTGGAAGGCTCGATTTTAGCCCGACCAACTGACTGGGTAGATCTTTCCTATGTTGAGCATAGTGCTCAGCCAGATCCAGTGACTCAAACTTATAAAGTGGTCTTTAGCAAGTCAGCCGACCCTAGCAACCTAATCACGCCAGGTGCGCGAGCAAAAGTAAAAGTCCACTTAGATCAAGAAGGCAGCACTGATCAACTTATCATTCCCTACACTGCCTTACTGGCTGAACAAGATGACTTTTTCGTGTGGCGCTATAATCAAGAAACAAAGCAAGTCAACAAAGTAGCGGTCTCTGTTGTGAGTGTACGTGGCGACTACGCCGGCATTGAAGGTGAACTATCCGAGGGAGAAAAGGTTGTGTCCGCTGGTGTCAGTAAAATGCGTGAAGGCTTGCGCGTCGCAGAATACGTGGCGGAGTAAGCTTCATGGATATCGCAAAGTACGCTTTACGCTTCCCTGTTAATATCTGGCTGATTGTCGTTATTTGCTTGCTCGGTGGGCTTATTGCATTAAGCAATATTGGGCGACTAGAAGACCCCAGTTTCACTATCAAGCAAGTAAAAGTGATTACCTCTTTTCCAGGTGCAAGCGCAAAACAAGTCGAAGATGAAGTTACCGAATTACTCGAAACGACTATCCAACAAATGCCGCAACTATATCGCTTGAGTTCAGTATCCAGTCCGGGTACGTCAGATATCACAGTAGAGGTGCAGCCAAACTTTGATGGTGGTGAACTGCCACAAATATGGGATGAATTGCGCAAACGCCTGCGAGACGTTCAGGGCCAATTGCCACCAGGAGCACAAGACCCGGTTGTTTTTGATGACTTTGGTGAGGTGTTTGGACTTTATTACGCATTGACTGCCCCTGACTTTAGCGCCACTGAATTGCGGCACTTTGCTAAACAAATTCGCCGCGAGCTGTTGATGATTGACGGTGTTGCAAAAGTGCAAGTGAGTGGTGTGCGAGAAGAGCAAATTACCGTTTATATCGATACAAACCGCTTAGCGAGCTTGGGCTTGAGCTTTCCACAAATATCTCAATTGTTAACGGAAAACATCCGACCGTTTAACGGCGGTAGAGTACAATTAAATGGCAAAAAATTACGAGTGCTTGTGGATCAACCCTCCAGCCAGATCGAGGCTATTGAAAACCTGAGTCTTGTATTGGCAGGGACATCGCAGTCAATCAAGGTAAAAGATATCGCGACCTTAGCAGTTGAGCCAGCCGATATTCAAACAAACTATCTGCGTCACCAAGGTAATGAGGCAATCACCTTGGCTGTCTCTGCGCAAGACGGCGTTAATATCGTTGATGTCGGCCAACGAGTCAGACAGAAAATTGAGCTTATCCTCAGTAAGTTGCCGACAGGTATCGAGCTAGATGCGATTTATGATCAAGCAAAAATTGTTGATGAGTCGGTCGATGGATTCATTTTGAACTTAGTCATGTCAGTGGTTGTTGTGGTCCTAACTCTCTGGCTATTTATGGGTTGGCGTTCAGCACTCGTCGTAGGCACTACGCTAGTGGTCACGGTAATGGGAACCGTACTGATCATGTGGCTAATGGATTTAAGATTGCAGCGTATATCACTAGGCGCAATGGTCATTGCAATGGGTATGTTAGTTGACAATGCGATAGTGGTAGCCGAAGGCATGATGATGCAAATGAAGCAAGGCGCAAAACCACAACCTGCAGCAAGCTTTATTGTTAAAAGAACACAATGGCCTTTGCTTGGTGCAACCGTCATTGGCATAGCGGCATTTTCAGGTATTGGATTGTCGGATGACGCCACCGGCGAATTCTTATATTCACTTTTCGCCGTAGTGTTGATATCACTTATGCTCAGTTGGGTAATGGCAATTACCTTGGTACCGACGCTTGGCAAATTGGTTTTCAAAACAACACCTACGTCAGATCAGAACCAAAATGGCTTTCGTTTTCAAGACGGTTTCATATCAATATTGAGAGGCTTTTTACGTCATCGTTGGCTAACGCTTTTCGGATTGTTATGCATCACTCTCGTTGCATTTATGAGTTTTGGCTTTGTGAAACAAGGCTTTTTTCCGCCATCCAATGCACCTTTGTTTTATATCCACTATTGGGGACAACAAAACGAAGATATTCGCAGCACTGAAAGCATCATGAAAAAAGTGGAACAGGAAGTGCTTTCTGAGCAAGGAGTGAAATCAATCACTAGTTTTATTGGCCGTGGTGCAGATAGATTTACCCTCACCTATGCGCCAGAGCCTGCCAATGAGAGCTACGCCATGATGCTGGTTCGGGCCAACGATAAAGATGAGATTGATACTATCATTGCTGATATGAAAGCTGCCCTTCCACAAGTGAGTCCTGACGCCAGTTTTTATTTTCAGCGCGTACAATTTGGCCCGGGCAGTGGCGCAAAAATCGGCATACGTTTCTCAGGCAATAACGGAGATGTACTCCGAGAACTCGCCAACAATGCAGTTGAAATCCTAGAAGCTGATGGTCAAATTCAAGAGGTTCGTCATAACTGGCGTGAGTTGGGTTTGAGTTTGAATACCCAATTTGATGACATTAACGCAGGTATTGCGGGCGTGAGTCGCGCTGATTTTCGTGACACCATCGAATACGCAACCACAGGTTTACAGCTTGGTAAGCTATACGATGAAGATTACGCTTACCCTATTCGTGCTAAAATGGCGAATGCTCAGCAGGACCCATTAGATGCGATTCGTAACAGCCAAGTTTGGAGCTCTCAACAAAGCCGATATGTCCCATTTCGACAAGTATCTAAAGGCATTGAGTTAGAATCCGAAGAAGTACAAATCCATCGTCGCGACCGTGTCCCAACCATCACTATTTGGGCTGAGCCAGGCAGTGATGAGACCGCTGCAGACGCCTTAGCAAGAATATGGCAGCCCATTCAAGACATGCAATTACCCGATGGTTATAAGCTAGAGTGGGGCGGCGAGTATGAAAGTTCGGCAGACGCCCAACAAGCGCTAGGTAAAGGCTTACCGGCAGGATTTTTAGTCATGTTCATCATATCGGTACTGCTATTTGGCAGAGCCAGACAGCCCCTCATTATCTGGGCCATTGTACCTATGGCAACTGTCGGTGTTGTTTCAGGTTTATTGTTAACTGACATGCCATTTGGCTTTATGTCGCTGCTCGGCTTTTTAAGTTTATTTGGCATGTTAATCAAGAATGCCATCGTTTTACTGGAAGAAATTGACTTACAAATCGAAGAAGATAAGCCCATTAAGGATGCCATTCTTGAGGCCTCAGCAAGTCGATTGCGACCTGTTACATTGGCGGCCATTACGACCATATTAGGCATGGCTCCTCTGTTGTCTGATGCATTCTTCGCAGACATGTCTGTGACTATCATGGGTGGTTTGGCTTTTGCTACAGTATTAACGCTCATTGCTGTTCCTGTGATGTATAGTTTGCTGTATCGAGTATCATTCAGAAAATAGCTCCGATGTTACGATCTTATTTCGACTTCAAAAAATAGTATTTGGGAGTGAATATTTAGGTTAGGAGCGCTACTGAATCGCGACGTGAGCATATCGACCGACCGCTTTCTGCACCTAGCAGACCACCGCCTGCGCGGTGGTGAGGGGCAAGAAACAGCCTAAGCTACACTATTCCACTATTACGTTTGATATCTCATGACTGAGCTTTTTCGACAGGGCTCTCATTTTCTTCACTGCTCCTGCATACCCATCCTTTTCGAGTATGTCGGTGTAATGAAAGCGAAAAACGCGAGTGGCCGTATGCTCGTTGCGTTTACTGACCCGAAATGATCCGCTAAGCAATACTTCACCGTTTCGATCAGGATAGAAATGCTCGATAGTGACTTTCACCTTCGTACATTTCCTGCAGAAATCTAGCCATTCAGTCTCCGCCATTGATGCATTCAAATCGTTGAGCAGAGCTCGCTGCATAGCTTCGCCTAAACCATCTGCCCAACTATGGTAGTTAGCCTTAATCAACTGATTATCACCCTCTTTCATGACCAACTGATTCGTTTTTAGATAGTCTGGCAAACTCACAATATCAAGCATGACACTCGTTTTTGCTTCCTTATTGAGCTGTGCAACTGGATTTGCATCAAACAAATAATAGGTAGTATCTGGCGCTTGCACTGTGGTACCGCAGGCGCTCAATCCTGTAGTAATGCTCATCAATAACAATAGTTTATAAAGCGTAAAGTTAAGCATTATTCCTTATCCTTTTTCGGCGCCACCGGTTCTTCATCGGGTTTTGCTGCTTGACCAAAGACGAGAGAATTGGGTTGGTTGGTCACCTCTTTTACAAGTGGTTTCAGTTCGTCGAGGGTGGCTTCTACCTTTAACATGACTTGTTCAACCGAGCGGTAAACCTGCGAATCGGGTTGCAAACCGCTTAATGTAGACTGTAATTCTTGCATCGTTTGTTCAAGCGCATCGAGAGTCTGATTGCTACGCTTTAAAGATAAACGCGTGGTAACCATCGTTTCATCTGTACTATCAATCAGTTCATTTAAATTGGCTATGGTTTCATTAAGAGGGAGTTGCTCTAATTCGCCCATAATATTGTCTAATTTTTTGCTTAGACTTGCGAACCCGCCTGAAGCTGCAGGAATGACCGAATACTCTCCGAAACGAGTGACTTCAGTGATTTGCTCACCGCCCGGCTGCAAAGTTACCTTTAGGCTTCCTGTAAGTAAATTCGCATTTTCGATAGTTGCGGTTAAACCTTCCCGGATCCAATCATCGACCATACCCTGAAAGATATCATTCGAAATATACCCATTTTTCATTAAGCGTTCCGGCTCTAAGTTAACCACCACCGGAATACGTTCTTCTTTACCCACGCCAGCAATATCGATAATTTCCCAATATTCCATATAGGGTTCAGCGACAGTTCCAATACGAATGCCACGATACTCCACAGGCGCACCTTTGTGTAAACCACCGACACTATCTTCGACTAAAATGACGTATTGAATATATTGATATTCTCGTTGTTCATCGATACTTTCTTGCGAATCATAGACAACAAATTCGTGGTTCTGCGGAACACCCACGCCGGGTTGAGCACCATCAACTAAGCCAAACTCAACGCCTCCAGACACTAAGGCATCAAGAGACGCCATATTGACGCTAATACCTTGCGTTGATGTTTTGACTGATAGACCACTGACGTTCCAGAAAGAAGTATTTTCAGTCACCAAATTATGAAAGGGTGCCTGAATGAATATGTCGTAGTGGGCCTCTTGTTCTAGGTCGTCGTATTGGGCTGATTCTACCGCACCCACTTCAAAACCTTTATGCATAACAGGATTACCCACTTTCAACGGCTTGTTACCCCGAGAAATCAATCTCACATGAATACCATCTGCGTTTAAGGAAGTAACAGGTGGGTTCTCAAGACCCGTAAAGGCAAACTGCTCAATATTCGAGTTACCCGGGCTGACTTCGATGTAAGCCCCCGACAGCAGCGTACCTATACCAGTGATGCCTGTGGCACCTATTCTAGGTCTTACAACCCAAAACTCGCTATCTTCAACCAGAAAAGAACTCATGTCTTTTTCTACTTCTATATCGACAAGTATCGTACTTTTATCATTGCTGAAGCTGATCTTATCAACTAAGCCAATGTCTACATTACGGTTTTTTAGGACAGTCTTTTTTGCTTCTAGCCCTTCTGCAGTATCAAATTCAACTTGGATCATTATTCCACGATTACGCCAGTCGTTATAAACCATACCGATACCAATGAGTAAGGCGATAATGGGTAAAATCCAAATTTTTGAAAACCTAGACTTGTGTACAACTAAAGGCTCTTGCGCTTGTATTGGCGCTTGGCTGCTTGGCGTTTCAGCTTCGTTGCTTGTCATTATTCTTCCGTTTTATCCCATAAAAGTCGTGTATCAAACTGATGTGCACTGATCATCGTCAGTATCACCACGCTAGCAAATGACGTTGCTGCTGCGCCCACATGAATCGACATTAAACCACCGAGTTGAATCAAGGCAACTAAGATCGCGACCACGAAGACATCAACCATCGACCACTTTCCAATAAACTCAGTCACTCGATACATTTTAGTTAATTCTAGCTGTTGAATTGGTTTATTGCGCATGGCGCTAAAACAAAGCCAAGCAATTGCTGCCATCTTCCCGATAGGCACAATAACACTTGCAATAAAAATCACCGCGGCAATAAAGTATGACTCACTTTCTAAAAATAGAATAATGCCGCCAATGATAGTGCTTTTTGTTTCATCGCCCAGTAGGTCAGTTACCATAATAGGGTACATATTCGCCGGGATATATAGAATTGCTGCGGTAATCAATAAGCTCAGAGAAATCTGCACACTGTTCTTAGCTCTGGGTGATAAAGACGTGCCACAACGCTTGCAATGTTGAGTGCCTATGGGTGCTAACTGCTGACACACCAAACAATTCAACAAACCCTGGGCTGCTGCGGAATCTTTTTGGTAGGGACTTGAATGGCTACTTGGCATCTTCTATCCAACGCCAAAGGCGGTGATTATCCACAATGAATACAATATGAGTAAATAAAGGAGCAAACAGTACATAGGCCCAAAACGCCGCTTCCAAAGTGATGTCAGCCATTGAAATGACTTTTATGAGCGCGACTAAGACGCCAATCAAAAAAACCTCTGCCATTGACCAAGGTAAAATATAGGCTATCACTTTTCCAAGCCAAACGATGGGCACTAGGCGCAAGGCGAAGCGAGAAGATAAAATGATATAACTCACGGACAACAGGTACAATATTGGCAACAACAAAATAAAAACAAATACCAAGACCGAAATCAGCCAATATCCCTGAGAGTATAATTCTGTTGATGTTTGTAATAGACCGATGGTGCGTTGCTGCCCACTAGTGGCAAAAGAAATGAAGGCGAAACTACAGGCAATCAGCATCAAAATTAACGCTGTTATACACAAAGCTAACACGTAGTGGCGGGCATTGTTATGCCCCACCGCAATAACATGATGACATCGAGGACAGACGACATTGCTACGATGCGAGATTTGCTCAGGCATCGTAATCAACAAATCACATTCTAAGCATGCATGTTGATGTTCATCTATCATGTTCGTGCACACTCCCTGTTATTGTAGTTATTCATTCTACAATGAAACCATGAGCGAGTGCACTCACTTGATGAAACTACGCGGGCATGCCCATTGAGGGCTTACTTAATATTGATAAACGTAGTTAATTTGCCAGATGTCATTTTCGAATGAGAACTGACTAAATCCCGAGTCGACATTTCTGCGTTCATTGCTAGAGTAACTGACTTGCAGCGATGAGCGTGTATTGAAGAAATGCTTAGCAAAAATACTATATGAATCAGTATCTCCGATCACATTCACATCAGCACCAACACTTGTAAACTGATTGAAGTAGTATGCGCCGCCTAGATCGAGAGTTTCATCTGAGAAAAAGTCATCGTCAAAAACACTCAGGTTTGCGTTCAGAACAAGATATCGTCCACCTGCTAGTGAGCCAAAATATTTGGTTCGAAACTGTTGCACAATCAAATCTTCATCCGTGTTGTACGAGAAGCCAACATAATCTTTACCATCAAGTTGCAGTACATAGTCGGCCGCAAAGTTGAACACTGACTCATCAGAATCAACTAAACCACTTATTCCATCACCACTTGTATTGGAAATAGATAACTTAAAGTCCTTTGTGAGGAAATAGCCAAACCCTACTGTCAGAAATTCAGTGTCACTATCTGATTCGTATACCGTATCCCCGAAAACAACCCAGTCATTAACTAAGTATTCGCCACCTATTGAATACTGACGGTTTCCACCAGTGCCGAAAAGACCGGCACTGACAAAGCTTTGTTGGTTAATATAATCAAATTCATTGAGCGGGCCTAAGGTTGGTCGAGCATCTAAGTAATATGTGCCGTTTAGACTCCATGCCTCGCGCGTGTCTGATGTTGTTTGTCCATCTTGCGTAAACGAACTTTTATTTGATAATACGCTCGCACCGATAAAGGTTTGGTAATCTTCAGCGTACGCCTGTTGAGTAAAAAATAAAGCGGCCGTAGTGGCAGCAAAACAAAGAGTTCTAGTTAACATTTTAGTCCTTTAAGAAAATTATGTTGAATCAATATCGATTCATTGTTGTTACCTGAAAAATGGAACATTGCGATAATTAATTGGCTGTTTCGCAATAGCGATAAGGGTAAAAGATATTAGCTGAATGAAGTCTGAATAAACATGCATTGCTATTTCATCACATGCCCATAAATAATACAGATGAACACGTCATCACTTAAAAACAGTATATTGATCACCGCTTTTGCCGTTGGCTTTATCTGGTGCTTTAAATCTTTCGAACTCAACTTCAAGGTCGACCTAAGTTGGCTCGGTGTCTATCCCTTAACGCTGCATGGCTTGATTGGGGTCATCACTGCGCCCCTGATACACGGCTCACTAGAACACATTTTCAACAATACGTTGCCCATGCTAGTACTTGGCTCATTTCTCATCTACGGTTACCCGAAAACACGTTGGCGGGTGTTAATAACAGTATGGTTACTATCTGGTATTGGTGTGTGGTTGTTTGGACGCGAAAGCTATCATATTGGGGCTAGCGGTTTAACTCACGGTGTATTTTTTTATTTGTTTGTGGTGAGTATATTCCGCAGAGATAAGCGTTCCGTAGTGATTATGATGGTCGCTTTTTTCATGTATGGTGGAATGATTATGAGCATATTCCCTCGCCAAGAGGGGATTTCGTTTGAATACCACTTATTCGGTGCTTTGGCTGGTGTTCTCTGTGCTTGTTTATGGCATTCGCTAGATCCAAAACCGACAGTCAAAGCTTATCATTGGGAAGCAGAGCCCGAATCGGAAGATCCTGTGATAGGTGACCAGTGGCGTATTGATGGGCAAACTGAGGAAAATGACGATAGTATACAAACAGTCCCGAACGAAAAGGAAAGACATTAATGACCAAAGCTGAACCTAAGACCTTTGAATTGCTACTCAGAGTCCGTTATGCCGAATGTGACGCCCAAGAAGTTGTATTCAATGCGAGATATGCTGACTATGCAGATTTAGCAGCAACTGAATTCATGCGAGCCTTAATAGGCGGGTATCAAGCATTAACAAACCAAGGCTTAGATAACCAGGTAGTCAATCTCAATATATCGTGGCAAAGCCCAGCTAGATTCGATGACATATTGTGCTTATCGGTGCATGTTAGCAAGGTTGGCAATACGTCGTTTACGATGCAAATTGACATGCAAAATTGGCAAACTAAACAAGCCGTGGCATCGGCAGAGATTGTCTATGTGATGGTCGATTCGCTTACATTTGAAAAGAAACCAGTGCCCAATGAATTTAAAGCAACCTTATTGAAAGGGGCTGCAGGAAGAACCATGAACCTAGCCGGCGTTGAGCTTTCATAATGAAAAGCAAGATAGAACGTGAGTTGAATACTTGAGTAAAATCATCATTGAACATAAATCCTTTATCTTGGGTGACGAACTCATCATTGACGATAGAAAAAAAAGGCGCTTTAGTATCGGCGGCCATGAAGGTGAGTTTGAAATATCTGTCGACAAAAGACCGATTTATGAGGGTTCTCGCTTTTTGAACAATCTTCGTTTCAAGGGAGGCAGAGTCGAAGCTAAATGGACGAATAGCGATACCTGGGTTTTCGAAACAAACTCAAGCAACACTTTGAGTCTAAGTGAGCCGTCCAAACGAATGAAGGCAAAAATACAGTCGGTCATGAAAAATGGAAAAATTATCGGCAGGTTTATCCATTCGAATAAGTGGCTCGTTTGCAAAACGAAATATGTTTTACATTGCGTCGAAGAAAGCGCGTTTGACGAGTTCTTGTTTGTATTTAACTTCTACCTCAACGAAAAATCTCGAAACCATAGTGTATCTTCTGGATAGCGCCAGCTGAAGCGCTAATCAGATACCCTTCTATGACCCTGTGGAACACAAATGTAAGCGGTTCTTTTTAACTTAATCATGCTCAACTTGTGCTAAATACGCTTTGAGGTTTTTATCTCTTTTGTTAGGAAAACTCTGCTTCAATGTTTCAAACCCAGAAATACGATCAAGTCGAAAGTTGCGAAATGTTTGTCGCAGTTCACACCATCCCGCAAGCAACCAAACAGGACTGAATGAAACAAGAGCTAGCGGCCAAATAGTGCGTTGAGTAGTGCGGTCTTGTAAATCCAAATAGTTGAATTGAATTTTATGTTTGCGGCGAATACATTCTCTTACTTCAGTAAAACTGACTTCCCAAGGTATTTTATAATGGCTTGGCTCCGAAAATGTGCTTATTTGATGAAGTTCATGCAACAAGAGAGGAGGTAAGGTTGCTTGTATTTTTTTAAACGCACTTTGAGCTTTGTTAGCGAACGCTTGATCCGTCCAGTTGCTCACCATTCCAATGCCAAGCGCAATAGCCTCAATTTCATCAGCATCAAACATAATGGGAGGAAGGTGATAGTGTTTATCAATAACATAACCCACACCTGCTTCACCATTAATTGGCACACCAGTATCGATTAAACTCTGAATATCGCGATAAATAGTTCTTGGCGATACTTCAAACGTTTTCGCCAATGTTTCCGCCGTTACCGCTTGATGCATTCTTCGTAAATAGTGAACGATGTCGTTCAACCTCTCAGCTCTAATCATTCCAAAATCTCAACAGTGTTCATCCTTAAGTATAGTGAAAGACTACTGACAAAAGCTGTCAGTAGCAATCAGCTAAGATACAGTGGCTTTAAACAATCACATACTGGAGAACATAATGATTGGCTATGTCACACTTGGTACAAACGACCTAACAAAATCTAGCGAATTCTATGATGCACTGTTAGGCACAATAGGTGCAAAACGATTCATGGAGGAGCCGAATTACTTTATTGCTTGGGCAAAAAATCCTGATGAACCCTCAATT
Organism: Alteromonas sp. W364; assembly: GCF_031846205.1. Classification (NCBI taxonomy): domain Bacteria; kingdom Pseudomonadati; phylum Pseudomonadota; class Gammaproteobacteria; order Alteromonadales; family Alteromonadaceae; genus Alteromonas; species Alteromonas sp. W364. The sequence continues at coordinate 247,216 of NZ_JAVRID010000005.1, read as the reverse complement.
GCTGTATCTGTGCCGTTTGATAAAAAAACAGCGACAGTAGGCAATGGGTCTATGGTTGCCGTCGCTTTGGATTCTCCAGCCCAAATAGATGCTTTCTATGCGAAAGCATTGGAATTAGGCGGCAGTTGTGAAGGCAAGCCAGGGTTCAGGCCGGAAGGAGCAACCTCGGGCTTTTACGCTGGGTACTTCAGAGATTTGGATGGTAATAAGCTTAATGCATTCTGCATGGTTGCTGGTGACTAATTTAGTCAGTCATTGAGTTTCGCATCTTGAGTCATGGCTGTTAGCTGGTGAAAAAACCCAAATACCCACCAGCCATCACAGCCAGACCAATTGCTATACATAGAAGTAAAGATATCACCTCGCCGTTTTTTGAGGTGTGTCCCCTGCCCAGCTTCACAAATAGACCCCCGAAGAAGGGTGCGGTAAACATGGCTGTGCCCAAAGTAGCGTGATGACTTACCCTAATAGTTAGCTGAGGCTGTTCAACTTTCAATCACTTTTATTTAAACTGGGTATACCGCAAGATACACAATAGAGATAAAGCGTTAATGAGCAGGGTCCGCAGATGCATTCCTACAACGCTCTGCATCAATTCTCATGTTAACAAAGTTTCCATCCTCTCTATCCCATGCTGACATATTAAACACTACCACCTTCCCATTGTTCAGCTCTTTTTGTAAAACGGGCTGCGAGCAAACATAAGCTAAAATTTCTGGTTTGTAGCTATCCGCTCGATTGGGCAAACCGCTTGATTCAAACTTGATTTCAGCGTTTGGTGTTGAATTCGAAAAATACACGGTGCGAGTAGTTACGCCCTCTAAATCGAAGAGTTGTTCACTGAATTCTTCATTGACCTTTTCATTGTTTTCGACACTTTTAAAATAGCCGAATACCAGTGTAAAAATTGTGATTGCTATGTACGCGGCAAACTTAACTAATTGATTATTTTGCTTCGTATCATTTGCTTTCATTTACCTTCCTTAGATTGACATCGCAATGTATGAAGTAAGCTCCATAAAATTATCGATCCTGTCAGACCGACTGCCAAAATCGTGTAAGTGAGGAAGTCCATTGATCTCTGCTCGTCTATGTTCATCTAGCAGCTCAGCGCGAAGGCGCGCTTTATCAGTTTCATTGAGCATTAAAGACTGCAGTTTACTTAGCTCTCCAGTATCTAGCCAAATTCCACCACAGCTAGGACACTCATCTATTTCAACGACCTGTAAAGGACTATAAAACCGCCTTAACATGACCGTATCTTTGCATTCAGGGCATCTAACTCTTTGGTCAACATTAAGTGTTACATCATGAAACTGGCTAAGGTGCTTCGATAGTGCATTTCCTCTAGCATCTTTAGGGCATTCGAATAGGTGTAGTGTTTGATTTGTTAGAAAAACGCCACCACAATTTTCGCTCACATAGACAGGCACTTTACCAACATTAATTTTTTTCAATGGCGTGTCTGTTCTTGGGCATTGCATAGACGTCACTCCTTCTCTTTTAAAGCCAACACTTTCTTACTAAGCCCTCAAAGAAAACGGTTAGTTGAGCCTCGCAAGTTACTCACTCAATAATAACAACAATATCAGTGTCTATATCAGCAATTTGCCTAATGCAATGATGACAAAAATAACAGAGCTTGCGACAAATATGGCGCATCACCCTTATTACTTTACTTTCCATTGTTGGCAAACAAATCGTATTTCTTACTGAATTTTATACGTACGATGACAAGCATTACAAGTTGACATAATAGCGACCACTTCCTTTTGGATAAATACTTTATCATCGCTTTCTGTTTTTAACTTTTTCCAGTGACCGTTCATTTGCTTGGCCATTTGCTTGAAACCAAGTGGCATTTTTTCATGTAGGCCATCTGGGTGATTTTCTCTCGTATATTCAAAGAGTAAGCCTACTAAATCATCAGTTTTTTGCGGTGAATCCTCAACCATTGCCTGCTGAATTCCGGCAAGTGTTTCTAGCATTCTACGCATCCTTTCGAGAACAAAATCCTTCTCTTGTGCAGTTAAATTGATAGCGGCTCTAGCATCGCTTGACTCGGAATTATCGCCGCTTGCGAATGAAGCAATACTGACTAGCATTATTCCAACAATTATTATTTTTTTCATTTCATTCCTCACTTATTTAGATTAATTTTTGTATTTTTAGAATAAGAAATGAATTAACAGCAAGTTTAGGACCATGAAAAGAATAAACGAAAATATAGTGCCAAAACTGTTCACTAGAAACTAACTCGCTTATCTCGTATCTTATGTTTGTTTGAATACAGTTGTTGCGATTTCTTTATAGATCACAAGTTGTTACTTACGGACTATACTCTTAGACATTCATAAATAAGGAAAACTGAGCATGTGCGGATATGTTGAAATTAATGGTGAACGCGCTGCCCCAGTGATGCAGCAGCCTGAATTTTCCGAGTACTTGCCCTTTATACCTACTGAAGAAACCCGCGTTTTTTATCCCGCATTTGGGCAAAACCCCAATCGTACTATCGATATGGTTCTGCGTGACAAAGATGCAGCCGGCCAATTAAAGAAAGTGTCGGCTACTTGGTGGTATGACTGCTTTGACACCAGCGAGGGTTTGATGGTGGGCAATCGCACAACGTTTAATGCTCGAAATTTACAAAGTCCCTTCTGGAAGCACTCACTCGCTCATCAACGCGGCGTCGTTTTCGCTACAGGCATTGGTGAATCAAAATTAGTGGGGAAAACGAAACATCAATACTACATGCAAAGTGATGAGGTTTTTGCACTGAGCGCTTTATATCGAAGGTTTGATAAGAATCGTTATAGCTGCGCGATTATTACACGAGATGCTCATCCAAAAATGACGCCTTTTCACGACAAGGCCTTTCCACTGTTTTTACCGATGTCGCCCAAATTTTTAGATATTTGGCTAGATCCCACCATCCAAAGCCACCCTAAAATAGATTTTCTACTGAATAACCCGAGCTTGTTCCCCACCTTACATGTTCAAAGAGTCAAAACCTACAAGGACAAGGTTGCAATGAAATCATCTCCTCCTGTCACCTTAATTTCAGACCTCATAGATAACGAGTAGTTATTCTCTTTACATAATTAAAACAATTATTTTTCAATTCTATTGACATAAATTACATTTAACCTTAAGTTCAACCAAATGACGATATTTGATCTACCAATACACCAAAATTGTATTACCAATAAATAAAACCAATTTAATATTATTGATCAAAAAGCTCACTCTCAGAACTAAGGATTATCTGTGAAACGATTACTTTTCCCCCTCGCTTGTTTGGCCATTCTCAATGGCTGTGGTGGCGGTTCCCAAGCCGACAACGCGGTTCTTCCAACACCTGTTGTTCCGCCACCCGTTGATGGCGTTGCTGACCCAATTTATCCGCCCGACTTATCTAAAACAAGCTGCTCAGGTCTCGACTTCTTGCAACTCATTAGCGTAGATAGCGACGCAAGCTCAAGCAGTGAATTTGCGGCCAGCAAAGCAATTGATGGCGACTTAGCTGATGAAAGCCGCTGGGAAACCACAACAGATGCCGCAAGCATTACCATCGAATTAGGCTATCGTCATTTAGTGAAAGAAATAGGTACTGCATGGCTCAATGGTGATCAAACGACTTATAGCTTCGATATTTCAGTGTCAGAAGATGGCGAGGCATATACTAGTATTTTGAGTAATGAAACGACATCACAAGTGACAGATTCTTTTGAACGTTTTGATATCACCGATACCGTCGCTCGCTTTGTTAGGATTACTAGTAATAATACAACAACCTCTCTGTTAGAAGCTGCCGTTTTCGGTTGTCCCTTAGATGTCGATGTAGCACCTTTACAGGAGCAAACTGTTGATATTAGCCAGTATAATTTAGATCCGAATGCACCTCCTGGCGAAAATTTCGATTTACTGACCTGGGCACTTGATACTCCGAGAACAGATCCTGATGATGGTTTCTCTCAAAGAGCCAGCGAGCGCGAACTCGACAACGGCTTTGAAGATGACGACCATTTCTATACAGGCGAAGATGGCGGTATGGTGTTCCGTTCCACGATTTTTGGTGCTAAGACCTCAGCGAATACCAGCTTTACACGTTCAGAGCTAAGAGAAATGCTCCGTCGTGGCAATACCGGCATTAGTACTCAGGGTGTGAACCAGAATAATTGGATTTTAGGGTATCAACCCGACCCGCAACGCACTGTTGGAGGGCGTGGTGGTGTTCTTAAAGGTACTTTGAAAATTGATCACGTAACAACTGATGGAAGTACATCTCATACGGGAAGAGTGATATTTGGACAAATTCACGCAGATGATGACGAGCCTATTCGTCTGTACTATAAGAAGTTCCCGAACAATGACCGTGGATACATCTACTTTGCACATGAATACCGAGGCGGAGACGATATTTGGTTAATGGTGTTAGGGCCTCGTTACACTAACAATAGCAATCAACCGATTTTCCTAAACAACCCTGAACAAGGGATTGCACTGGGTGAAATTTTCTCTTATGAAATTAAACAAGAAGGCCCACGTATCGATGTTCTGATCCGTCGTGGTGACTTAAACGGTCCTATCATTGCCCACCAATTTGTTGATATGCAACAAGAAAACAGTGGCTATGATGTTATCGAAGAATGGAATTATTTTAAGGCTGGCGCCTATTCACAAAACAATACGGGTGATAGTGGCGACGCTAATGGCGTCGGCTCTGACTTTGATTTAATTACCTATTACTTTTTGAGTAACGAACACGGTCCGCAATAAGTTACAAGTAAGCTATCACGGCGAATCAAAAGCCGTGGTAGCTTACAAAATCTTTATTGTCGGCACGCGTTGAGCGAACCTCATTGGCAGCAAAGTTTTCGTCTGGATAACCCAAAGCAATACAAATCATGATCGCTTCTGAGTCAGGTATATTGGCATATTTGTGAACGACGTCAGACTGCATGATCCCTTGCCCATTAATAACGCAGCCTAGACCAATATCCCACGCAGCAAGCACGATACCATAAGCTAGCGAGCCTAGACTAAACTGAGTAATCCCTGCTGGCTCAAGCGACTTATCATAAGTCAATACTAAGGAAACTGGTGCATCGAACTGGCGAAAGCCACGCATCATCCAATCCATGCGCTTTTCTTTGTCTTCCCTTTTTATTCCCATCACGTCGAACAACTGGATCGCAACATCTATTTGGCGCTGACGATGAATACCTTCATAGTCTTCTTTGTAAGGAAAATCACGCACATGAGGTTTTCCTGCCAAGGTATCCTTGGTGTTGCCATCTCTAATTTGATCAAGAACGTCACCCGTTACAGCATGAATTTTCCATGTTTGGGTATTATATGAGGAAGGCGCCCACTTTGCGGCATTGATAATTTGATCAACCGTTTCTTTGGAAACGGGTTTTTGACTAAATCCTCTCACGCTTTTTCGTGATGCTGCAAATTCTGCAAAATTCATAAGTACTCGTATGCTTGTAAAAAGTAAAACCAGATTAATGCAAACACTTGCAAAGAGACCAATCAAAACTATTTATGCCTGCATAGTTTATTTGATAATAGTTTCTTCCACGCAGCTTCCACTCTGGATATACAAGCAGCTAAAGGCTATAGTTCGTATTAAGACAAACACGGGCTATCCACCCAGCTTGAATATGAGCATCTGAAAGTAATTATGCATCCGCGCAATCCCCATAAAACTGGTTATGACTTCGAGCAATTGGCAAAGGCTTATTCACCTTTAAGTGTGCATTTAGCTCCAAAACCAGATGGTAAAATGACGATCGATTTTGCCCAACCTGCTGCAGTAAAAAGCCTCAATGCAGCTCTATTAAGCCATTATTATCAAGTGCACTTTTGGGATATTCCAGACGGCTACCTTTGTCCTGCTGTGCCAGGGCGAGCTGACTATATTCATGGTATTGCCGATTTGTTAGCGGCAACTTTACAGGAACCAGAAAACAATAAAACGCTGCCTTCTGGTAAAAATATTAGAGGACTTGATATCGGTACTGGGGCGAACCTTATTTATCCTATTATTGGTAGCCAAAGCTATGGCTGGCAAATGATGGGTACTGATGTTCACGAGCCTTCGTATCAAAGTGCAAAGGTAATTGCCAAATCGAATAAAAACCTAAGTAAACTGGTAAAAGTGAAGCTGCAAAAGGCAGGAAGTATTCTGAACGGGATAATACAAAGCGATGAATATTACACCTTCACAATGTGTAACCCGCCCTTTCATGAATCTGCCTCAGCAGCCATGTCTGGTAGCCGAAAGAAAAATAAAAACCTTGCTCGACATGCTCATAAGCGTCGAGGTGGTGAATCCAGTGCGAGTAATAGAGATAACTTAAACTTTGGTGGCCAGCACAATGAGCTATGGTGTGAAGGTGGCGAGTTTGCTTTCGTTAAACAAATGCTTAAGGAAAGCCAAGCATTCGCGGGCCAAGTTGAGTGGTTTACTTCCCTTCTTTCCAAAAAGGACTCTGTTTATGGCTTGGAAAAATTTGCAAAACAATTGGGCGTGAGTGATTGGCGTGTCATCAACATGAGCCAAGGCGCAAAAGCCAGCCGATTTATTGCTTGGCGTTTTCAATAAATACTTTTAAGCTTAGAGTCGACAAAGGAAGGGACTATGGCATCTTCAAAAAAAAATAATAAAACGAACGAAGAAAACCCACAACAGTCATTCGATCTCGATGCACCCGTGGAAGAGACGGTTGAGCCTAAAGCCGAGCCAGAAGTAGAGGTAGAAGTAGACGCTACGCTTAATCGCGATAGTGAACTATCGGAGCCTGTCGCTATTGACTATGAGCCAATCCCAGACAAAGACAATAAACAAGAAAACAATGATACTTCGCCAAGTTTAGATGACGAACTGACAAAAGAAGAAACACGCGAAATTGTTACACCATACGCATTTACCGTCGCTCCCGACTTATTAGGTCAACCGCTGGCAACACCCACCCGCAGAGGCGTTGCGATCCTTATCGATTTATTTCTAATTAGTGTGCTTACCGGACTCAGTTCATTAGTCTTCGCCGGTTTTGTTGCCATGACTTTCTTCAAGGCTGGCGATCGTTTAAAGCAGCAAAAGAGATTCAACAAGATGAGACTTGCCTTACGAGGCACTGCCGCTTTTCTTATTTTCACTATCGTATTTGTCATTATTGGCGACATGGGTGATGAGAGTAAAGTAAGCACGTCAGTTAGTGCCGAAGAACAGGAAGCAGAGAAAAAGCAAAATATGCAAAGTTTACTCGACCTTGCGGCCTTCCTGGTAGATATTAAATGCGACAATGGCGATAGTGAGTGCCAACTTAATTATGCTGAGGGTTTAGCGATAGCGGCCGCGGCTATGGAGGCTCCAGTAGAGGACATTAAAGCCACAACGGCTGATTTAGTCTCACAAAAAGAATGGAGTGAGGAAACAAAGTCCCTATTTATAAGGCAGTTTGAAGCCACCTTAGAAGAGGAAAAGAATGCTTATAAAGACGATGTGCTGGAAATTACTCAAGCCCAAGAAATAGAACCTAAAAAGGATAATGCCGTCTACAGTATTATCGAATGGACTAAAGGATTGATGTCTGATTTAGGCATTGGTTTAGGATGGGCTGCGCTGTACTTCAGTGTTTTCACTGCCTGGTGGCGCGGACAAACCTTAGGTAAGAAAATCGTGGGTATTGAGGTTGTGAAACTTGACGGTAACTATCCTAATTTGTGGGAAAGCTTTGGTCGATATGGCGGTTACGGCGCTGGATTTGCGACGGGTTTACTGGGCTTTCTACAAGTTTATTGGGACCCAAACCGTCAAGCCATCCAGGACAAAATTTCGGAAACCTTGGTGTTACGCTTAGGTCGAAAAAACTAGTTCCGTCTTATAACTTATCTCGATATTCTTTTGGTGTTTCACCAAAATGCTTTTTGAATACCGCATACATGTATTGTAAGGACGGATAACCTGCCGCTTTTGCAATTTCTTGCGTCGACATATCCTTATTTTCTAGCAGGGCACATGCTGTGTTGAGTTTTTCTTGGTGAAGCTCAAAGTGAATGCTATGACCACGTTCTTGACGAAAACGACTTTCTAAATTGGATCGTGAAATACCGACAAAAGCTAAGACTTGATCGACCTTAATCCCCCTACACGCATTCTGCCGAATATAATGCATTGCTTGGATCACGAAAGGGTCCTGTAAGGCTTTGAAGTCAGTGCTCTGGCGCTGCACAACACCCACCGGCGGAACAGTGACTATCTTGTGCTTTAAAGTAGGGTTCTCGATTCGACGGTGCAAGAGTTTTGCTGCTTGAAACCCCATATCAAAACAACCTTGTGTCACCGAACTCAGGCTAATGCGACTGAGATTCCGAGCGATATCATCATCATCAATACCGACAATCGATATTTGATCTGGAACGACTTTGCCAATATGGTCACACGCCTGTAAAAGATGACGAGCGCGAGCATCCGTCACTGAAATAATACCAACTGGATTAGGTAAGGTTTGCAACCATTCTGACAGACGGTTCATGCTGTACTGCCAAGTCTCAGGGCGAGTTGAGTGGCCACGATAAATTGCACATTCATATCCATCTGCTTGGCATAACTCAACAATTGCACGCTCTCGCTCGGTTGCCCAACGATGATTCACATCGAGAGGAAAACCGTAAAAGGCAAAACGCTCTAAACCTTTCGACTTTAAATGTTCATAGGCCAATTTAATCACTTGGTAATTATCTGTGGCAACATACGGTACATTCGGATAGTCGGCTTCATCGCGATATGAACCACCTACTCCTACAACAGGAATATTGACCCCTCGCAAGGCGTTTTGAATATTGGTATCGTCAAAATCCGCAATGATCCCTTTGCAAGCCCACGTATTGACATTGTCTAAACGCGCCAAGAAGTCTTCTTCAAGGTAAACATCCCAATTCACTTTAGAAGATTGCAAGTAATGCCCGACGCCCTCTATTACTTGGCGATCGTAAACTTTGTTCGCATTGAACAATAAGGTAATGCTATGACGAGTTGAAAACATTGGTACTTCCTATCTCCTTTTTTAGCTAATTCCTAATTTAGCTAATTCCAGCTTCAGCCATTTGTGACCATAACTCAAAGCAGAGAGTCTGTTTCGCGGTCATCTGGTAATTATGATTTTTAAACATGACCGATAGTAATATGAAAAAAAATAAATAACACGCCTCAAACAGATTACGAAAATTAATTATCAAATTTCGTAATTGCTAGTCATTAGGGGATCTTCAAAGATGTATTAAGGAAACAGCGTATCCAAAAATTAAAGGCGGTATTGAGCTATGTATATGGGAATCGACTTAGGCACTTCCGGTGTCAAAGTAATCATTACCAGTGAATGTGGAGATATTCTCGATTCCGCTTCAGCACCCGTTGCGATATCTAGACCACACGCCTTGTGGTCAGAACAAAACCCCCAAGACTGGTGGACGGCCACTAATAACGCAATACAAACACTCTCGTCCCGCATTGATTTACGCGATGTCAAAGCAATGGGTATCGCTGGACAAATGCATGGCGCGACACTCCTAGATGGCAACGATCAAATCATTCGCCCTGCTATTTTGTGGAATGACGGACGCTGTGAAGCCCAATGCAAAGATATTGAAGAAAGCGTTAGCACTAGCCGGGAAATTACCGGCAACATCATGATGCCAGGGTTCACTGCCCCAAAGCTTAGGTGGGTTCAACAAAACGAGCCCGAAAACTTCGCAAGGATTGCCAAAGTCCTGCTGCCCAAAGACTACTTGCGTTTTCTACTCAGTGGTAAATACATCTCCGACATGTCTGATGCCGCTGGCACATTATGGATGGATACCAGAAAAAGACAATGGGATACCACTCTACTGGCAGCGTGCGGGCTCACTACAGAACACATGCCTGAGCTGGTTGAAGGCAATCAAATTAGTGCTTACCTTGATAAAAGTATTGCCGAGCAATGGGGCATGCAAAGTATTCCGATTGTGGGTGGCGCAGGTGACAATGCAGCGGGTGCTGTTGGCGTAGGTTTGGTTCATGCTGGACAAGCAATGCTATCTCTTGGAACGTCTGGCGTGTACTTTGTCGTAACCGACGGGTTCCAAGCTAATCCAGATTCTGCGGTGCATAGCTTTTGTCATGCTCTTCCTCAGAAATGGCACTTGATGTCGGTATTGCTAAGTGCAGCAAGTTGCCTTCAATGGTATGCCGACAAGATTGCACAAAAACCTGTTTCTCAACTATTGTCCGAGTTGGATGTGGCATTGAAGAATGAATCTAGCGACTTATCGAACGACAGCATCAGGCGATCGCCTTTGATATTCCTGCCTTATTTAAGTGGCGAACGAACACCTCATAATGATGCATCAGCCACCGGCAGTTTTTTTGGTCTCACACATGACACATCACAAGCACACCTGACTTACGCTGTCTTAGAAGGTGTTAGTTTAGCTTTTGCTGATGCAGTAGATGCGCTTGAAGCGAGTTTTGTCAAAAATCAAGCTTTACCAGAAGAAGTGACACTGATTGGAGGCGGTGCAAAGAGCCGCCTATGGCGACAGTTGTTAGCTACCGTTTTAGATAAAAAGCTCTGTTTTAGAGAAGGTGGTGAAGTCGGTCCCTCTCTCGGCGCGGCCAGGCTCGCTCAATTAGCGGTAGATACAGAAAAAACTATCGACCAAATATGCCCGCAACCGGCACTCATCGAAGAATATCATCCTGATAGTACATTTTTGGATTGGTACAAACAAAAACGAACAACATTCAAAGCGCTATATACCGCGACTAAGCCATTAAATAATAAGGACAAGCAGTGACTACTCACAAGCCAAACTCATATTTCAAAGACATTGAAAAAATTAAATTTGAAGGTACGTCATCTGACAATCCTTTAGCCTTTCATCACTATAATCCAGACGAGCTAGTGCTGGGTAAATCAATGAAAGATCACTTGCGCTTCGCTGCTTGTTATTGGCATAACATGTGTTGGGATGGGGCTGATGTATTCGGACAAGGAACATTTGGTCGACCGTGGTTACAGCCCGGTGAACCAATGCAGCGCGCAATGGAAAAAGCCGATGCTGCTTTTGATTTCTTTCACAAACTGAGTATTCCTTATTATTGTTTTCATGATGTTGATGTGGCGCCAGAAGGTCACTCCATTAAAGAATACACAGAAAACTTCGCCCGCATGACCGACGTATTAGAAGCCAAACAAGAAGAAACAGGTTTAAAGCTTTTATGGGGCACAGCCAACTTATTCAGCAATCCTCGATATGCTGCTGGCGGCGCAACTAACCCTAACCCTGAGGTTTTCTCTTACGCTGCAACTCAAGTCATGCAAGCCATGAATGCAACGAAGCGTTTGGGTGGTGAAAACTATGTATTATGGGGTGGTCGTGAAGGCTACGAAACTATCCTCAACACCGACCTCCGTCAAGAACGCGAGCAATTAGGTCGTTTCATGCAGATGGTGGTGGAGCACAAGCACAAAATAGGGTTTACAGGTACCTTATTGATTGAGCCGAAACCCCAAGAACCAACTAAGCATCAGTATGACTATGACAGTGCCACGGTATATGGCTTTTTGAAGCAGTTTGGTATTGAAGAAGAGTTTAAGATGAATATCGAAGCTAATCATGCAACGCTTGCCGGACACTCTTTCCATCATGAAATTGCCACTGCGATTTCACTCGGTATTTTCGGTAGTATCGATGCGAACCGAGGCGATGCACAAAACGGTTGGGATACTGATCAATTCCCAACGGCTGTCGATGAGCTTAGTTTAGTGATGTATGAAATCCTTAAATCAGGGGGCTTCCAAACCGGTGGTTTGAATTTTGATTGTAAGCTTCGTCGTCAGAGTTCAAGCCCTGCAGATCTTTTCCATGGTCATATTGGTGGCATGGACCATATGGCACTCGCACTGAAGAAGGCAGCAGCCATTCTTCAAGACGATTTCCTTGCCGAAAAAGTCGCACAACGCTATGCAGGTTGGAGCTTACCTTTAGGACAATCCATCATGAGTGGAAAAGAATCATTGGCGTCACTCGCTAAACTAGCAAGCACTAATAACTTGAATCCACAGCATGTATCTGGCGAACAAGAATTGTTAGAAAATAAAGTGAATCGAATCTTATTTGGGTAAAGTAAAAACCTCGGTTAACTCAGCGTAAACAAACTCTACTTCAAAAAAACCGTATCCCTGCTATATTGCTGGCTACGGTTTTTTTTATACATGGACGTCACATGGATCTATCGGTTGCACTCGCTGGTTTTGCTTTAGGGATTTCTCTCATTCTAGCGATTGGCGCACAAAATGCGTTTGTATTGAAACAAGGTTTGAAGCGAGAGCATGTGTTTGCTGTTTGTTTCATTTGTGCATTATCTGACGCAGTCCTGATTTCTGCTGGGGTCGCCGGCTTTGGCGCCATCGTAAAGCAGTTTCCACTTATCGAGCAGATTTCTCGCTACGCTGGCGCTGCTTTTTTGCTGGTCTATGCGGCACTGAGTTTTAAATCGGCGCTGACCACTAACCATAAATTAGAAGCTAAAGGTAAAGCGGTCGGTAGTTTAGTAACAGCTTTATTAACTTGCCTGGCTTTTACTTGGTTAAACCCGCATGTGTATTTAGATACTGTGGTCTTGCTAGGATCGATTTCTACGCAGTATGAAGGTCAACAACTCGCCTTTGGAATGGGCGCTGTTATTGCGTCATTTGTGTTTTTCTTTTCACTCGGATACGGCGCTCGATTGCTCATCCCAGTATTCAAAAACCCCAACGCATGGAAGATATTAGAAGGCATCATCGGTTTAGTCATGTTGCTCTTGGCCATCAATCTATTGATTTAACACACTTTGCGCAATGTAACTTACGAATAGCAACCAGTAGTCACAGTTTCGACTTCTTTGTAATCAAGAAAACCACCGGCACCGAGTGCAAAAGCATAATAAGTAAAACACATATCGTTCAGGGTGTAGCCTTTCGGGAAGAAAAAAATACCGTAGCCACTTTTGCCGCTGATGATGGTGTTCATTCTTAAGTTATCAACAACGCAGAATTCTGAGCTTGTACATTCTGTATCGAGTTGGGTGGGACCGCGACCTACAAAGTTGAAATCACCCACGAGCAGTTGTTCAAATCCGTTAGCCCAAATCTCTCTAGGCACGCCTTGGTTATAAATCGTCAAGGTTAGTCCATCGAAATTGAACGATGTACCACTACCGCCACCAGCAGTAACGCGCGTCTGACCTTCAATATTTGCTTTGGCTTGAATATTTCGTACCGCGGTCGTTAAGCTGGCTTCCACCCCTTTCAAAGAAGCAACTTTGGCATCAGTGGCGAAATCAAAAAAACGAGGCACGGCAATAACAGACATTATTCCCATAATAACTAAGGTAACTATGAGTTCTATGAGGGTAAAACCCCTTTGTTTGTACCCTACTTTTGAACATAAAGAGGAATTTGCACTAGCGACTATTTGACTCATGAAACACTGTCCTTGCGAATAGAAGTAAAGGTCACAGCGACGTGGCACTGTATTACTCAGGAAAGTGTATAGGATGACGCATCGAAACTCGAGACAAGAGGCGTATACCCATCAATAACCGGGTATACGCCTTGCACAATTTTGGCATCACGGAGAGAAAAGTTGAAGCGACTTTTATAACTCCAAATCTAACTCTTTTAATTTGCGAGTGAGGGTATTTCTTCCCCACCCTAACTTCTTCGCCGCGTCCTGCTTGTGACCGTGTGTATATTTCAGGGCTCGTTCTAATAATATTTTCTCAAAGGTATGGACAGCGTCTCCCAAGATATTATCTTTACCTGAGCTTAACTGCTCATCAGCCCAATGCGACAATAGCGAAGTCCAATCATCAACTTGAGATTGTGAACTATGCTCCTCAGGCGTTGACATCAGCTCTGGTGGCAAATCGTTAGGATGGATCTCTTGTCCGCTTGCCATGACCGTTAACCAACGACAGGTATTCTCAAGCTGACGCACATTACCCGGCCAAGTTAACTGAGTGAGCGTTTTAGCAGCTTGCTTACTCAGCACTTTGCCTTCAACACCGAGTTCTTTTGAAGCCTTACCAAGGAAGTGTTCAGCCAACAAAGGAATATCTTCTCTCCGCTCGTTTAGCGATGGAATGTGAATTCTAATGACATTCAGACGGTGATATAAATCTTCCCTAAACTTACCCTCAGCGACACGCTTTTCGAGATTTTGATGAGTCGCTGCAATAATACGCACATCAACACTGACAGGATTATGTCCGCCGACTCGATAGAATTGACCATCGGCAAGTACTCGCAATAAGCGAGTTTGCACATCGATGGGCATATCACCTATTTCATCTAAAAAGAGCGTACCGCCATCTGCTTGCTCGAATCGCCCTTGCCTCGCGGCAGCTGCGCCCGTGAAAGCCCCTTTTTCATGTCCAAATAGTTCTGATTCGACTAAATCTGCGGGAATTGCAGCCATATTCAAAGCAACAAAGGTATTTGCAGCACGTGGGCTATGTTTATGCAAAGCGTGCGCGACAAGTTCTTTACCCGTGCCAGATTGACCATTAATCAACACACTAATGGACGAGCGGGATAAACGGCCCACTGCACGAAACACTTCTTGCATTGCTGGCGCTTCACCAATGATTTCTGCGCTCGGGTTTACCGGTGCAACTTGCTTTAATTTACTTTGTTCGTTGGCATGCTCAATAGCACGCTTGGTAAGGGTAACCGCTTCATCCACATCAAATGGCTTTGGCAGATATTCAAATGCGCCGCCTTGATAAGCATTAACTGCACTGTCTAAATCAGAATGCGCTGTCATGATAATGACCGGCATATCGGGGTAGTGCTGATGAATCTCTTGAAGTAATGTCATCCCATCCATTTGAGGCATTCTTACATCTGAAATCACAATCTGCGGAGCTTGCCCTGACTGGATCTGAAGTAATAAGTCTTCTGGGTTTTCAAAGCTCACACATGCAATATTGGCCGCTTGTAGCGCTTTTTGAAGCACCCAGCGAATTGAACTGTCGTCATCGACAATCCATACAGGTTCATTCATTGCTATTCGTCCTTTTTTCTATCGGTAAATAGAGCGTAAATTCGGTGTAGCCAGGATAACTTTCTACATCTATTTTGCCGTTATGATGATCGGTTAAGGTTTGCGCAATTGACAAACCTAATCCATTTCCGTTTTGTTTAGAGGTAACCATGGGATAAAAAACAGTGTCTTTTAGCTCTCTCGGAATACCCGGTCCATTGTCAATAATACTGATGAGGGCACACAGTCCATGCCGCTTACCTTTGATCACAGACTGCCTTTCAATTCTGGTTTTTAAAGTAATACACGCTTCAGGTGTCTCTGATGACATCAAGGCCTGCATGCTATTGCGTGCAATATTGAGTAGCGCTTGCTGTACCATGTCGGGATCCACATACATATCGGGAATAGAGACATCGTAATCACGAGCAAAAGCGATGTTATGACTAATATCCAATTCAATCACTGAGCGCACTTTTTCGATGATTTCATGGATATTTACCCATTTCAGCTGCGGTAATGAATTCGGTCCTAGCAACCTGTCGACAAGAGAGCGCAGGCGATCTGATTGGTCTACGATCATTTGCGTAAACTCTTTGTGATCAGGGTTAGTGAGTTCTTTCTCGAGAAGCTGCGCGGCTCCTCGAATGCCACCAAGCGGATTTTTAATTTCATGCGCTAAGCCTCGAACAAGCTCTCTGGCAGCTTGCTGCTGAGCATGTTGCTGAGTTTCTTGCGTAATTTTCTTTTGTTTATCAATTTGTCTTATTTCGAGCAACATTAAACGTTGATCATCAATATCAAAACAAGTCGCGGTGATATCAGTAAGAACACATCGGCCATCTTTGAAACACAGTTGTACTTCGGTTTCACTGAAATCTTCGCGGTTACGCAGCGCGTCTTCAAACGTTGCTCGCTCAATACCATCTTCAATAAAGAACTCATAAAACTTGCGATCATGAATTTGCTTTAAGCCCGTTTCGAGCAGGGCAAGAGCCGCATCATTAACATATAAGATATCAAAGTGTTCATCCATTATGATAACCACTGTTTTCAGCATATTGCGCAGCTGAATAGGTGACAAATTGAGAGCGGCTAAACGGTCGTCCATAAAATCCCCATGCTATGCACCATAATCGTGCAACGCACTATCATAATCGTTTTCCCCGTCTACGTCTGCACCCAAATGAATGCACTATAAATGTGAAGCTTGTCAGTGACGTAGCGCGGTAAAACCTAATTAACGTTATTTTGTGGCTTGATTAACACAGAAGGTTTGTGAATAAAAAAGCGTCTTACTTCAGACGATGCAATTACCTTGCCTGAAGTTGCGACGAAATTTATTTGATAGGAATATTCGCCTCTAGGTAAATCTTTAATCAAGAAGCTACCTGAGCTAGAGCGGAGTTTTTTATCATGTAAAGACAGTTCATAGTGCCCCGCGGCGCGCGGAGACAAGTCAGCAGAGATACTCACGTTACCCGTTGTATTGCGAATAGTCGCTTCAGGGCTTGGTGCTAGAATACTTAAATTGTATTGAACCTGAGGCTTCTGCGTGATGACCTTATTCGTCTTTGTTTTTACAGTGGGGTTTTGCACAACTGTCGTAGTGTTCGAAGCAAAATCGACTTCAATGGCACCTGGACTTGGTGTGTCAGAATAAGTAATTGTCCCATCTTCATTAATCGTCTTATAAATCTTACCTGCAAGGGCTGGGGTCGCTAGCACAAGCGTGCCAACGAGCATGGATATAAGTGATTTTGAAACAATACTTTTCTTCATATTATTAGTGTAGCGTCTTCCGCGCAAAAAAAAAGCCTGTATAAACAGGCTTTAGTATAAAAATTTATATTTAGTGGGTGCTCTTATCAACGCACCTTGCCTCTATCATAGATATATCGGCTATTTACACTAAATAATGAAGTCCTTAAACGCTGTAGTACATTTCGAACTCAACTGGGTGAGTTGTCATGTTCAGTTTCTCAACTTCTTCAGCTTTAAGTGCAATGTAAGCATCGATCATATCGTCGCTCATTACGCCGCCAGCAGTTAAGAATTCGCGATCAGCATCAAGTGCAGCTAGTGCTTCTTCAAGTGAACTTGCTACTTGAGGAATTTGTGCCGCTTCTTCAGCTGGTAGGTCATATAGATCTTTATCCATAGAGTCACCAGGGTGAATTTTGTTTTTGATCCCGTCAAGGCCAGCCATCAACATAGCAGTAAATGCTAAGTAAGGGTTTGCAGTTGGGTCAGGGAAACGTACTTCGATTCGACGCGCTTTATCGCTTGTTACGAAAGGAATACGGATAGAAGCAGAACGGTTACGCGCTGAGTAAGCTAGCATAACTGGAGCTTCGAAGCCCGGGACCAAACGCTTGTAAGAGTTTGTCGATGCATTTGCGAAAGCGTTGATTGCTTTAGCATGCTTAATGATACCGCCAATGTAGAACAAGGCTTCTTCAGACAAACCAGCATACTTATCACCCGCGAAGATGTTTTTGCCATCTTTACCGATTGATTGGTGGCAGTGCATGCCTGAACCATTATCACCCACTAGTGGCTTCGGCATAAATGTCGCTGTTTGACCGTATGCATCTGCAACGTTATGAACAACGTACTTATAAATTTGGATTTCGTCAGCTTTCTTAACCATCGTGTTGAATTGGCAAGCGATTTCGTTTTGGCCTGCGGTTGCAACTTCGTGGTGATGCGCTTCAACAACTAAGCCCATTTCTTCCATTACCAAGCACATTGCTGTACGAGTATCGTGAGCTGAATCGACTGGAGCTACTGGGAAGTAACCACCTTTAACGCCTGGACGGTGGCCTTTGTTTCCGCCTTCAAACTCAGCACCTGAGTTCCAAGAAGCTTCTTCTGCATCAATCTTATAGAAAGAGCCAGACATATCAGTATGGAAACGAACATCGTCAAACAAGAAGAACTCTGGCTCTGGGCCAAACAACACAGTGTCACCGATGCCAGTAGACTTCAAATACTCTTCAGCACGCTTTGCAACTGAACGTGGATCACGGTCATAACCTTGCATCGTTGAAGGCTCTAAGATGTCACAAGTGATGTTGACTTGTGGCTCTTCTGAGAATGGGTCAAGTACTGCGGTAGACGCGTCTGGCATTAATACCATGTCAGATTCGTTAATGCCTTTCCAGCCAGCAATTGAAGAACCGTCGAACATTTTGCCTTCTTCAAAGAAGTCTTCGTCGATTTGGTGAGTAGGGATTGATACGTGCTGCTCTTTTCCCTTGGTGTCTGTGAAGCGCAAATCAACAAATTTCGCTTCGCTTTCTTTAATTAGTTCTAATGCCGACTCAATTGACATAATGTCCTCCAATGTGTGAATGTCCTTGTACTATCAAAGCACAAATCTTAAAACGCTTTCGTAGATACCTTAGTTAAAACGGTTCGCTCGTGTAAGGAACTTGTTTACAGAATAATAATCGTACAAAACAGCGGTTAATGACTATAAGCGATAATCATGCCACTTAGCAATCAAATAAATAGGCCTGAAAACACTGACCTGCATACGATCGTTACTGATTTAGCATCCTCAGCACTGCACTATCATGGCGCACCATTGGATCATGTTGGTGCAGCCAATTCTGTAGATTGTGTATTAGCCACAAAAGTCAGACGACTGTGACAAATACAAAAAATCATAGGTCTATTCACGGCATCTTAACGTATGTGATTTATCTATGTTATGACAGTATCATGAATATATGATAGGAAGTCATAAACTATTATCATGTAGAAGCGTTGTTTTTTTGTGTGACACTTCTTATAAAAATTAAAAGGTAATAATATGAAATTTATAAAAATCGCCACGCTCGCCATTAGCTTGAGTTTAGTCGGATGTATCTCATGGGTTTTCGCAAAAAGCCCGTTCAACGACATGCCAGAAGGAAACTACGCCGTTGATCTAACGCATGCTTCAATTGTTTGGAAGGTGTCTCACCTTGGTTTATCTGACTACGTTGCTCGTTTTGCTGACTTCGATGCCAATATCGATTTTGACCCCAGTGATATTAGCAAATCAAAAGTGACAGCAACAATAAACCCGATGTCTATTCAAACGGCCTACCCTAAGGCTGACGAAAAAGACTTCGACAAAGTACTAGCAACAGAAAAAGGCTGGTTCAATGCAGGTGAATTCGCGTCTATAACGTTTTCTTCAAGTTCAATCAAAATGACCAATGATACCAGCGCAATAATGACGGGAGAGCTGAGCTTTTTAGGAGTGGTAAAACCTGTCGAGTTAGACGTTACGTTTAACGGTGCAATGCTGCGCCAGCCATTCAGTGGAAAGCCAACCATGGGATTTTCAGCAAGTACGGTGATAAAACGTTCAGAATGGGGAATGAGTAAATACGTACCGAGTATTGGCGATGACGTTGAGGTGATGATTGAAGGTGAGTTTGTTAAATCAGACGACTAGGATAACAGCAATGCCATCAGCACCTAAAAACCGCTACCATAGCCTAAGCATTATGTTGCACTGGAGCATCGCCTTGGGCTTACTTTTCATGTTCGCCAGCGGTTTATATATGGTTTATGCCGATATCAGCAAAGCTGATCAGTATAAACTATTTCAAATACACAAGGCCGCAGGCGTTATTATGCTATGGGCCATTTTGCTGCGTGTTGGCGTTAAAATCTTTATCAAAGCGCCTGCAGAGCCAACAGAATTTAATCAGAATGATATACAGAAAGCCAAACTCGGCCATATTGGTCTATATTGTGTATTAGTTGTCATGCCGCTATCGGGATGGGTGATGGTGTCAGCGAGCCCTTTCGGTCTACCTACCTTTGTATTTGTTGATTGGATAAAGTGGCCTCATATCCCAGGTATTGCTCGCAATAAAACAGTGGAAACCGTGGCTAACTATACACATTGGATAAATGCTATTGTGATGAGTGTACTGGTTGTCGGGCATATTGCCGCTGTCATTTGGCACAAGCGTCGGCATCGCGTGAATTTACTGAGCAGAATGTGGTGGACTGCAAATACAGAAGCTAAAAAGCAAGGAAAAAATAGCAATGAATAAACTTAGACTCACCTTCAACAATGCCAAAATCGGACTCATTTGGGCAGTGGCTTTAGTATTTCTAAGTCTACAGGTAAATGCTGATGAGCCACTTAACGTAGATAACAGCAATAGCACTGTGAGATTCGCTGGTGAACATGCCGGAATGAAATTTGAGGGTATTTTCGAAAAATGGTCAGCCAAGTTAGTCTTACCGCCAAATGACGCCCCATCAATAAAAGCGGACTTCGATTTGCGCTCAGCAAAAACCGGCGACTCAACTTATGACAATACCCTACCAGAGGGTGATTGGTTTGATGTTGAGAACCACCCCAAAGGAAAATTTGTCAGTACGAAGATTGAGAAAAAAGGCGATAATTATGAGGTGAGTGGTGACCTGAGCCTACGAGGCCTTACCCACCCTGTATCTTTTGTGCTCATTAGCAAAGGTGATAAACTTGAAGCAAGTTTCGACATTGACAGACTCAAGTACAAAATTGGCATGGACTCAGACCCAGACGCTGAGTGGGTGAGCCAAATAATTAAAATGAATATGCTACTTAACGTAAACTAGCAGCCTATTTCTCTGCACTTTATGAACAATTTGTGATTTTTACGCCGAAAACGATAAAGTTATTCGCTAATTGAACAATAACTCTGTACAATCCGCGCCCAACAATCCTAGGGTGATTTTTCCCTGCGTATTATATTTTTTGAGAGTAAAACATGTCTTCATCCATTGCAAATTTGCGCAACATAGCAATCATAGCGCACGTCGACCACGGTAAAACAACCCTAGTTGACAAACTTCTTCAACAATCAGGCACATTGGAAAGCCGCGGCGAAGCCGAAGAACGTGTAATGGATTCGAACGATATCGAAAAAGAACGTGGTATTACGATCTTAGCCAAAAACACAGCTATCAACTGGAACGAGTACAGAATCAATATCGTTGATACTCCTGGGCACGCCGATTTCGGAGGTGAAGTTGAGCGTGTTATGTCAATGGCTGACTCAGTATTGCTTTTGGTTGATGCACAAGAAGGGCCAATGCCACAAACGCGTTTCGTGACGCAAAAAGCATTTGCTCAAGGCCTTAAGCCAATCGTTGTTGTTAACAAAATTGATAAGCCAGGCGCTCGTCCAGACTGGGTAATTGACCAAGTTTTCGATCTGTTCGATAACTTAGGTGCTACCGACGACCAATTAGACTTCAATGTCGTTTACGCTTCAGCGCTTAACGGCTGGGCATCTTTGGATGCAGACACGCCAAGCGATGACATGACACCATTGTTCCAAGCTATTGTTGACCAAGTTGCTGCACCAGACGCTGATCCAAATGGCGGTTTCCAAATGCAGATTTCTCAGCTTGACTATAACTCTTACGTTGGTGTTATCGGTGTCGGCCGCATCACGCGTGGTACTGTTAAAGTGAATCAACAAGTCACTATCGTTAACGCTGCTGGTGAAAAGCGTAATGGAAAAGTAGGTAAAGTATTAGGGTATCTTGGTCTTGACCGTCATGACGTTGATTCTGCAGCAGCAGGTGACATCATCGCGATAACAGGTTTAGGTGAGCTTAAGATTTCTGACACCATTTGTGATGTCAACGAAGTTGAAGCACTTCCTCCATTGTCAGTTGATGAACCAACAGTCACCATGACTTTCCAAGTCAACACCTCTCCTTTCGCAGGTAAAGAAGGCAAGTATGTTACTTCACGTAACATCCTAGAGCGTCTTCAAAACGAATTGGTTCATAACGTAGCTTTGCGTGTTGAAGAAATGGAAGATCCGGACAAGTTCCGCGTTTCAGGTCGTGGCGAACTTCACTTAGGTATTCTTATCGAGAACATGCGCCGTGAAGGATACGAATTGGCAGTATCTCGCCCAGAAGTTATCTTAAAAGAAGAGAATGGCCAATTGATGGAACCATACGAAACCCTAACGGTTGACGTAGAAGAGCCACATCAAGGCGCTATGATGGAACAGCTTGGTTTGCGTAAAGCAGAAATGACCAACATGTCTCCAGATGGTAAAGGCCGTGTAAGAATCGACTTTATTATCCCAAGTCGCGGTTTGATTGGCTTCCAAACAGACTTCATGACCATGACGTCTGGGTCTGGATTGTTGTATCATACATTTGATCATTACGGTCCGCACAAAGGTGGCAATATTGGTCAACGTAAGAACGGTGTATTGATTGCTAACGCAACAGGTAAAGCACTAACTAACGCATTATTTAACCTGCAAGAACGTGGTCGCTTGTTTATTGGCCATGGTATTGAAGTTTACGAAGGTATGGTGATTGGTATTCACAGTCGTGACAACGACCTTACTGTTAACGCGCTTAAAGGTAAGCAACTAACTAACGTTCGTGCATCTGGCACCGATGAAGCACAAACCTTAGTTCCACCAATCATTTACACACTTGAGCAAGCGCTTGAATTCATCGATGATGACGAACTTGTTGAAGTAACACCGCAGTCAGTTCGTATTCGTAAGAAGCTATTGACTGAAAACGAACGTAAGCGTGCTAGTCGTCCCAAGAAAGACTAAGGCTGACTTCACCTCAAAAAAAAGACCTTAGACGGTCTTTTTTTTTGCTCTATCTAAAACAATGATGTGTTTTTATTGTTATAAACAGTAGAATGCGACCAACCAGCTAATCACAATAAACAGAGCCAATATACAGTGATCACTATCATCAAAAATGCCAATGTCTATTCGCCTTCGTCCCTAGGTTTACAACATATTGTGATCGCTGAAAACAAGATTGTTTATATGGGTGACACGCTACCTGAGCTGAATATAGAACATGAAGTACTTGATGCTAATGGCTGTGAGTTATTACCTGGGTTTGTGGATGGTCATACTCATATCACCGGTGGCGGTGGTGAAGCAGGTTTTTCAACTCGCGTTCCACCGGTACCTTTGAGCAAATTTACGCGCGCTGGAGTGACGACAGCGGTGGGTTTACTCGGCACAGACGATACAACCCGCAGCACTGAATCGTTAGTAGCCCAAGTGTATGCGTTGCGTGAAGAAGGCTTTTCAGCCTACTGTTACACTGGCGGTTATCATTTACCACCGACGACACTAACAGGTTCGGTGAAAACCGATATTGTGTTTATTGAACCTGTTATTGGTGTTGGTGAGCTGGCAATCAGCGACCATCGTTCTAGCCAACCCACTTTAAATGAATTATTGAAAATTGCTTCCGAAGCCCACGTCGCACGCTTGATGACAGGAAAAGCCGGAATGTTGCACTTGCACCTTGGTGATGGGAAACGTGGCCTAGAACTCATTCGACAAGCATTGGACACAGCTGAAATACCCGCAAGAACTTACAACCCGACACATATTAATCGCCAACGCTTTCTATTTGAAGAAGCGTGTGAGCTTGCAAAAAGAGGATGTTGGGTTGATGTTACTGCGTTTGAGACTGGCAAGGTGGGATTTGAGCCAGGTGAAGCCTTACTCCGATACATGCAGCAAGATTTACCCCAAGATAAATTGACGATTAGTTCGGATGGCGGTGGTTGCTTACCTGATTTTAATTGTGATGGCAGTTTACGCAAAATGGACTTTGCCGATTCACAGTCAATGACGGACATTTTTTACGAGCTGATAGACGACGGCCAAAAGATAGAGGACTTTCTGCCTTTCTTTACTTTGAACGTTGCAAAATTAATGAACTTCCATCAAAAAGGACGAATTGAAGTAGGCGCAGATGCCGACCTCATCATTCTAAACAAACAAAAACGTATCGAACACGTCATGGCAATGGGCCGCTGGCATGTTAGAGACAACCAACAAACCCTTAAAGGTACATTCGAGTAAATATTATGCCCTCTCCTACTATAGAAGGCACCAAAAGGGGATTCGTTATTCCTATTGGTGGTGCTGAAGAAAAACTAGACAACCCAGAAATTCTTGCGAAGTTCGTTGAGCTATCTGGCGGAAAAGATGCTGTGATAACAATTATACCCACGGCTTCACAACTGGATGATACGGGTCCTCGCTATCAAAAGATTTTTGAAGAGATTGGCGTGAAGAAAACCTATTCTTTGCCAATTACTGAGCGCAGTGATGCACAGAAAGAAGAGTATGTTTCTATCTTAGAAAAGAGCACCGGTATTTTCGTCACTGGCGGAAATCAACTAAGGCTTTCTACCATTTTGGGGGGCACTCCAATTGCGAAGTGTATTCGTCAATTGAATGCAAAAGGTGTTAACTACGCAGGTACTTCTGCAGGTGCCGCTATTGTCTCTCAGCACATGATCACCGGTGGAAGCACAGGCATTGTTCCTACTGAGGATGGCGTAAACTTGGCCCCAGGAATGGGCTTAATCAACACGATTGTTGTTGACCAACACTTTAATGAACGTAACCGTTTAGCCCGTCTATTATCTGCTGTTAGCTATAATCCCTTCTTAGTTGGAGTTGGACTCGATGAAGATACTGCTGCATTCATTGACCACAACAATGTTTTCACCGTAGTCGGCAGCGGTGCAATTACTGTCGTAGATCCCAGTGACATAGAGTATTCATCTATGGCAGAAGCTCGCACTGGTGATGCTCTCACCTTACTCAATTTAAAGGTTCACATTCTTGCTTCTGGTGGACGCTTCGATATAAGCGAGCGAAAGGCTTACGTAAGCTAGTAGCCAGCACTTTTATGGTGCAATCCCTTGGTAGATAAAGAAAAAACTCTAAAAGGTAGCGTAAGCTACCTTTTTTATGTAGTTTAGATTGATAAAAATAAAATCAAATGCTTCTTCATCAAAAAACGCAGCGGCATCAGAAGAGTAAAGGGAATCGTCACAGTGAAAATTTTAAACAAGAGTGTTTTTGTCGGACCAAATGTCTATGCTAACTTCCCTGTTATCTGCTACCAGATTGACCTAGGTGAGCTCGAAAAGTGGCCATCCGTTAAGCTAGGAACAGACTTTATTGAAGGTTTGGTAAAAGCGCTTCCGAGTTTGCAACAACATGGCTGCTCTTATGGTGAGGAAGGTGGTTTTTTACGCCGCTTGAGAGAAGATGAGGGAACGTGGATCGGCCACATTTGGGAACACGTCGCCATCGAGTTGCAGAATCTCGCGGGGTCACACGTAACCTTTGGTCGCACTCGCAGCTTGGAAAAGCCCGGCTGTTATTACGTTGTCTATCAATATCAACAGCGTGACGTGGGCCTTGAAGCTGGCACACTTGGTTTAAAGCTGTTGACACATTTGATGCCAAAGAATGTACAAGAAGCAATTGGGGCAGATATTGAAGAAGACTTCAATTTTGCAGATGAGCTCACTGATTTCATTAAAATGGCGCAACGTAAAGAGTTTGGGCCAAGCACTGCTTCGCTGGTTGCTGCCGCAGAACAAAGAGACATACCTTGGCTGCGTTTGAACAACTACAGTCTTGTACAGTTCGGACATGGAAAATACCAGCAACGTATTCAGGCGACTATCACTAGCGAAACAAAACATATCGCAGTGGAAATATCATGTGATAAAGAAGATACGCACAACCTCCTCAACGACTTGGGTTTACCTGTACCGCAACAGTTGATGATTTATAGCGATCGTCAGGCTATTAGAGCAGCAAAGCGCATTGGTTATCCCGTTGTACTAAAACCCCTCAATGCAAATCACGGTCGTGGCGTAAGTATCAATTTGACCACCGATGAACAGGTTGAATTGGCGTTCGCTGAAGCGCAAAAGCATGGCACGAGTCGCGCAGTTTTAGTGGAAAGCTATTTAACAGGCTATGACCACCGCATGCTGGTTGTAAACAATGAACTGGTTGCTGTCGCGAAGCGGGTGCCCGGTCATGTTGTTGGGAATGGTAAGGATAGCATTGAAAAACTCATAGAAATCGTCAACCTAGATCCTCGCCGCGGTGTTGGGCACGAAAAAGTGCTCACTCGTTTAGAGCTCGATACCCAAGCTGAAAGGCTGATGGAAGAAGGCGGTGTGAACAAAGACACAGTCTTAGAAGATGGGCAGGTATTCTTTTTACGCTCAACGGCTAACTTATCGACTGGCGGCACTGCTATCGATGTCACCGACATTGTGCACCCGGATAACAGAGACATGGCCATTCGAGCTATTCGCGCCATTGGCTTAGATATTGGTGGCGTTGACTTCCTCACTGACGATATTAGCCGTTCCTATAAAGAAATAGGCGGCGGTATTTGTGAATGTAATGCTGCTCCAGGTTTTAGGATGCACGTTGCACCCAGTGAAGGTCAACCTAGAGACGTGGCTGGTAAAGTCATGGACATGTTATTCCCTGCAGGCACAGATTCGCGTATCCCCGTGGCAGGTATCACTGGAACAAATGGTAAAACGACAACTTCACGCATGCTAGCAAGCATTATGAAAAGCGCTGGCTTTACCACAGGCATGACTTCAACCGATGGTGTCTATATCGATGGACATCTAACGGTGAAAGGCGATATGACTGGCCCCACTTCAGCACAAATAGTCTTGCGCGACCCTAGCGTTGATTTCGCTATTATGGAAACCGCTCGAGGTGGCATTGTAAAGCGAGGCTTGGGTTATAGCACATGTAATGTCGGTGCTTGTCTAAATATTTCCGCAGATCACCTTGGTCAACGCGGTGTTAATACACTTGAACAATTGGCGCAGATTAAACGTGTTGTTGTAGAGGTTGCGCAAGATTGTGTCGTGCTAAATGCAGATGACATTCACTGCTTGCAAATGGCCGAGTTCTGCCAAGCCAAACAGATTTGTTATGTCACGGTGGACTCTGGTCATGGCTTAGTTCGTGAACATATCCGTCAAGGCGGCATGGCCGTTGTGCTAGAAAAAGGTATAAACGGTGACATGATCACTATTTATGACAAAGGCGCCCATATTCCGCTACTTTGGACGCATTTAATCCCAGCGACGATAGAAGGCAAAGCAATGCACAATGTGCAGAACGCCATGTTTGCTACAGCAATGGCCTACAGTTTTGATACTTCTCTTGAAGATATTCGCCAAGGTTTACGTATTTTCAACACGTCTTTTTATCAAGCACCGGGTCGCTTAAATATTTTCGATGAGCATCCATTTAAAGTTATTCTAGATTACGCTCATAATCCTGCGGCAATCAAAACGATTACCGATTTAGCCGCCAGACTAGAAGTAAAAGGAAAGCGCCGCATTGTAATGGCAATGCCAGGTGATAGAAGAGACGAAGACATTATTGACGCGGCAAATAGTATCGCCTCTACTTTTGATACTTTTGTGTGTAAAGCAGATGATGATCGTCGAGGTCGTGGTCACGATGAAGTGCCTGAGTTGATTAAACGTACCTTGATGGCCGCAGGCGTTGACGAAGATTCAATCGAAGTGATTCCTAGTGAAGAAGAGGGTGTAGAAGCAGCCCTAAATAGTTGCCACCCTGGCGATTTATTGATTGTATTGGGCGACAACATTACGCGCTGTTGGAAACAGATAGTCCACTTCAATAACGCGACAGAGGTGCCTGAAGAAGGCAGTTCCGCTCCTTCTCAAGACTACCCAGAAAAGCTTTTCGCTCCGGTGGAAAATAAATTTGAGCTGCAGGAAGGCCAGCGCATTGTGCAAGACGATCGAGGTGTCCATATTGTTGTAGAGCGCGACGAGGAATCAGACTAGCTTTCAAGCCAAGTCTGATGAAAGTCTGAGATAGATTGAATATGAAATTAGAACTGGACGAAGTACGACGCCTCACTGGGCCAAACTTACTGTCAGATCACTCTGGTGCAATCATTGATGTTTTTTTTGAAGGTATTGCACCTGAGGCTGTCCTAAAGTGTTGGCAACAACATGTACAAATTTGCCAATTAGCTGTGAATTGGAAACAGCCCACCTTTTACCGTTTCTATACCGGTGGGGCAAGCATGTCTATCGCTGCACCAATGGACCAATTGTATAGTGCATGTGACTTGATTGAATTAGCTTGGGATCGGTGTGTAGACCAACTTCTTGGGCATTCTGTAGATAAGCCCATCAACATAAAATTTAGCCAACGTTTGAGTGCGTTAAAAGACACCATCAAAGAGGAAAGAAATCCAGCATTACTCAGCCTTTTGCAGCAAGCGAGGGCGCACAATGTGCTTTGTTTACCCGATGATGATGAAGTGAGTTTAGGCACTGGACCAAGCGCTGTGACTTGGCCGATAGACAAGCTACCTGCACTTAAACCCTTTGGTTTAGTTTCCAATAGCCACTTAAGCAAAGCATCTGAAAATGACATTGACTGGTCTGCATTTTCGCAAATTCCATTGGCGTTAGTCACCGGTACCAACGGTAAATCGACCAGCGTTCGTTTGGCTGCGGAGATTGCAAAATGTGCCAAGATTAATGCTGGTGTGACTTCCACTGACTTTATTAAAGTCGGCGACATACTTATCGACGAAGGGGATTACTCTGGACCGGGTGGTGCAAGAATGCTCCTGCGCGACAATAGAACAGAAATGGCTTTTCTGGAGGTCGCCCGAGGCGGCTTACTGCGCAGAGGTTTACCCGTTCCCCAAGCTGATGCGGCACTGGTTACTAACGTTGCAGGGGATCATC
This sequence comes from Alteromonas sp. W364, assembly GCF_031846205.1. Classification (NCBI taxonomy): domain Bacteria; kingdom Pseudomonadati; phylum Pseudomonadota; class Gammaproteobacteria; order Alteromonadales; family Alteromonadaceae; genus Alteromonas; species Alteromonas sp. W364. The sequence continues at coordinate 218,523 of NZ_JAVRID010000005.1, read as the reverse complement.
TTGGTCAATATGGCATAAATACGGTAGATGAAATAGCCCAAGTAAAACTCATGGTCGCAAAAGCAATTGATAGCAATGCAGTTCTCGTACTGAATGCTGATGATAAGTTAATTGTTGAACATTCAGCGCACCTTAGCGCACCAATTTGTTGGTTTAGTACAAACAAAGACAACCCAAAGATTAGGGAAGCGCTAGACAAACAGATGCCCTGCGTATACGTGGATAATAATGAATTTGTGTACCACTTCTCAGAAGCATCAAACATAGCTAACATCAATCAAGTGCCTATGACAATGGAGGGTACAGCGAACTACAACATCCAAAATGCGCTAGGCGTTATTGGTTTATGTAAGGCATTGCATATTCCTGACGAGGCAATAAGCCAAGGTTTGAAGCAATTCGGTTTACGTCCTGAAGACAACCCTGGGCGGGGAAATCGCTACCTAGTAAATGATATACAAGTCGTCGTAGATTTTGCCCACAACGCACATAGTATGGAGGCTATCATAGAAATGGCCGCTCAAACGAAGGCGAACAATAAACATGTTATGTTCAGCCATGCTGGCGACCGCTCTGATCAGGAGATTATTGAAGTCGCGAATATCGTGAAAAAGCTTGAACCTAGCAACTATGTGCTTGCTGAAATAGACAAGTATTTACGAGGTCGAGCACCCAATGAAATATCTGAGCTAGTGCAAACACATTTGCTATCGCGAGGTGTACCTGCTGCCAGTATCACCGTTTCCCCCGATCCACTCACCGGCTGCAAGCACATTATGAAGCGCGCTCAAGCCGGTGATTTGGTTTTGCTGTTTGTTCTCAATGATCGTGAAAAAGTACAAACTTACATCTCGACGCTGGGTTAAAACACAACGTCGAGGTGGACACCAATATTACGGCCAATTTCGGGTACCTTCTCACCTAGTGAAATATCTGCATTGGCTACACGATTAACGCCACCTAAGTGTTGGGCATACGATTTATCCGCAAGATTTTCAATCACAAAGCTCAGATTCATCGCCGCATTTAGCTCATAATCAAGGATGAAATTGAACACGCCATAACCGGCTGTAGGGCTTTCATTTTGTAAGCTCGACACTTCATCTTGCTTGGCCGCTGCCACAAGCGTTAGGGCTGCATCGATTCTGTCATACTGCCAATTCACGGTGATATTTCCGCTTAAAGGAGCCACACGATATAAAGGTAACTTTTCGCTATTAATGGCTTCAGTCAGTTTACCATTTACCCATTGCGCACTGCTTGTAATTTGCCAATGCTTGTCAATCTCGTAAGAGGCATAAACGTCTAAACCATGTAGTTGCGCACCTAAGTTATTCCATTGCAAAGCTTGCTGAGCGCCCATCATCGTTGTAATCATATTCGCCGGCGAACTTTCAGAAGGCGTACCAATAATATAATCATCGATTTTTTGATAGAAAACATTACCCATCACACTAAACCCAGCTTTTTGATACTGAATACCCACATCTGCTTTCTTGGCTGATTCTTTCTTCAAGTTAAGATTACCGATATAGTTTCTACCATCAGCTAAGCCTGCTGAAACCTCCAAAGGAAACCACGAGTAAATTTCACTGTAAGTGGGGGCTCTTTCTTTTTGACCCAGTGAAAATGTAATATCAGCACGCTCAGTCAGCGGCATTTGGGTTTTTAATACAATATCGACTAACTGATAGTCTACTTCTCTATTTGCATTATTGAAGCCCATGACAAGGGCCGCTACATTTGGATTCATCATGGCCATGCTTGAACCGACTTCATCTGCATTGAGCGTCACTTCACTCGCACGTAAACCAATTTGCCATGGTTTATCGATCTTATCTGTAGAGTTAAAACTACCGTCATACTCGAGGTAAGCACTCAATAAATCGCGTTCAATGTCATTAAAGTTGTGAATGAAAAACATCGCATTATTTGGGTTTGTGATCCGTGAGCTATGCTTTTGCTGATAGTAGCTCGCGCCAATACGCCACCCCCCTTCACTTCTTAAGGTTTGCCCATTTTGCCCAAATTGAACAAAATCAATGTCAAAGCCCAGTGCTTCACTGTCGACTGTATTCAAGCGGTGCATCGCTGGCATAGGCGCAGAACGTAACTCGTAGTTATTCATGTCGTGCTCATTCTGATTGCCATACAGTTTTAACTTCGCTTGCCAGTCGTTAGAGAATTCACGATCAACCGCCAATTTATACCAAAGTGAGTCGACATAGATAATGTCCATCGCTAAGGCTGGTGTGCCCGACTCGTCTGTGTTCCTATACCCTACAAGCGCATTTATTGCTGTGTCATCAGTAAAGTAACCCGCACCTAGTTTTAAGCCAGTTCTATCATAAAAGGTGGATGGCACTTCATCACCATTGCCACTTTCATAGTTGCCTGCCTTTTGCAGCTGACCTTGTACCGATATGTATGCATTGTCCGTAGCGGAAAACACCTCAGCATTCACATTTTTTGAATCATTATTACCGAAGTATGTGGCTGTTAACGCAGCAGTAGACTCCCATTTGTCTCGGGTATTAAGATCAGGTTTATTGTTACGGATGACTAAAGCGCCACCCAGGCTCTCTGCTCCCACCGATACTGGTGCGACACCTTGATATAGAATGACCTCTTGTTGTGTGCCAAGCACGTGAGATAAAGGGCTATCCATTGCATTAGGTCCAGCACCTGCAATATCAATATCGTCAATTTTGACCTTCACTCTATCACCGTAGAGTCCGCGATATTGCACAATACCACTCACTAAGCCATTGCCATTGACGGATACACCAGGCAATTGACTTAGTTGCGCACGCAAATCGGGGGAGCTGCTATCTTCAAAGTCGATTTGTGACTCCAGTAGGCCACTGTTAATTTGGCCAAGCACTTCAATTCTTTCAATATTCGACTCTTCGGCAACAGCACTTGATGCTGCGCTGCCCAATGCAAGACAGACCGCGAGTGAAATAGCGGCAAGGATTTTTGGGGCCATCATGCGGCCATTACTTTGTATGTGATTCAACATCTTTATTCTCTAAGCCTTTTCTCAAAGTGTATTTGAGACAATGTTCATAAGTTCACAGTACTACAGGCACTGTGACGCTCAACTATTTGGGGAACGAATTAGCGAAAAGAATTGGGGGAGCTCTGGCTAAATTGAGAGTCTGTGTGCTTGTAGTAGAAAAACTGACAAGAGTGTAAAAAAGCGGCGTATGTCCTGCGACGTTAACACTTACGGATTGAGTATTTTCTAGGGAATTCGGCTGGTCGGCAAGTTGCGCCAGTACACAAGACACTTCATGCAAATTTTCTGGCGTAGCTGCAGGTGCCTCAACTTCAAGGACTTCTCCGCTAGCGAAATAAACGTAGGCGGAAATCCACTTGACACTTTTACCTGTGCAAATAGCCAACACATCATCACTCGCAAATGACTGCATAGCCGACATGGCGGTTGAGCTAGACGCTAATCCGAGTCCTTGATTGAATGCCAAACTGATAAGGAGTAAAAACCTTAACATTAATGACGAGTTTGAGGTGTGTTTTTGCATTGCTCTATTGAACAGAATAGTTGGAACAAAAACAAGGATTTTTCTTTCAATGAAACACTCGTCTGATTTGTGTCAATGCAAAGGGCAGTTTCAAGCAATTTACAAGCGTAAAGTAAATGTAAAGATATGATCTACCTCGAGACCTTTCGCGTAAACTTGCCATTACAAGCAGAGATGTGCACCTACCTTGTGCCGAACAAAAAACTGAGAAAATATATAATGACATTGCAAATTTTTAAGCGAGAAAAGCTGTTTCACTTCGCAAGCATCGCCATACTATTTATTGCTTCACTGAATGTTCACGCCCAATCATGGGGAGGCAGAGATGATGCAAAAACCAAAGTCATTGTCGCACCGCTCAAGTATCAAGCCCAAGAACTCAACTTGGAAGCTGTCGGAACAGCTGAAGCAAGAAAGTCAGTTATTCTTTTCCCAGCCGTGAGTGAACGCGTCACCTTAGTCGATTTTGAACCTGGTCAATTTGTCGAGAAAGATAAAGTACTACTAACACTTTACAATGAGCGCGAAAAAGTCGCCTTACAACGCGCGAAAATACAATTAAAAGACACTCAACGCGAATATCAACGATTGGTCGAGAGCCGCAAAAAAGGAGCAGCATCACAAAGCCAGGTTGATGTGGCTCAAACCGCCATGGCCTTGGCAGAAGTGGCAGTTAAAGAAGCGGATGTTGCGCTGAGTGAGCGTATTGTGAAAGCGCCTTTCTCTGGCATTTTAGGGTTCACTGATGTTGAAGTGGGTGACCGAATTTCTCAACTAACTCAAATCACCACCATTGATGACCGAAACGAGTTGTATATTAACTTCTCAGCGCCAGAAGTTGCTGTAGATATACTCAATAATGACGCGAAAGTATTTCTAACGCCTTGGCAAGATCGAGAGGTGAAAATTGAAGCGTCGATTGCACAAGTAGATTCACGAATAAGCGAGCAGGATCGCACAATACGAGTCAGAGCATTGTTGAACAATGAAAACGATAAGTATCGCCCTGGCATGAGCTTTCGCGTCACACTTTCCATTTTAGGACAAGAATATGTTGCTGTTCCTGAAGCCTCATTGCTCTGGTCTGCGACAGGTGCGTATGTTTGGCAAATGGTAGAGGGCAAAGCAGCAAGAGTTGATGTTCAAATTCAGCAACGATTACTCGGCACAATACTGGTCCAAGGGCCATTTACGGCAGGTGCGCCGCTGGTTGTAGAGGGCGTACAACGCCTACGCGGTGGTCAAGCTCTCGAAGCGATGACGAGCAATGCCAGCCGCGCGAATAGAAACGAGCAGGAGAAGGCATCATGAAGCTGCCCTCATCCTTACAAGTGAACGATTTACCGTCACTTTCAATTCGTCGCCCAGTATTGGTGATGGTACTTAACCTACTCATTATTTTAGCCGGCTTTGCAGCAATTAATGATCTAGAAATAAGAGAATTACCGGATGTAGATAGACCTATCGTTTCGGTAACAGCAAGCTATCCTGGTGGCTCACCAGAGACAGTCGATAGCGAAGTGACTAGCCGACTAGAAGGGGCTGTGGCCCGAGTGAGCGGGGTGAAATCGATAAGAGCTTCAAGTGAAGAAGGCTCTGCTCGTGTCCGTGTTGAATTTCGCCCTGGCATTAACCTTGAAGACGCAGCCAACGAAACAAGAGAATCTGTCAGTCGTGTCCAAAGGCGCTTACCCGCAGAAGTTGAAAACCTAGCCATTATTAAAGCAGACAACGATGCACAAGCCGTTGTAAGTTTAGCGATCAGTAGTGACTCTCTCGACATGGAAACTCTAACAGAACGCGTTGAAGTTGACCTTGCTCCAATGTTTCTGAGTATCCCCGGTGTCGCTGACGTTTCATTGAATGGTCAGCGTCAACGCGTTATGCGGGTTGCTGTTGACCCACTACGATTAACTAGCTTCAACCTTTCTATGACCGACGTCGCGGCAGCGTTGCGTTTAGCGCCATTTGATGTACCGGCAGGTAGTGTCAAATCGCAAGACCAAGAATTAATCGTGCGCGCCGATGCCACATCCGTAAATACACAAGATATAGAGCAAATTGTGATCAACGGCGATACGCGCATAGCAGATGTTGCCAATGTATATTTTGGGCCCGCTGATGCCAATAGTTTGGTTCGCTTAGATGGCAAACCCGTCGTTGGCTTAGGTATTGTTCGTCAAGCCCGCTCAAATACCATTGAGATTTCTGATGAAGTACTGGCAATGGTGGCTAGTTTAGACAAGCGCTTTACTGACATGAATATTGTTGTCACCTCTGATGATGCAGAGTTTATACGAGGTTCAGTAGACGAAGTCATTGTTTCTCTTAGTCTGACTATCCTACTCGTCGTTGCCACTTTATGGTTGTTCTTAGGCACATTCAGAGCGACGTTAGTGCCGGCTTTATCTATCCCAGTGTCTTTGGTTGGTGCTTTGGTTATCATGTGGGTGCTAGGATTCTCGATTAATATTCTAACGCTACTGGCCTTAGTTTTAGGTACCGGCCTAATTGTTGACGATGCTATCGTTGTTTCAGAAAACATTCAACGTAGACGTTCACAAGGCTTAGGTGCGAGAGCCGCTGCCGTATTAGGGACACGTGAAGTTTTCTTCGCTGTCGTTGCCACCACAGCAGTCTTAGCAGCTGTATTTATTCCTATCGCATTTTTACCATCAACTGCAGGACGATTGTTCAGAGAGTTCGGTGGTGTCCTTGCCGGTGCTGTTATCATCTCATCGTTTGTCGCGCTGAGTTTAGTACCTGCATTAACGGCAAAACTGCCCATCAAATCATCTTCCAGTGGTTTCTTTGACCGAACCCTAGGGGCTTTTGGCAGACAAGTACTGAATGGATATATGGTCATACTCAGACGAAGCCTTCAATTATCATGGCTAACCGTGCTGATTTCGCTTATGGCCGCTGGTGGTGCGTTTCTTCTCTATGAGAAAATTGAAAATCAATTACTACCCTCTGAGGACCGTGGATCAATTCGTGTATTCGCAAGGGGCCCAGATGGCGTTGGCTTAAACTACATGAATCGCCAAGCTGAGAAGATGGAAGAAATCTTATTGCCTTATGTAGAAGACTCAAATGTGGATTCTATCTATACCGTAGTAGGTCGTTGGGATCCGAACGTTGTGTTTATCACTGTGCCGCTAGAGCATTGGGACGATAGAGACAAGACACAACAAGAAATCATTAATGAAATGCGCCCCCAACTACAGGGTATTCCTGGTGCTCCTGCTAATGCCTTCGGTTCAAACAGCTTAAACCTGCGTGGCCAAGGGGGCGGTCTTGAGTTAGCGCTTACTGGCGATACATATGAGAGAATATATGAGTCAGCTCTTGAGTTTACTAAGCTAGTAGAGCAACAACTGCCTGAACTCGGCAGGCCTCGAATTGGCTATCAGCCTACCCAGCCACAATTGCGTGTAAACATCGACAGACGTCGCGCAGAAGAACTGGGTGTGCCATTTAACGACATATCCACCACATTGCGGGCAGCGATCAACGGCGATGACATTGCCGACCTAAACATCGGTGATCAAGCTGTGCCTTTAATACTGCAATCAAGCAACCGTGTCACAACCAATCCATCTGAGTTGACTAACTTGTATGTGAAGTCTAACAACGGACGCCTCGTACCACTTTCTAGTTTGGCATACATCAGTGAAGAAGGTGTTGCGGCTGAATTGGAGCGTCATGCGCAGCGTCGTGCAATAGAGATTGAATTGGAACTACCAGACTCGTTAACGATGGCAGAAGCCGTCAGTAAGCTGCGAGACATTGGCAATGAAAACTTACCTGATGGCATCGGCTTGATTTTCTTGGGCGAAGCATTGACGTTTGAAGAAACATCTAACGAAGTCGCGATGACTTACTTGTTTGCATTCATCATTGTCTTACTGGTCCTAGCTGCACAGTTTGAAAGCCTTAATAGTGCGATCATTGTTATGATTACCGTTCCCTTCGGCATTGCCGCTGCGATATTTGCACTCTATCTTACCGGCACTTCAATCAATATCTATTCTCAGATAGGTTTAGTAATGCTCATAGGGCTGATTGCCAAGAATGCCATTTTACTCGTTGAATTTGCTGACCAACTGCGTGACCGTGGGATGCAAGTGAATGATGCCATCGTTGAAGCCGCTTCGGTAAGACTTCGTCCGATTATGATGACCTTGATGTCAACCATACTGGGTGGCCTGCCTTTGATTTTGTCAACCGGTGCTGGTGCGGAAGCTCGTAACTCCATCGGTTGGGTAGTTTTCGGTGGGTTGGGTATCGCCGTCATCTTTACTTTGTTTCTCACACCGGTGCTATACAAGCTGATTGCTCGTTTCACTAAGCCACGCGCTGATGAAAGTAAACGTTTGGAAGGTGAATTAGAAGATGCCGAAGACTTAGAACTCAATAGCAGCAAAGGATAAGCCAACACTCCCAACTTGCGTCATTCCTGCAACATTTACGTCATTCCTAAGCGCTTATGTCATTCCTGCGAAGGCAGGAATCTAGGTCCCCGCCTGCGCGGGGATGACGGAATGCGCGGGGATGACGGAATGCGCAGGGATGATAACCTACGCGGGGATGACGGAATGCGCGGGGATGACAACCTACGCGGGGATGACAACCTACGCGGGGATGACGACCTGCGCGGGGAGGAGTGCAGTTACGATTAGCTCTTTGGTTCTTTGTTAAACTGCTTTAAACTTGAGGATTGAGATTAATAGCAGCCAAAAGGAAACCAAATGAATTTCAGTGATAAGCCAGATAGAAGTGCAACAAAAGCCTATAAATGGGAAAAATACAAAGGCACTGATATCTTACCTATGTGGATTGCTGATAGTGAATTTAGGTGTGCCCCTCCAATCATCGAAGCGTTGCATAAAAGAGTCGACGATGGATTATTTGGTTATACACTCCCAGCTCACGATACTGATGCCCTAGAAGCTATTGTCCAGTGGTGCAAGAAACGATACAACTGGACTATTGAAGCTGATTGGATCGTCTGGACACCAGGTGTTGTTCCCGCTTTTAATGTTGCTATCAAAGCAAATTGTAAGGCTGGTGATACTGTGATTGTACAAAGCCCTAACTACCCTCCACTACTCGCCGCACCAGCAATTAATGGCATGAAAAGAGCCACCGTGCCGACTGTTGAGCTTAATGGGCGTTGGACCTTGGATTTCGATGCTCTCGAAGAAGCGGCAGCTGCACCCAATGCGAGTTTGTTCATTATGTGTAACCCGATGAACCCAGTTGGCTCAGTGATGACCAAAACAGAACTGGATCGTGTTGCCCAAATATGTGAAAAACACAATGTGACGCTGTGCTCTGATGAAATCCACTGCGACTTGGTTTTAGATGATGTACCGCATCTACCAGCTGGCGCACACAGCAAGCTACATGACAAATCAATGACCTTAATGGCTGCAAGCAAAACCTTTAATGTCGCCGGTTTAGGAACTTCATTTGCCATTATTCCAAATGCAGACTTACGCGCAAAGTTCGTGCGCTCTACTCGCGGGATTGTTCCATGGGTCACCGTCACTGGCCTAACTGCGACAAACGCTGCGTTTCGTTATTGCGATGACTGGCATAAAGCCGAGTTGGCTTATTTGAAAGAAAATCGTGATTATCTTGTTGAAGAAATCAACAAAATCTCAGGTTTAACAGCAATTGCACCGGAAGCCACTTTTTTATTGTGGGTAGATGCCTCCGGTTTACAGGTTGACGACACTCAAGCTTGGGCTGAAAGCAAGGGTATTGGCCCCTCTCCAGGCCGAGACTTCGGCGCGCCATCATTTTTCCGCATTAACTTCGGTTGTTCCAGAACTTATTTAGAAGAAGCAATCAATCTGTTAAAACAAGCCTAGCTGAAAACTATGCTTTGGGGATTCTTATCCCTGAAGCAACAATTTCATATACTTCACCGGCTTTAACAATATCAGAGTCTAATTGTAGGTCTGCACGGTAATGCGCTGCCTGTTCCTCACTGAGCTCTTTTTTAACTAGCTCTCCTGCAAGTGTTACGGTGCGCCCAGCGGTGTCACTAGGGATGAAAAAACCATAGTCTTTAAATGATACGCGCATGATGGTATCGCCGTCTTGTGCAATAAAGAAACAGCCTTTCTTTTGACACACTTTCGCAATTTTAGTCTCGACTATAAAGGGCTTTTCAGCATGCTTGCTGGGTTGTTTCGACAAGCTTCCTAAATCGACTTTCTGTAGGGTTTCATCAATAATTGAACCAAAGGTTTCGCTAGTATCAGTCACAGCAACCGGCTCTGATAAACGCACTGTTTCAGCATAAGAACTGGCTGAAAACAGACATCCCAATAATAAAATACTAGCCACAGTAGTCATTGGCTTGCGCCAAAAGGTATTTACATTCTTAACGTTCATTATCTTTTCCCTGAATTAGTCAATCAACTCAACGCTTACGCCAGCATGCTCAGCTAAGCGGTCTATAAGCTTGTCTCCCAAAGCTGATGCTGGCGTCCAAAATCCACCTTTCAGTTCTGGCACATCTTTACTTAAACATAGCACAGATTGAGCTAGCATTTTAGCAGTAGAGCCGTAACCTGGGTCACGATCACCGTAAACCTTTACGCAGCGCTTTTCGCCCTCTGAAGTCTTTGCATAAAAACGCATGTCAAACATGCCATTCAATTGTTCTTCTGGACTAGGACCTTCGCCGGGTTTGGGCAGAAATTTATTCGCTAGAAGGTTTCTGATTGGCGAGATACTCGCTCCCAACATGAAAGCACCTAAGCCTAGCGTAAATGTCCACGCTTGAAAGCCTGACTTTGCTGTCATTGCTTCATCGTAAAGAAAGCTTTCGCCGTACTGGTTGCCTAATAAGGCGTTACTGCGATGCACAATCCTTTCGTTAATCGACGCCATGACAAACGGCATGGTCCATACTTTCAGATCGGCATCGTATTCTGCTTTTTTATGGTTCTTTTGCCTTTGCTTGAAATCATGACTACTAGGGCAAAGCACGTATGGGTTTACTAGGATCTTGCGTAAACTCGGATCCTCTTTCGCCTCTTTAATCACGTTCAGCATGCTGGCGATTGTGCCACCCGAGGCTGCGCCTTTAATTCTGCGTACGCGCATTTTAATCTGCTGCGCCGGAGCACCCGTTGCTGCAATCATGGTTTGCTGTAATTTAAACACGCCCAAATCAGATGGAATAGAATCAAAGCCTGTACAATGAACAATGCGAGCGCCAGACGACTTTGCATCGCTTTCATATTTATCTAGCATTGCCTTTATCCACTGTGGTTCACCAGTCAGATCACAATAATCGGTGCCAGATTTTGCACAAACGCTGACCAAGGTCTCACCGTAGAGAGCATAGGGTCCAACCGTACTCACCACAGCATTGGTTCTATGACACATGTCTTTAAGCGCGCTCTCGTCATCAGCATCCGCGACAAAGTGTTGAACATTTTCAAGATTTAGGCGCTTTTTTAAATCGATTAACTTTGCTTCGCTTCTTCCAGCTATCGCCCAAGAGAAACTTTCACCAGTATAAGTAGCTAAATATTCTGCCATAATCTGGCCAACGAAAGAGCTCGCACCATAGAGGATGAAGTCGAAATTTGATGGTTCTTTTGTGCTCATTTGTTTGCCTTATTGTTTAGTATTGCACTGTAAGGTGGAAAACTGTCTCTACTTAGTTTGGTACATTTCTGGTACACGGTCGTGCATTTGCGACAAGGTTTTTTGTAGCATTGGTATGGCTCTATAATCGCAGTGGCCAGCGCCGTCAACCCAAGTAAATTTTGCGTCTGAAATAGGTTGGGTTTGATTCGACAACATTTCTTCATAAAGCTTCATTGCGTTGTTGAGGTAGAAATTGTCCATATCCCCCATCCAAATATGTAGCTTGCCCGCAACTTTAGGCCCCAAGCTTGACCAATTATCTTCAGTATATTTGCGTAAATCATAGCGTGACCATGCCTGCGCAACCTCTTTATTTATTTCGCCTGTTATTGGGTCCCATAAGACCGAAGGTTGTCCATTGTCTAAGCGAGGCCCATAGACGGCGTTCCAACCACCCCATTGACCACCACTGTATGCAAACGAATCATTCCGTCCCATCGTATTTTCCATCATGATTTCACGTTGAATACTGAAAATAATTTCACCGTCTTTCGCTCTAAATGAAGGGCGCTCAACGCCATGCTCGTTAATGAAAGCATTTTCGTCTTTGTAAATATCAACGAGTTGGAAATATCTAAAATCAACACCGTCAGCGCTAAATGACCATGCGCCATTAAACATATCAGGGTAAAATAATTGTAAAGCTAAGCTCACCCAACCACCTGTTGAGCAGCCAGTGGTAAAGCGTGTTTCACCTGAGTCTACTAATCGGAATTGCTTGGTTAAATAAGGCAGGAGTTCGGTCCATGTCGCTTCGCCATAAGGCCCATTATTCGCAGAATCAATTTGGTAACTATCGCCCAAGGGTGCTTCACCGTCTAAGAACACAAGTACCATATTCGGGGCTTCATCTCCAAACCAATAAGTTTGAAAATCTTTATTGTTGAAGGTACGCTCAGCACGGTCATAACGACCGTGATAGCCACCTATGCTAAATACAACTGGAAATACTTTATCGGGCTGCGAGTAATAATCCTTGGGCAAAATCACACCGGCTCTTAAATGCATATCATGTTGCCAAAACTCAGTTAGCAGCTCGCTTGGCATTTTGACAAATTTGAGATGTTCTTGCTCGGCGGGTAATGTTTCCGGTGGTAGTTTCTTGCTTAAGTTGAAAGAAAGCACTTTGGAGTCAAGGAAATCAAGCTCTACTTTTTGCACCTCACTGTAATAGTTTCCAGGTGAATTGATGCGTGAGTCGAAAGTATCCGTATCGTAGATTACTTGCACGAACCAGTTTCCTGGAGGTAAGTCTTGAGGTGAACGGTACGGAAAGCCTGCGTCATTGAAATTGACTTGCATTGCTTCACCTGTTGGGACTTTTTCCAGATCTTTGGAGAACAAAGGCTCAATGTTCCTTGTTGGCCATGCGCTGTAGTTTCTTGGCTCCCTGTCGGCAGACTTTGAAAAAACAAGGTGAAGCCGTCCTTTTGAATCAATCGTTTGCGGACTTTCTATTTCAACATTGAGGTTATTGGCAAAAGCAGTGTGACTGAATGAGCTTAGAAAAAAGGTAAAAAGGCTTGCCGTAAGATAGCGGTTTGAAATATTCATATATCAACCTTTTGATAGGTAAATAAAGGGGCCAAAAGGCCATTATTGGGGAAACCTACCCCAAGTTTCTGAAACGCCAACTTGGGGTAAGCTTTTATTGTTGTATATCTGAGTCGATTTAGTTTGCGCCTTATTGCCCGGCACCAAGCACTGAATCGCTCGAGCTATCGTCTGAACCGATAAGATTACCGTCAGAATCGAGTAGTATTGGTTCACCGTAACCCAGACCGTTCATTCTATCGAGCTGTGAGGCTGCATCACCTACAACTAAATAAATCATTTCTTGTTCATCAAGGAATGTCTCAATCGCGTTATGCAAATCAATTAACTTGGCGTTGATAACAAAATTTTGCTCTTGTTCAATATAATTTTTTGGCTTGTCGAAACGGCTTATTGTTTCAAGCATACTGAGTAAACTATTCAAGGTTTCAAAACGGCGAGAGTTACTCTTAATTGTCATGTTTCTCGCTACGCCAAGATCCTCTTCGGTAAAGGTTGCCCGATAATTACCAATCAAATCTTTAAACACTTCTAAAGACTCCAAGGTGACATTGCTTCTGACTTGAGAAGAGGCAATAAAGGGACTTTGGTAGCCTGTCGCTGGCACATAAGAATATGCACCATAAGTGTAGCCTTTCTCAATTCTTAGGGTTTGTGCAAGTCGGGCACTAATACCACCACCTAGTCTCATATTGGCAAATTCAATTGGATAAAAATACTTATCATTCGCTGACACAACTGTTTTACCAATATAGATGACGCTTTGCTTTGCATTCGGCAAATCAATGAAATAAAGCTTAGGCTTTTCGACATTTTTAATTGATGGTTGTTCAGGAATAGTCACCTGGTCACCATCCCATGCGGACAATTGTAACAAAGCCTTTTCAACCTCAGCCTGCTTCACATCACCAACAACATGAAATGCTGCATTTTTGGGTGTCATGTTGGCAGTGTAGTAACGCTTGAGATCTTCCAGAGATATGTCAGAGACCGTGCTTTGGGTACCTCCTGTTGGAGAACCAGCTAAATGGTCTGCACCATAAAGTTGTTTCATAAAAGCTTGCGATGCAATGGCATTTGGATTGCCTTGTGCCTGTTTAATGCTAGTTAAACGGCGAGCCTTTAAGCGCTCGAACTCGCTGGGATCCCAGCGAGGCTGAAGAAGGATTTCGTTCACTAAAGCCAAAGTGGCCTCAAAGTTTTTCGCTAATGTATTCCCGCGGATGCTAACACTTTCTTTGCCCGCAGAAACACGAATAGAAGCACCCAACAACCCAATTGCCTCTTCTAGCTGCTGAGGCGTCTTGTTGGCAGTTCCTTCATTCATTAACTGCGCCATTAGGAACGCTGTTCCAAGTTTGTCTTTCGTGTCAAGCGCTTGTCCACCAGAAACAGTAATACTGAAATTAACGACTGGCAATTCGGTTTGCTCAATGCCAAGCACTCGCATGCCATTAGTAGAAGCAGACTCCCAGACGTTTGGAATACTTAATGCTGGTAGGTCAGTCAGAGGCGGCTCACTGCGGTCATGCTTAGTGGGTGTTTTTTCAAAACTAAGCAATTCGTTCTCAACAAACTTTTGTTCTGCGTTGCGCTTAATTTCTTCCTCGACGACATTCGCTTTGCTTGAGCCCGCAAGCACTAACGCTTCATCATTTTTAGGCACAAAACTCGTAATAATCGCCGGTTTGTTATGGACATACTTTTTGAACACACGCATTACATCTTGTCGGGATACGGCTTTGATGTTTTTAATATCCTGCTTAATGAAGTCAGGTGAACCCGCATACTCATTGTAAATACCCAATTGAAGGGCTTTATCCAAGATGCTCTCAATAGCGTAATAGAATGAGGTTTCTGTTTGCGCTTTAATCTTAGCTAATTGCTCGTCAGTAAAACCTTCTGTTGCGAATTTATCCAATGAAGTGTTAATTGCAGCGTACACGTCATCTAGCTTCACGCCGGCATTCGCTCTAACGCGAATGGTGAAGGTACCCGCAATTTCTTCTGCTCGGTGGTAAGAAGACACGCCGGGCGCCAATTTTTCTTTTTCTACAATTGTCTTATACAAGGCTGCATTTTTACCACTAGACAGCAAGGTGCCTAAAGCGTCTAGAGCGTAGGCCTCCTCGTGGTATTGTTCTACCGTTGGAAAGGTCAGACGAATTTCAGGCAGCTTCGCAAAGTTATCAACATGAAATAGCTTTTTACTTTCTTCAAGCTCGACAGCCCAAGGTTCAATCGGCTCAACCTCTGGACCTGCCGCAATTTCACCAAACCAGAGTTCAACTTTCTTTTTAGTTTCTTCAATATCTATATCACCCGCAATCACAAGCGTCGCATTGCTAGGTACATAGTAGGTATCATAAAACTCTCGAACATCTTCCAAGGTTGCAGACTGCAAATCGTCTAAATCACCAATCACGGTCCAGTTGTAAGGGTGGTCTTTCGGGTAGAGGTTTTTCTTAATAACATGTGAAGTATGACCATAAGCACGGTTATCGACACGCTGACGTTTTTCGTTTTTAACAACCTGTTTTTCACGCTCAAGGGTACCAACATCCACTGTGTTGATCATGTATCCTAGGCGGTCACTGTCTATCCATAAGAGCTTATCAAAAGCGTCCTTTGGTACCACTTCGTAGTATATGGTGCCATCACTCCAAGTACCGCCATTTCGGGTTCCTCCAAGTTCAGGGATCATTTTGCGATTAGCGCCTTTGGGCACATTTTCAGAATCATTGAATGACATATGCTCAAAGAAATGTGCAAAGCCGGTGCGGCCCGGCTTCTCGCGATTAGAGCCGACGTGCACAATCGTTGCCATTGCAACGATAGGATCTGACTTATCTTGATGCAGAATAACATTCAGGCCATTTTTCAATTGGTATTGTTCATACTCAACGTTAAAACCATCATCGTCCTTGTTGCCAGTACAACTGGCAGTCAATGCACCAAATAAGGCGACTGTGCAGATCATTCCAAAAATTTTTGTCATGTTGATTTTCTTATTATTTACATAGTGCTAGATTAGCAAGAGTAGGCCCAAGTGCATAGTTTCTGAGCCAAAATAATTCGTAATTATTCGTAGTTATTTGTAATCAAAATACAGTTTGTTCAAAAACCAATGAGTATTTGTGCTTGAATGAAGATAAGAAAAAAAGGATGAATATCATGAGCTCAACCATATCAGGCAATACAGAGAAGTTTGCAGAATATAAGACATTGAAAGTGACCATCGAGCAAAGCATTGCACATATTGAACTTTGCCGCCCAGCTGAGCTCAACAGTATGACGACTGAGTTTTGGTCAGAACTCCCCGACGCTGTGCGCACGATTGATGAATATGTGCTGGCGCGCGTTATCGTTATTTCTGCGCAAGGAAAACACTTCAGTGCAGGTATGGATTTATCAGTCTTCGCTAATATGGGTAAAGACTTTCAGGGCGAACCAGCGAGACGAGCCGAAAAAGCTCGCCGGATGATCCTAAAACTACAAGATGCTTTTAACGCTCTCGAAGAAGTCAGAATGCCAGTATTAGCAGCTTTGCAAGGCGGTGTTATTGGCGGTGCAGTCGATATGGTCAGTGCTTGCGACAGCAGATACTGTACTGAGGATGCCTTTTTCTGCATTAAAGAAACAGAAATTGGTATGACCGCTGATGTCGGAACCCTGCAACGTTTGCCGCATCTAATGCCACAGGGTCTGGTGAGAGAATTAGTATATACCGGACGTAAAATGGGCAGCCAAGAATCGAAAAATTGCGGCTTGGTAAATCATGTATACCCTGACCAAGAAACCATGCTAAGCGAAGTCATGAAGATCGCACAAACCATCGCAAGCCATTCGCCAATGGCCATAGCAGGTTGTAAAGAAATGCTAAACTACACCCGCGATCATGATGTTGCTAATAGCTTAAACTACATAGCGACTTGGCAAAGCGGTATGCTACAAATGCCAGACGTTATGGAAGCGATGGGCGCCGCGCAAGAAAAGCGTGCCCCCATTTTTAAAGACCTGCTACCTTAACCTTGCATATCCTCTAACGCTCGACCTTTGGTTTCTTGCACGAAGCGCACGACAAAGAAGATAGAAATAAATGCGCATAATGCATAGAAACCATAGGCACCGGCCAAACCAATACTTGCCAACATAATGGGGAACATCATCGTTATAGCAAAATTTGATCCCCATTGTGATAAGCCTGCAACGGCTAAACCAGAGCCTCGAATTTGATTCGGGAACATTTCTCCGAGCATCACCCACATAACCGGTCCCCAACTTAAATTGAAGAAAAATACATAGGCATTCGCTGCTATTAGCGCCACAGTGCCCAAGTCGCCCATTACGAGTGATTTTGTCGCTGGGTCGTAATCTGAATTGGCAAATGCCACAACCATCGTTAGTAAAGTCACAGCCATACCCACTGAACCTATCGTCAGTAAAGGTTTCCGACCCACTTTATCAATGACTTTTAGGGTTATCAGACAAGCCGCAATACTCACACTTGCGCCAATGATATTGATTAACAAGGCGTCAGATTCTGAAAACCCCACTGCTTGCCACAACACCGCGCCATAATAGAAAACAACATTGATACCAACAAGTTGCTGAAAAGTCGCTAATCCAATCCCGACCCAAACAATAGGGCGTACTTTTCCTTTTACTTTGTCGATGAGATCGCTCAGGCGAGGCTTTTGATCTTGAGTCTCCAATGATAACAAAATTTCTTTTTCTAGCGGTTCAACTGCTTCTTTTCCATATAATCTGGCAAGTACTTGTCGTGCCTTGTCTGTTTGTTGACTCATCACCAAAAAGCGTGGGCTTTCTGGAATGAAAAACAACACAAAAAAGAAAATAATCGCGGGGACTAATTCAATCCAGAACATCCAGCGCCAAGCCTCGTAATCCATCCACAGTATTTCGGTAGATAAGCCAGCTTGCTTGGCTAATAGATAATTACTAATAAACGCCGACGTTAAGCCCGCGATAATAGCAAATTGCTGAATGGAAGTGAGTCGGCCACGAAGTCTCGCTGGGGCTATTTCACTAATGTAAGCAGGTGCCATGACGGAAGCGGCACCAACAGCTAATCCACCCAAAATACGATAACAGATAAATTCAATAGAACTGCCAGCAATACCCGAACCCCAAGCGCTAATGATGAAAAATACTGAGGCAACAAGCAGTAAAGCTTTGCGGCCGAATTTGTCGGCTAGCGTACCGGCAAAAAATGCGCCTACAGCACAACCCAAGAGCATGCTGGCGATATTAAAGCCACCAGCAAGATCATCTGTTTGAAAGCTTTTTTCTAAACCGTCGAAAGTACCGTTGATAACGCCGCTATCGAAACCAAATAAAAAACCTCCAATAGTGGCTACACAACTTATCACCACAATGAACAACATGTTCTCATTTTGCTGAAGACTACTACTCATACCTATCCTTTTGTTCTGTCAATCGAGACGCTGGATCTCGGATTGCACTCAAATGTTATCGATATGTTAACACCTTGCTGGTAGCTGTCTAAATTTAATTTATCCATTTAAAAACAAAACTAGTGCGATATGAAATTTCGTAAATCAAGGTCAGCTTATTAAGACAGCCCTCACGCTTCGTCACTTTTCAACACTAAGCCAAAAATCTTTCGTAAGGTTTCAGCTGATTGGAAGCCATAAAATACGGAATACTGATTATTCTGAATGACAACGAAACCAGGCGAGCCATTAAGTTCTAGTGGGTCTCCTTGGTCATCTGCCAAGTCAGCTAGGGTATTGGGAAAAATGCCAAGTGTACTCATCCGCACTGGGATGAAATCTTCATTGAGTGTGTTAATAATATTGGCTTCTACAAACACTTCTTTTTTCATTTTTTTGCAGGCCGAGCAGAACATCATTTCGCCGAAGACAAAAATCGGCTTATCAGAATCGAGTTGCCTTGCATCTTCATAATCAAGCCAATTAATTTCTTGGCTAGCTTGAGCTGGTAACACAGTAAAAATAGCAGCTAAAAAGATTGCGGAGATGGCCTTTTTGGCCTGAAAAAAAGCGTACTTTGACCTTGAATTAATGCGTAATGAATTGGCATGTGAATGTGAAAAAAACATATATGTACTCAGTTGGATTAGGGGACATGTCACAAGACCGTGAGAAAAGTATTTTTCATTCATGGACTAGGCGATTAATCATGACACCAGATACAGTCGAGTAGAGACAAAAAAGCTCACTTTACAGTGAGCTTTCTAAGTCTAAGCAAGCGATTGCATAAAGCAATTGGATTAGAATGCAGCGCTAACACCCATAATGAAAGAGCGACCTTGAACAGGAGTTAAATCTTTCAAGAAAGAGGTATGCACTCGCGCTTCTTCATCTGTTAGGTTACTGCCTTTCAAGAATACCGTCACATCAATATCACGCACTGTTGTCACATAATTCACATTGAGGTCAACCAACGTATAACCGTCGGTACTAGACTCAAACTCCGCAACACGGTCTTGTTCGAAGTAGTGGTTTACTGAAAGCTCGGCTTGCCAGTCATTTGTTGCATAATTGGCACTAGCGCCTAAGCGTGTCGGAGGTGTACGTGGTAGATATTTTCCGTCTTCAGCATTCGCTAGTTTTGTTCTAATCATATCCCCTTGTGCTTGGAAGCTAAGTGACGGCGTTGCTTGCCAGTTCACCTGAGCTTCAAAACCATAAAGGTCAACATCAACCGCATTGAAAACAAACACCGGTAACTCATCTTCATGAGCGTGCTCCTCTTCGTCATGCATTTCATCCATGCCATCTTCTTCGTGTTCTTCGTGCTCTTCACCAGACACAAAACCCGTGTCTGCAGCAAAATAGTAATCATCAACTTGATTATAAAAAGCATTCAATACAAAACCGAAGTCACCACTGAACTTACGAAGCGAAATATCGATATTATTCGACTTTTCAATTTCGAGCTCATTTTCGTTGAAGGCAATGTCCCCCTCATCATCTACAGTGAAAAAAGCGCCCAGTTCGTATGTACTGGTTCCGATATGAGGACCAAAGGAATATAGCTCGGGGCTCGATGGTGCACGTTGTGCGTGAACGAATGATACACCTAGATTATAACCATCAGTGAAATCCCAAACCGCACCTGCAGACAAGCTGATAGGTGTAAAGGTTTCCTTATCACTCCCCGGGTTAGATTCGGCTAATTCGTTATGCTCGTCATGCTCGTCATGCTCATCATCATGAGCTGCATCATGTTCTTCTTCGTCGTGCTCTTCTAGCAGTTCAATATCACCAATTTGGATCATCGGTACGTCTATCTCAACACGCTCAATTCGCGCACCAAATTGGAATAACACATCACCGAAGTGCTGCTCTTCAATAATACCGATACCGAAGCTGTCTGTTTTTGAAGGTGGTGTAAATGCCTCTTCACCAATCGCTTCAAAATCACTCGACTTATAATGTAGGCTTAATCCGCCACGCCAGCCCATGAAAGGTTGATGAATAATTTCAACACGAGTTTCTTGAGAATCGTTAGCGAAAACGGTGCCAATTTCACCGTTCTCGATTTCAGCATGGGTGTAATCGGTGTATGCAAAGCTGGTGTTTACCGCACTAATCAACGCAGAGTCAATTTGATGCTTACTCATAATTTGATAGCGATTCTGTTGTAAATCACCACGCACAACTTCTTCCATTTCTTCTAGCTCATTGTGCTCTTCACCTTCTTCATGCTCATCTTCATGTTCATCATGGGCATGACCCGGAATTCCATATAGACTCGACATGTGTTCAATAGAAATACCAACGAAACCATTGTCCATCAGGTAGCTTGTACCAAATGTTAGACCTTTGCTGCGGCTAGCTGAATTTTCGACGATGCCTTCTACATCACTGTGATGCTCATCTTCATTCTCGTCGTGCTCTTCGCCTTCATGTTCATCATCATGTGCTTTTTCATTTTCTGCATAACCAGGGATACGATAGTCATCTGAATCCCGGTAATAACCCTGTACATTGAAAGCAAAATTTCCAGAACCACCTTTCAGTGAACCAGAGAAACTTTCTTCACTGTTATTCGTGTTTCTTTCAACTAAGGCTTCACCTTCAAAATCATTGTTATCCGGAATACGTTGATCAACAACATTGACAACACCACCAATCGCCCCACTACCGTAGAACAAGGTTGCTGGACCACGTAAAATTTCTATTTGTGTCGCTGTGGATGCATCCGTAGCGACGATATGATCGGGGCCAACACGAGACGCATCGCCTGAATCGAGTCCATTTTGGGTAATAAGTACTCTTGGGCCATCTAAACCACGAATAATAGGAGAGCTGGCAACACCGCCATAAAACGTAGAGTGCACACCCACTTCATTTTTGAGCGTGTCACCTAGGGTGGAAGCTTGCTTTTGACGCAAGTCTTGACCTGCTATAACACTGACAGGTGCGGCGGATTCGATGGTTGATGCATGGAACGCACTGGCCGTCACATCAAAGATTTCAATACTGGAGTTTTCAACATTAATTTCAACATCAAATAAACCGGTCTCAGGTAAAACAAACTCGGTACTGCTGTGAATATGCTTGGCGCTTGCAACATGCACTTCTACCTTACCAGGCTTTACATCATTGAAGGTAAAAGTACCGTCTTTTCCGATAGTCGTACTTTTATTTGTACCCATGATTTGAACCTTACCTGTTGTTAGCACTTGACCGTTCTGGTCTTTCACAATTCCGGTAATGGTTTTGGCATATAAATTTGGTGACATTGTAGCGAGTGCAGCAAGTACAGATACAGAAATTAAAGCAGAAGATTTCATCTTACTATCCATGAAGTTGAAGTTATAAACTAAGTCATAGAGTAAAATGTTATACTGTAACAATGCCTATGTAAAGTTATATCATAACAAAAAGACATTGGAAGTTAATTTTAGTTTACGCACGTTCCTAGGCCGACACGGGGCCCCACAATAGGTATGTTGACGTGTTAGGAAAAAGCGATAGTAGTTTTTGGTCAGTTACTCTTTAGTGACTGTTGGTCTAAAGTCAGTGCTCACAATTGTATTGCGACCTGATGCTTTAGCTTCATACAAACACTCATCTGCCGTATTTAACAACATATCATGATCAAATTTAACACCATCTGCTGGACTAGTCGTTACACCAATACTTACCGTAACGACTTGATGTATTAAAGACTTCTCATGAGGAATTGCAAGCATTTCAATTTGTTCACGCACTTTTTCAGCGACTAAAACACCCTCGGTCTCATTTGAGTCAGTTAGTAAGATGATAAACTCTTCACCACCATAGCGAGCCACTAAGTCGAGAGGCCTGGCCGCACCGGCTTCGAGCTCGTGTGCGACTTCTCGCAACACCAAATCGCCCTTCGCGTGACCGTAATGATCGTTATATTGTTTAAAATAATCTATATCAATCAAAAGCAAACATATGCTTCGTTTATTTCGTTGGGCGTATTTACATGCATCTTCGTATTTTTTATCGAAGTGCCGACGATTAGAGATCCCCGTTAAACCATCGACCCACGCCATTTTTTCAAGCGCCCTGGTTTTAACAACCAAGTCTATTTGATTCCGCACGCGGACTTGTAATAAAGGCACTACAAATGGCTTTCGAAAGTAGTCTACTGCACCAAGCTCTAAGCCTTTTAACTCATCTTCAGTGCGATTTTGGGAGGTAACAAAAATAATGGGAATGTGCTTCGTTTCAATATCGTTTTTCAAGGCCTTACATACTTCATGCCCACTGATATCGGGCAAGACTATGTCTAACAATATCAAGTCGGGTTTCGTTCGCCTTGCTACACGAAGGGCTTCCTCGCCACTTATCGCTGCAAGAATATGGTAGTCTTTAGAAAGCGCATTATTGATAATCTGAATATTCATGGCTTCGTCATCAACAACAAGGATAGTCGCTTTTTCTTCTATCATTTAGGGCCCAAGTGGTAGTGCTTTACACTCAACCATCGCTAACGGCCTACCCTAGCAAAAGCTTAAGTTTCATATAAAGTCGCAAATATATTTCAAAACATTGGTTATATTAACACCAAATAATGAACTTACAATCAGCTAAGCTCATCGTACTATCGACATAATTTCAATAAACTCCAGTAAATTAGGCGAGCTTACAGTTCCTTTTCTGCAAACTCAGCTAAACGACTGCGTACCACGCCATCTAAATTAAAGGTGGCGCTACCAGAAAAATTCTTAAACTTCTCGACAATGTAGGTAAGCCCTGAAGTCACCGCACTGAGGTAATTACTATCAATCTGGGCCAAGTTACCACCGCAAATAAGTTTAGTTCCCTCACCACAGCGCGTAATGATAGTTTTTAGTTGAGAAGCAGTCAGGTTTTGCGATTCGTCCAATATAACAATGGCGTTTTGGATACTACGACCACGCATGAAGTTAACCGATTTAAACTGAATATTCGCTTTTTCCATGATGTAACTCATTGAGCCTTTCGTGTTCTCATCATTTTTATGTAGGACCTCAAGCGAATCGGTAATTGCTGCTAACCACGGTGCCATTTTCTCTTCCTCGGTACCCGGGAGGAAACCTATCGATTCGGCGATTTCTGGTGTTGAGCGAGTCACAATGATTTTGTCATACATGTTTTTTTCGATCACCATTTCCAGCGCTGCAGCAAGTGCTAACAAGGTTTTTCCGCTACCGGCTGGGCCAGTTAAAACACAGAGGTCGATATGTGGGTCTAATAAGGCATGCAGAGCCATCGCTTGACCAATGTTTTTTGGCGATATGCCCCATGCTCGGCGTGACATCAAACGCTCATAGCCTAAATCTAATACCTCGAGCGTATCGTTATTTATAGACTCAACAATACCAGCGAATTGTTTGGTATCGTCAATTAAAAATTCGTTTATATATGCCTCTGGTAATACACGTTTATCGATAGTGTGGATAGTATCGCGCCCTTCAGTGAAGCTTTCGACACTCGTGACTTGCTCCCAAAAGCTCCCTTCAAATTGGTGATAGCCTTTTGATAAATATTTAATATCGGTAACTAATTGGTCGGTACGATAATCTTCTACTAGCCCCATACCGGCGCCTTTGGCTTTCAGTCGCATATTGATATCTTTAGTCACTAAGACGACTTGCCGAGGTGCTAACTTCTTTTGTAAGTGAAGTGCAACATTAATAATGCGATTATCATTCTCATTGCTGGTAAATACCTGTTGGTTAACTGGCATAGTAAGATCAGCGAATATAGAAAGAGAGCCTGTTGGTGCAGTTTCACCGGCACCTAGGCCATGCATACTCACGCCATCTAGCATTTGCTCTGGCGTGGCATCGTGTAATAAGTCTTCCATAGCACGTATTGAGACTCGAGCATCTCTCGCCACATCCTTTTTACTGTCTTTTATATAGTCGAGTTCCTCAAGCACCGTCATTGGCACGACCACATCATTCTCTTTAAATGACATGAATGCGAGCGGTTCATGAAGGAGAATATTGGTATCGAGGATATACAGCTTAGTATTGGAAAGGTTGACGATAGTAGCATCCGGGCGTTCGCTTGGTGCAGAAGTTCCTTCGCTTTTTGCTTGTTTGCTTTCAGGCATCCGTGACTCCAGTCGTACAGAGTAAACGAATTTGTTGTGTTTACTCTGAGGTGAGAAAACAACACTTCTGCGCGTTAAGTAGATGCCAATGGGCACTTGATGCTGCAAAAATCACATCGCTTTGCGTCAGAAAGTATTGACGACATTTCTACCTTAAATGAGTTTGCTATAATTATCACTTACTTTTTTCAGCTTATTTAGCTTGAGTGCTGACACTGGCCTTAAGGATCAGTACAATGCGCTCCCGTTTTCAGTTTCAACTTGGATTTTTACTATGAGTGCAGCACTAGAATTTACCGTCGGTCAACGTTGGTTGAGCAATACCGAAGCCGATTTAGGTTTAGGCGTTGTGATGGCGGCAGATAACCGAACGATAAATTTGCTGTTTCCTGCTGTCCAAGAAGATCGAACCTACGCGATAGCGCACGCACCGATAACACGGCTTATTCTGAGTGAAGGTGAAAAAGCCTTACACGCTGACGGTTGGGAATTGAAGATTGAAAATGTCGCTATTCAAGACGGTCTCTATATATATTCAGGTGTGCGCACAGACACTGAGGAAAAAGCATCGATAATCGAAGTATCCCTAGACCACAATGTCAAACTCAATCAACCTGAAAAGCGCCTTTTCAGTGGCCAATTTGACAGCCCTAAATGGTTTGATATTCGCCATGAGTGTTTGCAGAAACAATACGATCACGCAACGTCTGGTGCTGTAGGGCTAGTCGGCGCAAGAGTAGAGCTTATTCCACACCAATTACACATAGCCAATGAAGTCGGTAGCCGTTTTGCGCCACGCGTACTGCTGGCTGACGAAGTAGGTTTGGGTAAGACCATTGAAGCTGGCTTGGTTCTCCACCAGCAAATACTAACAGGCAAAGTAAAACGTGCACTCATTGTCGTACCGTCTAGTTTAGTGCATCAATGGTTAGTAGAGATGCTGAGACGTGTCCATTTATCATTTTCTGTGTTCGATGAAGAACGATTGGATGCGATGAGTGAAAGTGATGAAAATCCATTCGACCAAGAACAGCTTGTTCTATGTAGTATTGATTTTATTAAACAAGAAAAAGTACTCAAAGAGGCCACGGCGGTAGATTGGGATATCTTAATTGTCGATGAGGCCCATCATTTGCAATGGTCAAAAGAGCATGTTTCGGAAGAATATGCAGCAATTGAAAAACTCTGTCATATCAGCAAAGGTGTTTTGTTATTAACAGCAACACCAGATCAATTAGGTCATGAAAGCCATTTCGCAAGGCTACGCCTACTAGATCCTGCGCGTTTCCATGATTATCAGTCCTTTTTAGAAGAAGAGTCGCATTATGGTGAACTGGCAAGTGCAGTCTCTCCTCTCATAGATAATTTGCACATGGAACAGAGTCATTTAGATGCTTTGAATGCTGCAGCCCCAGGCGAAACCATTACTGATGAAATGTTAGCTAGCGGTGAAGAGCGACAAGCCCTACTTCGTCGCTTAATTGACCAACATGGCACAGGCCGTTTGCTGTTTAGAAATAGTCGCGTCAGTATCCAGGGATTTCCAGAGCGTATCGCACTTCCTGCTCCTCTAAAGCTTCCTAAAGAGTATGCAGTGTCGATGTCACTTGAAGAAGACATTGAGTTAAGCCTGCACCCCGAGCGAGCACCATTAGTTAACGATAACTGGACTAAGTATGACCCTCGAGTCACTTGGCTAGTCGACTTACTTGAAGAATGCAAAGGCGAAAAAGTATTGGTCATCTGTGCTTACGCCTCTACTGCGCTGCAAATGGCTGAATACCTACGTCAGAAAACCGCAATACGCCATAGCGTATTCCATGAAGGAATGAGTATTGTAGAACGCGATAAAGCTGCCCATTTCTTTGCTACTGACGAACAAGGTGCGCAAGTATTATTGTGCAGTGAAATAGGCAGTGAAGGCCGTAATTTCCAGTTTTCTCGCCACTTGGTCTTATTTGATTTGCCAATGGTGCCTGATTTACTTGAGCAACGTATTGGTCGTCTGGACCGCATTGGCCAAAAATACGATATCAACATTCACGTCCCTTACTTCGAGAATACCGCGCAGCACGTTTTATTCGACTGGTATCAAGATGGTTTAGGCGCATTTGAAAGTACGTGCCCTGTAGGTAGTGATGTATACAAACAAGTAAGCACCGACTTACTTGCTTCATTAAAAGACCCTGAAGATACTGAACTGAAACTAGATATTATTCATCAGACTCATGAACTTACTGTAGATTTGAAACGGAAAATCGAACAAGGCCGTGATAAATTGCTTGAATTGAACGCCTCTGGCTTTGGCCAAATTGATGATTTACTTGATCGAATCGTTGCGGCAGAAAATCCGGTAGGTTTAATGAAGTTCATGAGTCGCTTGTTCGATACGCTAGGAGTGACTCAGGAAGATAAAGATGACCACAGTTTCATTTTGCGTCCAACTGAACAACTTGTTCACCAAATACCCGGTTTGACTGAAGACGGGTTGGAAGTAACTTATCAACGCAATACTGCTACTAAATTTGAGCAACTAGGCTTTCTAAGCTGGGACAGTGACATTGTTAGGCATTGCCTAGATTCGGTGACAACCGATGTACTTGGCAAGAGCAGTATTGCCTTTGCTAAAGATCCCGAGCTGCCAACGGGTACCTTTTGGATAGAAACCACGTCTGTGCTGAGCGCCAGCGCAGCTGCTGATTTGCAGCTATATCGTTTTTTACCCCCAACGCCGGTAAGAATCTGTGTAGATGCTAAAAATAATGAAGTCGATATTGAGTTTGAGCAACTCTTCAAAGTCAAACGTAAAATGGCTTTACAATTGCTTCAGGCCCTAGCTGACCCAATTTCTGCAGGGATCGAACAGAGTTTGAAGTTGAGCCATCAAGCGCTCGCTGAAAAGCAGGCAGCCGCTCTACAAGGTATGCAGGAGGAGTTAGATGGTGAAGTGGGACGTTTACGTTCACTACAGAAATCAAACCCGTCCATCCGTGATGAAGAAATTGAATTTGTAGAAGAACAAAGACGTCAGCTAAGCGACATTATCGAAAAAGCGGAACCTTATTTAGATAGTTTGCGCGTTGTTGTGAACAACCCGTAACTCATGAACACAGAAGAGCAACGATAATCCAATGGCGCTATTGAGTTACGAGCCACCGACAAATCCCTATCTAAAGATACTGTATCAAGATGAGGATATTCTGGTGTGCGATAAACCTAGCGGGCTATTGACTGTGCCAGGCAAAGCGCCCGAACATAGAGATTCGCTTCAAACCCGTGTTCAACGAGTGTTTCCTAGCGCAACGATAGTCCATCGTCTCGACATGGCAACGTCAGGTATACTCATTTTGGCACTCAATAAGCCAGCCCACGTGCATATTTCGAGACAATTCGAAAATAGGCTCACTTCTAAGCGCTATTTCGCGAGAGTGTTTGGTCATCTTGAGCAGGAACATGGCAGCATAGATTTACCGTTAATTTGTGACTGGCCAAATCGGCCTAAACAAATGGTTGATCACGAACGTGGAAAACCCTCGCAAACACACTATCAAGTGGTAAGCCGTGATGCTTACTCCACTCTAGTTGAGCTAACACCGATCACCGGTCGTTCTCACCAGTTACGCGTGCACATGCTAGCATTAGGCCACCCTATATTGGGTGATAGGCTGTATGCTCATGAAGCTGCTTTGGCGAAGAGCCAACGGCTCTGCCTACATGCACAAATGCACCAATTCGCCCACCCCTCTAGCGAACAGGTAATGTGTTTTGAGAGTGATCACGACTTTTTCGCAGAGCCATAAGGGAACCACAAGAAAACCATCAACGCGAGCTTCACGTTCCTCCATCCCAGCATCGCAGGCAATGGCCAAATACCTATATTCACAGTGTACTGAAGCATTATCACTCAGCTTTTAAGTTTCCAAGCTTGTTGGTCGATAAAGGTAATTAGTCTCTTACAAATTTAGATAACTAGTGAAAGCCAATTACCTTTTATCGATACTCATCGTTTTTATTGTCATCGCCCTGGGTTCGACCTCTGTCGGGGCGCAAACGCTTAGCTTCAATAATTTACTCACGAAAGATATCGAACAAGGCCTACACCAAGATGAGTACGAATTGATAGAAGTTGGTGACAATCGTTTACCTATCTTTATTCAACGCTCCGAATTGCCAATAAACAAAGGGCTTATTTTTATTCTGTCAGATGCCGATGTTCCGTTGGGCAAAAGTAACTCTCTGCATCAACTAGCAGGTATTTTACCAAAAGCTGGCTGGACAACGGTGCTACTTCCCTCATTAGGGCTTCAACTGGGCCCAAACATTGCCTTTCCAATCACCGAAGATGCTGACACAGTGGAAGATACAAGCTCACCCGAAAACCCAGAGGAAAATCCAGAGGAAAACCGAGAAGAAGAAAACCAAGAAGATGAAAATGATGCGGTAGTAAGTGAAGAGAACACTCAGAATGTGCAAGAGGAAGAACCTCAAGAAGTCGCTAAGATAACGAATAGGCGAACCCTTCAAAACAGTATTTCTGAAGCACAATTAGTTATCTATGCAACCGAGGTTGAAGCATATTTACAGTCAGGATTTGAGCATATGTCTACCACGATGGGTCATCGCATCGTGCTAACTCAAGGCATTTCAGCTGCGACGATTGTGAAGCTTGTTGCTGATGGAAACCCATCATTTCAGGAGGTCGATGCGTTAATTGTGCATAGTCCATATTGGCCAATTCGAGAGCTAAACAAGCGAGTCCCCAGTATTGTTGCACAAACAGAGATTCCCGTTTTAGATTTGTTCAGTGAATGGGATAACGCTTGGAGCAAGCAAACGCGCAGAAACCGCCAAGTTGCAGTCAATACCGAACTAAAGGAAGTGTATCGTCAGGTTGAGATTGTTGGTCAAGAACTGGATGCTAGCCAAGCAGATTACATTGCTAAGACGATTAAAGGTTGGACTACGTATTTAGGTTGGTAATGGTTCTTTCGATTTTTTGCTACTGATTAAAACCTCAATTATAACAGATAGATAGCCAAACTAGAGTGTCACTCCAAAGTAAGTTTCAAAACACTACCTATACTAACGGTATGTATTCATCTGAGATGTGCAAAACACCGCATCCTTAACTGAGTTATTTATATTGTTAGTACAACAGTTTATTGACCATAAAGCCGAGCAGTTAGCGTTTTATATGCGCTCTTATTGGCAAAATGAGCTTCCATATCAAGAGCTCGAATGCTTCCTATGGGATACATTTGAAGAATGGTCACAACTCAACAATCAAAGCATGCAACCCTATAGTCACAAAGAACGTGTGTTTTGGCATGTGCTCCACCAAACCCACTTTTGGGAAGAGCCTATCATCAAGCATGATATCTATGTTAAAACACAGCTTTCTACATGCGTAATGTATTTAGAGGGAAATGGTTTATGTCCTATCGACGTGATAGGTATGCGCCCTTAATTCAAGCATCAGTCACAAGTTAGATTTACAAACGGGTCTATCCTAGGTAGGTTTCACTTCTGACGCTAAGACAACCTGATTTCTACCGCCTTCCTTCGCCTGATACAAGGCTTTATCAGCATCTTCTAACCATTGACTTGCTTGAGTATATTTCGGCGAAAACTGGGCGATACCAACACTAATAGTATACTTAATATTAATATCTTCATAAGCCACGGCATCTAGGCTAACTAATTTGCGTAATCGCTCAGCCACAATCTTGGCTTTTCGTTCAGTTGTGTCAGGTAACACGATAGAGAACTCTTCACCACCATAACGGCCTGTAATATCGGTTTCTCTGGTGGCCAATTTGACTAGATTTGCCAAGCGCTGGATCACTAGATCACCTGCGTGATGACCATAAGTATCGTTTACCTTTTTAAAGTGATCAATATCTAACATAATTGCACAAATATCTGGCTTATTACGCACTGCCATTTTGAATTCGCGCTCATAACGCTCTTGCCAATAGCGACGATTGAATAAACCTGTTAAACCATCGACACGACTCACTTCTTGTAAGCGCTGGTTCAAGCCTTCAATATTCTTCTTAGCAACGGCTTGATCGGTCACGTCGTAAACTAACACACATATGCGGTCAGTTTTGCCGCTTGTCGATGCAAGCGGAAAAATCGTCACGTTTTGATACATTACGTCAGACGTGGATGTAATTGGGCGGCTTGTACCAAACTTGAAAACGTATGGGCGTTGCTCCCATATGATAAATGCGGGTGTTCCCATTGAAAAAACTGGCTCACACTTACGTTTAAACCACTGCTCATCGACCTCTGGGAAGAATTTGAATACGTTTTTACCGGCAATTTGACTAGGGCGCACGTCACTGTGGTTCTCCATGAACTGGTTCCACACTTCAACGTTATAGTCTTTATCCAAAACGATGATGCCCACTTCAATGGAACTTAATAGGTCATGTTGCCAGTGCATGTTCGCCATTTCAGAAGCGATATTACTCATGTTAGCCTACCTTTTGGAAAACGAGTCGATTGAATACTTTGTCTACATCTTGATCTGGAATTAATAGCAAAAGTTCAAAATTCAAATTGTGTTTGGAAATCGCATAAGCTATTTCTATCGCGAGCACTTTGTCCCAACGTGAAACATGATTATTCATCAGTTCATACAGGTCGCAATGTAGCCCAAGAATAATCGGAGAATTATGGGTGAATTTTACGTTTAATTGGGCTGATAGCGCATTTAGACAAGCACCGATAAGAATATTCGAAACATCCATTAAGGCTTCAACTTCAGCACCTTCATGGTTTTCATCATTGGTGGCGCCAAGTAAATTAGCCATATTTTCAACATTACTGTCGTTGAACAATATGATAGCTTCGCCACTGATCCCTGTGCTAATGAACCCTTTTGATACTGCCGACATCTGCGAGTTTTGGTTAACTTCATCGAGTGCCATATGCAACTCGTTAGTATGCAATAAACTGACATTTGGAATAGGTAGCTCAATAAATTCATTCAGGACTTTCGCTAAGTTTTCACCAGCTTGTCCCATTGCGACATTGGCCAGTTCGCGAAAGGCATCTAACTTCTCGTCTTCGTCTGCTGTGTCAGATAATTGCGTTGTTTGTTCACGATGAGATGCGCTGGTATCACCATTGTAGATACCATATTTTGCTAATATGGTAGTAAGTTTTTCGTTGTCGATGGGTTTGCGAATAAAGTCGATCGCTCCCATCGCCAACATACGATTCCTGGCTTCTTCTTGCACATCTCCAGATACCACAATGACTAAAGTAGGCAGGTCTTGCTTACGAATAATTTCCATTGTTTGATAGCCATCAAGCACTGGCATGTTCAAATCAAGGAAAAGAATATCGCCTTTACCTTCTTTGATCATATCAATCGCTTCTTGCCCGTGCTCTGCAAACGATATATCAATATCCCAGCCGTCGGGAAGTGAGCGCGCCATTGCCTTTCGAGCAAAGCCGGAATCGTCACAAATTAACACAGATACTGTCATTCAGTAGCCTTCTGTAGGTATCACATCACATTAGATAAGGAGATATCAGCCTCTCATGCTAGCTTCGTGGGAAAAGTCAGCAAACAAAGACGCGTTGTTGATTAAGATATCGGTCGTTTAGAGCACAAACTTTATTACAATTCGGCTTAATAATCAAAACTCTCATTAAGCTATGTATAAAATCCCATAAGCAAAATCGCGATTACCTTACTTACACTGAAAATGGGTATGCAATTGCTTCATGATGCTCATATCCTTCGAGCACGAAATCATCAGTTGTTACCCAAGTTTCAAGGTCTTTTAATGACCTGATGTCTGGGTTTAGGCTCAAACTTGGGTTAGCAAAGGGCTGTCTTTTTAATTGTACGTCGCGCATGAGTTCAAACTGATTTTCGTAAATATGCGCATTCACAATTTTATGATAAGCCTTTTTGGGGTTCTTACCTGTGATCTGTGCGATAAGCGCAAGAAACACATAAACCTGAATTTGATTGAAGTTTAGCCCTAATGGGACATCACAAGAACGTTGATAACTCGTCAGGTACAAATCATCGTTTAGCAAAGAAAATGTATGTGTGTGCATGCAAGGACGCAAACAACCTAAATCAAATTCACCCGGATTATAGAAAGTAATGATTTCACCTCGGTCATCAATTCCCTGAGATAGATTATCAACAACTTTAGCGAGTTGGTCTAAATGGCTACCATCCGGTTTTTGCCAGCGACGACCCTGTACGCCATAAACGCGGCCCATATCATCTTCGCCTTGCCGATTAGGGTTTGATAGCCAAGCTTGGTTTTCATTCGCATTTGCATTCCACGTATTACAGCCAATAGAACGAAACTCTGCAGCGCTTTGATAGCCTCTTAAGTAACCTAGTAACTCTGCGATCGCTGCTTTGTAGTAACTTTTTCTTGTAGTGACCAAGGGGAATGACTTATTCTCAACGTCATATTCCAATTCAGCGTTAATCACTGTTAAGCATTTCTGACCGGTACGCTCGTTACTCAACCAAGTGCCTTCATCCACGATGCGTTGGCACAACTTTTCATACTGACTCATTACGCTTTCTCACCCTTTTTTACAGCATAAGCAATTAGACCTAGACCACCAACAATCATAGGGATACACAGTAGTTGACCTTGCGAAAGACCGAAAGAATATAAGCCTAAATGTGCATCCGGTTCACGGAAGTACTCTACGAAGAAACGGAAACTACCGTAACCCACTAGAAACAAACCACCTACTGAACCCACTGGGCGCGGTTTAGCGGAATACAACCACAAAATAACAAAGAGAAGAACACCTTCAAGTGCAAACTCATATAATTGAGATGCATGGCGAGGATATTCTCCGGCATTCGGAAAAACAAAAGCCCACGGTACGTCAGTTGTGCGTCCCCACAACTCGCCATTAATAAAATTACCAATGCGGCCGGCCCCTAAACCGATAGGCACTAGAGGCGCGATGAAGTCGCCAACACGAAGAAATGACCACTGACGCTTTCTTGAATACAAATACGCGGCAAAAATGACGCCTAAGCAGCCACCGTGAAAGGACATCCCGCCTTCCCAAATCTTAAATAAATACAGTGGATTATCAAGAAATACGCTGAAGTTGTAGAACAATACATAGCCAACCCGGCCACCGAGTACTACGCCCATAAACCCCCAAAACAGGAGGTCGCTGAGTTGATCTTTGCTCCAGTCTGTACGTGACAGTCTGCGATTGGCTAACCAAAAAGCGGCGACAAAGCCAACAAGATACATCAAACCATACCAACGTAGGGCAAGAGGCCCTAATTGAATAATCACTTCATCAATTTGGGGAAACGTTAAATGAGGGGGGATATTTGAAGCTGGCGTTGTCATGTATTACTCAATTCCTATAATCATTCTAATGCTGACTAAGACCAAGAAAGCGGCAAACACTTTCTTTAATTTGGCAACGTCTAGCTTTTGCCCTAGTTTAGCACCAATTGGCGCTGTTAGGATAGACGTAGCAATGATGCCTAAGGTGGCTGGTAAGTAAACGTACCCCAACGAAAATTCGGGTAAGTAAGGCTTCTCCCAGCCGGTATAAATGAAGTTCAGCGTGCCAAACACAGCAATGATGATACCACTGAACGCCGCACAGCCGATGGCTTTACGAATATTGACTTGAAACCAAACAAGCACAGGCACTATTAATGCGCCTCCACCAATTCCCATCAGCGCCGCAATGAAGCCACTTCCGATGCCAATACCACCCAAGCCTTTATTGCCAATAGTATTTTTAGAGGCCTTGCGTCCACCAAATACCATTTGTAAAGCAATCACAATGACTAAAACAGCAAATATTCGTTGCAATAATACACCAGAGATATGACTTGCAAAGTGCGCCCCTAAGGTCGCACCAATCGCGATCCCAAAACCACAGTAAGTGATAATGCGCCGATCTAAATTGCCCAGTTTATAATGACTGCGAGCAGAGGACATGCCCGTCATAATGACGGTTGAAAGCGAGGTGGCAATTGCAATAGGCATGCTATCTTCTACACCGAGACCTAAGAAGAAGTGTAATAAAAACACCAAGGCAGGCACAATGACTAAACCACCGCCTATACCTAATAAGCCTGCCAAGATCCCTACTACCGAACCGAGAACAGCACACAACATCAATATTTCGAGATTTGGGTCCATTTATTTTCCACAACTAAGCCCTGTTGGGCATCACTAATTACGAACCAGCTCGAACTAGGCCTCCCAAGCCCTTGGATTCAAGATATTCATCTACTATTTCTTTTACATTTTCAGGGCCGCAACAGCCGAGAATATCCGCTAGAAGATTTTCTAATTCAGCTACCGAAACATTCCGAATGACCCAATTTATTTTTCGTAAGCTATGCGCATTCATACTCAGTTTTCGATAGCCCATTGCCATTAATATTAATGCGCCGGTTGGCTCACCGGCTAGTTCCCCACACACTGTGATGGGTGTTCCACTTACTTCTGCACTCTTCATTATATGATTTAAGGCAAGTAAAACTGACGGGTGGTAACTAGAATACAAAGAAGAAACACGGCTATTATTTCGGTCTACCGCCAATAAATATTGCGTAAGGTCATTTGTACCGACAGAGAAAAAGTCGACCTTCTCGGCAATTTGTTCCAACTGAAAAATCACAGCAGGCACTTCAAGCATGACGCCAATGGCTGGTTTGAAAAGCTCTTGATTAGCCTGCACAGCCTCTTCTTTCACTTCATGAAAGGCTTGCTTAATGAGTCGTTTGGCATCATCAATTTCATTTAAGGTGGAAATCATGGGCAACAAAATATGCAGATTGTGCAAGCCGATACTCGCCCGCAACATCGCTCTCACTTGCACCAAAAAAATATCAGGATGATCTAAGGTTAACCTAATACCACGCCAGCCAAGAAATGGGTTCTCTTCGTTAATAGGGAAATAGGATAAGGGCTTATCACCACCCACGTCCAAGGTACGCATGGTCATCTCTTTTTCAGGATGCGCATTTAACATCGCGCGATACAGCTCATATTGTTCTTGTTCAGAGGGGAAACGTTCTCGCAACATAAACGGGATTTCAGTGCGGTATAAACCAACACCCGCTCCCTCTTTGTTATTATCCATTTCCAAATCAGCAGACAAACCAGCATTCACCAACAAGGTCATATCGCAGCCATCTTGGGTGGTAGAAGGCGCTTCAGCTTGGCTGGCGATCTTTTGAGACAGTGTTTCTTCTTCAGCAATGAGTTGTAAAAATTCTTCACGAGCCAGCGCCTCGGGTGACACAACAACTTGCCCTGAATAGCCATCCACAAACAATTCTTTATGATTGAGGAAGTTCAAAGGCACTTGGCCTAAACCCATTACCGCTGGTACGCCCATCGCTCTCGCCAGTATGGCCGCATGAGAGTTATTTGAACCCTGTATAGACACAATGGCTTTCAATTGTTTGGCTGGAAATTCGGCGAGCATCGGCGCACTGACTTCTTTCGCCACAAGAATAGCTGACTCAGGCATTTTCGCCGGGTCTTTTAGTGGTGATGAATTTGCGTCCATAATGTTGTGTAATATTCGATTCGACAAGTCGACGATATCCACGGCACGCTCTTGCATGTAGGGATCTTCCATGCTCGCGAACTTTGTAGCATAAGCTTCTACAACCAGTTTTAAGGAAGAGGCAGCGTCCCAATTTTCGCGTATTTTTTGTTCGACTTCTCGACCCAAACTGTTGGCATCCAAGAGCTGGTGATAAAGCTGAAAAATTGCTTTCACATCTTCGGGTAAGGTGCTGCCCAAGTTATCGGAAAGAGACGCAACCTGCCCTCGCGTTATTTCTACTGCTTTTCGATACGCTTCTACCTGCCCTGCTTGGTCGCTAGTTTTACGAAGCACGAGCTGACTTAACTCATGCTTCATATTTAACACAACCGCATTACCAATCGCGAGACCTGGAGAACCCGGTACACCGTTAATACTTTTCTGATCGTTGGCTGAATTGTCAATGCTCACATCGAGCACACCCAACATTTCAGCGTTAGCAATTTCCAATCCGATCTGTGTGGCGAGTGTGACTAAGAAAGCCTCTTCGTCTTCACTAAAACGTCGAATCGACTTCTGCTGCATAGAAATCACACCCAGCACTTTACGCTGGTGAATTATAGGTGTGCCAATAAAAGCGAATAAACTGTCTTCGTTGACTTCTGGGAAATGTTTGAAGCGAGGATGTAATGGCGCATTTTCAATATTAAGAGGTTCTTCACGCTGACCGACTAAGCCAATCAAACCTTCACTGAAACCAATTTTGACTTTATTTACCGCCGAGCGTTCGAGGCCGTCGGTTGCTTTGAGTACATGCACTTGATTTTTGTAGTCAGCCAGATAGATAGCGCAAGAGTCCACTTTCATGGTCTCTTTCACTAAGGTGGCTAAACGCGCTAACGCAGGCTCAAGCCCCGGTATCTGGTTAACTTCTTGAACAATTCTTTTCAGAGTTGTTAGCATGCATTAAGCTCCATTGCAGTTAACGAAACAAATAATGCAAGCATTCAGCTTTCCCAGAGCCCGACTTATGCTTGCGGTCGTGAACGACGACGTTTGTTTTTTCGGTGATTATTATTCGTTGGTTTTTGAGCGGGTAAGACCAAAGGTGAAAATTCTTTCATGACCTTACGGTATACATCACGTTTAAAAGAAACCACATTTCGAATTGGATACCAGTAACTCACCCAGCGCCAATCATCAAATTCTGGATGGCCTGACTGCAACAGGTTAACGTCTTTTTCCTCACACTTTAAGGTGAGCAAAAACCATTTCTGTTTCTGACCAATACATACAGGGCTTGAGCCCTTTCTTACAAGGCGTTTCGGCAATTTGTAACGAAGCCAGTTGCGAGATACGCCAACTATGCTTACGTCTTTTTCAAGTAGACCCACTTCTTCGTGGAGTTCCCTATACATTGCCTGTTCGGCAGTTTCCCCTTGGTCAATCCCGCCTTGTGGGAATTGCCATGAATGCTGGCCATAACGTCGAGCCCAGAAGACTTGACCTAGCTTGTTACATATAATTATGCCAACATTCGCGCGGAATCCTTCGGCATCAATCACTTAGATTACCCAGCGCTTTTATTCTTTCATATAACTTCATTCTTCCATAAACTATGCATTAAGCAAAGCGCTAGTTTTAATTATTACAAGGAAACTCTCTAAACCCATGCATTCATCTTCGCCTCCTAGTTCACCACCCGCTTCCCTTAATGAGCTAATGAGCAGAGCAAATGCGCTT
The DNA here is from genome assembly GCF_031846205.1 of Alteromonas sp. W364. Classification (NCBI taxonomy): domain Bacteria; kingdom Pseudomonadati; phylum Pseudomonadota; class Gammaproteobacteria; order Alteromonadales; family Alteromonadaceae; genus Alteromonas; species Alteromonas sp. W364. The sequence continues at coordinate 180,865 of NZ_JAVRID010000005.1, read as the reverse complement.
TCAGGTCTGAGTTTAGGTGACTTAGCCGACGCCGCAAATATTGTCACACCGCAGAACTTTAGAACACAAAAAGGCTGGACAGGACAGCTAATAGAACTCTGGTTAGGAGCAAGCGCCGGTTCGAAGCCGGAACAAGACTTTCCAGAACTGGGGGTAGAACTAAAAACGCTCCCCTTGTCCTACACTAACCTCCCCTTAGAAACCACGTATGTGTGCTATGCGCCTTTGACTCACAATACCGGTGTTACTTGGCAAAATTCTAACGTGCGCAACAAACTCCAAAAGGTACTTTGGCTGCCTGTACAGGGTGAACGTGAGATTCCTCCCGCTCAGCGTCTCATCGGTTCGCCCATATTGTGGCAGCCTAGTATTGAGGAAGAAACACTCTTGCGGACAGATTGGGAAGAATTAATGGATATGATTAGCTTAGGTCAAGTAGAGCGCATAGATGCGACCGTTGGCAGCGTGCTGCAATTGCGACCTAAAGCAGCGAATGGCTCCGCTCTCACTGAAGCTATCGGCGAAGACGGTCAAGCTATCCAAACTCGCCCTCGCGGCTTCTATCTTCGCAAGAACTTCACTCAGGGCATTCTACAGAGCGCTTTCTAGCAGTAAAAAAGACAAATTATTGAGCTTGATCAAGCACCCTGCTTGTGTCACTTGCGCTTATACTTAGCAATGCTATTTTGTAGCCAAGGTCTACTACATTGAGAGAAACGACATGGCTTTATATATTACTGAAGAATGCATTAACTGCGATTTATGCCCCGAAGAGTGTCCAAACGATGCAATTGCAATGGGTGCCGAAATTTATGAAATCGATGCAGATAAATGCACCGAATGCGTTGGTCATTATGATGAACCTAGCTGCGCTGCGGTTTGCCCGATAGAATGCATCGAAGTGAATCCGCAACGCAAAGAAACGGTTGACCAATTAGCTGAGAAGTTTGAGCGTCTACAAGCCTAAACGGGCTTACGACGCCTCATTCTCGCACAATGATTTCGTTTCTTGATTGATGCTAGTTAAGGTGCGTTTAGGCGCAAAGCTGTTCGCATCAGCTTCCTCAATATCAATCGCGTAATTATCAGGAATACAGTCTTTTAAAAACCCACCCACAACCATATGTGGAAAGATTTCATCATAGCGTTTCACTTCTTGTTGATTCACTCTCCTAAAAATATGCGTTCGATTTAGGTCACTCGGCGACTTCAAGCCTGCTGACGATATGATGTCTACCGTGGCATGGATAGTCTTTTTATGAAACTGGAATACACGAACCGCTTTATTCTCAGGCACCAAACCTTTGTGTAAGCTGGGATCCTGTGTCGCTACACCGGTTGGGCATTCATTGGTATTGCATGAAAGAGATTGCACGCAACCGAGGGCAAGCATCATGCCGCGTGCGCTATTACAAACGTCTGCGCCCAAGGCTAAATTTTTAACCAAGTGGAAGCCCGAAATAATTTTACCTGAAGCAATAATTTTTACGTCTTCACGAACGCCGTAACCGGTTAAACAGTCATCAACAAACGCCAACGCTTCTCTTAGAGGGGAGCCAATTGAATTGGAATACTCTAGTGGTGCAGCACCGGTGCCGCCTTCGCCGCCATCCACAGTCACAAAATCAGGCGTAACATTGAGTTCTACCATGGCTTTACAAATAGCGACAAACTCACTTCGACGACCTAAAGCCAATTTAATCCCTATCGGTTTGCCGCCGCTGAGCTCACGTAAAGTATCGACAAATTGAATCAACTGCATCGGCGTTTGAAAAGCGCTGTGAATGGATGGTGAATCAACTTGAGTGCCAACTCTTACGCCACGTATATCGGCGATCTCTTGTGTGTTCTTACTCGCTGGTAGAATACCACCATGACCAGGCTTCGCCCCTTGAGAGAGTTTGATTTCTATCATTTTTATATTTTGATGACGTGCTTGTTTTTCGAATTTCTCAGGGCAAAAACCACCCTCGTCATTGCGACAGCCGAAATAACCTGTTCCTATTTGCCATACGACATCAGCGTTGTGTTCTAAGTGATAAGGACTGACACCGCCTTCACCAGTATTGTGATAAAAACCTCCCAGCTTGGCGCCTTTATTCAAAGCCAATAAAGCGGGTTTACTTAGCGAACCAAAACTCATCGCAGATATATTTAGAATACTGGCGGAATAGGGTTGTTTGCAGTGTTTACTGCCGATTGTGATGCGAGGGGCCTTATTTATTTCACTAATATTAAAGGCAGATAATGAATGTCCAATCCACTCATATCCAGTCTTATAAGTGTCTACTTGCGTACCAAAAGGAATGGTATCGCGACTATTTTTCGCTCGCTGATACACTATATTTCTAAACATTCTAGAGATGGGCGCGCCACCGGTATCAGTTTCAAGAATATATTGCTGAACAAAAGGACGCACATCCTCAATCATCCAACGTGCGCGGCCAATCAATGGAAAGTTTCGTAAAATAGCATGTTTGGTTTGCTGACTATCATAGATGGCAATCGCTAATAAGGACCCAGTGAGTAACAACACCCAGAGGAAATTCAAAGACAGCAAGCCAAGAGCGAGCACCAATAAATTTATCGAAATTAATATTTTGAAGATCTTGTTACGCATACATTTCCTTGTGAATAAGGTCTATGACATTTGCTTCTCACGAAATAAAAAGGTCCGTTACTTCAGCTAATGGGCACTTGTCTTTATTAGAAAGGGATAGCTCTCATTTACGTTCAGCTTAAACAAAAAAACGCCTTTATCAAAGAATAAAGACGTATTAGCAAGCTTACCTCGGGATTAAAAGAGGTATTGGCAGGAAAAAATAGTACTAAGACTCTTTTGGCTTGTAGCCCTTGAAGCCATAATATGCGATATAAACGTAGCAAAAAATAGGCACAATGAACGACAATTGAATACCGATAGTGTCAGCTACTATTCCTTGTAGGGGTGGAATCAATGCGCCACCCACAATGGCGACACAGAGGAAACCCGAACCACGACTGCTCAAAGCGCCAAGTTTATGAATCGCCAAACTAAAAATAGTTGGGAACATGATGGAGTTAAAGAAACCCACACCCAAGATTGACCACATGGCCAGTTTTCCATCCGCAACAATCGCAATGACTATTAGCACAATGACCATTAAAGCATTGAAAGTGAGCACTTTGTTTGCTGCCACCTTCAACATAAGATAAGCACCAATGAAACGACCAATCATCGCACCGCCCCAATAGTAAGTAACGTAGGCAGCACCCACTTTTTCTGTCATGCCGGCAATGTTAGGCTCTTTGAAAAAATTGACGAGCAAGCTTCCTATCGCCACTTCACCACCCACATACATAAATATTGCAAGTACACCCAATACAAGGTGTCGATGTTTGAAAACGGAGTCATTGTCTGCAATGCTAGTTTCTTCATCTTGTTTTAAATTTGGTAGTTTAATAAACGCAAAGATGATCGCTAAAGAAAATAATACCGTGGCTAACAAATAATACGGAAACTTAACGGATGAGGCTTGATCCAGATAGTATTGATTTAGTTGCTCTGGCGCTAAGGCTGCAAGCTGTTCAGCGCTCAACACAGCCACTGACAGTATAAAAACGGAACCAAAAGCGGGAGCTAATGTGGTGCCTAAACTGTTAAATGCTTGGGTTAAGGTTAATCGACTTGAGGCTGTTTTCTCTGGCCCCAAGTGAGAAACAAATGGGTTGGCCGAGACCTGCAATATGGTGATCCCCGAAGCCAACACGAATAAAGCTAAGAGAAACACCCAATACTGATGCACGTCAGCGGCCATAGCAAAACCAACACAACCCAGAGATGCGATAATCAAACCAATCACTAGGCCCTTTTGATAACCTGTTTTTTTCACCATCATGCCGGCAGGATAGGACACTAAAGCGTAAGCACCAAAGAACGCTGAGTTAACCGCCATCGCTTTAAAATAGGTAAGATCAAATAAGGCTTTTAAGTGCGGAATCAAGATGTCATTTAGACTAGTAATAAACCCCCACATAAAAAAGAGAATCGTTAATATTGCTAGTGGTAGTCGATAACTAGGTTGCTGACCTAATTCACCTGCTGTGTTGTTAGTTGTGTCCATTACTTTCCTCTACATGCAATGTGCAAAGTTGCACGGTGCTGTTACATCACTCTTATTATAATTTCATCCATCACATTGATTTTAATGGCTTTTACAGCTCAACTTAAGTGGCAACGAATAAAAATGTAAACGTTTTCATTAAAATAACCCATACTTGTTAATAAATGCAAATAAATTGATCATTTTTTTCACATTTTCTGGCGCAATATCAGCCATACAGTGCTATTCTATGAAGCATAGCAATTTAACTCATGTAAACGATTGCAAATAATTTGCTGTTTTCACCCGTTTCATGAAATAAAAACAAGAGATTTCAAAAGTAAATCCATAGCTAAAAGAGAGATCGCTGTGTCAAAAGTCGGAATCAAAGATATCGCTGCTCGTTCTGGAGTCTCGTCTGCTACCGTCAGTCGTACCCTAAGAAATCCAGAATTAGTAAGTAAGGATACTCGCACCCGCGTGCTCAAAGCTGTCAAGGAAACGGGTTATAAACCGAATCGATTCGGCGCTAGCTTGCGCACCCAAAAAAGCGGGAATGTGGTGGTGGTTATGCCCGACATCACCAATCAAGTGAATGCTGGTATTATTCGTGCCATCGAGAGCGAAGCGCATAAAGCAGGTTATTCCGTTTTACTTGGAGATACACAAAATCAAGAGGAGCGCGAACAACACTACGCCGACATGGTCTCCTCGGGTCAAGCCGATGGTATTTTGATCTTTACTCCCAACCTCCCTTTTACTTTGCAAGAAAATAAACCCGTCACAGAGCAGTTACCGCCTTTAGTAAACTCATGTGAAGAGATCGATAATGAAGATATTTACAAGGTGCTTATCGACAATAAAGCGGGTGGTCGAGCAGCCGTTCAACACCTTCTTGATTTAGGCCATACCTGTATTGCTGCTGTTATGGGACCGAAAGATACGCCGAGCACATTAGAAAGACTCGCTGGTTACAAGCAAGCGTTGACTGAAGCCAATATTGAAATCAATAAAAACTTGATAATTCGTGGCGACTACCGCACCGTTTCTGGTATTGAAGCAATGGAGAAACTGCTTAGATTAAGGCATCGTCCTACAGCCGTTTTTTGCTTCAGTGACGATATGGCGATTGGCGCCATGAATGCTTTGCGCGAATATGATTACCGCATTCCAGAGGATATCTCTGTGATTGGCTTTGATGATATTTCGTATGCTGAACTAATGTACCCTAAGCTCACAACAATCCGTCAGCCCCTCGAAGATATTGGTAGAAATTGCATGCAACTATTGGTTGAGCAATTGAAAGGAAATCGGCCAGAACAAAAAGTGATTAAGCTTCCCTTTGAGTTAGTTGTGCGTCAAAGCACTGGGCCCGTGCCACGCTAAAGATAGAAGTTAAGCGCTCCTGTCATTGCTGCGAAGGCAGCAATCTAGGTTCACTCCTACGAGGGAATGACGAGTAGATTTTCAATCCAAAAAGCTCAGCACTGCGTCAACCGTGGCTTGCGGATCTTCTTCATGGGGTACATGCCCTAGCCCATCAAACACAATCAACTGACTGCCTAGTATCTCTTGATTAAAGCGCTCTCCCTGTTTCAATGGGATAAGCTTGTCCTTGGCTCCCCACAAAATAAGTGTCGGAACCTTTATGTCTGGAATACTGGCCGCTAAAGCCCCTGGCTTTGTTTGTTTGAATCGCTCACTAAGTGCACTTCTATTGCCCTCTCGTAATGACAGCTGATAATAACGCTCGACCAACTCTTGGCTCACGAGATCAGGATTACCATAAACATTCTTTACGCTATTTTCGACTAATGCCTTAGGGATGAAATCTTTTAGTAACACACTGGCGATTGGGTGTTGAGAAATCTTAAAGGCAATTGGCACCGACTCTGACTCATAAGGATAACCACTCGCGTCCACCAGCACCAACTGATGAACACGCGAAGGATGCAGGACGGCTGTTGACCACGCAATATATCCGCCCAAAGAGTTACCCGCTAAAATCGCGTTATCTACACCTAAATGATCCATGACTGTCACGACAAATTCAGCATATCGTTCAATCGTATAATTGTTGTTTGGCTCAGGTCCTGTTAAGCCAAAAGCGGGCAAATCAAAACGAATAACGCGCCTATCCTGAGAAAGCACTTGTGCCCACCCATCCCATGTGTGCAGTGATGCGCTGGTACCATGAATCAATATAATTGGGGCTTTGTCATTTCGAGGCCCTTCATCGCGCAAATGCACTAGCATGCCTGCCAGCTCAATGAATGTAGATGGCGGCTGAGCCCAGCGCTCAGTCAAGTCTGCAAGAGGCCGATCTGGCTCTTTATGCAGATAAACATAAATCCCAAAGCCACAAACTAGGACTATTAAGAAAAGCAAAACACCTTTTAGAGCACGCCACATTGGTCTATTCCTTGTTCATCCAGTTAAAATTTGACATTCTGCCCTAGCGGTTTCTACCTAAACTATCATGGCTACTGACCCAATCGCCCGCAAGCACTGCACTCATCAGCGATAACTCACCGGCTAGCACGGTAGCACCAATTATTTCGGCTAACTTTCTAACCTTACCTTCGCCAGCGCAACCCAGTAATTTTAAACATTCTTGTTGGGTAGGTAAGGCAGTGCCGCCGCCATAAGTCGCGACGATTAATGAGGGGATTGTTATCGATAGATAGTAGTTTCCTTGGTCATCGATATCAGCATAGGTTACTGCCGCTGAAGACTCTGCAACATTAGCCACATCTTGCCCCGTTGCGATGAACGTTGCAGTAATACCATTGGCAGAATGGGCGCCAGTATTTACCGAGCCCGCCATAAAGTTTCCAACCTGCGTAATTGCCCTAGCTTTGTACAATGTCATAGCCGACACACCCATGATTTCTTGAATAAGCTCACTGGGCAGAACGGCTTCAGCAATAACTCTCTTGCCGCGTGTGTTCAGCGTATTGAGTTGCGAATGTTTTTTGTCCGTGTCCATTGCACCCGACAGCATGTAGCGGTCAATTCCGGCATACTGCTTTTTTATCCATTCACAGGCAACATAAGTGGCTTTTCCTACCATATTTTGACCCGCCGCATCACCCGTAGTGAAGTTAAAACGCAAATACCGCATTCGTCCCGCAGCGTATTGTTCAATATTTCGAAGCTTGCCAGATTTTGTCGTCGATTCAGCAACACTTTTTATTGCTTCAACGTTTTCCTCTATCCATACACCGAAGTCTCGTGCTTCTCGTGCATCGTTAAAAATAAAGACTGGCGCTCGCTGCATCGCATCATCGACGACAGTGACCTTTGCGCCACCAGCAGCGCGCAATAAACGCATTCCTCTATTATAACTAGCAACAAGAGTGCCCTCACTTGTTGCCATTGGCACGAAAAACTCTCCCTGTGCATGCTCGCCGTTGACAAACAAGGGACCAGCTAAGCCTATTGGTACTTGCGCAACACCAATAAAGTTTTCGATATTGCCGGCTGTACATTGGGGATCGAAAGAATATTGCCCTATGTGTTCGGTCGACGTACCTGTTTTTTCAAACAAGTAGTCTCGACGCGCTTTCGCCATGTCTGCGGTATAGTCGTTGTCACTGTCTCTTGGGATACGGTTATTCATGAGGGGAAACTCTACTTTTAGCGTGATTCGACGATGTTGTACACGCTAGCCAAAACACGGAATTTACAAATTACACACATACTATTAACAAGATGATGTTAAGTCTATGTATGAACTATTTGTTTTATTTATAGATAGTCTATTCTGCTGACCTTGGTTTCGGGAGGGAAACATCGTGTATTTTAAGACTTCACTGCTGCATCAACCGTCATTGCTGCGAAGACAGCAATCTAGGTTCCCTCCTGCGAGGGAATGACGAGTGGGTTCCCCTCCCCTGTCATTGCTGCGAAGGCAGCAATCTAGGTTCCCTCCTACGAGGGAATGACGAGTAGGTTCCTCCCCCTGTCATTGCTGCGAAGGCAGCAATCTAGGTTCCCTCCTGCGAGGGAATGACGAGTGGGTTCCCCTCCCCTGTCATTGCTGCGAAGGCAGCAATCTAGGTTCCCTCCTACGAGGGAATGACGAGTAGTTCCCTCCTGCGAGGGAATGACGAGCAGGGTTCCCTCCTGCGAGGGAATGACGAGTGGGTTTGCTACTGCGATTGCAATACCTTTTTGAAAAATTCGCCTTGTTCAGTAGGAGTAAAGTCCCAGTCATGAATCATCGTAGGTGACCATTCCGGGTCAAATACCCATGCTACCCAGGAGATATTGCGTTGGTCCATGAACTCAATGATCATGGGCCCATAACTACCATCATTAATGACTGGAATATGGGCGCCTACACCATCCTTTCTTACCCAGCCCAACTCAGTGGCAATAATCGGATATGTCGCCGCAACCTTACCCCACGCGTCATTCCACAGCCTAAAAAAGTTTTCTTTGTTGGCTACACTGGGGCTTTCCTTCTGCGGATATGGATGCGAAGCATAAGCAACTCCGGGGCGTGCAATAGGATTATCAAGTACTGGTCTTAAGTCATAGGCCCAATTGAAACCTGCAACCAATGGAATGACATTGCGATCATGTGCAAAAATCACATCAATCACTTTTTCATTGAAGGCTTTCCATTCCATCCAATCTGCTTTACCTGCTTTGCCACCAATATCGGTCGGTTCGTTAAAAATTTCATAAACGGCAACGGTCGGAATATTGGTGTAACGCTTAGCAATGGTTTGCCAAAATTGCATCGTTTCCTGCTCTGTCGTGACATACATCGGATGCTGAAACAGGCCGTCGGGTAGGTAACCGATTGAGTGCCAATCTATGATCAAATAAATATCGTATGCATTCGCCCACACTACTGCTTGGTCAATTAGTTGTAGGTACTCACTTTCACCTGTAGCTCTCCATCCTATTGGGTGTATAGGTAAACGAATGACGTTTACTCCCCAATCTTTAAGCTCTTTAAACAGTGACTTCTTCCATTGAGATTGATGCACTAGTTTGTCGGGTGAAGCGATATTCATTCCTTTAAACAAAAAAGCATCGCCCTTGTCATCCACTAGTTTATTTCCTTTGACCTTAATGAAGGATTGAGGTTTTAGCTGGCTGGCGTCAAAACCAGCTGGATAAGGAATATTCCACCAATCTTTCTGACCGGCAGAGACGTTTCCCGCCATCAATAAAAAAGCGAAGGTAATAGTGAAAAAGCGTTTACTAGACTCTTTTATATTCTTCATTTTTTATTTCCTCTATGCTTTTTCCAAGGTCAATTCAACTTTATGCGAAGCATTGAATCGCTCAAAGTTAATCGTGTTACCAATTTGCACTTCACCGTCCACAGTTAGTTTGTAAATACCTGTAGACAATCCTTTTGGATTGCTCAGGGTAATATCATACTGAGCCCCACGATACTCTCGATGAATCTTCACCTCTGACCATGATTTCGGTAAACACGGCGATAAAGATAAGCCATCATAGTCCGGCTGAATACCCAAAATATAATGTGAGGCTGCATAATAACACCATGCAGCAGTACCGGTTAACCAAGAGTTCTTTGCTTGCCCTGGCGTTGCCGCATCTCGCCCAGCAACCATTTGACTGTAAACATATGGCTCGCTCTTACGCAGATCTTGTATGTCTTGCAAAAACGACGGCGTTATACGTGTAAAATAGTCGTAACTTTTATCACCATTGCCCAACATCGCTTCAGCAATCACAATCCAAGGATTATTGTGACAGAAGATCCCCGCGTTTTCTTTGTAGCCAGGTGGATACGAGCTAATTTCACCTAAGTATTTATCATATTCTGAATAAGCTGGCTGTTGCAGCATCACGCCATGCTCTGTTGCCAAGTGCATCTCTACTGAACGCAATGCTTTCGCAGCCCTCCCATCGTCCAAGCCAATTCCCGCCATCACACAGAAACCTTGGGACTCTATAAATATTTTACCTTCCTCATTCTCATGGCTCCCCACTTTATCTCCTAAGGCATTGTATGCTCTTAGGAACCAGTCGCCATCCCAACCATGTTCATTCACTGCTTGAATCATAGCGTCAACATGCAACTGGCAATCAGTTGCTAAGTCATCTTTATTTAGCTGCTTACACAGGGCAATAAACTCTTGCCCGTAAGCGACAAATTGACCAGCTATCATGAGTGACTCAGCGATATCGGATTTACCACGTTGCGTCGTTTGAAAAGACTCATTTGGGTCAGTAGAAAAGCAATTTAGATTAAGACAATCGTTCCAATCAGCACGCCCTATCAAAGGCAGCTTGTGTGGCCCTAAATTATTGACGACATGATCAAATGCTCGTTTTAGATGCTCAAAATGTGGGGCTTTCGTTGTATCGTCATTGTCAAAAGGAACTTGCTCATCAAGGATGCTAAAGTCGCCCGTTTCTTTAATGTAGTTACATGTCGAGAATACCATCCACATGGGATCATCATTGAAGTTGCCACCAATAGCGCTGTTGCCTTTTTTCGTTAGAGGTTGATATTGGTGATAAGCCGAACCATCCGCTTTTTGTGTCGCAGATAAGTCTAAAATCCTCTCTCTAACCTTTTCAGGCACCATATGTGCAAAGCCGATAGTGTCTTGATTAGAATCTCTAAAACCCATTCCTCGACCAATGCCTGACTCATAAAAGGAGGCACTACGGGACAGATTAAAAGTGACCATGTTCTGGTATTGATTCCAGATATTTAAAGCCCTGTTGAAACGGTCATCAGGCGTTGAAACATGGCACTTGTTTAGCAAGGTATGCCAATAGGTATGTAGCTCATCCAGTGCAGAATTCACTTTTTCAGTAGTATCAAACTTGGCTATCAATGCCTGCGCTGGCTGTTTATTAATAATCCCCTTTGATTCCCACTTCTCCGCTGGTGCAACTTCGACATAACCGAGAACAAACATCAGTTCACGTGTTTCACCCGGAGCCAGCTTCATATTGATGTGGTGGCTAGCAATAGGTGACCACCCATGCGCTACCGAGTTTGTAGACTGCCCATTGGTAACCGCTAAGGGTTTGTGCACACCGCGATAAGGCCCTAAAAATGATTCACGATCAGTATCGTAGCCAGTGATTGACTGGTTGACGTGGAAGAATGAATAGTGGTTTCGACGTTCACGGTACTCTGTCTTATGAAACAAAGTGCTCCCTTCAACCTCAACTTCGCCTGTAGATAGGTTACGCTGAAAATTCGCGCCATCATCCTCAGCATTCCACAAACACCACTCAAGATAAGAGAACAAGCTTAACTCCTTGCTTGAAGTCCCTTCATTAGTGACCGTCAATTTATGTACTTCTGCCGTTTCACCTAAAGGCACAAAGCAAGTAAGCTCGGAACTAATGCTACCTTTTCTCGATAGAAAGCGACTGTAGCCCATGCCATGGCGGCATTCAAAGCTATCTAATTCAGTTTCAACTGGACGGCCTGAGGCAGACCACATGTCGTCATCCGTTTTTAAGTAATAGTACCGACCACCTGTATCGACTGGCACATTATTGTAACGATAGCGCGTTAAACGGCGAAACTTCGGATCGCGATAGAAGCAATACCCACCCGCAGTATTGGAAATCAAACCATGAAAGCCATCATTGCCTAAGTAGTTGATCCACGGTGTGGGTGTAAAAGGACTAGTGATAACGTATTCATAGTTGGCATCGTCAAAGTGCCCATAGCTTTTGTTTTTTATACTCATAATGCATCAGTTCTTAGTTTATCGTACCAGTTCTTCTTCAAAACTAAGGCACTAATCAACAGGATAGCCATTGTCGTCGCCATCGATTGCCATTCTTTAATGACAATGAATATAGGCAGTGCGACTAAGCATGTTTGCGTTATTACACCTACAACGATGTTTTGCATATCTCGTTTAAAGTGCGGGTTGGGTTTGAAATTTGGATCGTCTCTTAAGACATCAGCTTTTACCGGCCCCCAGAAGCCCCAAGGATTGACCGTTCTGTAAAAGCGTTTGAGTACCTCTCTATCATCCTCTTGCGTGTACAAACTGGTGACCACACAAATTATGCCAGAAGTAATTAAAATTAATGGGAATACGGTTAGCGGTACGATATCACCAGCAACATCTGGGAAAAGACTTTTGAAAATGGGCGGGAACAATAAGGCACCAACAATGCCTGACAACATACCGTAGAAATAGCCCTGTCCATTTAGACGCCACCAATACCATTTCAAGACATTAGAAATAACGTAGCCACCCCAAAGACCGGATACTAACCACTGCAAAACGCTATTGATACTTTGCACATACAAGCCAATGACGGTGCTGATAAGAACAACAGATACCGACACAATATAGCTAGCTCTTATTAAGGTTTTATTTGAAGCGCTAGGATTGATATAGCGTAGATAAATGTCATTCACTAGATAAGCCGGTGCAGCATTCACAGTCGAGGCGAACGTCGACATAAAAGCAGCGATGAGCCCAGCCAGTAGAATTCCCATAATGCCAACCGGGGCGAATTCTAAAATAGCGCTGGGCAGAATATTCTCAAAATCGAGTTTGCCACCAGAAATCAGGTCAAGCTGATCGTAAAACACAATGGCTAATACAGTGAACCCGGCAATCATGAAGTAGCGAATTGGCATCAATACTATAGATACAAAACCACTCATTAAGGCGCCTTCACGAGGAGACTTTGTCGCTAAGATCTTCTGCATGTCATAGTTCGGTGCGGGTCCGGCAGCGCTCACCAGTACGCCCTTGAAAACCATCATCATGACGAAGATGCTGAACAACGAGTAGCCATCTGACAGGATTTTGTCGTTAACTTCGTCGATCTTGCCTGACCAATCGACATCAAGCGTCCAACCAAAGAATGGATTGGCCCACCCCTCTGGTACCGCAGCTTGTAACATTTCTGGCGTAATTTGCACCATGGCAATAATGCCAATAGCGAGTGCTGCGAAGGTCATGATGGTGAACTGCAAAACATCGGCCCACACAATACTCATCATGCCACCTAACATGACATATAAAGTCGCAATCGAGGTGAATAGAATGCCGTAGAAATAAGGCACATTCTGGGCGGCTAGTTCAAATGGTAAGAAAGGAGAAACGGATTCCCATGGAACAAATATTTCGATAAATTTACCAATACCTACAAACCCATAAGCAAGAAAGCCGAGTACCCCAATGATCGCGAAAAGCACCACGACTAAATGAGCTAACTTGCCGCCCTGTCCATCGCCAAAGCGTGTTCTCATCCATTCCGCACCAGTTAATACGTTAGAGCGACGCAGCCATAAAGACAAATAGACCATCAAAAAGACTTGGTTAAATACTGGCCACAACCACGGGATCCAAATGCTTTTCATACCGTAGACGAAACAAAGTGTGACTAACCACATCGTCCCAGATATATCAAACATGCCACTGGCATTGGATAAGCCCAACATATACCAAGGAAGTTTCTTACCCCCTTGGTAATAGGCCTGCATGTCCTTTGAAGCCCGCTTTTTCAAAACAAAACCAATTGCGACAATCGCAATGAGGTAAGCTAGAACGATAGAGATATCAATAATCGAAATTTTCATTCATTTTCACTACTTTCACAGAAAACTATAGTCATTCGCCAATTGTGATGATTCGATATTGACGACAAGCTGGCGGATCAATGAACAAAAAACGGATAAAATATTAATTACCTAGCTACAGGTTTACTCGCAAGCCTATTGTTTTTTATTCTTTTTTTCGTATCCAGCTTATGTTTTTTCATTAATAAGTTAAATTAACATTAGTAATGCTGAGCAAACGATAAATGATTATGTAATCGTTTACAATTCAAAAATAACAATTTGTTTACTTTTACATCACTAAATAGGATTTATTTTCTCTATTAGTTTCAAGCACTTCGAATATCGACATTATTATCAACGCCATATATCACATGACTTGAGAATGAAATAAGCAAACTGTAAACCGGAGTATACAACACTTAAACAGCAAAAAGAAAGCGCTTACATAACTCATTAACAAACTGTTGACAATTTCACAAAACGACATTATGTTACGAACATGTTGGAATTTTTAACATGTGTTTACAGTCGTTTTCTCCAACATAACAAACAGATTGCGCTTTTTTTTAGATGCAAATGAAAACGATTACATGACATTTCGAGCAATAATTTCAAGTTTGGACACACAACTGATTAGATTTGAATGGTTTGAAGTGAAAACCGATAATAAGTCGTGATGGTAGAAGATGACCATCAAAACGCGACCAAAAGACTAGGATTAGACTGATGTCAAAGAGCAATAAGAAACACAACAAGGGTTTAAATACATTATTTAAATACTCCCTACTCGCCTCCGCCGTTATAGGCGTAACGTCTGCTCCGGTATATGCTCAAGAGAAAGCGACCGAAGACGAAGACGATGTAGTAGAAGTTATCGATGTACGTGGCGTGCGTGGAAACTTAATAAAAGCACAGGATATGCGTCGTGAAGGTGAGACTTTACTCGATGCCTTGTCTGCTTCTGATATCGGTGTACTTCCTGACCGCAGTGTCTTGGAAGCGATATCTCGTGTACCGGGTGTATCCATTGGTCGCTTCGCCGCGCCAAATGACCCAGACCACTTTGGTACAGAAGGCAGTGGCCTAGTTGTTCGTGGTTTGACACAAGTGCGCAGCGAATTTAACGGTCGTGACACGTTTACGGCAAACTCTGGTCGGTCCTTAAGTTTTGAAGATGTACCACCAGAACTTATTGGTTCAGTAGAAGTATTCAAGAACCAAACGGCAGATATGGTTGAAGGCGGTATCGCAGGTACCGTTAATTTAAACACGAAAAAGCCATTCGATTCTGGCGAGAGAATCATTGCGTTTTCAGCAGATGCTACCTATGCAGACTTTATAGAAGAAACAACACCGTCCTTCTCTTTCTTATATAGCGACGTATTTGAATCCGACGCGGGACGTTTTGGTTTGTTGTTGAATGCTTCAACGTCTGAGTTAAAAGCACAATCAGATGCCACACAAGTTGGTCAATTCACGGAGCAAAATGCGCAAGTCGATGGGCAAACTGTATTCGTACCTAGGTCTGGTCGTTTTGCTAGAAAGCAAGATGACAGAGAGCGCCAAGGTTTTGCTGCAGTGCTTCAATATGAAAACACAGAAAGAACATTAGAAGTCACCGCAGAGTTTATTCGCTCTGACGCAAACCTTGCATGGACTGAAAACGCGGTTGAATTCGGCGATGATGACCGTATCGGTGATTTGGTGCCTGCAGAAGGCACACAGTATGAATTTGATGACCAAGGTTACTTCCAGAATGGCGTCATTAGCTCAACAGCGGGTTGGCGTGGTCCAGACGAATACGCTGATAGAGCACCAGGAGGAGTTTTCGGTAACTTACACTCTATGGTTTCAAGGGCACGTGAAGACGATAGTTCAGTTCAAGATATCAGCTTTAACGTCAAGTATACGCCAAATGATACTTGGGCCTTCAATTTTGATGTTCAACGCGTTGATGCCGATACGCAAATTCAAGATTTTCAAGTTCAAGGTGGTACACGAGCCGCGGTTTCTCTTGACCTAACACAAGGCAGCACACCTAGAATTGGCTTATTTAATCCTGCCTACACTGCAGATAATCCAGGTCCAGATGGGGACCACTTCACAAACCCAAATAGAACGTTTTGGCGCTCGGCGATGGACCATGTTTCAGATAATGAAGGTCAATCGACAGCATACCGCTTTGATGCTAAATACACCTTAGATAGTGGCTTCATTACTGCCATTACGACCGGCGTACGTTATTCAGATCGTGACCAAACTACGCGTGAGTCTACATATAATTGGGGTAACCTTTCTACACCATGGGCTGGTGGCGGTATTACTTGGTTTGATGATCCTGCAACCCAAAGCTTGCCCACTGACTTAGTGAGTTTTGATAACTTTGGTAAAGGCGGCGTGCTAGATATAGAAGGCGGCAATACGATTTTGTTCCCTGGTATCGAGTTAGCGAAGAACTACAGAGATGCAGTCAATCCTGACAGTCCATTCAATATTTTAGCGGCGCAAGCGCTACCCGGCGGGTGGGCTCCATTAAGTGCACGAGGTAATGTTATCCCGGGTACAGATTTCACGCCTGGCGAAATAAACGAAACCAGCGAAACATCGACTGCACTTTACGCAAAAGCAAATTTTGATGGCGAATTAGGCGATATGGATTACCAAGGTAACTTTGGTTTACGTTATGTAAAACTAGAAAACGATACTTTTGGTTCGGTTATCTATCCAGACAACCTAATAGATGGTCCAGAAGATTTAGATAACTTCCTTCCTGCAGATCAAGCCGCTTTTGGTAATGATACGAGTGTTCCTAGTACCGTAAGTGACGACTACACTAATGTCTTACCTAGCTTTAATATTAAGCTTAATTTAAACGAAGACATGTTGATGCGTGTGGGCATTTCAGAAGCGATTGCCTTGCCGCAGCTAGGCTTGCTGAGAAACTATGTCAACATTCAGGGCGTGGATCGCACGACCGTAACAGAGCCAGATCCGAATGGCGGTGAGCCGATTCCAGTGCTATCAACAATTGGTCGTTATATTGCGAACTCTGGTAATCCGAACTTGAAGCCAATGGAGTCGTATAACTTTGATGTTACCTTCGAGTGGTACTTTGCTGAAGCGGGTTCACTAACAACCTCACTATTCTACAAAGACCTTAAGAACTACTTCATTAATGATGCGCGTCCTAGAGAGTTTACTAACAATGGTTCCACACAAACAGTACTTGTTTCTGGCGCATATAATGGTGACGAAGGCAAAATTCAAGGATTTGAAGTTGCGTACCAGCAGTTTTTTGATTTCCTACCAGAAGGCTTTGATGGTTTAGGTGCACAGTTCAACTACACTTACGTAGATGAAGAGGGCTCGCCGAACGCGAACTTATCTCCAGATGCGCCGGGAGATGCAGCTCAAAACGTTCAAGCGTTTGAAAACTTGCCTTTAGAGGGCTTATCCAAGCACACGATGAACATTACAGCCTTATACGAGAAAGATAAAATTAACGCTCGTTTGGCGTATAACTGGCGTTCTGAGTACTTGTTAACCACGAGGGACGTTATCACTGCCTTACCTATTTTTAGTGAAGGCGCAGGTTACCTTGATGCATCTATTTTCTATCAAGCAACCGATAACATTCAAGTGGGCTTCCAAGCGACTAATATCACCGATACAGAAAGCGTAACTCAGATGCAGGTAACGCCTGAAGGTGACCGTCGTACAAGAGGGGTGTTCGTTAACGATAGCCGTTACAGCTTCATTGTGAGAGGTAACTTCTAAAATTTGTGTCCCAGATAGAATAGTAATTTCTATCATTGTAATTTGCCGGCACCTTAATGTGCCGGCAATTACTTTTTTAAATAGTCGTAGTCTGTTATAAAAACATCAGATCTTATTTTTGAGTGTTATTCCTTTGTCCAATACTGCAACACATCCAATTAAAAACATCGTCATCCTAGGCGGAGGCACTGCCGGATGGATGACAGCTGCAGCTTTATCAAAACTACTAATTCCTCACTATACCGTTACGCTTATTGAATCTGAACAAATAGGCACTGTGGGCGTGGGTGAAGCGACATTACCGCACTTACGTTTTTTCAATCAGCGTTTGGGTATCAATGAGCAAGAGTTTATGCGCGAAACTGGTGCTACCTACAAAGTGGGTATAGAGTTCGCTAACTGGGGCCAACAAGGTCAAGCTTATATTCACCCTTTTGGAGACTATGGACACAAAATTCAGAACATTGGTTTTCACCACTTTTGGTTAAAAGAATACTTGTCAGGCCGAGCTCATAGTATCGACGACTATTCTCTGCCCGTTGTTGCCAGCTTGGCTGAAAAGTTTCAGTTCCCCAGCCAAGACTTTAATCATGTCAGTTCTACATTTTCTTATGCTTACCATATTGACGCTGGCCGCTACGCTCGGTTTTTACGAAAGTTCTCCGAAAATCTGGGCGCTAAGCGTATAGAAGGAAAAATCATCGATGTCGTTCAACGCGCTAGCGACGGCAGTATCACCAGCCTAATCTGTGAGAACGGACAACGTATTGAAGGCGAATTGTTCATTGACTGCTCAGGCTTTAGAGGCCGTTTAATTGAGCAAGTTTTGCATGCAGGATACGAGGACTGGTCGCACTGGCTTCCCTGCAATCGAGCCGTCGCCGTTGCTTGTGAGCAAAACTCCGCACCTTTACCGTATACGAAAGCCATTGCCAGAGACGCAGGTTGGCAATGGCGTATTCCCTTACAACATCGTTTAGGTAACGGTCACGTATACTGCGATAGTTTTGTAAACCAAGATCAAGCCCTCGATACTTTGCTACAGAATTTAAGCGGCAAACCAATCACAGAGCCAAATCATTTACGTTTCGTTACTGGCAAACGCAAAAAAGCGTGGTCACACAACTGCGTGTCGATTGGCCTATCGAGTGGATTCTTAGAGCCATTAGAATCCACAAGCATATTCTTGATTCAAGCTAACATAATGAAGTTGCTCGAACTCATGCCAAGGTCTTCTCAAATGGCAGCGAACCGAGATGAGTTCAATCGCACATTCGACAATGAAATGGATCGTATTAGAGACTTTCTGATTCTTCATTATCATGCTACCCATCGCGAGGATACTGAATTTTGGCGGTACTGCAAACACATGTCGATACCGCACAGTCTGGAACAAAAAATGGCTTTGTTTAAAGAAACTGGGGTAATCGAAACCTATCAGCACGGCCTTTTCTTAGAGCCAAGTTGGGTAGCTGTTTATTTGGGTCAAAAGTATTTTCCGAAACGCTACGACCCAAGAGTAGATAATGTGCCCGAGAACACGGTGAGCCAATTACTCGAAACCATTCGAAACGAAGTGAGTGACTACAGCGACTCAATGCAAAGCCACGAAAATGCAATACAACAACTACTGCAGCAAACGTCAACTAGAGTCGAAACTCAAGGTAATAACCTCTATGGCAATAGGCGAGCTGTATGAGTTTACAAAATATCGCCATCGTCACCGACACTCATACCGCTCTCAACGGACTGATCACCGCCCTCACTTTACAAGATAAGCTCGCGAGTTTGGACTGTGCTTTGAGCGTTTATATTGAGCAAGCTCCAGAGTCAAAATCAGAGTACAAAAACCAACATTATTGGTACCTAGTTGAACAAGATCTCATTCGCATTTTCAAGACACTTGGGCTATCAGAAGACGCGCTAGTAAAGCATTGTGACGGTAATATTCACTTTGGCGAGATGCACAAGACAGTTCAAGCAGACAAAGTTAATTTGACGCAAAAATTCAATAGCCGGGCCCCCTTAGGCGTCAGCATATCTGGTGTTGAGTTTCATCATTTACTAGTCCAAAGCCAACAAAAAGAACAGACTATTGATGAGAGCCTAGTGAGTTATTCATTAGTTGGTCAATTGTATGCCCAAAATCGTTTTATGCCACCTAGTCATGACAAACGCAGCATTGCCTCCAGTGTTGAGTACGGTATTGTAGTCAATGCTAAGAAGCTTCAAGAGCAGTTGACTTACCTCTGCGATAAACTGGGAATTAGCACGCACCAATCAACGGATCTGAAACTAATAAAACAAAGCGAAGTCACCCCCACATATAGCGAACAAGCGCTCGGCAAAGTTAACTTTATAGCGCTTGGTAGCGATGGCTCAGCCGAGCACTTTCCCGTGGATTTCGTATTCGACACTCGCTTTAACATGGCCGACTCGACAAAGGATAAGCTTAGTCAACTGACTTGGACGGGTGAGATTGAATGCAAAATCAAAGGTCAGGAAAGCGACGGATGTCAGCATGATATTATTAAGCTTAACAATGGCCTAGCTCAATTAATACAAGTTAATAAGCAACTCACGATTGAGCTTACCTTACGCGGCACAGAGCAAAAGATAAAAGACGCTAGCCTGGCCGAAATTAATACATATTTAGCCAACACTTACTCACTCAACACAGAGAGTATGAGGTGGCAAAGCACGACTAAAACCCAAAATATGCAATGCGAGAGACTTTGGAGCACCAACACCATTGATTTAGCGAGCGTGACAGCTACCCTCAATTATTTACCGATGCGCCGCACAGCAATTAGTGACATCATTGACTTATGGTTGCAGTTTTATCCGGCAAAATTTGAGGAAGCTAGCGAAACCTATCCAATTTTGAGCGCTACGTTTAACCAACTCGCCCTGAAATATCAGCGAAATTTAGGTGATTTTGAAAGCTTGTTGTTACTCCCCCATGCTGAGAATACCTCGAAAGGCGATGGCGAATATTCAAAATGCTACTCTCCAAGCTTATTGGCAAGAATCAATCTATTTGAACATACCGGTACAGACTACCTAACTGAGCAAGACTGCATTGCTCCACATGCTTGGCGAAACTTAGCATTAGCAATGTCATATTGGCCTAAAAACTACGACCCGGTTACGAATAATATTCCGAATGTCCCGAATATCATCAGCAATATGGTGCAACAAATTAAAGCAGCGTCGAAGCAGGCCCCGAGTCTCAGTCAATTTCTCAGCAGCGTCGCTAAAGCAAGTTAATTAGGATAATAATAAAAATGAATTCATCACAAAACAACATTCAAAATGTCGTTATTCTAGGCGGAGGTTCGGCAGGCTGGATGACAGCCGCAGCGCTATCAAAAGTCTTTAACAGCGATAAATGTAATATCACCTTAATTGAATCCGAATCTGTCGGAACGGTTTCTGTGGGTGAAGCCACCATTCCGCAAATATCCCTATTTAATACCTTGCTTGGCATAGACGAAAATAAGTTTGTAAAATTTACTAAAGGTACATTCAAGTTAGGTATCGAATTCGCTAATTGGAAAAAGAAAGGCCATTCCTACATGCACCCCTTTGGTACATATGGTACCAACATGGATGCCATCCAATTCCATCACTATTGGTTAAAAATGTATTTACAAGACAAGGCCCCAGACTTGTCGGCCTATTCATTGCTTTGCAATGCAGCTTACAAAGGTAAATTTAATCGCTCTCAAGCGATTAAAAACAGTCCACTTTCCAATATTGCCTATGCCTTTCATTTTGACGCTACCTTATACGCTAAGTATCTGCGAAGCTTCTCTGAAGAACGCGGAGTGACACGCATTGAAGGCAAAGTAAAGGATGTGTTTACGCGCAGTAGTAATGGTTTTATAGACTCCTTGTTGCTTGAAGATGGTCAACGCATTGAGGGGGATTTATTCATTGATTGCTCTGGCTTTAAAGGCTTGTTAATTGAACAAACCCTAAAGACTGGCTTCGAAGATTGGAGTGAATGGCTTCCGTGTGATCGCGCAGTTGCTATGCAATGCATGCCAAAGGACGAAGTCAAACCCTACACTAAGTCGACCGCGCAAGATGCCGGTTGGACATGGCGGATCCCATTACAACATAGAATTGGCAACGGTTACGTTTACCCCAGTCAATATGTTAGCGATGAAGAAGCACTAGAAACACTGCGCGGGCAAATGGAAAGCGAGCCCATTACTGAACCCAACTTTCTGCGTTGGCAAACAGGTCGTCGTAACAAAATGTGGAATAAAAATGTTGTCGCCATTGGCTTATCCGCCGGCTTTATTGAGCCATTAGAATCCACAGGCTTGCATTTAATACAAACAGCAATTTCGCGTCTTATGGGCTTTTTCCCGCACAGAGGCTTTAACCAAATTGATATTGACCACTTTAATGAACAGTCAAAATTGGAAATGGAACAAATACGCGACTTTATTATCTTGCACTACAAACTCACTGAGCGCGAAGATACGCCGTTTTGGGAGTATTGTAAAAACATGCCAGTGCCGAAAAATCTGGAAGACAAAATGGCCCTATATGAATCAAATGGGCGCATTTTCCGCTACGAAACAGAACTATTCGATGAAACATCATGGTTGGCGGTGATGCATGGACAGGGGTTGAGGCCAGAAGGCTATCACCCGATTGTAGATAACCTGCCAGAGGAAGAAGTATCTCGGCGCCTGCAGCACATACAATCGGTGATAGATAAATCGGTTGATACCTTACCGACACAAGATGAATTTATCGCTAAATTCTGTGCGGCAACACCCGACTAATTTACTTACTATAAACTGGCGTGCTTGTCTTTTTCGATAGACTCATCGAGCACGCTCAATAGGTCTGCACGCGCTTTTAACTTAGTATTTACGTGGGCTTTCATATTTAGTTTTGTTAATGACTGCGCAACAAAATTTACCGTAGCTTCAAACTCACTAGCTGGCACAACTTTATCTAAGAAGCCTGCCGTAACGGCATCTTCCGGCCCAACCATTTCAGCCAAATTAACGCTTCGATTAAAATAAACAGGCGCTAAACGACCTCTTGCGATTTCAATACCTGCATGGTGCATACTCATGCCGATTGCCACTTCGTTCAAACCAATTTTAAAATCGCCTTGTACGCCAATTCTATAGTCAACTGATAAGAGCAGAAATGCGCCTTTTGCTACTGCATGTCCTGGACAGGCTGCAACAACTGGAAAAGGAAAGGACAGAAGGCGTCGAGATAAGGTAGACCCCTTCTCAACCAAAGCCATTGCTTTGGCCATACTTTCTTTCATGACTTTAAGATCGTAACCACCAGACAACATGCCAGCTTGTCCAGTTAATACAACGACCGCTTTCGCAGCTTCAGCTTGGTCTAGCGCAGCATTTAGCTCATCAATCACTTGATGAGATATGGCGTTCACTTTGCCATTTTGAATACGAATGGTAGCGACATTATTCTCAATGCTGCAATTTACAACTTCACTCACGGCTTTCTCCTAAGACAATTTTCTTAGGTATATTGAAAACCTTTAGTCACTAAAAAGCGAGTCTTTTTTAGAAGTGCGCAGTCTATCCACCTGCTGGTGTCGTTCCCCCAGATGCAGGACTGGCTGGCACTTGGTTTGGCGTTGCTGGTGTTTCAGTGTTTTCTGATTGCTCTTCAGCCGGCGCTTCGCCTCGGCTTCTGTCGTTTACGTGGTCTTCTTTTGACATGAGAATTCTCCAAATAATTAAGTTTTGTTTGTGCAATAAACAGGTAAATGCGCTAACGCGACTACTCTGATCTAAGTGCAATTCCCCATAGTTAAAGCCACACTGTGGTGATAAGTCTGCAATGTATACTTCTCGCTAAGCGTTCTCACTTGTACTATATTTGTACAGACAATACAAACAACTATTTTACATTGAGGCTGCAAACCCGGAATGACCGACATAGGAAGCAAGCCCCCGATAGGGAAATCAATAAGACTATTTGCGAACACTTTTTACTATGTATCCTTGGCAATTATAGTGTTGTTTATATTCATAGGCGCAATTGGTACTGCCAGCTTAAATAAAAAAGAAAATGCAGGCATCCAACAGTACGGTGCCTCTATTTTCAAATATCCCTTCATTAATCGTTATGCATTGTTTTCTCATGAAGGCTCGAGTTTGTACCAGCAGGGTTTCGACCATAGCCGCTTGTTTAAGATAAATGCTTGCGATGTTTCTCAATTTAATAGCGTTAAAGCGCTATTTTCCTGCGCCAAAATAGCAGAAACAAAAAATTCAGAACAAGGTGGTTCTAAAGTAGAAAGTGCACAAACCTTAAGCTTATCGCTAGAGCGATATGATCAGCTTAAAACGTATACTGTCGCGAAGTTACCTGCAATAAAACAAGGTGAATCAAACGACAAGACGGTCAAACAGAACGATAAAAAAGGTATGCAGCATAATGTGCCTTATATTTTACTCGATACTTTTCTACTTGGCGTATGTTTAGCGCTTTCCTTACTCTTATTCAATAAAGCACGCCACTTCCTATCGGGCTATCTTATTAGCCTAACGCTATTACTTGCTGCTGGTGAAAGTAAGTTTTTTTATATTGGTTCCAATGCCATTGATGCAGGTCTATTTGAAACATTACGCATCAGTATTGCTTTACTCATAGGCCCTATTGGACTTTATTGTTTTCCTCAAGCGGATCATCAAGATGTTTGGCGTAAGCCTCAATTTTATGGCGTCATGTTCTGCGCGTTACTTATGTTGGTCAGTTTTCAATTAATCAATGTTGACTGGTATCCGAAGGCTTTTACTGTTTATCTAGCGAGTATCTCGCTATCGCTGTTTGTGCTTGTACTGCACTTTATATTTAAGTTTCGAAAAGTACTCAACACAAAAGAACGTAAGCAAGTACTTACAATGGTGTATTGCCTTAGTATTGGATTATTACTCTACTTCCCTCTGATGACTTGGGGAGGAAAATACGGGGTATTGGCCGGTCGTTATATTATCGTGCTGAGTATTGGTTTGGGTATTTTCTTTGCTTTAATGCGTTACGGCCTTTGGCAGGTCAATTCCTTGATTTCCAAGTCTGCTACCTTGAGCTTGCTTTCGATCCTCGCATTTTCAGCTTGGGCGGGTTTAGACCAAGGCATGCAGGTGTTACTGAATCAGACCCTTGGTTTGAGTAATAAAACCTTTTCAGCATTTGTTGCCGCTGCGATAAGTTCATTATTCGCGATTCCAGCCTATCAATATATCTCCAAGTCCTGCGATGCCTTTTTTAACAAAGATCTGCACATGCTTAAGCGCTTTCTTTCCAAAGATATTTTGGTACTTGCTGAAACGCAAAAACTGCAGGTCTTCGTCACTCAATTGGGTACGCGTTTGTTGGAACTCAGCGGCGCCCACAAAATAGAACTGAGCTTTATTGATCACAATCGTTTATCGGAACCTGTCAGCTTCAACAGCAGTAAAGAAGACAAAACTGCAGATTACTTTACCAAAGATGAAGTGTTCGAATATGAACTCACTGGACTTTTATCTTTGGCATTTACACTGCATTTTATTGATAGGCGCATTAACAATGAAATTAAACATGAATTAAATGAAGGAACTGACGAAATTGCTCGTGCGTTAGCATCTTGTACACGTTGGAATCACCTAGAGGCCTTGTAGTCAGGCTCAAATTTAAATTCAGTGACCTTCTTACCAAAAGCTGTTAGCTTGAATAAAAAATAAGCAGTATTGAAAATAACAATAATAGGAACATCCTGTGTCTACTAATACTGAAATCAATCAAACAACGAGCAATCCCTCCATAAAACTAGTCACCGTGCATGGCACGGGAGCTGGTGATGTTACCAGCTCTGGCGATAAATGGTGGCAGTTAGGCAGCGTTTTCATGGGTAAACTACAACAAGGTCTAGAGCTCGAACCAGATCAAGTCGACATTGTCCCTTTTCAATGGGAAGACGGTCCGAATAGCGAAGAAAAGCGGCGTGCAGCAGGATGCTCGTTGGCGAAGCTATTGCTTAGTTACGACGCTGCACAACAAGACTACTATTTAGTTGGGCATAGCCACGGTGGCTCCGTCATATACAATGCACTCTTAAAATCAGTCGCTGATAATACTCCTTTCGAGAGGCTTAAGCTTTGGTGTACTGTTGGTACTCCTTTCCTAGATTACCGCCCCAATACCTTTCTATTTCAGCGTTTACGCAGTTTGGGTTTAACTATTTGTACCACTGGCATTGTCTTATTCATACTCGGTTTATGGATTGCTGCAATCGGCTTCTTCGGTGACCAACTTGATGAGACAGTACTTGATATGGGGTATGCAATGATGTTGTATGGCCTGATCAATTATGGGGCTTTATGGCTGTATGAGCATCGTAAAAAAAGTTGGTTCACACTGAAGCAAAAGAGGCAAACCGAGGAGCAATACGGTGAAAGATGGTGCGGCCTCTGGCACAAAGAAGACGAGGCAATCAGCGCACTGAGTAACATCCGACAAATCAATGCACCAATCGTACCGAATAACTTTCTAGCCCCCATTGTGTCCAGCTTACAGTTTGTCGCGGTGATTTTTGTGGGTCTCTACTTCGCCATAGATATTGCGTTTCATGATAGTAAAGAAATACTCGGAATTGCCCACTTTTTCTTGGAAGACATGGAAGAGGAAGGCTTTGGTGTTGGCTTTTTCACTTGGATGATGTTGGTCATGATTCTGGCTTTCTGCATTCCGATTATTTGGATATTCACCAAAATACTCAGCTTTCTTGCAGGCATTGTTGGGCGACCTTTGTCATCTTTGCTGAACAATATCGTTTGGACGTCAATTAAACAGCGAGCATGGGGAGATGATCTATTGAAAGAAGACGTGTATGCGGTAGGTTCACACCCCCCTTTATTCAAACATCAATGTGACTTTTTAAGCGAAAACATCGCCGCCCCCCTGCGCAAGCATAGCGAAAAGAATGCCATTAAGACCTTACATAAGGTCAGAGTCGTGTTGGGCATGTCGGAACAAGCGGGAGGAAGCCCCGATATTCGCTGCGAACTGAGCGAAAGCCTAAACTGGCAGGAACTGATACACACCTCATATTTCGATGTGCCTGAGTTTATAGATTTACTGACGAGTAGTTTGCGGGATAGTGGCTTGAGTAATAAGAATCCAAACAAGGACTAAGGCGTTGAGCACTTAGTCCTTTGGCTTATCTTCGTCACTTGCCTTTGATACCTTTGCCTCTTTCGGTTTTTCGAGGGCTTTTCTCTCATTTTGCGCTTCTTCTTCAGCTTCATCTCTTGCATCACAAGTCACAGTGATGCTGTAAGTAAATACGGCGCCCAGCAGTACCACAATCCAGCTCAGATAGACCCAAACAAACAATATTGGCACAACCGCAAGCGCACCATAAATCACTTGATAGGATGGGAAACTAGTTACGTAAGCGGCAAAGCCTTTCTTCGAAAGCTCAAACAACACAGTTGCCAGAATTGCACCACATAATGCATATTTTGCGCGTACTGGACGATTAGGCACAATCATGTACAAAATCAAGAATGCACCGATTGCAGCGAAGCTTGGTACTAATTTTAGGAAAAAGGTACCTAAACCTGGGGTATATTCTTCCGCAAACGCCGCCAACCCAGCTAGATATGAGCTTACAACAATACTCGAGCCAATTAACAATGGGCCTAAGGTAATAACCATCCAATATATTGCGAAGGTATAAATTAGCGGGCGTTGGACTTGCGTGCGCCAGATGTGATTAAAGGTTTTATCAATATTCGAAATGAGTAAAAGCGCCACCACCAAAAGTGAAATAATACTCACAGCACCCATGCTAGAGGCGTTAGACACAAAATCACCCATGTAATCTTGCACCACATCACCGGCAGTGGGCACAAAGTTATTAAAAATGAAGTTCTCTAGTTGTTCACGCACATCTTCAAATGCAGGGAAAGCTGACATGATCATAAAGAAGACCATAATGACAGGCACTAATGAAAGCAAAGAAACGTAGGCTAAATGCCCTGCTGAAACGGTGATACGCTCACTACGGATATGGTCAACAAACGCTTTGCCAATATTAATTAGCAAAGGTTGATAGTAACTTACTTTTTTATTTACGTAGTCAGGTAGATTCAAGGTAGCGCAACTCAATGATGACAATGGACGTTAGACCTGCAGTTTACAGTGTTCCATCGCAAACTTAAACTACAGGTGTACCGTAAACTTCAAGGGCTAAGGCCCCACTCAAGCCTAATCAGGAAATAACACTGCCTATTTCGAATGGCTACGCAATCCTAGCATATGACATATTGCGTAACTGAGTTCACTGCGATTCAGAGTATAAAAGTGAAAGTGCTTCACCCCTTCTTTAGCTAACACCTTGACCATATCCATGGCTATGTTGGCACCAAGTAGGTTACGAGTTGCTTGATCGTCATCATCTAAACCTTCATACATTTTATGCAACCAATTTGGTACATGCACATTTGTAAAACCAGCAAAGCGCTGAAGAGTTTGATAGTTGGTCACGGGCAGAATACCGGGTACGATATCCAAGTCGATACCAGCAGCCGCGGCGCGGTCCCGAAAACGCAAGAACACACTGGTGTCGAAAAAGAATTGGGTGATTGCTTCATTCGCACCCGCTTCAGCTTTGCGTTTTAGATTCAATAGATCAAATTGAGCATTAGGTGCTTCTGGATGCTTTTCTGGATAAGCCGCGACCGAAATATCAAAATCTGCCACGTCCTTTAAAAGCGCGACTAAGTCTGAAGCGTACATATCAGTTTTATCCACACCTTGAGGTAAGTCTCCGCGCAGGGCAACGATGCGCTTGATGCCTGAGTCCCAGTAGTCCTTTGCAATTTGCTTTAACTCGCTAGGTGAGGCATCAACACATGTAAGGTGTGGTGCTGTTGGCACGCCTGTTTCGTTGTTAATACGCTTAACAACAGAATGAGTGCGATCACGTTCACCGCTATTCGCCCCATAGGTTACTGACATATATTTGGGTTTAAGAGGTGCTAATCGCTCAACAGATTTCCAAAGGGTGCTTTCCATTGCCGCAGAATTTGGCGGAAAAAACTCAAAAGACACCTCGATATCTCTCAATTCAGATAGAGATTGATTCAGTGCATCAATACCCTGTGCGTAGGAAACCATGTTACTTGCTCACTTATAGACGTTTAGACGTCTAAATTACGTTTTATACACCTAGACGTCAAGAAGTTTACACTTCTAGATTGATATTTTTTCTATTCCAGTTAGAATTTTCATATAACTAAAACCATTAAGGATTCACATGGCAGAGTGGAACGGTAAATATATACATCCCTACGCAGAACACGGAAAGAAGAACGAACAGGTAAAAAAAGTGACCGTATCGATTCCTATCAACGTGCTGCAAGTACTTACCGATGAGCGCACGCGCCGTCAAGTAAACAACCTTCGTCATGCAACCAACTCCGAATTGCTATGCGAAGCTTTCTTGCATGCGTTTACTGGGCAACCTTTACCCGACGACGCTGATCTAAAAAAGGACAATCCTCACCGTATTCCTGCTTCTGCCCGTGA
This sequence comes from Alteromonas sp. W364, assembly GCF_031846205.1. Classification (NCBI taxonomy): domain Bacteria; kingdom Pseudomonadati; phylum Pseudomonadota; class Gammaproteobacteria; order Alteromonadales; family Alteromonadaceae; genus Alteromonas; species Alteromonas sp. W364. Next base: position 151,864 of record NZ_JAVRID010000005.1, on the reverse strand, counting down.
AATCATGGAAAAAATGGGGCTCGATATCGATGCTGCTGAAGCTGAATAAGCGACGGTTAGCCTTTTATACCCGCAATAAATTCGTCAGATTGTTTAATTGCTGTATTCATTTCAGCAATTAAGCTTGTCACATCTTGCTTAATATTATTAAACTCGCCTTGCAATGCACCAATCGCGTTTGCATTCAGGTTGTGTTTTAAGGCTAAGACATTGTCTTGCAGCGCAATTAATACGGGATCCATGCTTTTTTCTACCTTACGCATGGAGCGCAGTAATGAATCGTATTTTCGTTTTGTTTCATTGAGTTTACGTTTGCTGTCACGCTTCAAGGTCGCACTGTTAATTAAATCTATTTCGTCTTCCCACTCTTCAAACAAAGCAGTGGCTACATCTTCAACTTTAATAATTCTCGCGGTGACCGCAGCTGCGCTGTCTTTGCTTGCACCCAATTGATCACTTAAATTTTTGTAGACGCTTTCTAACTCACCGCCATCGAAGTTAATTAACGCGCTAAACTCTTCTAAGGCTGAGGAAAACTGTTCCTGAGCTTCTTTTTGTGAATCTTGAGCGTCTTCCACTCTATCTACTAATAAATCTCGCTTTTCTACACCTAGCTTTTCCCACATGCCATAGTAAGCATTGTCTACTACCGACTGGCAAGCGCTTAAGCTTAATACCAAAACAAACATCATTGTAAGTATACGAAACATAATTCTTCCTTTCTGATTAAGACTGAAAATATAATTTTATTACCTTATCAATGCCTTAGGTATGTTCATCCTTACTTTTTCCCAAAATACCGTCAGCAATGATCTGCTAAGCAAAATAATGAGTTATAATACCACAAATCAAATGTTACATTTGTAAATAGCTTGTATCTGTCGCGTAAACGACACTTGTATTAGTTTAACAATAGTATTGAGTAGTATGAACGGACTCTTCCATACAAATAGCGCATATCAAACAGGCTTTATGTCTGTTTCTCATGGGCACGAGATATACGTTGAACAAAGCGGCAACCCCGACGGTATACCTCTCGTTTACCTTCACGGCGGACCAGGCGCCGGCTTAGGTCGCAATTACCAATGGCCTTTTGATCCTATCAAATATCGTATTATCGGCATTGATCAGCGGGGCTGCGGGCGTTCAACTCCCTTTGGCGATACACAACACAATACCACGCAGCTATTACTCGACGATGTTGAATTTGTAAGAGAGTCTTTAGGCATTCAGAAGTGGGTGGTATTTGGCGGTTCATGGGGTTCAACACTTGCCTTAATGTACGGCATTATGCATCCGGAAAATTGTCTCTCTTTAGTATTACGCGGTGTATTTTTAGCTCGAGAAGAAGATTTTGATTGGTTCCTTAGACCGAACGGTTGTGCAGCGCAAATCTACCCAGAAGCATATAAAAACTTTTCATCTCATATAAAAGACTTATCTTCATCAAGCGCGGTGTGTGAACAATTTATCGAGCTGTTTAAACACTCGGATAAAAGCGTGAGCTTTCCTGCACTCAAGTCTTGGTACGATTGGGAAGGTTATATCTCACGGCTAGTCGCCCCCAGTGTAATGGCCAGTGACCTTAGTGCGGATGCCCAAGTGAAAAGCCTCGCTCTGCTAGAGTGTCATTACCTTTTGAACAAGTGCTTTATTGATGAGAACTTCATCCTCAACAATATCGATGCATTGAAAGGAACACCTTGTCATATCGTGCATGGTAGATATGACATGGTCTGCAAATTAGAGGCTGCGTACTCTGTTCAGCAAGCCTTACCTTTGTCCACATTGAAAATTGTCAACAATGCCGGACACAGTATGTCTGAAATCGGCATTGCTAACGAACTCACACGGATTATGAATAACATGTTTGAGTTGGGTGCGATCCGTTGAAAGGACTGATTCAACGAGTAACACAGGCATCAGTGACAGTCGGCAGTGAAGTCGTTGGCTCGATTGACACTGGTCTACTGCTATTTTTAGGCGTAGAACAAGGCGATTCAAGCGAGCAAATTCAAAAAATGGCTCGTAAAGTACACAACTATCGTATATTTCCTGACGAAAACGGTAAAATGAATCGAAGCCTCATTGATGTTCATGGCCAGCTATTAGTGGTTTCTCAATTCACTCTAGTCGCAGATACCTTAAAAGGTAACCGCCCCGGATTTTCACGCGGAGCAAGCCCCCAGCAGGGAGAGCTAATCTACCAAGCGTTTATTGAACACGTTAATGCTCAATACAAAATATGTGAAACCGGGCGATTTGGCGCAGACATGCAGGTCGCTCTAGTAAACGATGGACCAGTTACTTTTCATTTATCATGCTAATATAGTGTGTTGCACACATGGACGCAAAGAGGATTAGCAGTGTTTACCATCGCCACACCAAAAACCGAAAAAGAATTAGAAGATTATTTCCACTTTCGATGGCAATGGTTGCGAGAGCCATGGGGTTATCCTATTGGTTCCGAAAAAGACGAGTATGAAACTGTCAGTGAGCACCGTGTCATCTTAAACCCTTCAGGTGAGATCGTTGCTTGTGGAAGAATACATCTAAATACTTCAGAAGAAGCACAAATACGCCATATTGCAGTGGATAAACGATATCGTCGCAAAGGCGTCGGTCAAATCATATTGTCTGCCTTAGAATCCGTTGCTAGGGACTTAGGTGCCGAAAGAGCTGTAACCAATTCACGAGAAACATCCATGTCATTTTTCTCGGCCTGTGGTTTCCAAATCGAAAAAGAAGCGCCAAACGAACTCGGCAAACTTAAACGCACGCACATGTTCAAGCTGCTTGTTGATAACAATGTGCTGGTTCTGCATCCCAAGTGGTGCCAAGAGCTTCAGAGCACCTGGCACGAACAAATCCCGATCACTGAACATATGGGCATTAAGCTATACCAATACACTGAAAGAACAATTGAAACGCGTGCATCGCTGAACAAAAACATCAATCTGCACGGTTCCATGTTTGCCGGCAGTATCTTTTCTCAAGCCACACTTACAGGTTGGGGTATGATATTTTTACAGCTTAAACAAAAAGGTTTGGTTGGTGAAATTGTCTTAGGCGATGGTAATATACATTATCACAAGCCAATAACGATGAAGCCAAGAGCAGTATGCAATATTGAATCGGTAAAGGCTCGCTTTGACCTATTAACAGCGGGTAAGAAATGCCCAATCGATTTGAAAGTTGAATTGCATGACGGTGACACAGCGGTCGCTGAATTTACCGGTAAATATTGGGTACTACCGCCACAAGATTAAACCCCGTGGCGAAGCACCCATGATAGTGGATTAACTCGCCTTAGGAAACTCTGTTAACAAGACTTGAACTGACTTTGAAAGACCCTCAGGGTCAAGTATAGCACTTGCCTCATCATGCTCTTTCAGCTTTCTCTTTGCCGAGCCATACCACACAGCTTCACGCTTTTCTCGATCAAAAACATCAATCGCAATGCCGGCATGCAACACGGTGACTTTCGTCACTTCACCAACATCTCCGTCTTGATAGTTACTCATCCAACGCGCATTCTCTGAGAAATAATTAGGAAATTTCTCAAACTCTGTTTTCTCATTTGCGCCTACAGAGAACAAGACGACAAGATCAGCGTTTGTTCTCTCTTCGGTGAAGCGATAGCCTTTGGTCTCAAGCTCTTTTTTGATGCTTTCCATTACCTTGGCACTCATTTGTGGACTAGGCTGGAAATCGCCATTGATAAACATTGGGTCATCTTTAACCCAAGAAAACGTAGTATAGTTCTGCACAGCTTGCTTCGATTCCGTATTCACCATAAGCGCGGGCTCGACAGCACAAGCCGCCAAAGCCGTTACGGTACCGAGTGTTAAAAGTGTTTTAGTGATTAAGTTTTTCGTTGTGTTCACGTTCATATCAATCCTTAATATGTTGCCCTAAAACTGAAAAAAGGAAGTAAGAGCTGTTACTTCCTCATCGACTATAGCAGTGCTTTTTAAACTGTACAAATATTACACAGGAATTATTTTTCGATAATACTACCGATTTCGAGTACGGGCGATGCATCGACATCTTGCGCTCCCATCATCGTGGCAATACGCTGAAGCGTAGCAACCATTTGACTTTGCTCCCATTCTTCCATGCTATTAAAACTATTTGTAAAGTGCTCTTGGAAAGGCAATGGTGCGGTTTCAAGGGCTTTCTCACCTTCCTGAGTTAAAAATACACCGACTTTACGTTTGTCTTCTGTACTGCGTATCCTTTCCACTAAATTACGGGCTTCCATTCTGTCTAACACACTCGTCACTGTGGCAGAACTGAGATTAATGTCATCGGCAATTTCGCGGACCATTACCCCTTTTTGTTTACCCACTTTTTGTAATATGAGCAGTTGAGGGCCAGTCAGGCCAACTTCTTTGCTCAACTGTCGAGAGCGAATATCAATCGCTCTGATGATTTTTCTTAGCGCGACTAGCAACTCTTCATCTTTTTTCATAATAAACCTTTCACAGGCGCTTAACGCATTAGGTGGAGAAAATACAAGTGTTTGTGATATTGGTCAACAACATCGTTAATGAGTGCTGTTTTCGACCATCCCATCACGCAATAGTCTTGCCCACCCTCACCTAAGTGCACTTCTGCGCGATAATATTCGCTGTCGATTTCGGTGTCGCCCTCATCATCATTCGCAAACTCAGGTTGCAGATGACGCTTAGGACGAATTTCGTAGCTGAAACCCTGCGCTTCGCCTTGTTCCACATAAAAGCGTATGCCTTGTTCTGTTTGTTCGACTTCAGCGGCAATATCCAACGCTTTCAATTCCTCCTTCACTGATTCAAAGGATGGAAGCCCGACTTCGGTAATAAACTTCGATACACGTTGCTTGCTCGGAAAGTCAACAATGCTTTTCAATCGTTCCTTCCAACTCTCCTGATTACCGCTACTTTGCATCAGTGACGGAGCAATGAGCAAACTGTCGCGCTTGTAAGCTTCTATGCGAAGGGCTTTCACTAGGCCTAGCATCGCGATTAGGAGCACAACTGCAAAAGGTAAAGCACTGGCAATTGTCATGGTTTGAAGTGCGCTTATTCCATCCGAAAGCAACAACACCGCGGCAATAATGCCTACCCCAGCAGTCCAGTAAACACGCTGCCAAAGTGGTGTATTGTTATTTCCATGACTACATAACATATCGATGACCATTGCACCGGAATCACAGGACGTAACAAAAAAGACAACGATCATAAGGACCGCGATTACAGATAAAACACTAGACCAAGGGAACTGTTCTAAGAATAAAAATAAGGCAACCGGCGTATTGTCGTTCGCTAAAGTGCCAAGCATTTCATTGCCTTGGTTTAACACCATATCGATAGCGCTGTTACCAAATATCGTCATCCAGATTAATGTAAACACGGTAGGCACAAGCATTACGCCCAGAATAAACTCTCTGATTGTACGTCCACGAGAAATACGTGCTATGAACAAGCCAACGAACGGCGCCCAAGCTAACCACCACCCCCAATAGAAAATGGTCCAGCCACCGATCCAATCTGTTTTTTGGTAGGCAAACAAATTGAAAGTATTGCGTACGATGTCAGATAAATATGCACCGGTATTCTGCATCATTGCCTTTAGTAGAAAGACAGTTGGACCTAATATTAATATGAGAAAGAGTAAGCCAACCGCGAGCATCATGTTCAATTCAGAAAGGCGCTTGATGCCTTTATCAAGACCACTACCCACCGAGAGAATAGCAATAAAGGTAATGCCGCAAATGAGCATAACTTGCATGCTAGAGGTAGCTGAGAAGCCAAATAAATATTCGAGTCCTGCACTGATCTGCAACACACCTAAACCAAGCGAAGTAGCGACACCAAATAAAGTACCGATAACCGCGAAGATATCCACGGCGTTGCCTCGCCAGCCGTAAATCTTATCACCGATTAGCGGATACAGTGCTGAACGTAAAGTTAAAGGGAGCTCGTGTCTAAAACTAAAGTAAGCAAGGATAAGCGCAACGATGGCATAGATAGCCCAAGCATGAAGGCCCCAGTGAAAAAAGGTGGTTTTCATTGCTTCCTTTGCCGCCTCAATAGAGCCTGTCTCGACAGTCGGTGGCGACAAGTAGTGCATTAATGGTTCCGCAACACCATAAAACATCAAGCCTATGCCCATACCCGCAGCGAATAGCATAGATAGCCAACTGACATAGGAGTAATCGGGTGTAGCATGGTCGGGCCCTAGTTTTATATCGCTGTAACGGGACAGCCCGAGATAAAGCGTGAATATGAGAATAATCGCAACAACAAAGACATAGAACCAACTGCCGTTTTCTACAATCGTTGCTTGTAAGGCAGCGAAAAACTCTGCAGAGATTTCAGGAAGCACTAAGGTAAATGCTAGCAGGCCAATAACTAATACCGACGCGGGATAGAAGACCGCGCTATTCAACTTGCCTTTAACTACATCTTTATTCACTCATTACCCCTTTATTTCTATGAACGCCTAGCATATTACATTGCGTTGAATTAGACACTCTTATTCTACAGAAAGCTGTTACTTAGTGCACTATCAAAAAGCCGGAATAGGCCTCGAGCCAGCATACAAGGTTAAATTTGCCTATTTAATGTGGTACGATGTGGTTGAAATACATTCATGCCTAATAAATAGCACACTAATAATTAAGGTGAACTTATTAGGCATGAAGTGCATAAAAACCACAGTCAACGGAAATCAAGTAGGGGACACCATTGAAAATTAACAAGCTAAGCTACGCTATTATCACGGCATTAAGTGCATCATCGCTAGCAATGGCGCAAGATGCGACTGAAGTAAAAGAAGGCCCAAAGATCGAGACAATTGAAGTCACAGCAACAAAACGAACTGAATCTATTCAAGACGTACCTGTGACAGTAAGTGCACTCAGTGGACAAGCGCTCGAGAATCTTGGGGTGGATAACTTCCAAGACTATGTCGAATTTTTACCTAACGTTGTATTCCAAGGCACAGGTCCTGGCCAAAACGAAATTTATATTCGTGGTGCTGCAACCTCTCAAACGAACATTGCCGTTTCGACTGTGCAAGCCTTACAACCGTCTGTCGCTTTTTACTTAGACGAGCAGCCAGTATCAATGCAAGGTCGAAACCTTGATATTTATGCTGCTGACGTTGCTCGAGTGGAAGTGTTACCTGGGCCTCAAGGTACCTTATTTGGTGCTAGCTCTCAGTCTGGTACCGTGCGCATGATCACAAACAAGCCAAACTTCAATGGCTTTTCTGGTGGCGTAGACCTTGGCGCAAGCTTCACTAAAGATGGTGAAATGAGCAATTCAGTAGAAGCCTTCATGAACTTCACTTTACGTGATGATTTAGCGGTACGTGTTACTGCATATAATGACAATCAAGGCGGTTGGATCGATAACATCCGAAACGAGCCAGGCGAAGGCGGCTACATTGGCAGCGCTATTGTTATTGACCGTATTTCTGGTGGCGTTCTTCCAGATGCATCTCAAGCGTCTGTCGTATCACCGAATAACGATGCACTTGTTGAGAAAGATTCAAATGATGCTATTTACTCAGGTGTACGTGTTGGCGTAGCGCATGAAATTAATGCTGACTGGGACTTACTTGTCCAGCATACACAACAACAACTTGATACAGAGGGCGTATTCGCATATGACCCTAACCTTGAAGGTACGCAGTCTGTAAACCGTTTCCAAGCGGACAAAAACAGCGATACTTTCGGACTAACAACTTGGACACTAAGCGGCCGTTTAGCCGAGCTTGAAGTGGTTTATACCGGCGGGTTCTTAGACCGTGACATCGCATCAACTGTCGATTACACCGGTTACACTAACGGTGGTTTATTTGCTGCATACTACGTGTGTAACCACTACACCGCAGCAACACCAGCAGACGTTGAGTGTTTAGACCCAACTAAATTCTATAAAGAAGATACGGATACTTCTCGCGTTACTCACGAATTCAGAGTTAACACAGATGCATCTAAAGACTGGCGCATCACAGCTGGTGTGTTTTATGACTCACAAGAGCTAAGCACCGTTGGCCAGTTCAAAATTGCCAATACTGAACTTTTCCCTAACCTAGCCAGAACAACAGTCGGTCAGGAAGGTATCAATAGTGACGGTGGTCCATTCAATTCTGAAGTTAGCTTCGTAAACGATGTCACTCATGGAATCGACCAAATTGCTTTATTCGGTCAAGCAGAATATGACATTACAGATACCGTAACGGTCAGCCTTGGCGCGCGTTGGTACGAAATTGAAGACGAATATAAGGGCTCTACCTCAACGGTTGACGTCACTCGTCGAATTCGTGCATTTGGTTCCTTAGACCCAGCTGAGTTAGCCGCTGTAGGCGAAGATCCAGCTGCTATAGATGCCGCGATCGCCAGTGGTCAACTTGATGTATCGCTATTGGATGATGATGGCGTGCTTACCGTAGATGATGTCATTTACAAAGCATCCATTGATTGGAAACCGAATGACGATTTACTCGTGTTTGCAACTTACAGTGAAGGTTTCAGACCACCGGTAACAAACCGTGTTGGTGGTGGCTTAGCGACAAACCAATCAGGCGCGTTTGATGGCTTCAGAATCCCAGTCTATTCAACAACGGATACTCTGAAAAACTACGAAATTGGTATGAAAGGTGACTTCTTAGACGGCATCCTGCGTGTAAACGCAACGGCATATATGTCTGAAATAACGGACCTTCAGACTTCACGTTTCGACCCGACAAACATCAGCTTCTTGGTATTTACCGATAATGTCGGTGATGCCGAAATACAAGGTATCGATGGTGACATTACGTGGTTAGCAACCGATAACTTGGTTATCGATGCCTCTTTCAGTATTTTAGATACAGAACTGACTCGTATCAATGCGGAACTAGATGGCATTGCACCACCTGTTGGCGCAGCACTACCTTACTCAGCTGATTTCTCTGGTAACTTACGTGCGCGTTACTTCTACGAAATGGACAATGGCTTGACTGGCTTTGTTAATGGCTCACTGGTTTATACGGGTGACCGTTTGGCGGGCATGTCGATGGACGCTTATGTATTAGAAGACACTACCCGCTTAGTTTATGGTGTTGGCAGTGGCTTGAGCATCGAAAATGAAGCACCAGTATACGACGGCGTCGGTTATACCGATACCAACGGCAACTTGTTTGCTGGCGGACGTTACATCCAAGATGGTTACACACTAGCAAACGTTGCTTTCGGTGTGACTAATGATGAATGGAAGGCTGAAATCTACATCGACAACCTGTTTGATGAGCGCGCTGTATTGCACATCGATAATCAGCAGTTTACGCCAAAAGTAGTGACTAACCGTCCTCGCACCATTGGTTTCAGACTGTCTTACGACTTCTATTAAAAGTAGAAAGTAAGCACAGTAGCAAGACCCTAAGAAAGCCCCAAGTTGGGGCTTTTTTATGTTAAATTATCGAATAAAATAAGTATTATTGAAGAACCTATGTCTCAAAGCCCACCAAGTGCCCATCTAATTGCAGAAAAACTAAAAGCGATACAAACCCTTGTACAACAAGGCGTGTTCTCAAAAGTAGAAGCTGAAGTTAATGCTCTATTAGCCTTAGATATCGACACAGATAGCCGCACAATGGCGCATTACTTACTCGCGGTCAGCCTACGTTTGCAACAAGCACATACAAAAGCTATCGAGACATTGCACCAACTACTCGTCATTAATGCAGAACATGCACGAGCTCATCAAGAGCTCGCTTATAACTATCGAGCAATGGGTGAACAACAGCAGGCAAGTGTCCATTTTTACAAGGCCACTAAACTTAACCCAGCCTTATTGTCTGCGTGGCAGGCCTTGTTACCCGTGTATCAAGAGAATGGACAATCAGAAGCATTGCGCCTTTGCCAACAGCAAATAGGTAAACTAAGCCGTTTACCCAAACCAATTTTGGCTGCAAGCGATCTACTTTATGACGGGAAAGTGTTGGAGGCAGATGCCTTATGCCGACAATTCTTACAAACCAATAAGCACTCACTTGATGCTTTATTATTACTGGCTGAAATTGCCCTGCGCTTGAAAGCGATACCAGAAGCTGAATTCGTACTAGAGACTTGCTGCGAATTAGCACCGGATAACTTAGAAGCCAAATACGAGCTATTTAAGATTTATAGTAAACTTGGCAAGTTTTCGAAAGCGCTCGAACTCACAGAAGCTTTATGCAGCAAAGACACAGAGAATGTTTTCTATCAAGTAGCTAAAGCGACTGCATTAGTTGGTGTAGGTCAATTAAAAGAGGCTATCAATGTGTACCTCGCACTGATAGAACGCGGACGCGCTGAAGCCAATGTTTATCTTTTGTTGGGCCACGCATACAAAACTCAGGGTGACATTGCCCTATCTATTTCTGCTTATCAAAACGCTTATCAACAACAGCGCTTTTGTGGCGACGCTTATTGGAGTTTAGCCAACACCAAAACCTATCGCTTTGCCGAAGACGAAGTTGCTTCGATGCTGGCAGGTACACACGATCCAGAACTCGCTGTAAAGGAGAAAGTTCACTTACATTTTGCTTTGGGTAAATATTATGAAGATGAAGAGCAGTTCGACAAGTCTTTCTTTCATTATGAACAAGGAAACGCATTACAAAGTAGCACCTTGTCATATTCCAGTGAGAAGCATACTCAGTTTGTCCAAACCCAGATAAACACCTTCACCCCAGATTTAGTTGAGCAGCGGCACGAGATAGGCTGCAGCGATGGTGCACCGATCTTCATTGTCGGCATGCCCCGTGCTGGCTCTACGCTATTGGAACAGATACTGGCTTCGCATTCTCAAGTCGATGGCACGATGGAACTACACGAAATATTGGGTTTAGCCGCAACCCTGAGTAAAAAGCAAGGAAACAAGCCAAGCTATCCACTGAATTTGAAGCAGATCCCAAACGATCTATTTGCGAAATTTGGTCAAAAATTTATAGAAGAAACCAAAGTCTACCGTCAGGGCGCGGCTTACTTTATTGATAAAATGCCAAACAACTATATGCATATTGGTCTAATAAAGATGATATTGCCAAATGCAAAGATAATTGACGCTCGCAGAGAACCCATGGCTTGCTGCTTTAGTGGCTTTAAGCAATTGTTTGGCGAAGGACAGGAATTTTCCTACTCACTTGATGACATTGGTCAGTATTATCAAAACTACGAACGTTTAATGGCTCATTGGGACGCCTTATTTCCCGATGAAATTTTATTAGTGCGACATGAAGAAGTCGTGGCCGATACTGAAAACCAAGTGCGTCGTATTCTCGATTTCTGCGGTTTACCGTTTGAGCAAGCATGTCTCGACTTCCATAAAAACAAGCGCGCGGTGAAAACGCCCAGCGCTCAGCAAGTTCGACAGCCAATCTACACCTCAGGACTGGAACAATGGAGACACTTCGAACCCTACTTAGGTAGCTTGAAAGCCCGCTTTTCGAAATAAAAAAACGCCGATATTACTATCGGCGTTTTGGTGTAGCTTATATTTTGTTGTCGATGATAAAGCGCTTTACGCCATAGCAGCTTGCAGCTTTTTCATCGCGTTCTTTTCGATTTGGCGAACACGCTCCGCTGACACATCGTACTCATCTGCCAAATCTTGCAAAGTCATTTTGTCGTCAGCTAACCAACGAGTTTCGATGATATGCTGACTACGTGCATCCAATGTTTTAATAGCAGAATACAGTTTGGTTGACGCTGTTTTGTCATGATCTGTGTTAATAACTTCCATTTCAACGTCTGTTGATTTGTCTTCTAAGTATTGCGCCGGCGCAAAAGCAGTTGAGTCATCATCATCGTTAGTCAGGTCGAAGGCTGCATCTTGGCTGCTCATACGAGCCTCCATCTGCAATACTTCCTTTGTGCTTACACCTAACTCATCAGCCACTTTTTGCACTTCGTCATGAGTAAACCAACCCAAGCGTTTTTTCGCTTTGCGTAGGTTAAAGAATAATTTTCTTTGCGCTTTTGTTGTTGCGACTTTCACGATACGCCAGTTTTTCAATACGAATTCGTGAATTTCAGCTTTGATCCAATGCACTGCAAATGAAACCAGACGCACGCCCACATTTGGGTCGAATCTTTTCACTGCTTTCATCAAGCCGATATTACCCTCTTGAATAAGGTCTGCTTGTGGCAAGCCGTAACCAGCATATGATTTCGCGACATGAACAACAAAACGCAGGTGAGACATAACAAGCTTACGCGCAGCTTCAAGGTCACCTTCATCAAATAAACGTGTTGCTAACGACTTCTCTTCGTCAGCAGTTAGCATATTAATACCGCTCACCGCCTGAATGTAGCTTTCGATACTGCCACTTTGCGGGACGCTTAACGCCAATGATTGCATTTTTGTACTCATTATTACCTCGTTACTTCATTCTTAGTGTGAACATATCCTCGTGAACATACGCTTTCGGTATTTCGTCCACACAAGAGCAATTGTGATGCCTTTGCTGCGTTTTACAGCCGATACATTTATAGTCCATCTATATAATAGACACTCAATTAGAACGGAAGTTCGATTAAAACATTTCAGTAAATATAAGGCTTCTTGCTCAGAACTCAAGCCCTAAGACCCTTTATTTTCCGATTTTCTCTAGATTTTTTTTATTTAGATGAAAACACTATTGTATTATATGGTAAATTCCAAAAACGATCATATTTTTATGTAAAAAATTTGATTAATATCATTTATCACAAAGTTTATAATTTGAGCACTTTTGAATGTTTGCATATGTAGCACGACAAGCCATTTATAACGTCGAAAAACGTGTATTTGCGTACGAATTACTGTTCAGGGATGGCGACAGTAATTGTTTTCCAGACATGTCTCCAGATGAAGCTACGAGTAACATGATTGCGACCAGTCACTTATCGATTGGTATTGAAGATATTACCTTTAATAAACCCGCTTTTATCAATTTCCACCGCGATACTCTTTTGTATCGTTTCCCATCAACACTTGACCCTCTGAGTGTGGTGATTGAAATCGTTGAAACTGTAGAGGTCAACGATGAGTTAGTGCAAGCATGTAAACATATTCGTAATTTAGGCTATCAATTGGCATTAGACGACTATGACTTTGGTTCGCGATGGGATGTATTTTTGCCTTTCGTTGATTACATCAAAGTTGAAGTAGAGGAAATTGAGAAGCAAGGCCCTGCTGCCGTTGCCAAAATTCAACAATTGAACAGTCATGGCATCAAAATAATTGCTGAAAAAGTAGAAACCCACGAACAGTTTGAACGCTTCAAAGATATGGGTGTGAAACTTTTCCAAGGTTATTTCCTAGCACGTCCTGAAATGATCAGACATCGCGACCTTAACGCCTCTTTGCACTCGGTAACAGAATTAGTAAGCTTAAGTAACTCACCCAATTTTGACGTGAAAGAAGTGACTAAAGTAATAGAGCGAGATGTGGGCTTAGCATACAAACTAATGCGCTTTGTAAACAATCCTCTGATCAACAAGCGCCAAAAGATTGAATCCTTGCAGCATGCCCTGAACTACATGGGTCACATTGAAATTAAAAAGTTTATCGCGCTTCTGGCCTTAGCTAATCTACGCGGTGAGAAACCTGGAGAGTTGCTCATCCAGTCATTGGTTAGAGCGCGCTTCTGCTCACTGATGTCAGTTGAATTAGAACTACCAGAAAATCCACCGAGTAGCTTTATATTGGGCCTCTTTTCCATGTTGGATGCGTTATTGGATCAACCGATGGAATCCTTAGTACAGAAACTGCCCGTCGGTGCTGAACTTCAAGATGCGCTTTGTCATAAAAACAAAGACTCTAACATGGGCCTCCAACTAAGAGCTTGCTACGCGTTCGAAGAGGCAAACTGGGATGAGATAGATTATATCGCAGCTGAATTTGAGCTAACCGGCGAGCGCTTGTATACACTGTATTACGAGGCAATGCATTGGGCACAAAATATGAGCACATCGCTAATTTAAACGACAAACAAGGAACGTAGTATGTTTGCATTCATCGCCAGACAACCCATTTTAGATAAGGAGCAGGACCTATTCGCTTATGAACTCCTGTTTCGCGATGGTGCAAGCGGTGCTTACCCTCTTCATGAACCGAAGAAGGCTGAGCTGATTACCGAGCGTTTTTCAACGCTGGGGATAGATGATATTTCTGGTAATCAAAAAGCATTCATCAACTTCTTACCTGAAACTATTATCAATCGCTTTCCAGAAGAACTGTCTGCCGACAATGTGGTTGTTGAGTTAACTCAAAATCCAGCGATAAATACTAGCTTGATGAATGCTTGTGAACATCTAAAGCAACAAGGCTACAAATTAGCCTTGAGTGACGATAAACTCGAATCGACGATCCTCACGCCTTATCCTTACATTGATATCGTGAAGGTCGACATCACCAAAATTAAGCCTGAATGGTTAGAGCAACATATACCAACCCTTGCGGCTTCAGGGATTCAGCTAGTTGCTGAGCAAGTTGCTTCCTTAGATCAATTTGCAATGTGTCGTGATCTTGGTTTTGACTACTTTCAAGGCTATTTTTTCACTCAACCTGATACAAAATCTGCTAAGGCATTGCCTGCATCTAAACTCACCATGCTTGAGCTGATGTCACAAAGCGCGCAGCCCGAATTCGACTTAGAATCCGTCGCGAGTATTATTGAACGTGACGCTGCTTTATCTTATCTGTTATTGCGTTTTATCAATAATCCAATGGTAAACAAACGTTTAAAAATAACATCTCTACGCCATGCATTAACGTACTTGGGCGAAGTCGAGGTGAAGAAATTCATCGCACTACTATCTCTTGCAAGCTTGAACGACTCTAAGCCACTCGAGCTTTTACAAGTCTCCTTAGTGAGAGCGAAGTTCTGTGAGCTGTTCGAAGAAAAGAAAAACGGTAAAGATAAGTCCATGTCAGCCTTCATTGTTGGCTTGTTCTCTCTTCTGGATACCATCCTAGACTCTGAAATGCCGGTAATCTTAGAAAAACTGCCAGTATCGAAAGGTATAAAACAAGCATTGCTGGGTGAAGCGTGTACTTTTACCGACTATCTCAGCACAGCAAAAGCCTTTGAAAGCGGCTTGTGGGGGATCGTCATCTCTCAATCAGAAAGCTTGGATATCTCTCAAAAAGATTTGCATGAAATATTCAATAGAGCGATTAAATGGAGCAACGAAATGCGACAAGCGCTGTCTGATTTCTTCCCCAGAGCGACGCCCAACGGCAAGCAATAAGGCCATCAATCACTATCTGATAGATTTCAAGGTAGATACAGCTTATATACCTTGTAAATACCGATTGCTTTGCTGTGCCTTGCAGGACTATCTACCTAGGCTCTATATCTTTCACATGCCGTTGAACAGACAATATTGAACCTGCTAAACCTAATCCCACCGACATCATTAGCATGATTAACAGTGTACTCAAATCCATTGCGGTAATATTAAAATCGACCTGATACTTTTCCATAAAAGCATCCATACTGAAATCAACCCAAAGTAGAATAAACAGTACCGTGACCCAAGCCATGATCCCGCCGAGTAAGCCAAACCAAAAACCCGTATAAAGGAATGGTCGTTGAATAAACGCATCGGTAGCACCAACAAGCTTCATCACTACAATTTCATCTTTTTTGTTCAGAATATTTAAACGAATGGTGTTACCAATAATCAATACAACCGCGAAAAAGAGGAGCACGGCAAGTAGGGTGACTAAATCCTTGGCTATGTTGATTAGCGCATACAGACGCTCTAGCCATTCAATATCTAACTTCCCTATTTCGACTTCTCGTTCTTTGCGCAGTTTATCTAGCAAAATACCCGCCGCTGTGGGGCTAGCATGCTTACTGGTCGGCACCACTAATACAACCGCAGGTAAAGGGTTCTCTTCCAGGTAATTTAGTGCATCACCAAAGCCAGAGAGTAGCTGAAATTCTTCCAAGGCCTTATCTGCTGGGATATAGGCTACCTCAGATATTTCAGGCCACAGGCGCAATCGTTTAAGCAACTGTTGTGCATCTGCATTCGACACCCCCTTTTCCAAAAACAAGGATATTTCAGATGCTTGCTGCCATTGCTCACTGATTTGTTCGGTGTTTTTCACAATGACGTATAAGGTACTCGGCAGTGTTATACTGAAACCCAAGACACCAATCGTCATCAAAGAAGCAAAAGGTGATCGCCATAGCTCACCTAAGCTATTAACAGCTTGTCTAGCATGATCCGTAAAGAACATAAAAATTGACTGAAAAAAGCCGACTCTTACGGATTCTGCGCCTTGTGCGCGGCCTTTGAATAATAAGCTCATCGATAGATCCCCTCATCTGAGGAATCTGTTAAGCCATCTGTGATCATTTGTCCATTTTTTAGTGTGAGTGTGCGATATTTCATTCGCGCAATCAGGCCAAGGTCATGGGTTGCTATAAAAACCGATACTCCGGCTTGGTTGAAGTCTTCAAACAAGCGAATAATTTCCATAGACAATTTAGGATCTAAATTACCCGTTGGCTCATCTGCGAGCAACAGTGGCGGTCGATTCACAATCGCTCGAGCTATGCCTACGCGTTGTTGCTCACCACCAGAAAGCGTAATAGGTAAATTGCGGGCTTTGTCACGTAGACCCACCATTTCGAGGGCAGCATCGACGCGCTTGGCAATGTTTTTACGCGTGTGCCCTTCAATGACTAATGGCAAGGAAACGTTGTCATAGACGCTCTTGTCCATTAGTAGCTGATGACTTTGAAAGATCATGCCGATGTCACGGCGAATGTAGGCTATTTGCTTGCGTTTGATTGAACCTAAGTCATGGCCGTTAATCAGCACGCGCCCAACGGTTGGACGCTCCATGATACTGATCAGTTTCAGGAGCGTACTTTTCCCCGCGCCAGAATGGCCCGTTAAAAAGGCCATTTCGCCCTGTTCGACATGGAAATCTACCTTGCGAAGCGCTTGCTGGCCTCCTGGGTAGGTTTTGCTTACCTGCTCAAACTTGATCAACCTTACATCCTTTTCATTCTGATCGACTACATCGGTTCTAGCTTAATCCACTGTTGCTTCTGTGGCTACATCTTGGCTGAATAAAGCATCAACAAACTGCTGAGCTTCAAACGGTTTCAAATCGTCTATGCCTTCACCAATGCCGATATAACGGATTGGGATACCAAATTGGTCCGCTAATGAGAAAATAATACCACCTTTTGCTGTACCGTCTAACTTTGTTAGATTAATACCAGTGATACCTACAGCGTCATTAAAGATTTTAGTCTGGCTTACCGCGTTTTGGCCTGTACTGGCATCCAGCGTGAGCATGATCTCATGAGGTGCGTTCGGGTTGATTTTTTTCATCACCCTGACCACTTTTTTCAACTCTTCGATTAAGTTATCTTTGTTTTGTAAGCGACCGGCCGTATCTGCAATCAGCACGTCAGCTCCTTTAGCCTTGGCTGACGCCAAAGCATCAAATATGACAGAAGCGCTATCAGACCCGGTTTGCTGAGCAACAACGGGGATATCATTACGTTCACCCCATACCTGCAACTGCTCAACAGCTGCAGCTCTAAAGGTGTCACCCGCAGCTAGCATGACTTTTTTGCCTTGGTTTTGGAACTGCTTAGCAAGCTTACCAATTGTGGTCGTCTTGCCCACACCATTAACACCCACCATCAAAATAACAAAAGGCTCTTTCTCACCATTTTCATTTATATTATTGTCGAGATTGAGAGGGCTGGAGACCGGCTCCAATAAATCACGCATTTGCTGCTTAAGCAGATCGTACAAGGCTTCGCCGTCTTTCAACTGAGACAGTTTTGCGCTTTCAGTTAGCTTATTGATGATTTTACTTGTGGTCGTCATTCCCACATCAGCAATCAATAACTGTGTTTCTAACTCTTCGTATAGCTCGTCGTCAATTTTCTTGCCAGCAAACAAAGAGATAAAACCGGTTCCAATGCTCTCCTTGGTGCGCGACAAGCTGTCTCTTAAACGGCTGAAAAAACCTTTCGATGCTGGTTTTTCTTGTGTAGCTTCTGACTTTGTAGGCTCTTGCGCTGGTTCTGTTTCACTCGCAGCAGGGAGATGAGGATCTACAGGATTGAGTGTTTCAGACTCAACAAGCTCGGTGTTGTCTACAGGCTCAACATTGCTGTCTTCTAATTCTGTATTCTGTGCAGGCCTGAAGCTAGTATCTTCAAGTGTCTCAGCCGCGTCGGTATCAGTTGTGATAGCCTTATCTTCAATGGCCTCGCTTTCAGTCGATTTCGAGTCACTTTTTGATTGGTCTTTCTTAAACCAGTTAAACAAATTTGCCATGTTGTTCAAAAAATCCTTAACAGCAGATTGGTAGATTCAGATATAATCCCGTAATCCCCCAATACTAACACTTTCAGGCCACATGACGCGAGTAAGAAAAAAGGTAAATTCCAATACAGGTAATATTCGAATCATCGGTGGCGAACACCGCGGTCGAAAACTACCTGTATTGAACCTAGAGGGCTTGCGCCCTACTACGGATAGAATGAAAGAAACCGTGTTCAATTGGTTAATGCTCGACGTAAGAAATGCGAAGTGTATTGACTGTTTTGCGGGTGCTGGCTCATTAGGGTTTGAAGCATTGTCACGTGGGGCAAGTCATGTGCAATTTATTGAGTTAGATAAACCTGCTGCACAGCAATTATCAAAGAATGCTTCTCTGCTGCGTATTGACGCTGAAAGTGCGACAGTTCAGCAGGGTAATGCATTGCAGGTACTAGAAACACTCAAGGAAGCTGCTGATTTGATATTCATCGACCCGCCGTTTCACAAAGGCCTAGTGCAAAGCTGTGTGGATATGATTCAATCGAAAGGCTTAGTCAAAGCAGGTAGCAAAATATACATCGAACGAGAAAATAACAGTCAGTCACTGCACGTTCCCGACAATTGGCAGCAAATTAAACACAAATCGACTCAACAAGTGAGTGCTGAATTATACCAAGTCGTTTAGATAGCAATGCCAATGTTTGACATTCCCTGAGCTTTCATCTCGGCACGCAATTGTTTGAAGTCAAGTGCGCGGTTGTTACACATGGCCAACACTTCTAATTGGGTTTCAATCTCGAACTGCATCAGCGGATCGGCTTTGACCTCTTGATTACTTAAATCGGTTTCAGAAAGCGCCAGTAAATAAGCTTCGACGCCGCCTTGGCTCAGCTTGGCGACCATCACAGCACCATTCGGCTCTTCATCACTTATCAATTGAAGTGTGGCAGCTGCTGCCATACAGAAATCAAGTGCAGGGTAGACGCCAAAATTATCGAAGTTTTCCACATCTGGCGTAATTTCTTCTAGCTTTTCCAACTGCACTGCGATGTTGATTTTTGCTTTGGGTGCAGTCAACCATTCCCAAACTAAATTCACCACCTTTTCAGCAAATTCAGCATCGCCAAACTCTGCAAGTTCACAAAACAATTGATAGTTCGGTAACATTCTTTGCAGCATGGCTGCAGAAAAACCAACAGCTGGCTTCTTCGATAAATCTCGCACTTGTTGGAAAGTACTTAGCTTTTCGCTCATATTCGCTTCTCTAATTTTTGTTTAATTGTCGCGTTAAATAGCAGCACTTAGCTGCGACTGAAAATATACACCGATGCCGTTTAGTAGCATTTGAATTGCAATCATGACGAGTATCATTCCCATGAGTCTTTCAACGGCATTTAAGCCTTTTTCACCCAACAAGCGATGAAAGGTTGAAGACATCGATAAAATAATAGCGCTGATCAGCCAAGCCGCAAACAAAGCAATACTCCACTCTGTCATTTTGTTCGGCTCTTGATTTGCTAGCAGAATCAGCGCAGCCATCGTAGAAGGTCCCGCTATCATAGGAATAGCTAGTGGCACGATAAATGGCTCTTCACCAGCAGGCATGCCCATGATGCCGCCCGGTTTAGGGAATATCATTTTTATGGCAATAATGAACAAAATAATACCGCCAGCAATACTCACGGTCTCTTGCTCTATTTTTAAAAAGTCGAGCAGGGCTTGCCCACTATGCAAAAATACCATCAGGATGATGAGTGCGAAAATGAGCTCTCGAATAATCACTATTCGGCGTCTTTTCGGGTCGATCGTTTTTAATACCGACATATAAATCGGTAAGTTACCCAATGGATCCATGATCAGGAATAACATCGTGGCCGCTGAGAGTATTTCGATCACACCTTTGCTCCTTGAAAAAAAGCGCAATTATGCGCTATTTGGGCCGAGATTGGCAGTAAAAAGCAATAATTTATACCTTGGAATTTATCTACACACCTATAAGAAAGGTTTTTCCCGAGCAGTTTCACCACAAACTGTTATGATGAATTTATTAAGATATTCGTCGCAACTGTCGTTAACCTTTCAAGCAAGGGTTTAGCTTTGTAGCAGCAGCGAGTCCGAACTGAAGTTTCAATAATACAATTGGAGGAAACATGGCATTAATGACGGTAAGTGAAGTCGCAGAGTTTTTAGCGGTACAAGAAGTGAGAGTGGAACGCTTGGAAAGAGAAAGTTTGTTACTTTCTAAAGATAAAGATGATGCTGGCAATCCATTGTTTGATCGAACCGATGTCGAAAAATACAAAGAACTAGCAGAGCGTTTAGGCGGAATCTAAGTTTCCTTCGCCCCTGCTAGTCCCCCTTCCATCTATGCGCTCTATGCCAAAAAGCATATGCGCACCTGAGTGAATGGCTATTTTAGTAACTGAGCTGCAATCGTTCTAATACCAATAGCACTTGCACCATTTGGCATAATTTCAGTCCCATTACGATTGTAAGCCGCGGCTAAATCTATGTGTACCCAACCTTTGCCATCGTCGGCAACAAAGCGTGATAAGAAACCCGCTGCATTTGAAGCACCACCAGCACCACCACCTTTCATCGGTCTACTGTTTGCCGTTTCCGCGAAAGGAGACGGGCATTGCTCTTGGTGCCATGGCATAAGAGGCAGTGGCCAATGAGGTTCATTCATTTCCACAGCACTTGCTAGCACTTCCTGTTGGAACGCTGTGTCTAAACTGAATACTGCATTAAACTCTTTACCAACAGCCATAATTGCCGCGCCAGTTAAGGTTGCTGCATCTATAATTTTTTTCGCTCCCGACTCAGTGGCGGCCATCAAACCATCTGCGAGCACGAGTCTGCCCTCTGCGTCCGTATTGACAATTTCTACCGTCACACCATTTTTATACGTGATCACATCCCCTAATTTATATGCATGATCACTAATCAAATTTTCGGCGCAACATAAAAATAGTTTGGTGCGTTTTTCCAATCCTTTCATAATTGCTAAGCCAAGTGCCCCAGTGACGGTAGCAGCACCACCCATATCGCACTTCATGTCCAACATTCCTTCACTTGACTTTATGCTATAGCCACCACTATCGAACGTAATTCCTTTTCCAACTAAAGCAAATTCAACATCTGCGTTTGCGTCACCCGTTGGATTGAAATCTAATTCAAGCAAAACAGGTGGTCGGCAACTACCACGCCCAACCTCGTAAATGCCTTGCCAACCAGCTGCAATCAATTCTTCGCCTTTGATCATTTTCGTACTCACGAAGTCAGGTGCAATTGATTCGATCCAAGATGCAGCAGCAACAGCCAACACTTCTGGACTTAAGTCCTCTGGAGTTTCATTCACCAACTTTCGAGTGAATTGCAAGGCTTCAAAACGAATAGCAAGGTCAATGGCATTTTCATCGTCTGCCCATTGAATATCGCCGCGGAAGCCCGCACCACAAAAACTCATTACAAATGCCCATTGCTGCTCAGAATCCCACTGGCCAACAAAAGCCAGGTTTTTTACTCCTAGACCGGCCACTTTACGAGCAGATTTTTGAATATCACGTAAGTGCAATGCTTCGGAGGGTAAATGCAGGACAGCCCCCTTTTCGTTAAAAGAAAGCTTGGTTTGTTCGCCCCAAATTGCATCGGCGCTTTGCGTACTCAGTGATACCTGAAAATTTGACATTATATCTCCAACAAGGTTTGATGATAGCGGTCTCTCATCGACCGATTTGCTTTATATCGCTTATATGGTGATGAGTGTAACAAATATAAAGCGTCGCCCAAAAAATTAAGAAAAATAAAAAGAATAATAAGTTGATTACATTCACAAGTTCATTAATTGAAGCCACTTTGCTTAAGCGTTATAAGCGTTTCTTAGCCGACGTCGTATTGCCCAATGGTGATTCCCTCACCGTACATTGCCCAAACACTGGCGCCATGACAGGCTGCGCTGAGCCAGGTTGGCGAGTTTACTTAAGCCAGTCGGACAATCCAAAACGCAAATATGCGCACACATGGGAGCTTGCTAAGAATCATCGCCAAGAATGGATTGGCATCAATACCAATAACGCAAATAAGGTGGTCAAAGCAGCACTTCAGAACCGACATATTATTGAACTCGCCGAATACAACTCGATTCACCCTGAATATAAAGTGGGTGATAGCCGGATTGATTTTTTCTTGCAGGGTGACGGCATGCCTGATTGCTATGTCGAAGTAAAGTCAGTCAGCTTATGCAGTGAAGGTGGAATGGGCTTTTTCCCCGATGCTGTCACAAAAAGGGGTACCAAACACGCAAATGAATTAGCAGAATTAGCCAGGCAAGGTCACAAGGCTGTGCTATTGTTTTGTGTGCAGCATAGCGGGATTAATTCGGTGCAAATTGCACAGCATATTGACCCCAAATATGCTGAAGCGGTGAGAAAAGCACAAGAAGCAGGCGTTTTATTATTATCGTATAAATGTAATTTTTCTATTGAAAATATGAGCTTAGCCGACGCACTACCAATTGTTGATTAAAAAAAGATTGATTTTTGTGTAAAAATCACCATATTACCGTCCTCAGTTTGAAAAGTGGACTACACAATTTTTAGAATTTGGTGCTACTAATAGCATTAAATGATTGATAAGACATTTCGTTGCAATGTGATTTGCCAGCACTGTTTAGGCAAAAGGATACAAAATGTCGAAGTTTAGGAGAAATGGCAGATGCCAACAGGAAAATCATTAGGGTTACTTGCGTTAGCTGATGTTCAGCCATACCAAGAAAAACCAGACGAAGAATACATGAACGACGAGCAAATGAATCATTTTAGATTGATTCTGAAAGCTTGGCGTAACCAACTTAGGCAAGAAGTCGACCGTACTGTACACCACATGCAAGATGAAGCTGCAAACTTCCCTGATCCAGTAGATAGAGCGGCTCAAGAAGAAGAATTTAGCTTAGAGCTACGTGCCCGTGACAGAGAACGTAAGCTTATCAAAAAAATCGAGAAAACCTTGAAGCGCATTGAAGAAGATGATTTCGGCTTCTGCGATTCATGCGGTATCGAAATTGGTATTCGCCGGTTAGAAGCTCGACCTACTGCCGATATGTGCATAGACTGCAAAACCATGGCTGAAATTAAAGAGAAGCAATTACAAGGTTAAATCCTGTGGTTGTTTGTTCGTATATGATTAACCGCAATGGCTTTGCTATTGCGGTTTTTTATTGTCTAACATGAGCACTTGCATGCAACAAGCACTTCCTTACATTGGTCGATTCGCTCCCTCCCCCAGCGGTCCGCTGCATCTGGGATCTTTGAGCTGTGCTTTAGTCAGCTATTTGCATGCGAAACAGGCTGGCGGTAAATGGCTTGTGCGAATGGAGGACGTAGATACAACTCGTGTCATGCCTAATGCAGACTCCACCATTCTACATCAACTTGAAGCCCATGGCTTACATTGGGATAACTCAGTGGTATATCAAACACAGCGGCAAGAAGCATATCAAGCGGCACTCTCAAGCCTGCAAGCTAAACAATTAGTCTACGCCTGTGATTGCACGCGCCAAACAATAAAAACCAAGGGTCGCTACTACACGTCTTATTGTCAGCATAGAAACCTAAGCGATACTGGCAATGCGCTGCGCCTTATCATTAAAAACAATCAAGCAAGCTTTGATGACTTGTTGTTAGGCCGAGTGACAGTTGAACCCGAGTTTTGTAATGAAGACCTGGTGTTAAAAAGAAAAGATGGTCTATTTGCTTATAATTTAGCAGTTGTCGTAGACGACATTTATCAAGGTGTGACTCACGTTGTGCGCGGTGCCGACTTGATAGATACCACGCCCCAACAAAACTATCTTTACGGACTGCTGCAATCTGCGCCCCCGCAATATTTACACTTTCCAGTATTAAGTAGAGCGCCAGGCAAAAAGCTCAGTAAACAAAACCATGCGAAGGCTGTGAGTACAGAAAACACTTATCAAACACTTTCGGTAGCGCTTACTTATATTGGGCTAGCGAGAGAAAAACAGTTAGCGACACAAGACCCAAGTGAATTGTTGCAGTGGGCAATTACTCATTGGTCGCCGAAATTACTGTCAAAACAAAGAGAAATTCTGATTTCTGACGTAAATGAAGTATAATCGCGAAAAATCAATAAAGACGCTCAACACAAAGTTGAAGCATCGATAATAGGCAAAGGTGGCATGTCAAGCACCCCAATAGCACCAACACAAACTAACTCTCCGGCGATCGACCCGGTGGTTATCCCGAAAGGGCAACATCCAGTGACATTTTCTGACATTAGCGAAAACGCACTGTCAGTGTTACGTCGCTTGAATAGCAAAGGCTACGACGCTTATTTAGTCGGCGGCTGCATTCGCGACAAACTCATGGGTAAAACGCCGAAAGACTTCGACATTGCTACAAACGCAACCCCTGAACAAATTAAAGCCTGCTTTCGTAATTGTCGACTTATCGGCAGACGCTTTCGCTTAGCCCATATCGTGTTCGGTAAAGATATTATAGAAGTCGCCACTTTTCGTGGGCATCATGGTGACGTGTCAGAGAACGATGAAGAGAATAAAGTACAGGTAAAGAGCCGTCGCGGAAAAGACGTGGAAGACGTTTTGGCAAAGCAAGATCAACAAGGCCAACTGCTTCGTGACAATGTATTTGGCACCATTGATGAAGATGCTGAACGCAGAGACTTTACCTTTAATGCGATGTACTTTAGCGCAAAAGATCAGAGCATTATCGACTTTGCCCATGGTATCGAGTCTATTCAGAACAAAAAAATAGAACTCATTGGCGATCCTGCTACGCGTTTTCGTGAAGACCCGGTTCGTATGATCAGAGCTATCCGGTTTTCAGCGAAATTAGGTATGAGTATTTCTGATGAACTTGGTGCTCAGTTCAAAGAACTTGGCCATTTATTGGCTAATATACCGCCAGCGCGCTTATTTGAAGAAGTGCTTAAACTATTCATTTCAGGAAGTGGTGTAAAAACCTTTCAACTACTGCACAAATACGGTTTATTTACTCATTTATTTCCTCAGTTCGCTCCCATGTTGGTTGATGACACCTGTCGAGAGATGCAACTCGTTATGCGTGTACTGAAGAACACTGACGAACGCATCAACAACGAACAACGTGTCACGCCGGCATTTTTGTATGCCGCATTTTTGTGGTACCCCGTTGAAGAGCGCGCACAAATTGTTATGAATGAGGCAGGTATAAGCTATCATGACGCTTTCAATATTGCGGTGGGTGAAGTGCTTCATCGCCAAATTCAGCGCATCATGATCCCTAAACGCTTCAGTATCGCTATTCGCGAAATCTGGCAGTTGCAAACACGACTACCGAAACGTTTTGGGCGACGCGCTTTCCAGACATTGAGTCATCCTCGCTTTCGTGCCGCTTATGATTTCTTACTTATACGAGGTGAAATTGAAGGTGGCGACTTAATGGAGCTAGGTGAATGGTGGACAGAATTTCAAGAGCTTGAACCTGAAGGCAGAAAAGTCATGTTGAATAAATTGCGCAAAGAATCTGGGCCAAGTAAGAAGCGCCGTTTCCCTCGCAAGAAGAAGAGCGATTAGGCATGCTCTCAGATATTGCATATATTGGGTTAGGCAGCAATCTAGGCGACCCAGTCGAACAGTTAAAACGCGCATTAGTCAGTATTGAATCGCATGCACACATGGTCTTAAATGCCAGTTCACATTTTTATGCTAGCTCACCAATGGGACCGCAGGATCAACCTGACTATGTCAACGCCGTTTGTAGAGTTAAAACATCGCTTCAACCACAAGAATTATTGGCATCTCTGCAAGAAATTGAGAATCGGCAAGGTCGTTTGCGTGAAGGGGATCGTTGGGGTCCGCGCACATTAGATCTCGATATATTGTTGTACAATGACCTAGCACTCGAGACTAAACAACTGACTGTGCCGCATTACGGTATGAAAGATAGAGAGTTTGTCCTTGTACCATTGTTTGAGATTGCGCCCGATTTGATCATGCAAGATGGAAAATCACTTGCCTCATGGGTTGGCAAGTGTTCTTTAGATGGTCTATATAGAATTGAAGAAAAATCTGAGAAAAACCGAGAGTAAACTGGATGAAAAGAGTCACCACTTCTACCTTGCTAACAATGAAGCAAAAGAATGAAAAAATTGCTGCACTTACGGCTTATGATGCCAGTTTCGCGAAGATGTTTGATGAACAGTTTGTTGATGTTCTCTTGATTGGCGATTCATTGGGTATGGTCCTTAAAGGAGACGACGATACCTTGTCAGTCAGCATAGATGATATTGCTTATCATACAAGGTGCGTGCGCAAAGGCACAATAAGGTCATTTGTCGTTGCCGATATGCCGTTCATGAGTTATTCGACGGTTGAGAATACCTATGACAATGCAGCCAAGTTAATGGCTGCGGGTGCAAGCATGGTTAAAATGGAAGGTGGTATGTGGTTGTTACCCGCTATCCAAGGCTTAGTCGAACGTGGCATTCCTGTTTGTGGTCACCTTGGTTTAACACCTCAGTCTGTGCATGTTTTTGGTGGATTTAAGGTACAAGGGCGTGAGAATGAACAAGCGCAGAAAATACTTAACGACGCTATGGAATTAGAAAAAGCAGGCATCCAACTCTTAGTGCTAGAGTGTGTACCCACTTCTGTTGCTAGGCTTATTACAGAAGCTCTCAGCATTCCAGTGATCGGTATCGGTGCCGGTTCTGGCACTGATGGGCAAATTCTAGTGATGCACGATATGTTTGGTATCAGCGCGAACTACATGCCGAAATTCAGTAAAAATTATTTAGAGGATACTGCGGACATGCGAAGCGCTGTCAGCGCCTATATTGAAGATGTGAAAGCAGGTCGCTTTCCGGGTCCTGAGCATTCCTTCGAGTAATTAACATGCAAATAGTCAGTGATATAAAACAACTTCGTGAGCTTCGTAGAGAATGGCAATCGGGAAAAGAGCAGATTGCCTTTGTCCCTACCATGGGTAACCTCCACGATGGTCATCTAAAGCTAGTCAAAGAAGCTAAAAAACACGCTTCAAAAGTCGTCGTTTCGATCTTCGTCAACCCTCTGCAGTTTGGTCCAGATGAAGACTTAGACGCTTATCCACGCACAATGGAGCAGGATAAAGCCTCTTTACAAGCCTTAGGTGTTGATATCTTGTTTATGCCGAAAGTAGACGATATATACAGTCGAGGTTTAGAGCAGCAAACCTTTGTCGAAGTGCCTGGTTTGTCCTATATGATTTGTGGTGCAAGTCGTCCTGGCCATTTCAGGGGCGTCGCCACTATCGTGTGTAAACTATTCAACATGGTTCAACCGAACATGGCCTTTTTTGGGCAGAAAGATTTTCAGCAATTGCAGGTCATCAAAGCGATGGTCACTGACCTATCGATGAACTTAACCATCCATGGTGTGCCCACCGAACGAGAGCCTGATGGTCTAGCAATGAGCTCACGTAACAACTACTTGAATAATGAGCAGCGCGAAATAGCGCCTGGCTTATATCAGCTGATTTCAAGCATGGCGCAACAAATAAAAGAGGGACGACGTGACTTTTCTGTCATGATATCTGAAAACAAACTCAAGCTGGCTACACTTGGGTTTAAACCCGATTATATTGATGTGCGTTCAGCATCGAGCCTTTTACAGCCTAGCCATGAAGACACTGAATTAGTCATTCTAGGAGCGGGCTTTTTGGGTAAAACCCGCATTATCGACAATATCCAGGTAAGTATCTAAAACGACGCTGGCTAAGCGCGACGAGCTTAGCCTTGTTGTTTTAATAGCTTCGCAGCTTCTTTTGCAAAGTAGGTCAAAATACCATCTGCGCCAGCTCGTTTAAATGCGAGCAAGGACTCCATAATAACGTCGTCCTTTTTTAACCAGCCATTTGCAAAAGCGGCTTGGTGCATAGCGTATTCACCGCTAACTTGATATGCAAATGTTGGTACACCAAACTCTTCCTTGCAGCGCAAAACGATATCTAAATACGGCATACCCGGTTTAACCATCACCATATCAGCACCTTCATTGATATCTAATTCAATTTCTCTTAAGGCTTCATCAGAATTTGCAGGGTCCATTTGGTAATTCTTTTTGTTTCCACCTTTGATATTACCAGCACTGCCAACAGCGTCTCTAAACGGCCCATAATAGCTAGATGCATATTTTGCCGAGTAAGCCATGATTGCGGTATTTTTAAAGCCTTGTAGCTCCAATGCCTCGCGAATTGCCCATATACGACCATCCATCATATCTGAAGGTGCGACAATATCAGCACCCGCCTCTGCATGCGATAAAGCTTGCTTCACCAATACATCAGTCGTTTCGTCATTCATCACATAAGCGTTCTCGTCTAGCAAGCCATCTTGTCCGTGGATCGTGAAAGGATCGAGAGCAACATCAGTAATCAGGGTAATATCGTCAAATTCTGCTTTTAAGGCTTTGACAGCGCGTTGCGCTAGACCAAAGGGATTAAACGCTTCGCTCGCACATTCTGTTTTTTTCTCTGCGGGTGTCACAGGGAAGAGGGCGAATACATGCAAGCCGAGCTTGACTAGTTCTGCCACTTCTTGCACTAGCTTATCAATACTATAGCGATAAACGTCTGGCATGGACTCCACAGGCTCAACCTGGCCTTCCCCCTCAAGCACAAACATTGGATAGATCAAATCATCAACTGATAAGCGGCTTTCGCTTACCAGCTTCCGAATAGATGAGGTATAACGTAATCGACGTGGGCGAGAAAGTGGAAATTGTGACATGAAGTTCCCTATTGGTTAGGATTAATAATCTTGGGCGACAATTTGATTACGCCCTGATTCTTTAGCTTGATACAAGAGCTTATCGGCAAAGGCATGCAAGAGCTCATATTCTTCATCTGATGCAATGACTCTACAAGTTACGCCAGCGCTTACTGTCAGCTTTATTTGCTTCTGCTCACATTGTAACGGTGAGTTTTCGGTTGTCGAGCGAATATTTTCGGCTAAAACGCTAGCACCTTTAATATCAGTATTCGGTAAAATCAGCACAAATTCTTCACCACCGTAACGGCAGATTAAATCACTAGGACGCTTCACACAGCGCTTCAAGATCTCAGCAAAATGCACCAAGGCCTCGTCACCACATTGGTGACCAAAGGTGTCATTGACCAATTTGAAATGATCAAGGTCGAGCATGACAATCGCCAGTGGTGTTTTTTCTCGGCGACTTCGTCGCGCCTCTGCCGCGATTCGTTTGTCATACATACGACGATTCGCGACGTTGGTTAGCGAGTCGATAGAGTTCTTGCGCTCAAGTTCATGGTTTGCCTCATTAAGCTCGCGAATAGCAATTTCTAACTCATAGGTTCTTTCATCAATCGCATATTCCAGCTTCTCTTTACTTTCTAACTGCAAACGGAGTAAGCCCTTTTTGGCCTCTATCGCTTTTTGTTTTTGCTGTTGAGCAACTCGATGTGCAGCCCTAGCTTCTTTTCTCTGTTGACTAAATAGCATTGCCAAACCCAAAGCCATAAACAAGGTTTCAATAACCGCGCTCGACATCAGCAAATAGCTAGGATCCAAGTTGAGGCTTATCCAATTGAGTGAGTCTGCTATACCAAGCAATGCACTAAATATGAGAGAGCACCAAGCCGCACTCAAATACAATGCAACGGGGTTGCCTTTAATAGCCACATAGATATTAGAAAAAAGAACTAAACACATCGCCATCAAAATTAAGAGTGTGATGGTTTCAGCTATCAAGGAATATGGCAGTAAAAAGGTGAATACCAGATAGATAACGATTACGATGCGCACGGCATTGAAAAAGCGATGAATATTGGGATGTTCGTGCTTCAAGCGCAAGACTTTGGCTGTAAAAGACGTGCTAAAGAAAATCATGGTCGCAGAGAAGAATAAAATTGCTTGCTGTTGCCATCCTTCAGCATTTGGCCAAATAAAGCGATAACTCAATCCTTGGCTGGTAGCTAGCATCAAGGAAAGACTCACAATATAACCAGTGTATAACAAGGTAATAGGATTACGAGACGTGATGAACAAAAATAAGTTAATCAGTGTTATCGCAACCATGAAACCATAAAACACACCGATAAATACCCGATGTGAGCCAATATATTGTATATATTCTTCATTGCTCCATAGTTTAATCGGTACCTTCAATGAACCTTGGGTTTGGACTCGTATGAATAAGCGCAGTGGCGTCTTCGATTTTGGTATTGGAAAAACGAGCTGATCGTGTAGCACTTCACGTTCTGCAAATGAGAGCTTATCTCCGGAACGATATACAGCGGCAGCACACTCTTCTTTGGTGCAAGTGTCGGGCAAGAAATACAAATCGACATAATCTAGGTTGGCAAATGAAATCTCTATTAAGTGCTGGTCGTTAGCCGTTTCTGGCAAGGCGACTTTAAACCAATGCGGTTTGCTCGAAAGAGAGAAGTTTGAGGAATCGATGTTTATCCAAGACTGACTTGGTAAATCGACAATCGAAGCAATATTATCATTGTCATTCGTGACCACATGCACTTGGCTCTGCGAATTTAAAAGCGCTTGTTCGCCCTGTCCAGAAGTCGACAGCACAAACCAAAAAATACCCACCCCCAAAAGGGCTATCAAGCCAGCAACCCAGGCACCACCATATTTAGACGTTTGACGGTCGTCATTATCATGATCAACTGTCGCCTTTTCTAGCTGTTCATCTTCGTCTTGGTTACCAGGCTGTTGCTCGATCATCAGAAATTGCCCGCCTTAATACAGTTTCGACCACTCTCTTTTGCTTGATAGAGCAGTTTGTCTGCATAAACCAATATTTTATTACTATCGTCTTGTGAACCAATGACTTTCGAACACAAGCCTATACTTACAGTGAAACTAATAGTGTGTCCTTGGCTACTGACTTTTAGGTTTTCGACCGCTACACGACATTGCTCTAAAAAGTCTTTAGCGCCGTCTAAGTTAGTATTGGGCAATAACACTACAAATTCTTCGCCGCCAATACGAGCGACAAGATCACCCGGGCGTTTCAATTGTTCTTGCAGGACTTGCGCAAAAGCGACTAAACAATCGTCTCCAACTTGGTGCCCATATGTATCATTGACCTGTTTAAAGTGGTCTATATCTAGCACAGCCAAAGATATCACTTGTCGCTCTCTTCTACTCCGTGCTGTTTCAGATTTCAGTGTTTGCTCAAAGAAGTAACGATTAGTTAGGCCCGTCAAGGCGTCTGTCTCACTCAAGCCTTTAAGTTCAGTATTGATTGTCGATAACTGCTCTAAGGCATCTTCAAACTCTTGTGTTCGAGCTTGTACCTCTTTTTCAAGTTCTTCTTTTGCTCTCTGTTCCAAACGATACGCTTCGTCTTGTACCTCCATTGTGCGCTTTTCATTTTCTGCAGCTTCCATGTGCGCCCTTCTTGCGTCCACACGCTGTGCGCTATAATTCATCGCTAAGGCCAATGCTAGCAATAAGGTTTCAGTGGTTGCCCCAATCATAAGTAAGTAGCTTGAATCGATAGGCAATACCACCCAGTGAAAATTATCCGCGCTAGCAAGGATGCCTGAAAGTAGTAATACTCCCCATGCCGCGCTGAAATAGCGCGCAATAACACTTCCACGAAACGCTAAACTCATACTCACTAACAAAATAATCGGGATCGCAAATAAGAAAAGTAAGAGTAATAACTTAATCATAAAGCTATAGGGTACAACAAACGAAGCTATCGTAGCTCCTATGTAAAATACAGTAAGAAATTGAAAAATCCGCGCGTATGTCCCGCCGTTTTCTTTCAAATTGAGAATTTTAGAGGAAAACACCAGTATAAAACTCATCGTCATATAAGCGAATATGATCGTAGATCGTTCTTGTAACCAAGGGCTATTTGGCCAGAGAAAGCGGAAGCCTAAACCGTGAACGGATGCTATTAACAAAGCGAATGCAAATACATAGCCTGCATAAGCAAGGTACACCTGATTGCGAGTAGTCACAAAAACGAACAGATTGATCAGGCCCATTGCAAACATGTAACCAAAAAATAAGCCCATGAACATTCGATGCGAAGCGGTATACGCCACATATTCTTGTGCAGTCCAAATTTTTAATGGTGACTTTACAGGTCCATTGGAACGTACTCTTAACATCAATTGCAAATTCTCGTCCAGCTTTGGAATCGGCACCAAAAACCTGTCATGAATAACGGGGCGTTGCAAGAATGGAAGCGTATCTCCGAGATCGTACTTCTCAATCAAAGTATGGTTATCGTCTTCAATAGCGTTCACCCAAATGATAATAGAATCAAGCATGGCATAGTCTATTTCCAAATAGCTGCCATGCGATGCACGCGGTAAATCTACCTTCATCCATTGATGTGCATTGGTTAAACCAAAGTTCAGCTCGGTAATATCAGTCCATTCGTCGGCATCTAGACTAGCGATATCATGAAGTTGTAAGGTACGGCTCTGATCCTCGAAGTGATAAATAGTGCTATCGATTGAGTGACTATCAATATCTTTTCCAAGGCTGACAACCATATATAGCATCAAACCCGTGAACACCACGATCAGCGCCGCAAGCCATATTACGTTTGATGACTGAGCTGAATTTGTTATCGCCTTTCCACTGTTTGTCATAATCGATTAGCACTTTATTCGAAAAGCGCTTAAGGCGTTTTGATAGCTCTGTCTTGCAATAGTTTCAAGCGATTGCTGGGTCAACTCTGCCACTTTTTCACCAACATGAGGAAGGCAACATGGCTCATTATTTTTCATTCTTGGACGCACATTTTTTGGAAATAAATACGGTGCATCAGTCTCCAATAATAAGCGCTGTAGCGGAATTGCTTTAACAGCGTCCTGCAAGTCTGCGCCACGTTTATCATCGCAAACCCAGCCTGTTATGCCGATATAACAACCCAACTCAAGATAGGCGTCGAGTTGTGCTCGCGTACCTGTAAAGCAGTGCACAATAGCACTGGGTATATCAGGCAAGTAACGTTTCAACAAGGCGATTTGAGGTTCAAACGCATCACGTTCATGCAAATAAACAGTTTGATGGTTTTCAGCAGCAATTTTCAATTGCGCTTCAAAAACGGCTAATTGGTTTTCTGGGGTCGAAAAGTTACGATTAAAATCCAATCCGCACTCGCCAATCGCCACCATAGATTTATCGGCGCAGAATTGTTTGAGTTTGAGTAAACCTTGCTCGCTGGCATGGTCGGCTTGGTGGGGATGAACGCCTGCCGTGTAATACACTGAACAAGGGCTAACCGTATTTTCAACAAAGCTTTGTGCTTTGCTAGACTCTTTAAGATCACTACTGATAACGCAGACTTTATTCACTGCTTTGTCTGCAGCGCGTTGCAGCACTTCGATTGGTTCAAATCGTTTGTCTAGTAAATTGACACCGATATCGAACCATTCCATTACTTTATTCTCTTAACTCTAACCCGACCTCTGATGTTTTCTTTAGCCAGGTAGTAGGCACTAAAAGAACCCTCAGTAACAACCGCAGTATCCCCAGCTTTAATTCTGAGTTTGGTTGATTTTTTATTTTCCCAAACCTGCCCATTAGTAAAATAAAAGATCTGCCGTTTTCGTGCGTTAAGCTCAACTTTCTCAACTATTAGACGTATTTCATCGACTTTGTCTTCATTTTGTTCTTTTAAATGCCTTGCTCCAAACTCATCCACCGCCGACTTTTCGAGGGGTGAGGGCACATGTTCGCCATTGTTTTTGTCGGCTTTTGCGAAGGCCTTATCAAAACAAGATAGTCGTTTTTTATCGTCCGATATTTTGGTGCATTGAGAAGCTGCCGTGGCATTGACATAAGCAGCCTGACTGTCATCAGCGTAAGCGAGGGTTGTTAAACCAGAAGTAAGACTAAGTATGGCTAAAAGGAGGTAGGGGTTGTTCATGATTGTTTGTCTTCCATTTCGTCTTCTGCATCCGGTACTTTGTGGCGAGTATACCAACTTCCGACAACCACGCCTACTTCAAACAAAAACCACATCGGAATGGCTAAGAGTACTTGTGAAATGACATCTGGAGGTGTTAGTAACATGCCAACAACAAATGCTGCCACAATCACATGGGCTCTTTTCTTTCTGAGATTGTCAGGTGTCGTCATACCGGTCCAACACATCAATATGATGGCGACAGGGATTTCAAAAGCCACACCAAAGGCGAAGAAAATCTTTAATACAAAACTTAAATATTCAGATATGTCTGGAGAAATAAGCACATCTTCTGGTGCTACTGCATTAAAAAATGCGAACGCGAGCGGAAAGACGACAAAATAGGCAAAGGCCATTCCACTGTAGAATAGTAAGGTGCTTGAAAACAACAAAGGCGCAACCAGCTTTTTCTCATTGCGATATAGGCCCGGCGCAACAAAACCCCATATTTGATAAAGAATGTAGGGGATGGCGATAAAGAACGACAACACCATAGTTAACTTGAAAGGGGCAAAAAACGGTGAAGCAACACTCGTCGCAATCATTGATGCACCATCAGGAATCGTAGCGACTAAGGGTGCAGCTAGAATTGTATAGAGGTCTTGCGCCCAATAGGCCAAGCCCATGAATATCACTAGTACCGACATTAAGGCTTTTAAAACTCGGCTTCTCAACTCAATGAGATGCGAAATGAGACTACTCGGCTGGGTCATCTGTTTTCTTTTTCTTGTAAGGTTCTTGCACCGATAAGGCTGCTTGCTTTAACTCTTCAACGCTTTGTTTCACTTCAGGGCTGACATTATCAATACCCATCTTTTCAGCTTTTTTCAAATTCTCATGTAGTTCATGAACACGCAACTGCTCCTCGACTTCCGTTTTGAAACCAGAAGCCATGCTTTTCATGCTGCGTATTGTTTTCACCGTAGAGCGTATCGCGCCAGGTAAGCGCTCTGGCCCTAATATCACCAAGGCTACCACGCCGATAATGCACAATTCCCAAAAGCTGATGTCGAACATGGCCTACTCTTTTGTTGTGCTTTTTGTTTCTGAAGGCTCTACGCGCTTATCTGAATCAGATTTATCTTCTACGGTTTCAAAGTCAGCATCACCCTCTTTTTTGTCTTTTTCAGCGGCCTCATCATCGCTCAATGCTTTTTTAAAGCCCTTCAACGCAGATCCTAAATCGCCGCCAACATTACGTAGTTTCTTTGTTCCGAACAATAGGATAACTATCAATAGTACGATGAGTACATTCCAGATATTAAAACCCATTTGTAAATCTCCATTGTTAAATATTTGTTTTTTTTGCTACCGTAAAGGAGCTTTAAAAAAGCCAGTTGTATCAATAACAAAACAAGTTTGATTATTGCATTATACGTTGGTTTTGATAAAGATCACTGGCTTTCACGAACTAGTTTTTATACCTAGGCAAAACTTAGGATAATAGAAGCGCTCTTGTTCAATACAGAAGTGATTCAAAAAAGGACTGAAAGCACTTGTAAACGTATGTACAAAGGAATGTACCTAAGTTGTGATCGGCAAGTTTGTTTCGATGTAAAATGACAGCTTGGCTGGACTAAAACGGGCAGTTTAAGGAAATCTCTATGGCAGACGCAAGTTGCTCTACAAATAAGAGCCCTACATGACTTACATTCGCGTCACTATCTTCTTGCTTTCGATAATCCTCTCGCTTCACCTTGTCGCGCAAGAGAAGACCAACCCATCAGACTCGAACCCCAACTACTGTGGAGGACAGATTTGGTTTGATGATTGGTATTGTCATTTTAACTACGGTATCGAAAGTTCCGTAGTGGAAGTGAATTCGTGGTTCGTACATGAAAACACTACCACGCAAGCTCCCACAAGAGCATCTGGTAAGCTACGATTTGGTATTGAGCCCAGAAGTGGTGACTTATCGCAGCTTGATTTCCGCTTTAAAATTCGTGTCAAACTGCCAGCCCTTGAAGACAGAGTTGAACTCTTACTCTCTGATGATGAAGATGATGTTAACCAACAAGCAGTAAAAGCGGCCAGAAGTGAACAACTAGGAAGCAATGACAGAGCCACCTTAGCCATACAATTTAAAGATAAACCTGATTCAAAAGTGAGTTACCGGCTTGGTCTCGGTCGCGGTTCTCAGGTATATACTAGAGCACGGTATAAAGATGAATTTTCGGTAAATATAAATAGTAAGTTCTCCTATTTCGCAGAAGTTAACTACTATTCAGATGACCAATTTGGTGTTGAATTTGAAGGTGCATTGAGTCGAAATATCGATAACAAACACGCAATCGAATTTGAAAACACTTTCCGCTACCGCGACAAATCTGAAGATTTATTTTGGCGTCATCAATTCAAGTATCTGTATCTTAGGGACGGTAAAACAAGCTACCTTTTCACCGCCATGATCGACGGTCTGAATAAACCAAGCTATCGCAAAGAGCAAATGCTAGTCAGCTTAAGATACAAAAGGAATGTACTAAGACCTTGGCTATTTGTTGAACTTGAACCCTTTATCTTGTGGCTTAGAGAGGAAGACTTTCGAACCTCCTATGGCATTGCACTGCGAGCCGAAGTTCACTTTCCAGATTATTAAAGGTAGTTCAGGCGCAGAGCACCTTTTCTATAAACGAGGGTCGCTTGCTTTTGCTTCTTCTAGAGTCGCATGCTCTGCATGGAATGCGACCAAAGCGGGTAATTTAGAGAAGTCGTAACGAGCACGAAACTCAACCCAATCTAATAAACAGAATAAACTCAGAGAGGCATAGTTCCACTCATCAAACTTGCCCTGCTCTGCCGCTTTGTTCAATTCCCCAAATATCACGTCGAAGCGTTCGCGCTGAAGTCTGAAATAGAGCTTATCAGCACTCGTGTCGATGTCTGAACGCGAGAGTAAAAATATCTGAACCAAAGAGTCATTTGCTGAATCAATAAGGGTAAGTAAGTTTTCTTGCTCCCATGATAAAGAAGGTAGGCTTGCTTTTTGGCTTAGATAGCGAAAGATAACCCCTGAATCGAGGACGATCGTGTCACCATCCTCCAGCATTGGGATTTTTAAGCTTGGATTTTTTTCAACTAATTTGGCACGATCTGCACTATTGAAGATATCGACTTTTTCAAAATCATATTGGAAATCCTTCATCCACATAAGCAAACGACGTACGTAAGGAGATGTCGTTGAACCGATAAGTTTCATAATCGTACCTAAAATTGTGTAATTAAATACTAAAGCTTGCGCCGCATCCACAGGTAGTGGTCGCGTTCGGGTTATTCACGAAAAAACGGGAACCTTCTAAGCCTTCGGTGTAATCAACTATGCCGCCCACTAAATACTGCAGACTCATTGGGTCGATCACTAAGGTGACGCTTTCTTTTTCAATCGTCATATCGCCGTCATTCACCTTTTCATCGAAGGTAAAACCATACTGAAAGCCAGAACAACCGCCCCCCGTTACATATACGCGCAGTTTCAATTCAGGGTTTTCCTCTTCCTGTATCAAGGTAAGCACTTTTTTTGCTGCTGCTTCTGAAAACTCAATCGGCAATGCCGTTTCAACTGACATAATATTCCTCTAAATCTTTTGCGGCTATCGCTTGTTTGCGACGCCACTTTTCTAGCGCAAATTATCTAATACCTGAGTAATTTAATCAAGTATTCAATTGGGCGATTCGTCTATTCTTCAACGCTTAGCGCATCTGCCCAGACTACCTCAGTTGAATACGAGCCTCGACGCTTTTTGTATTTATAGACATCGGTTTTAATTTCAAGGCTTTCCGCCTGAAAACCATCGGGTAGGGTCACTCTCGCCTCAAGTACCTGAAAGTAACGAAACGAATAGTTGAGTTTGCTCTCTTTATCGTCCAATAATGTGACTAAATCATATGTCTGGGGTAGGCCGTTTAAACTGCCTCGCAGTTGAATTTTTAAGGTGCCTTTAATGACTGACTTAATATTTTCACGCTGTAACATCATGATATTGATTGCATAGTTTCTATCACTTAGTGTGGGTAACACCTCGACACTCTCTACAACAAAACCATCTTGCGTTAACTCTGGCGCCATGACTTTTTGATAAAAACTGATCTGTTCTTTCAGTTCTTTCTCGCGCAACAAGCTCTCTTTTCTATTCAACTGAGCCTGCTCATTTGCAATACTTGCTACTTCTAACTCTACTTTTTTCACATTAAGCTGCGAACTTAAATCTTGATTTTCTAAGCGCAAATTATCCAAGCTACTTTCTAGCACCTTGATTTCTTCCGTCAGCAAGTTATTGCGCTTATCAGCGTATTCATAGCCAGCATACAATGCCAGCGCGATCACGATCAGAATTGAGCCATAAAACCGGATAAAACCAAGCTCTTGCTTTAGATCTTTAAAATTCAAATTTTTCTCCAAAACAAAAGGTCATTTAGATAATTATCAAGGTCTTAACTTAAGGGAAGATAGCAAGACACGGCGTTAACCGTTATGATAGTCGTATTTACAACTAGTATAAACCCTCAAATCACATGTTTCTGCAAGCATTGAGACGAGAACTCTCATATCCAAGGACGTCAATCCAGCTTTGTCTTTTAGGCATCGTTGCAGGGGTATGCGCTGCGAGTCTCATCATTGTTTTTCGGCTGAGTTTTGAATACATCCAACTTTTACTGCTTGGCGGTGTTGCCGAATATGACAACATTGATCCACTTTACTTAGCGTTCCTGCCAGCGGCCGCAATTTTATGTGTACTTGTGATAGCCAAACTAACTGGTTTTAAGCATTACAGAATGGGTATTCCATTCGTTATACATCGTATCAAAACCCGCTATGGTCATATGCCAATCAGAACTACGATTAACCAGTTTTTCGGCGGGGTTTTCTCACTAGCCGGTGGATTTGTCGTCGGGAAAGAAGGACCGACAGTACACCTTGCTGCAGCCGGTAGTCACTTTCTCGGTCAATACTTTAGATTACCTTTCAATAGTTTACGTATTTTGACTGGTTGTGGGATTGCAGCAGGAATCGCTGCGGCATTCAACACACCTTTCGCGGCCGTTATTTTCGTCATGGAAGTCGTACTTCGTCAGTATCGTGTTCATATATTTGTTCCAGTGATGCTGTCAGCCGCGTGCGGTTCCATTTTAACTCGTCTCGTTTTTGGTAATGAAAATGAACTCACCTTTTTGAGCTTTCAAAACCTAGAACCGATCTTACTCCTCTATTTAGTGTTTTTCGGGTTTTGTTCCGGCTTGTTGGCCGCGCTGTTTAACAAGCAATTGATGCTAGTAATGACGACCTTTCGTAGAGTGAATATGGTCATGCGGCTGCTTCTCGCTGCGACAATTACCGGTGCTGTTGCTTACTTCATGCCGCAAGCCTTGGGGGCTGAATTTATTGCCATCGAAAAACTCTTTTTATCGGAACCTAGTCTCACTTTTCTACTCAGTTTGTTTGTACTGAAGTTTATTTTGGCAACAACAGCAATTGGCCTAGGTGTGCCAGGCGGGATCATTGGCGCCGTTATGATAATTGGCATGCTCGCTGGTGTTATTTTACTGCAACCGCTGCTGCTATTAGGTACTGAATCTACTGTTACGCCCACTTTCGCTTTGCTTGGTCTAGCTGGTATGCTCGCCGCAGTGCTCCACGCACCAATGGCTGCATTGTCAGCCGTCATGGAACTTTCAGCAAGCTCGCAAGTTATCTTGCCTGCGATTATTGTTATTGTCGTTGCCTATGTCACAAGTAAACAGCTCTGCAATAACCGGTCTATCTTCATACAACAACTCGACTTTCAACAGTTACCTTACACCACATCTTCTATCCGTGACGTATTGCAGGAAACTGGCGTTATGGCGATTATGCAAACAGAAATGAAACACTTTGTGGATGCACCCAAGAAGGCCTTATATCAATACTTGCAGACCCACCCGCATGATATTGTTTTACAGGAAAAGGTCTTTGAGCTCGATCGACAGTATTTTATCGTCTCACTCGATGTCAGTTTACAAGAGGATACCTTGCCATTAACTATTCATGAAATGGAGGGTTTGAGTGATCAATCAACCATGGCCGAAGTGTATGAAACTTTGCATAAACAACGGCAAGGCGCAGTTTATATTTATCAAGAGCTGGATTATGATGCCCACGTGTATGAGCATGGTAAACCGAAGGTCATCGGGGTGATCACTTGGAACATGCTACATACGTACTTGTTACGTCAACAACACTAAATCGTTTAGAAAGGGCAATAGTATGACAATCTTGTGGCTGAAAGCTTTTCATGTATTTTTTATGATCGCGTGGATGGCGGGTATCTTTTACTTGCCACGTTTGTTTGTTTATCATGCCGAAAGTACGAATCAGGAAACGAAAGATCAGTTTAAAATCATGGAGCGTCGCTTATGGTTTTTTGTCACTCCTTTCGCGCTGCTAACCCTGATTCTTGGTGTCATTATTATGTATTTGTACGGTAGCGCTTGGTTGAAAGTATCGGCTTGGTTGCATGCAAAACTAGCTATCGTTGCACTTTTCTATGCTTATCACATGTACTTGTATCGACTCGTGAAGGTATTCGCCGCTGACAAAAATACGCATAGCCCTCGCTTCTACCGCTTCCTGAATGAAGTCCCCGTTCTTGCGCTTCTAGCAATCGTGATATTAGCGATCCTCAAGCCATTTTAGGCGGTTTTAGGGGATGATGAGCGCAAGTTATGGCTCTTTCTGTACAAAAGTCTCAAATTGGTTAGGTAGAAATGCCGCTAATTCCCCAGAAACCTCGACATAAGTATTCAAGGCGTTTGGCAGCGCCTTTGCGATGCTTGGCAACTTACTTTCGAAGTCTTCTTGTCCACGCTTTTTTGCTTGTTCGATAGCAAGTGCGATATCCGCAAAAGTAGTGAACATCCCCAAACTATGCTTCAGTTTTTTTGCTAAAGCTGGGGCATTCTCAGGACTTTTCTTATGCATGATTGACCAAGCATTCTGCCACACCTTTTCAGTATTTGAATGAGCAGTGAGCAAACCACTCAACCATTGACTCAGCGGTGAATCATTATCAATTTGCTGTGAATATTCAGCATCTTCTTCGAAAACCGCATAACTTGGCATTGTCACTTCGTTGTTCGTCATCATTGCCAAACAATACTTAAAGTAAGCAAATAACGCATCCGTGATCTCATCCGCCTGCTGCGCATCTTGCATTTGACCATGATGCTTTATCGTCCATGTTAACCAAGCATCTGGCATTGGGATTTCGGGGGCAACACCAGCGCCAAACAACACACCTTCAACGTAGTAACGAGAGTGCAACAATGCTGCGTTTTCCGGTTTTTCATAAATACTGAGTAAATTCATATCAAGAAATGGCTTGGGCTTGCTAATAAAATCAATGCAGTAGATGATAGAGTTAAACTTGCATAAAACACAACAATAACAAGAAAATAAAACAATCGTTGTAAGGGAAATGACATGAAATCAGGCATGACAGGCTTAATTATCGCTGCTGCTTTTATCGGCCCGGGCACAGTGACTACCGCATCGATAGCGGGTGCAAACATGGGTTACGGCCTTGTATGGGCATTATTATTTTCTATTTTCGCTACCTGCGTTTTGCAAGAAATGGCTTCACGTTTAGGCTTAGTAACCGGTCAGGGTTTGTCCGAAGCCATAGTGCAAACGATGGATAATCCGGCTTTGCGCTGGTTTAGCATTGTTTTGGTTGTATGTGCTATCGGTGTTGGCAATGCGGCTTATGAGGGTGGAAACTTAACCGGCGCTGCATTGGGTTTATCCAATGTTATGCCTGGCAGTCTGACACTTTGGTCCTTAATACTGGGCTCGCTCGCATTAATCACATTGATAAGCAATCGCTATGCTCTGGTAGAGAAGTTACTCATCGCTTTAGTCGCATTAATGAGTGTTGTTTTTATCGCGATTATGTTCATTGCGGGAATAGATTTTGCTGCTTTGAAGGAGGGTTTACAACACTTAGGCTTTTCAAATGTCACACTCATGCTTGCCATTATTGGTACCACAATCGTGCCATACAACTTATTCTTACATGCAGGCTTAAGTGCCAAACAAAAAAGTGATGATGCTATAAGCGATGAGACCCTTTCCACGCACCTTCCCTCTCATCGAAAACAGTTGTTTACCTCCATCGGCGTTGGTGGTTTAGTGACTTTTGCAATCATGTCGAGTGCGGTGAGCGCCTTTTACATCACTTCCATTACCTTATCTGGAAATAATATTGCATCGCAATTGCAGCCTGTATTAGGCGATTATGCAAACTTGTTCTTTGCTATTGGCTTATTCTCAGCAGGTTTAACTAGCGCGATTACTGCTCCTTTAGCTGCAGCTTATGCTATTTGTGGTTTATTCGGATGGCAACAATCCCTCGCCGGCAATGCTTACAAAAGCATTTGTATTGTTATTTTATTGATAGGCGTTGTAGTTGCAAGCTTAGGCTTAAAACCCTTGGCAATCATCGTTGTGGCTCAAGCCTCCAACGCTTTGTTACTCCCTGTGTCGGTTGGTTTTTTGTTGTATGTGATGAACAATAAAAAGGTCATGCATAACTATACCAATAGCATCTTAAGCAATGTACTTGCAGGCGGTATTTTATTGTTGATTATGATACTAGGTGGGACCAAACTCGCCGCGCTTATTTAAGCCAAGAGCTTGGATTAAGGGCTTTACCTTTTAAACGGATTTCAAAATACAAACCTGGCGTTGATTGGCCCCCGCTGCTACCGACAAGACCAATCGATTCACCTTCGAGTACCGTGTCCCCGGCTTGTTTTAATAGTGCTTGGTTACGGCCATATACAGTCATGTATCCATAGCCATGATCGACAATCGTGACTAAGCCAAAACCTTTTAACCAGTCGGCATATAAGACTTTGCCGTCTTGCACCGCTCTTACCGGCGAGCCTTCTGCACTGTTAATGACAATGCCTTTCCAGCGGACTTGTCCTTGTCGCCGCTTACCGAACAACTTCATTACTTTCCCAGCAGCCGGTTTCAATAACTTACCTTTAAAATTAGCGAGGCCACTAAGCGTAATGCTTTGTTCTTGAGTTTGTGTTTGTTCCTCTCGACGCTTCAAAGCGTCAATTTCGGCTTGCTCAATTGCATTCATCAATGAGCGTTCTTCCTGCTGCAGTTGAGCTACGCGAGCAGTATCCGATTTTATTTGGCGATCAAGTGCCTGTAGCTTTTTATGTCTAGCTGATTGTTGTTCACGCAGTTGAGAGCTTTGCGAACGTTGAGTGACCAATAATCCTTCTAGCATTTGTTCTTGCTCAACAAGCTGCTTATCGAGCGCTTCAAGCTCTACCACGAGGGCCTTGAACTTACCAATTTCCTGTTGCCTTGCACTGTTTAAATATTGGTAATAGGTAATTACCCGCTCGAATCGACCGGCATCATCTTGATTGAAAAACATTTTGGCAAAATCGTAATCACCCGCCATGAATGCTGATTTCAATTGCCCCGCAAGTTGTTTTTGCTGAACTTTTATTACACTTTCCACCTGCTTTTTTTCGCTTTCCGTTTTTATTTTATCGGCGCGGGTCTTGGTAAGGGTTTGATCAGTTTGATTGAGTTGAGTTGCGGTTTGCGCTATTTCTAGCTCTGCTAGTTTTAACTCTTGTTGCAGACGCTCAGATGACTCTAGCTTTTTTTCTAGTTGCGCTTGGGTTTGCTTAATTTGTTGCTGGATAGACTCTAAGTCGCTTTGTCGCGAATGGCCGTTGAACGCCAAAAACAGTGAGAAAAAGCACACAAGCAAGCTTGAAAGCCT
The DNA here is from genome assembly GCF_031846205.1 of Alteromonas sp. W364. NCBI lineage: Bacteria > Pseudomonadati > Pseudomonadota > Gammaproteobacteria > Alteromonadales > Alteromonadaceae > Alteromonas > Alteromonas sp. W364. The sequence continues at coordinate 107,793 of NZ_JAVRID010000005.1, read as the reverse complement.
GCGCGGAAACGCGATTTGTGCAGTTGATCTCATATTTTGGTCAATCCATAACAAACTGTTGTTGAAAAGTTTACAGACAACAAAGTTTGTCTGCTAGTGCTCAGCCGAAACTGAGCACCCAACACAAGTGTTCTAAACCACTTATGAACTCAGTTTCATAATAGTTTCGCCGGTCATCTCTGGCGGCTGCTCCATGCCCATTAAATGTAACATAGTTGGTGCAACATCACTAAGTGTTCCGCCACTTCTAGCTTGTGCATCGCGACCGAAGTAAATGAAAGGAACGGGCTCACTGGTATGTGCTGTATGCGATACACCTGTATCAGGGTTCACCATTTGCTCGGCATTACCATGGTCGGCGGTGATTAAACATTCGCCACCCACTTCTTTCAAGGCCTCCACAACTCTTCCAATACAATGATCTACGGCTTCACACGCTTTTATAGCCGCTTCCAGCTTTCCTGTGTGCCCCACCATATCTCCGTTAGGGTAGTTACAGATAATGGCGTCGAACTTACCCGATTTAATTGCAGCAACTAATTCATCCGTGAGTTTTTCAGAGTTCATTTCTGGTTGTAAATCATAGGTAGCAACATCAGGTGACGGAATGAGAATACGTTGTTCACCTTCATATTCGTCTTCCTTGCCACCAGAATAGAAAAACGTCACGTGGGCAAACTTCTCGGTTTCAGAGATCCTAAGCTGTGTTTTTTGATTCTTTGCTAACCACTCCCCCATCACATTGACTAATGTTTCAGGTGGGTAAGCACAAGGCACATCTAAATTGGATTCGTATTCAGTTAACATCATAAATGACGTTTGCGGTACCTTGCTGCGTTCGAAACCACTAAAATCTTTATCAACCATAGCGTGCGACATAGCACGAGCACGGTCTGCTCTAAAGTTCATGAATAATATCGCATCACCATCTTCAACACCGGGGTAGTCGCCTATTTTGGACGCTTTCACAAACTCGTCATTTTCATCACGAGCGTAGGCAGCTTCGAGCGCTTCAACGCCACTTTCATAGTGCTTGTCTGCTTTGGCAGAAACAATCACGTCGTAGGCTTGTTGTACGCGATCCCAACGACTATCTCGATCCATGGCGTAATAGCGCCCCACTAAACTAGCGACTTGGCCAACACCGATTTCTTCAAATAATGATTGCGCTGCTTCAATGGAAGGTTTCGCACTTCGTGGGGCGGTGTCGCGTCCATCGGTAAAACCGTGCAAATAAATACGTTTTGCTCCCTTTTCAGCCGCGAGCTTAATTGCCGCAAATAAATGTTCCTCGTGGGAATGCACACCACCAGGAGAGAGCAAGCCCATGATGTGTACCGCTTTATCTGCAGAAACGGCAGCGTTAATAGCTTCAACGATCACTTCGTTCTCAGCGAAACTACCATCCGATATAGCTTTGGTTATTTTGGTAAAATCTTGATACACCACTCGGCCTGCACCAAGATTCACATGTCCTACTTCAGAATTACCCATTTGACCATCTGGTAAGCCAACATCAAGGCCTGACCCAGAGATCAGTGTGCTGGGCTTGGTGGCGAAAAGATCGTCTAGTACCGGCGTATTTGCCAATGCGATGGCATTGTTTGTGGTTTCTTCTCTGTAACCCCAACCATCGAGTATGATAAGCGCTAACGGTTTTTTACCTTCTTGCATGATGACCCTTTTAGTAACACGAAATTAATGAATACGACTTACTAGAAAAATACCAGTAAATGCTTACCCAATAAACAATTTATCGTTATTTTTCGCGACAAAGCCGGGATTCTTTTTTCATATCATAGAATTTTGTTTGCTAAAAACCGTTCCTATAGCTGCACTTAGATGATTCATATGCAAAAGAATCGTGTAACAGACCCCAGAAATGCTGGTTTATACGGTTTTTTTCTATATACTTTGCGAGTTTGAAATAGCATTAGGATGACAACAGTTTTATGGACCAGTTAATTGAATTTGCGACCAGCTCTACGTTAATAAAGTTATTATCAGCAGCTTGGCTAGCGCTTATCGTGCTTATTATTTATTCATATGTGGGCGGTGCTTTATCTCCGATTAAGCTACTTTCTACTCACGAAGCGACGTTATTGATGAACAAAGAAGACGCTGTCGTATTGGATATAAGAGCAGCTAATGAATTCAAAGCAGGCCATATCTTAGGGTCTCGCCAACTGAAAGCTGAAGAACTCAAAGAAGGAAATTTCGCAAAGCTTGAAAAGTCTAAGGACAAGCCCATTATAGTAGTATGCGCAATGGGCGTGTCAGCGAAAAAGACAGCAGCACAAATGCTGAAAGCAGGCTTTGAAAAAGTCACCGTATTAAAAGGCGGAATGGGTGCATGGCAAGCGGCCAGCCTACCCGTCTCAAAATAAGAGAGTATTCATGCAAAAAGTAGAACTATATACAAAAGGCTATTGCCCATATTGTAAGCGAGCTAAAGCTTTATTAAGCCAGAAAGGCGTTGAGTTTAGCGACGTAGAGATAGATAAAGACCCAGAGCGTCGTCCAGAAATGATCGAACGTGCAAACGGACGAACAACGGTCCCACAAATATTTATAGGTGACACCCACGTAGGCGGGTGCGACGATTTATTTGCATTGGAATCTGCTGGCAAACTAGATAGCTTGTTAAAAGGCGCATAATTTATCTAGAATTGTGCCGCACACTTAGTACAATGCACAACAAATGAAAAAGGTTGCAGTATCCGCAACCTTTTTCTTGTTAATTCAATTTGTAAGTATTACAAAAACATTCATTAGAGTATCGATAGGAACCATTCATGGCTGAAGAAAATACAACACCTGCTGGCGCAGCAGAGCAACAAGTACCGCAATTTAACGTTCAACGCATTTACACAAGAGATATCTCTTTTGAAACGCCAAACAGCCCATCGATTTTCCAGAAAGAATGGAAGCCTGAAGTTAAATTAGACATCGACACTCGCACCAACGAACTAGAAGCCAACTTGTATGAAGTGATTTTATCGGTCACTGTTACAGCAACTATTGGCGAAGAAACCGCTTTCTTGTGTGAAGTACAACAAGCAGGTATTTTTGCTATCGGCGAAATGCCAGACCAGAACAAAGCTCACACACTGGGTTCTTTCTGCCCTAACATGTTGTTCCCGTACGCGCGTGAAGCTGTATCAAACTTAGTTAATCGTGGCACATTCCCACCGCTTAACTTAGCACCAGTTAACTTCGACGCAATTTTTGCTGCATATATGCAAAAGCGTGCTGAGCAAGACGGCCAAGCGGCCCCTCAACAACTCGATTCATAAAACACATCATGCGCGCATCACGTGAAGCATCTGTTGCAGTACTTGGGGCTGGCTCCTACGGTACTGCGCTGGCTTTTGTGTTAGCGCGCAACGCTGTACCTACCCTTCTGTGGGGGCGAAGTGAGAAACATATCGCACAAATGCAGCAATCCCGCAGCAACGAAAAATACCTGCCCTCAGCGGTATTCCCAGCTGACTTAGACTTAACAGCGGATCTATACGAAGCGGTTAGCAGCGCGTTCGATATTTTGGTCGTCGTACCTAGCCATGCATTTAGAGAAACGTTAGAGACTATCCAACCCTTTTTAAATGATCACCATCGAGTGATATGGGCAACCAAAGGCTTAGAGCCCGGCACTGGACGAATTCTTCAAGATGTCGCCCGAGAAGTGCTAGGAGATAAAATTCCGTTAGCCGTTGTTTCTGGGCCCACATTCGCCAAAGAGATGGTGGCAGGTTTACCCACCGCAATAACACTTTCTAGTGCAGATGCTGAGCTTGGTGAGTCATTTTCCCAAAAACTGCATTGCTCAAAGGGATTTCGTGTTTACAAGAACGATGATCTTATTGGTGTGCAACTCGGCGGGGCTGTTAAAAATGTGATTGCTATTGGTGCTGGCCTTGCAGATGGACTGGGATTTGGAGCAAATGCAAGAACAGCGCTAATTACCCGAGGTCTTGCCGAGATGACACGTCTGGGTTTAGCCATTGGGGCCAAACAGGAAACCTTCATGGGCATGGCAGGCTTAGGCGATTTAGTCCTAACCTGTACTGACAATCAAAGTCGAAACCGTCGCTTTGGCCTTGCTTTAGGACAAGGTTTGACTGTAGAAGATGCCATTGAAAGCATCGGCCAGGTTGTAGAAGGTTATCGGAATACCGACGAAGTTCGCTTACTGTCTGCCAAACACGATATTGAAATGCCCATCTGTGAGCAAATATATCAAGTACTCTATCAAGGTAAATCAGCAAAAGACGCTGCTGTTGCGCTATTGAGTCGTGAACAAACTCAAGAATAGTCGAGTCGCAAGGCGACATAGTGCCGAATCAAATCATTAATCATTAGATAAGCCTTCTGAGAAAACGAAATTATGTTCCATATTGCATTGTACGAACCTCAAATAGCCCCAAATACTGGCAATGCCATTCGCCTTTGTTCGAACAACGGCTGTCATTTGCATTTAATTGAGCCTTTGGGTTTTAGCATGGAGGAAAAACAGTTACGCAGAGCATCCTTAGATTATCGCGACCTTGCTAATGTCACGATCCATAAAAATTACTCTGTATTCTTAGAGGCAATGGGCGAGAGACGAATATTTGCGTTAACGACAAAAGGCTCACGCCCTCATGACGAACCAAGCTATCAAGCAGGCGATGTATTGCTATTCGGTTCAGAAACTTCTGGGCTTCCAGACGAAATCCGCAATGGTTTTAGCCCTGACCAACGTATACGCATCCCAATGCTAGCCGATGCTAGAAGCTTGAACTTGTCTAATTCAATCGCAATCGTCAGTTATGAAGCATGGCGACAAACCGGCTTTGCGATGTAAAATAACGGCGGTGCCTGTTTATTCAAAAGCAAACAAACAGTTGGCCTATTAGTGAAAGAGAGTGCTTATTGTTGAAAGATAAGTACGCCGATGTATACCAAGTAAGGTAACAAGGCAAGTCCAACTAAGGCGCCCACGTTTGCAAACAAGTACCACCAATTAAAAGTATCATTTGTATCTGTTGTTGCGTGCATCAGTTTTCTCCATATTCGTAGCAATCATGTGCTTGCGTCACAAGTACTGCATTTTTTCGTCTCTACAATCACATATTGCAATGCTCATGCCAGAACAAGAATTAGTCATACCCCCATGATTTAAAGCGTTATTTTATTTTAAACAAGGTGGATTCAATCCCTTTTCGCCATATTTGGCAAAGCTCAAGTCAAGTTTGTCAGCTTTGTTCTACGCTATTCAGCTTTGCTCTACGCTATTCAGATTGAGTTCAGTAAAACAAGCTTATGCTACGCTCCATCAAATTCATTTTTAGATTAATCAGACAATGAAAACCAAACTCACTACTGCCTTACTTTGCATCTCCATGATGCTTCTTTCTTCACAAAGCAGCGCAAACGACAGAGTTACTATGTTCGTGAAAAAAGAAATCAACGATACTGATACGATTTCTGCGATTGGCTTTTCAGGTATCCTGAGCGATCGTTACAGCAATATAAAATCTGAAATTATCACATCGTTAAACGCCGCAACTGTGCTAGATAACTCGGGTTATTACCAAGACTATCTGGGCTTAGATCTTGGGGTACGATTAGGTTATTACGATGATGTTTTTCTTTATATAGAGGGAGGATTTGACGTTTTTGAAAGCGCATTTAAAGATGATGATGAGTTCGACAACTATTACAACGATCGTGATAATTTGGATGGTTACGCTGCGCTAGGCGGGGGTATTCAATCGGGTAACTTGAGAGTTGAAGGTTACGTGAAAGCAAGGCAGATTGATGCTGAATACTGGACCGCTAACAAAACCTTGTTTTACGGTATGCAGTTCACATTCGCCTTTTAGTTTTGTGGCTGAACTAACGTGCCAGATAGTCTAATAGCTTTTCTAGTGCTGGCTTGCGAAACTTATCTTTCTCAAAGAATAACTCATGCATCGCCTCTGGAATGCATACGGACTCGCAATTAGGCATGTCAGCGACTACCTGCTCAATGTCCTTATTCGCGACTACTGTGTCTGCGCCAGAGTATAATATCTTGCAAGGCGTTGTTAATTTATGAGCATGTGCTCTTATTTCTGCCATTCCCTGAAGAGAAGCATGTAGCCACTCAAAGGTCACCCCGCCGAGCTGTAGCCTTGGCATATCTGCATATAGCTCGCGGAAAATCCGATACCGAACTTCACTGCTCATTAGACGATTCTTATAAAATGCACTAGGAGCGTAATCAGTTTGACCGAAAAAATAAGACGCTTTTTTACGAACTAAACGATTATATCTTACACCTATGTAGACCAAGGCGTGAGCGGCCCAGGGTGGCAACGGTGGCGTGATCCCAAACATTGGCGAACATAATACTGCCTTCGCAAAAAACTGAGGGCGCCTTTTTAGGAGCAAAGCGCCAATTGCACTCCCCATGGAATGGCAAACTAAAAACAGAGGTAAGCCCACGACGGGTGTTGCGTCTTCGCTTGCTGCTGCGCCGCTCAACTTTGGCAGCAGAACATCGTCGATCATGCTCTCAAAATCATCAACATACATCTCAAATGAGTCAATATAACCAAAGTGTGGATTTTGACATTCTCGCGACGACTGCCCTTGTCCTCGATGGTCATGGATAAAAATACTGTAACCTTCATGATACAAGTCATAGATCAGTTCACTGTATTTCAAAGCACTTTCAACACGCCCCGAAGATATGACTAGAATACCTCTTGCTTGTGGGTGCTGAACAAAGCGATAGTGAATTTCACAACCATCCTTTAGCGTCCAAAAGCGGGCTTCGCAATTTTCATCGAACCAAGGCTTTATTGTCTGGTAATACTTCTCTGGCAACTCGGATTCTTGGGTCAAAGGCATTTCAATTGCAGTACTTATTCAACTATTGGGATTTGTATTATTACTGATAAACCACCGAAAGGCGATTCCTTCGCAGAGATTGTTCCGTGATGTGCTTCAACTGCGGCTTTCGCTATCGACAAACCCAGTCCTGCGCCTTTATTGTTCTCAGAAACTTGGTTTTCACCTCTGAAGAAGGGGTCAAATACTTGGTTAATTTGCTCTGCTTTCATACCCTGACCATCGTCACTAATGGTAATTCTCAACGATGAGGTGGTATTTTTCTCTGAAACGACTTGGATCTCGCAGTGCACAGTTTTCTCAGCGAATCGTAAACCGTTACGTATGATGTTTTCAATTGCACTTACGATCAAGTTTGCATCGAACTGGCCGCTAAGTGTTGGAATTTGGTTCACAACAAGCTCTTTACCATTCGCTTCAGCTTCGAACTTTCCATCATTAAAAACACCGCTCAATAGATGAGTTAAGGAATGTGTTGCTAAGTGAATAGTTCTTTCTGTCGCGTTCAATTTTGCAATGGTCAAGACTTGGCCAATCAGCTTATCCATTTTATCGATGTCAGTCTGAATGCGATGGAGTTGCTTGGCCTTATTTTCCTGTTCGATACTACGACTTTTTTCGTCAACTTCTTGATCTTCTAAGAGCGCTGTTGCCAATTGTAGTCGCGTAAGTGGCGTTCTAAGCTCATGGGATACGTTGGCCATCAATTGTTTTTGGTTCTCGACCACAGACTGAAGTTGAGATGCCATACTATTAAAATCATCCGCCAGTTGACCAATTTCGTCATGTCGGCTCTCTAGTCCTGCTATTCGGGATGACAGCTCGCCATCCGCTAAACGCTTGCTTGCTTTGCGCAGTGCGCTAATAGGTTTAGTCATACTCAGCACTAGGGCAAAGCAAAACAAGGTACTCAAAACAATAGCTAAGGATAAACCAGCAATTGCTGCACGAGAGCGGGACATTCCAGAGCGTTCCTCTCTTTTCAGTAATCTACCGACGAAAATTTGGTAGTTTTTATCATTATGAGTTATTGGATAAGGCCCTACGAATTGCATGTTGTTTAATTTAATCAGCACAGGGTACTCAGCATCAATAAAGCCTTTGAGTTCGGCAATGTTTCCGGCAAGCGGAGCTGGAAAATTAAATCGGACATCTTTGTCTGCACGATTAATTGCCACAATTTGAGTATTACCGCGTCGATCGCCAGCTCGGCGTAGAGACTGACTGAACCGTCCTCCCCTATCTAATAACCGTGCTAATTTCTCCACTACTAACGTGCCGGAGTCAATTTGACCCGCTTCGGCGGCACTCACTTCAACCACGTTGCTAAGCTGTTTAGTAATGAAGAACGCACTTAAGAGTATGACCAACAAGGCGAACCAAAACCATAGGAATACTCGCCCAAAAAGAGAGTTAAATGGATTCAGCTTTTCAAATTTCACTAGCTTTCCGCCTTAAATATATAACCAGCACCACGTACTGTTTTAATCACACCTTCAATATCAAACGCATTTAGCTTCTTACGTACATTACTGACATGCATATCTAAACTACGGTCAAATGCACTCAAACGACGCCCTAGCACATCGACGCTTAACTTATCTTTACCCACAATATGGCCTGCATGCTTCATTAAGACTACCAACAATTGAAATTCAGTACTGGTAAAATCAACTTCTTGCTCCGATACCATCGCTCGTTGGCTGGCTTCTTCGATTCGGATGCCATGCAAATCTAAGTTATGTATTTGGTTAAACGTGCTTAAATCGTCAACGCGCCGAGTCATGGCTTTCATTCGCGCAATCAGTTCTCGATGATTAAAGGGTTTCGCCAGATAATCATCCGCGCCAAGCTCCAAACCAAGAATACGATCGTAATCTTCACCTTTCGCTGTGAGCATAATCACAGGCACAGTTGAGAATGTGCGAACTAATTTCAAGACTTCAAATCCGTCCATCACAGGCATCATGACATCTAACAATGTTAGATCGAATTTTTCGTTTCTCAATCGCTCAATTGCAACAACAGGCGAGTTTTCAACTTCTACTAAGAAGTTATTTTGCTGCAAATACTCCGCAAGCACCTGCGTTAGTTCTGCATCATCATCAATTAATAAGATTTTATACATTTACGTTACCCATTAAGACTGCAACACGCTCTCATATATATGCTAACAAGCTTTATAGTAAGTGAAATACCTAAAGCAGCATGTAACCTTTACACAAGCTTTACACTAACTTGGCGTTTCTTTGCATTGACTCCGCTATCATTTACTCACTTAATCAATTTACCAACAAGTTTTAAATGACCTTAAAGAGGAAAGCATTATGAAAAAATTACTTATCAGTGCAACTATTACCGCTCTATTAGCCACTTCGGCAATGAGTTTTGCAAAGGGTCCACGTGAGGGAGGCGAGCTTTCTAAACGTATGATGGCTGAGCTCAATTTAACACCTGAGCAAAAATCTGACCTTCGCCAAATTAAGAAAGAGGCTCATCAAGACAGTGGTATTTACCGTGCAGAGATGTCGGCATACAAAGATGAAATGCGTACGCTTATGCAGATGGAAACATGGGATGAGACAGCGGTTAGAGCCTTAATCGAAGAAAGAATGGATGGTGGGCTTCCACTAAAGCTGATTGGCGCAAAAGCAAAGAGTCAAAGCTATAACGTAATGACAAGTGAACAAAAAACCATGCTTGCCGAAAAGCGTGCCCAGAAACTTGCCAAACGAACGACAAAGATGGCTAAGTCAGATGGCGATAGAGGCGCTAAAAGACTTGATAAAATGGCTAAGCGTCTTGATCTTTCAGAGCAACAAAAACTCGCTATTGGTGAAATATTTGCAGAAAATCAAGCACGTCGTGCCGCTAACAAAGCCGACATGAAAGCTAAGGGTGAGACGCTTCGTAGCATTATACAAGCCCCCGTATTTGACGAAGATGCCTGGCTTGCATTCCATGCTGAAAACAAAGAAGCTCACCTCGAAAAAGCCTTGCTTAAAGCTAAATCACAGTTCGATATTTTGAGCTTATTGAATGATGAGCAGAAACAAAAGTTTGCTAAAATGATGAAGAAAGCAAAACACAAAAAAGGTGAGAAAAGAGGTGGTAAGCGCAGAGACAAGTCTCGCCAATCTTAAACTCATTTAGCAAAGATTATTACCAGTCATCCTCGAGCAATCGAGGATCTCATGGCGCAGTCCAAAAATGATTTCTCTGCATAATGCAAGGTATTATGTAGAGTAAAGTACGCATTTTTAGTGCACATACGTAAATAACACGCTCTTTTTACGTATGTATTTTTTTGCATAATAAACCATTCAAAATTTCTTGATAATTTCCGACCAAGCTTCAACTCGATGTAAGCCTATAAAAAATATAAGTTTATTAAGTACACCTCAGGCCGTGCTTACGTATGATAATTTATAATCCTACACCACAATGTACATTGTGGGCATAAAAGAAGTACCTTTTTATCGTGGGTTATAGTATTTTTTAGAGAGACGTGAACGAAGCTTTGAACGGACTCCTTTGTTTTATTGCGACATCGGGGGACGAGCAAAGTCTCCAAAAGCTTATTGACTTTTAAGTGATGAGACTATGGCGAAACTAAAGCACGATAATCAGTTTACAAAAATTAATAAAATATTGACTAAAAATGACAATTACAGCCCGATGGTTCAGAGGGCATTAGACGACGTTGTGGTTAATGTTCAAGCAAAGATAGACATTTATCAAGTGTCGATAGGGATGGTCGAGAGCAAAGAAGTAAAAATTGTAAGCAATATTGGAGGTTGCAACGAGTCCGCTGATTTAAGTAAACAGCTTTGTGCAAAAACGATAGAATTAAATGACGTTTTAAACATAGACAAAATCAGTTCATATGATCTCAAATTGGACGTAGATACGCAGAATGAGACTTTAAAAAAACTGGGTTTTATAGGCGTGCCAATAAGAAGAAATGAAAAAGCCGTTGGCGCGCTATTTCTTCTCTGTGATAGCTCAAATAATATTAACGATGAGCAGCTTGAATATCTACAAGCTAAAGCTGATGCAATCACTATCGCATTAACCGCAGGCAACTTTTCCAAGCAGTTCATGATTGAACATAATTTACTATCCCAAGGTCCGATAAGTAGCTTGATTGTCGATTCAAAGCCAGGCTGGCCAATAATCTTTGTTTCTGCTAACTGTTATTCCCTACTCGGTGCTGATTCTAAGGCGGATAGACAATACTTTCGCCTAGATGATTTTATTCACCCCGATCATAAAACAACATTTAAACGCAGCTTGAATTTCCATCGAACAACTGAAATCCAAGATCTTGAAACCGAATACGACGTGGTACTTGCGAATGGAGAACGAAAAAGTATTCGACAGGTTAGCTTCGGTGAGTACTCAAATACAGGAGCGCTGCTTTATGTTCGCCTATACCTTATTGACCAAACGAATCAAAAAGAACTAGAAGTTCGATTACGAAAAGTAAAAGAAAGATCCTCGTTAATCATTGAAACATTAGATTTAGCCACTTGGGATTTGGACCCAATATCTAACTTTACTCAAGTTAATCATCGTTGGTACCAGATGATAGGACTCAATTTTGAAGACCAAGAACCCGCCAAGAATGTTTGGGATCGGCGTATTCATCCACTTGACAAAAAACGAGTGACGGAAGAGTTGGAGGAGTTGAAGGTAGGAAAACGAGACGTTCTTAATCAAATATATAGAATTAGGCATGAATCAGGCAATTGGATTTGGGTTGAAGGCTTTGGCAAAACAGTTGAATACAATGCAGAGGGTAAGCCTTCGAGGATCATCGGGACTCAGCGAGATGTTACGGAGCAGCACCAAGCCAAGATAATTCGCCAGAAACAAGATTCTCTTGTTGCGCTTATGAGTAAAGCGCAAGAGATATTTCTTGAAGAAAGTGATTTGCGGGCCGCATGTTCGTCTATTTTTGAATCTTTATTAGATTTAGCTGAGAGCGAATTCGGTTTTATTGGTGAGCGTATTACTAACGAGAAAGGTGAAGTGGCCCTGAAAATACAAGCTATCTCAGATATTAGCTGGGATACCCAGAGTAAGGAGCTATATTCAAGGTATGTAAACGATGGTTTGGTTTTTGAAAATTTAGACAACCTTTTTGGACGAGTCATCACTACCGAAAATGAAGTGATATCAAATGATGTAGCCAAAGATGCGCACTCATCAGGCACACCTAAGGGACACCCTGATATGGATTGTTTCTTAGGTTTGCCAATCAAATTCGATGGTGTTGTGTACGGCATGATTGGACTCGCCAATAGAGTTGTCGGTTATGACCGTGAACTCATCGACTTCCTTAAACCATTATTAGCAAACTTAGGCCTGCTAATGCGGGTTAGGGGTATTGAAGCCGCCCGTGTAAATGCTGAGCGTGAATTACAATCTTTGGCTACTACCGACGAGTTGACTCAACTACCAAATAGGCGTGTTTTCACAACACAAATAGAGAGCGCACATCAGCTATTTAAACGCTACGGTGAAAACTTCTGTGTTGCTATTCTTGATATTGATTACTTTAAGTCAGTTAACGATTCGTTTGGCCATGATGCTGGAGATGAGGTCCTAAAGCTTTTTTCTAATATATTATTAGACGGGAAAAGAGCTAGCGATATGATTGTGCGATATGGAGGCGAAGAGTTTGCGTTACTCGCACCGAAAAGTTCAATTGAAGAAGCAACTATTGCATGTGAACGAATTAGAAGTGACATTGAAAAAAGCGACTTTAGTCAGTTCACACAAGATAGACAGATAACGGTTAGTATTGGTTTAACACAAAATGTAGCAGAGGATGAGTCTGTTGACGAAATAATAAAACGTGCTGACTCCGCACTTTACAAAGCAAAAGAAAGCGGCAGAAATAGAGTTGAAACCTTATAGAAGGTACTATCGTCGGTTTCAATAATCTTAATGTAAAGAGGATTAAGCCTAGTCTGGCCACCTTAAGGGTTTAGACACTTCACAATAACAACCTTCTGCTTCGCTTTGAATATACGCTTTTTCAGATGGATTCTCTTGTGCAAAATATGCATCGATTTTTTCATCGACCAGTCCTGAGTTTTCAAAACAACCAAAGCCGCTCGAGTATGGTCCAAAGTAGACTAAATCTCCTTGTTGATTCGTCACAATGACAGCGGGTGTTGAAGGTATAAATTGTTGAAGGTTCGGATGCTCTCGGATGTCCAGTTGCTGGTAGCCTACATCATTGCTCTGTGCCCATAAATTTAGGCTATTACGGTGAGACTCGCTCAAGCGCTCGCAAAAACAATCCCCTTGGAAAACATGATATATTTGGCCTATGTTCGCGCGGTTTATTTCTGACAATGGTAAGAGTTCAGTAAATTCATCCTCGAACGATAAAGACATGATCGCTTCAGATAACTGCAATTTTGGGTCAAATTCAGTGAACTTATTTGTGCCCACCCAATTCACTGCAAACAAGGCCGCAGCAAACCAAATGAGCGCGATAACGATATAAACCCAACGAGCTAGAAGCATTATCTATACTTTAAAGTGTTTTAGTTGCTCACTTAACTCGCCGGCAAGTATATATAAATCATTCACCTCATCCTTCAAACTTTGAACCTGCAGCTTTTCATCACTAAACATTTGGTATAACTCTTCAGCGGACAAGCTAATTGACTCAGACGTTTGGGCCTGCTCGGTTGCAGCACCTGCTACCGTCGTAACATTGTCACTCACCTCATTAATGCCCTTAAGTACAGACGCCATATTGCCAGAGGCCTCGGTAGATGATTCAACTGCTCTTTCCACCATAAGCACACAATCGTCCATATTGGTAACAGAGTGATTTGCACTTTCAGTTAGCTGGCTGGTAATCAATTCTATCTCTTCGGCACTTTCTTTCGATTTGATAGCTAAGTTACGTACCTCATCTGCGACCACAGCGAAGCCTCTGCCATGTTCACCCGCACGGGCCGATTCTATTGCAGCATTAAGCGCCAGCAGGTTCGTCTGCTCGGCTACGGATTTAATTGACTGCATCACGTCGGAAATGTTGGTGCATTTAGCACTCAAATCGCCTATGGCTTGAGACGTTGTTTGTAGCGTTGATTTTAACTGTGCAATATTGCTACCAGACTCATCAATAGACCGACGTGTTTCGCCTGTATTTTCTCTTGCTTGTTCTGCTATTTGATTAGCACTTTGAGATAAGCTAGCAACATCACCGATGCTCGCCGTGATATTTTGCATTGCCGTCGATATCGTGCTGACCTGGTTGTTCTGCTCATCAACAGAGTTGTCGAGGTCATCCGATGAACGTTTGACTTTTTCAACAACTTGGTTGAGTTTGACGCCGACGGCATTTACCTTATCAATAAGCGCTTTGAAGCCCATTATCATGCTATTAAAATCACTTAACATCGGATGCTCAACTACATTGGAGCTGTGTAAATTGAACTGACCCGAGTCGGTAGTTATGCGAAGTACCGATTTACGCAGTATGTCTGAGGCAATCGCTTCATTATGACTGCGATGTGCCATAACCCCCATGACCACGCCTTCTGCAACAGCAAACAATGCGTGGATGACGAGAATGTAAAAGAAAACGCGGTTCGCCTCGAAGATAAAGACACCACCACCTTGGCTTTGGATAATGAAAAACAAAATATGGTGAACGGCAACCGTCAATGTACTGGAAACAACCACCTTCCAATCACGGAAGAAAATCAGAAATGCAAGGACAACGAACACTTCGAAGTGCATTTCAGTCATGCCATACGCTTGCTGAATATGTAGCGCAGTCATAAGCTGTGTTGCTATTCCGATGACGTGCCTACTCAGCGCCGAATGGGCTTGTGTGATGCTAAGAAATATAGGGAGCGCAATGATCGGAATACCAATCAGAAATGGTGTGAGCAGATCATCAGTAATAAATCCAATTAAGACAGCAATGGCAAATTGGACGACCAATATCCATCTAAATATCTTGTGTGCCTGAAGTGTCCACGTATAGTGTTTTTCTGCGTTCATAATTCGCTTTTCCAATACATAAGAGTGTGCCTTGCTATCATCAAGTTTACTCAAATTTCAAGTAAGTGGCGATGTCAGCAAAAGCTCGCTTTTTTATGGGGTCTGTAACAGGTTATCGACAGAATCGCATATTGGTTGATAATTTCTACCACTTTTTTAGTATTGAGGTAACTCAGGCTTAAAATCCGGGTCGTGAAATAGCGGTGAACTGATTATCATATCAGCCGTTGCCAAATTACATGCTACTGGTACATTCCATACAGAACAAAGTCTAAGCAAGGCTTTAACGTCTGGATCATGTGGAGCTGGATTCATGGGGTCCCAAAAGAACACCAGTACGTCCAGCGCCTGCTCTGCAATCAAGGCACCAATTTGTTGATCCCCACCTAAGGGCCCACTTTTAAAACACCGAACATGTAAACCCACTTCTTTTGTCAGTAATCCTCCTGTTGTGCCCGTAGCAACGAGATCGAGGTTCTCTAGGTGCATTTTGTGCTTTTTCGCCCATGCAATTAAATCAGGCTTTTTATGGTCATGTGCTACTAATGCTATTGTTTTATTTGGCATTTTTGATCTTACCTTGTTGGTCTAATGACAAGCATGCTTCTACTTTCAGCATAATATAATTGTGACGACGACGATAGAAAAATTCGCTCAGCTTGCAAAAAAGATTAATTATACATTTTTATTGAATATTTATTCACAATGATTTACTCTACACAAAGTTAAGTTATTCTGGCGATGAACTATGTTTCATCCTTACCAATCGAGTTTACAAAGTGACTGTGATTAATATTAAATTTTTATTAAAACCAATAAAATTAATTAACCCTCCCTCGTATTGTGATGCAATACGCGGTCGACGATATTAGTGCTAATGTAAGACGCCCTCGTCGACGTTCGTCTCTTACTTCCAATGCTATATAAATATGGGTTGGAAGTGAGGGAATTTTTTCTCCATATTTTAAGACTCAATTATGTTATCAAGCTGTGTTATCGGTGCTAGTGGTTATACCGGCGCTGAACTTATTAAAATTATTCATCAGCATCCAGAGTTTGACTTGGCTGCTTGTTTTGTCTCACAAGGCAGCAGCGACGCCAACAAACTTATCGGTGAGGTGCATGCGGTTTTGGGTGGCCAAGGTCTAGGGTCTAAAGATCGTTTGCAGATGCAGGAACTTGCCCCCGCACGTTTAAGTGAACTCGCCAATACCTACGATGCTATTTTTTTAGCCACGCCACATGAAGCAAGTCATGACTGGGCTGCCGCCTTGTTAAAAGGTAGCGCCAAAATATTCGACCTTTCTGGCGCATTTCGCTTACCCGACGCAGCGGTATTCGCCAAGTACTATGGGTTCCAACATGAACACCCTGAAGTGCAAAAAAAGGCGGTTTACGGTCTTGCTGAATGGTATGAAAACGAAATTAAACAAGCAAAACTCATTGCTGTCCCTGGTTGTTATCCAACCGCCTCTCTTTTGGCATTAAAACCACTCAGTGACGCAAATTTAGTAAAACCGGGACATCGTCCGGTGATCAATGCGACCTCAGGTGTCAGTGGTGCGGGTAAAAAACCGAGTGCAACGACTAGCTTTTATGAAGTGAGTTTACAGGCCTATGGCGTGCTGGGCCACAGACACACACCTGAAATAGATAATTATGCACAAACTCAAGTTATCTTCACGCCTCATCTAGGGCAGTTTAAGCGAGGTATTCTAGCCACTGTCACGGTCGCATTAAAAGAGGGTATCTCTGCAACTCAAGTGGCGCAGGCTTATGAAAAGCAATATGCCGACAAGGCACTCATTCGGCTCCGTAATTCATGGCCAAAAGTAGATGACGTTGCAAACACACCATTCTGTGATATTTGCTGGAAGTTCGACGAAGATAGTGGTTACTTAGTCGTCTCTTCAGCGATAGATAACTTATTGAAAGGCGCTGCCTCTCAAGCTGTGCAATGTGCAAACCTAGCCTTTGACTTCCCTTCCCAGACTGGACTCATTAGCTCATGGACATAAATTCAACCAACATCGTACTTAAAGTCGGTGGTAATTTCTTTGAAGATACCCTGGCCCAAAGCTCTTTTTTCAAGGCGGTTTCTGAACTCAAAAAACAGGGATACAACATCGCTATCGTGCATGGCGGAGGCTCACAACTGCAAACCCAGTTGACGGCCTTAGGTTTTGAATCCAAAAAACACAATGGCTTACGTATTTCACCAGACGAACAAATGCCCGCAGTAGCAGGTGTTTTAGCAGGCACGCTCAACAAGCAATTGGTTTGCATGGCAATGCAGCATGGGCTGTCCGGTGTAGGTATCGCCTTGTGTGACGGTAATTTAGCTCATTGCACGGAAGTAGATAGCACGCTGGGTGCCGTTGGTTATCCACATCCTAAAAGTGCAAAACTCTTACACCAACTAATGCATGCCAATCTAACGCCTATTATTTGCTCTATCGGTAGCAATAATGAAGGACGTTTGTTTAATGTGAATGCGGATCAAGCTGCCACCTGCGTCGCTTCTTTACTTTATGCCGACTTGTTTTTGCTATCCGATGTAGCAGGCGTTTTAGATGCACAAAAAAATCGTATCACACAACTCAATCATCAAACGATTAGCGAACTTACTGCTAACGGAGTCATTGCTGACGGTATGGTAGTAAAAGTGAAAGCGGCACAAGAAGCTGCAAATACCTTACATAAGCCCGTCACCATTGGTAGTTGGTCTGAAGTGAGCAAGTTGCTAGCAGACCTAAAGGAAGCCCAAGGTCAAAACGCAGAATGCGGCCTAAATACTGGTACACAGATCTTACCCGCAAAGGGAGTTAATGAATAATGAAGGACAATACCATGCAAGATTTATTGAGTTTTAGCGATTGGTCACCGCAATCTATGCAAAACCTGCTCGCACTAGCACTTGATTTAAAACAATATCCTGAGAAATATGGAAAGCCACTCGCTGGTAAGTCGGTTGTTGCGATTTTTGAAAAACCGTCGTTACGAACGCGTGTGAGTTTTGATATCGGCGTGAACAAATTAGGCGGTCATTTAGTGTATGTAGATAGCCAAGGCTCCCCTTTAAAAGATCGAGAAGATCCAGTAGACGTCGGTGCAAATTTAGCATGTTGGGCAGATGCTATCGTTTCTCGCGTATACGAGCATCAAACCTTAGTCGATTTGGCGAAAGGGGCAAATATACCAGTCATCAACGCCCTGTGCGATTTATACCATCCATGTCAGGCACTTGCCGACTATCTTGGGATGCACGAAAAACTCGGTGAGTTAAAAGGCAAAACCATGGCGTATATCGGTGATGGCAACAATGTGACTCATTCACTATTGATTGTAGGCGCTTTGTTAGGTGTCAATCAAACTGTCATTACTCCAAAAGGCTTCGAAATATCATCTAAAATCGCCAAACATGCTGCTAAATTGGCCTATGAGAATGGTGTTGATTTAACTATTGCCAATTCCATTGAAGAATTAGGACAGGCCGATATTTTGTATACCGATACGTGGCTTTCAATGGGCGATGATACACCTTTGTCAGAAATAAAAGAAAAGTTTGCTCCGTTCCAAGTAAATGAACGTTTAATGAAAAAAGCCGGCGCAAGCTATGTAATGCACTGCCAACCAGCCCACCGAGATCTTGAAATTACCGGCTCTTTGATGGACAGTGAGCAATCATTACTTATGTTACAAGCAGAAAACAGAATGCATGCGCAAAATGCGATACTCGCTAGCTTGATCGGCGGTGTCACCCTAGCGTAATGTTGAACGCATAAATTATAGAATAAAGTAAGTTGAGCCTATTTAGGGTTCGTATTGAGGAAGAGAAATGGCTTTAAGCAACAACAAAAATCAAATAAAGAAAGTGGTACTTGCATATTCAGGTGGCTTAGACACTTCTGCAATTATGCCTTGGCTAAAAGAAAACTATGATTGTGAAGTCGTTGCATTTGCTGCTGATGTTGGTCAAGGCGATGAAGAGCTAGAAGGGCTTCATGACAAAGCAATCGCCTCTGGTGCAAGTGAATGTCATATTGTCGACTTGAAAGAAGAGTTTGTGCGTGACTTTATCTATCCGACCATAATGACGGGTGCGGTATATGAAGGTGAATATTTGCTGGGTACATCTATGGCTCGCCCTGTGATAGCCAAAGCACAAGTGGAAGTTGCCAGAAAAGTGGGAGCAGACGCGCTCAGCCACGGTTGTACAGGTAAGGGGAACGATCAAGTCCGTTTCGAGGGGGCCTTTGCTGCACTTGCGCCTGACCTGCAAGTTATCGCGCCATGGCGTGAGTGGGACATGGTATCGCGTGAAGACTTACTCGATTACCTCGCCAGTAGAAATATTGCGACAACCGCATCTGCAACCAAAATTTATAGCCGCGATGCGAATGCTTGGCATATCTCACACGAAGGTGGCGAATTAGAGGACCCATGGTGTGAACCCACTAAACAAGTGTGGACAATGACCACGGATCCGGAAGATGCACCAAATAAACCAGAAAGGGTTTCTTTGAGCTTCTCAGAGGGTCGTTTGACTCATGTTAATGGCAAGGCCTTATCGCCTTATCAAGCTTTAGTTGAATTGAACACCCTTGCTGCACCTCATGGCGTTGGTCGAATTGACATTGTTGAAAATCGCCTAGTAGGCATGAAATCTCGTGGCTGCTATGAAACACCGGGCGGCACGGTGATGATGAAAGCATATAAAGCGCTTGAAAGCCTAGTGCTTGATAAATCAGCACTAAAATACCGCGAACAAATTGGTCTGGAATTCGCGCATGTGATGTATGACGGACGCTGGTTTACTGCATTAAATGATTCATTGCTCGCGGGCGCTGAAAGCTTTGCCAAACTCGTCACCGGTGAGATCGTCATTAAACTATACAAAGGACAAGCAACGGTTGTACAAAGACAGTCGCCTAACAGCTTATATTCTGAAGACTTTGCGACTTTCGGCGCGGACGATGTATATGACCAAAGTCATGCTGAAGGCTTCATTCGTTTGTTTAGCCTCTCTAGCAGAATCAAAGCACTCAAACAACAAGGGTAAAGGACAAACATAATGGCATTATGGGGTGGTCGCTTCCAAGCTGGAAGCAGTGATATGTTCAAACAAGTGAATGATTCTTTACCGTTTGATTACGTTATGGCGGTGGAAGATATTTGGGGTTCAATTATTTGGTCTCGTGCGCTCAAAGAAGCTGGTGTATTAAGCGATAGTGAGCAACAACAACTTGAAGATTCGCTTAATGCATTAAAACAGAAAGCTGAAAATGGCGAATTAGACTTTGCTAACTCTCCTGAAGAAGACATTCATAGTTTTGTAGAGGCCGCGCTAACTGCTGAGTTGGGCGATATCGGTAGAAAACTACATACTGGTCGTAGCCGAAATGACCAGGTAGCGACCGACTTTAGATTGTGGTGTCGTTCACATTTAAGCTCGTTGAAAACCGATTGTTTACAGGTAATCCGCGCTCTACTTAAAGTAGCTGCTCGTCATGAAAATGCGATCATTCCTGGCTATACACATTTGCAACGCGCTCAGCCCGTTTATTTTGCACATTGGTGTTTAGCCTATGTTGAAATGCTAAAACGTGATGTGAGTCGAATTGAAGACCTACAAAAGCGTCTTAATCAATGTCCTTTGGGTTCCGGTGCGCTAGCTGGCACCACGTTCGCAGTAGATCGTCACTCAATCGCAGCACAATTAGGATTTGATTCGCCCTGTTTAAACAGCTTAGACGCAGTCTCAGATCGTGATTTTGTGTTGGAATTGTTGTTCAATGCCAGCACAAGCATGATGCACCTTTCACGTATGGCAGAAGATCTTATTTTCTATAACAGTGGAGAAGCAGGCTTCTTACAACTTGGCGATTCAGTTACGTCAGGTTCTTCTTTAATGCCGCAGAAAAAGAATCCTGATGCTCTAGAGCTCATGCGTGGTAAATGTGGCCGTGTATTTGGTAATTTACAAGCATTGCTGGTCACCATGAAAGGCCTACCTTTGGCATATAACAAAGACATGCAAGAAGATAAAGAAGGCGCTATTGATAGCGTTAACCAATGGCATATTTGTTTGTGTATTGCAGTGGAAGTATTAGATAGCCTCTCGTTAAATGAAGAACGTTGCAGACAAGCCGCGCAACAAGGCTACGCAAACGCCACTGAACTTGCTGACTATCTGGTCGCAAAAGGGATCCCATTTAGAACAGCGCACGACATTTCTGGGCAAGCCGTGGTGCTCGCCCTCAGTGAAAAGAAAGCGCTAGAAGATCTTAGTTTGGAACAGTTAAGACAAGTTCACGAGCAAATCGACGAAGATGTCTACCCAATGCTAGAACTTGAGTCTGTCTTGAACAAGCGTAATGTGCTCGGCGGCACCAACAAGGAGCTCGTCACTCAAGCACTTTATGTTGAACTAGAACGCCTCGATCAATTGGATGACTAGGTATGGCCTTATCTGATTCTGAAAGCGTTCGTCTATTTAGAAGCTCTGCCCCCTATATCAATGCGCATCGAGGCAAAACCTTTGTGATCATGTTCGGTGGTGAAGCCATTGAGTCTGAGAACTTTGCGAAGATCATTCAGGATATCGCCTTGTTGAATAGCTTGGGCGTAAAATTGGTAATCGTACATGGCGCTCGTCCGCAAATTGAGAAGCGTCTGGCCATTCATAATAAGGCCTCTCGCTTCAAAGACGGAATTCGGGTAACAGACAAAGAGACCTTAGAATGTGTTAAAGATGCTGCTGGCAGCTTACGAAGCCAAATAGAAGCTCTGCTCACAATGGGTTTACCTAATTCACCCATGCACGGATCTCAAATAAGAGTTTGCTCAGGCAATTTAGTGGTAGCCAAGCCATACGGTGTGCAAGATGGCGTTGATTTTGAAAACACTGGCGTCGTGCGCAGAATTGATGTTCAAGGCCTGAATGATCACTTAGACGATGGTTCTATCGTGCTTCTCTCGCCCATGGGTTACTCTCCTACCGGTGAAGTATTTAATCTCTCGCACGAAGACGTTGCCACCAAGGCTGCAATTGCCCTAAAAGCAGACAAAATCATTACCTTTTCTGAATCAGACGGTATTTTTAATAAAAGCGGCAAGCTTCTGAGAACCACCGAACTCAACACAATGAAAAAGGAAGTCGCCCTAGGCAACATTGTTGCAGAAGATACCTGCCTAACAGCGATGTTGGCTTCGGTTGAAGCCGGTGTTCAACGGGCGCATTGTGTGAATTACAAGACCGATGGCGTGCTGCTAAAGGAACTTTTCACTCGCGATGGCGCGGGTTCACTGGTACTACAAAATCATTATGAGCAACTTAGAACGGCGACGATCGACGACGTTGGCGGGATTTTAAAGCTAATAAAGCCATTAGAAGAGAGCGGTGCCTTAGTTAAGCGCTCTCGCGAACGCTTAGAACAGGAAATTGATAAGTTCACGATAATCGTACGAGACGGAATGATCATCGCATGTGCTGCACTTTATTTATATCCTGAAGATGCTTGCGGGGAATTAGCGTGTGTTGCCACACATCATGATTATCGTGGTGCCAATCGGGGTGAAAGACTACTGGACGAAATCCGTAAAAAGGCCATACTGAGTGGCTTACAAAAAGTGTTTGTGTTAACAACAGTCACAGGCCATTGGTTCCTTGAGCAAGGCTTTGAGGAAAAACACATCGAAGACTTACCCGCTGGGAAAAAAGAAATGTACAACTTCACACGTAACAGCAAAGTGTTCATGCTGTCATTGTTTCCAAACTAAATGACAAGCTTAAGCGAAAAAGAAAAGATGTTGCAGGGTATGGAGTATTTCCCTAGCGACAAAGCGTTATTTGCAGACCGAGAAAGCGCAAAAGCCCTCTGTCATGAATTTAACCTCTTTGATATTACTGACAGAAAAGGCAGCCGTGCGCTAATTAAACGACTGGTCGGTAGATATGCTGGGGCGTGGATAGAGCCACCATTTTATTGTGATTACGGCTATAACATCAAATTGGGTAAGAACTTCTATGCCAATCACGGATTAGTCATCTTAGATGGCGCCAAAGTGAGCTTTGGCGATGACGTCATGATTGCGCCTGGCGTACTCATTTCAACAGCGACTCATCCACTGGATCCCATCAAGCGAACAAAGGGTTTGGAGACAGCCAATCCGATTACTGTTGGTAACAAGGTATGGATAGGGATGGGGGCTAAGATTCTAGACGGTGTGACTATTGGCGATAACGCGGTCATTGCGGCCGGTGCAGTGGTCAATAAGGACGTCGCGGCCAATACGGTCGTTGCTGGTGTCCCCGCCTCCGTTATAAAAACCATAGACGAAACGCATAAAAAAAGCGACTAGGCCCTAGTCGCTTCACTCTTTATTCAAACCAAGAACACACTGCTTAAATACTTACACGTTTGTAAGGGCGGTATTCGGCTTTCCAGAAGTTATTTTCAATACGTTGTTCAAGAAGCTCATCAGGGATAGTCAATGCTAACTCTTGATCCATAGCCACCTTGGCGACAGCAAAAGCTATCTTTCGACTCAGTCTTCCGATTTCAGTCAATGGCGGTAGCAACTCTCCATTCGGATCGGTCACCATCGGCGACGCATCGGCAAGTGCATTGCTCGCTGCCATTAACATTTCATCACTAATGATACGCGCCTTGGAAGCAATGACACCCAAACCAATACCAGGAAAGATATAAGAATTATTACATTGTGCTATCGGGAATATTCTGTCTTTATAAGCCACCGGCTTAAATGGACTGCCCGTTGCAATGACTACGTTCCCATCAGTCCATTCAATCACTTGCTCTGGACGTGCTTCAACTTGTCGAGATGGGTTACTCAATGGAAAAATAATCGGCTTCTCACAAGATTGCGCCATCGCTGTAATGACTTGCTCAGTAAACAAACCGGGTTGTCCAGACACACCAATGAGAATATCGGGTTTCGCGCAATGAACAACATCTAGTAGCGACGCGTACTCACCACTATAACTCCAGTCACTTAAGGCATCTTTGGGCTGCTGCAAGGCGGCTTGGAAATCACGCAGCCCTTCCATACCTTCGGTTAATAGACCAAAGCGGTCAATCATGAAAACATGTCTACGCGCTTGAGCATCGGACAGACCCTCAAAGACCATCTGCTGGACCAACATTTCTGCAATACCACAGCCTGCCGAGCCAGAACCGACAAAGACTACATTCATATCGGATAGCTTAGCGTTTCGAACGCGACACGCAGCGAGTATAGTGCCCAATGTCACCGCCGCGGTTCCCTGAATGTCATCATTGAAACAACACACATTTGAACGATACTTTTGAAGTAAAGGCATCGCATTCGGCTGAGCGAAATCTTCAAACTGGATCATGACTTCTGGCCAACGTCTTTGCACAGCAGATATAAACATATCTAAAAACTCATCGTACTGTTCTTGGCTGATACGCTCGTGCCTAGCCCCCATATACATTGGGTCATTCAGTAGTTTCTGATTGTTCGTTCCGACGTCTAGCATGACAGGTAAGGTATAGGCTGGGCTGATACCACCGCAAGCGGTATACAAAGATAGCTTCCCGATAGGAATACCCATTCCGCCAATTCCTTGGTCACCCAAGCCCAGAATGCGCTCGCCATCGGTCACGACGATGACTTTAACTTTGCGCTTTGTAGCATTGCGCAAAATGTCGTCCATTAAGTGACGCTCTTCATAACTAATGAATAAGCCGCGCGACGAACGATAAATATCAGAGAAACTTTCACATGCATCGCCTACCGTTGGGGTATAGATGATCGGCATCATTTCGTCGATGTGGGCCTGCAACAGACGATAGAACAAGGTTTCGTTGTTATCTTGGATAGCACGTAAGTAAATGTGCTTATTCAGTGGGTTTTCGAAGCCTTTGTATTGCTTGTACGCCCGTGATACTTGTTCTTCTATCGTTTCGTAGCGTGGAGGAAGCAAACCCAATAAATTAAAGCTTTTACGTTCTTTTTCAGTAAACGCACTCCCTTTGTTTAGAAGTGGCGTTTCTAATAGAGAGGGACCCGCATGCGGGATATATAGATGATTGTGCTGACTTTGATTGTCGCTCATTCGTTAATTCTCTTATCTGCCGTGTGTTTAATAGTAATTGTTGTACGAAGTCAAAAAACAACCGTCGATGACTTAAAATATCTCTTCAATTTCAGGTTGTTTCTTCTTCTCTTCGTCTATTGGTAATGATAACTCATCATCCACCACATAAGTGGTAGGCTCAGTTCCCGCCCTGAAATACTCGAACATCGAAGTATGGTCATTACGACGGGTAAGCTTGCCTGTTTTGCGGTCGATCCTAACACGCACAATACCATCTGGGATCTGTTTAATGACTTCGTCCTTATCTTCCAAGACTGCTTGCATAAAACGTATCCATGCAGGCTGTGCGCCTTTTGCTCCGTCTTCAACCCCTATCATGGCGTTACCAATCCAGTTAAATTTTTCAGGATTCTTATTGATCAGATTTTGGTTGCGAGAAGTTCTACCTAATTGACGCGAAGCATCATCAAAGCCAACCCAGGAAGTGGCTACTAAATTACCCGCAAAACCACTAAACCAGGTATCTTTCGAGTCATTCGTTGTACCTGTTTTACCGCCAATGTCCTCTCGTTGTAGCAAGTTTCTAGCACGCCAACCTGTTCCCAACCAATAGGTTTTATTATTCCAGTTACCATTTGCACGCACCGCACTGCGCATCATTTCGGTGACCAAAAAAGCCGTTTGTGCGCTAATCACTCGCTCCGCTGAGCGTTTTTCTTGCGTTGGATCACCCTTTGTATCGCCAAACTGGTTAAACTCAGCGGCCAATTGCGCTTCAATATCTTCTTCACTGAGCTCGACGTTCTCTTGTATGCTTTCATCGCTTATGCACGGTTCGCAGGCATGAACCGGGTTAGCCTGCCATATCACTTCATCTAAATCATTTTCAATGCGATCAATAAAATAAGGACGAACAGCAAATCCGCCGTTTGCTAGCGTCGCAATGCCTGTGACAACCTCTAGCGGTGTGTGTGAACCCGAGCCGAGTGACAGCGTTTCGTCTCGAGGGATGTCGTCTTTGTCGAAACCAAATCGGGTTAAATAGTCTACTGTTTGGTCTAAGCCGACTCCTCGTAACAAACGCACAGAGACAACGTTTTTAGACATGCCTAACGCGACACGCATACGAATCGGTCCATCATATATGGCTGGCGAATTTTGTGGACGCCAAGCAACACCCGAACTCGCATCCCATTGATTTATAGGAGCATCGTTAATAATACTGGCAATATTGTAGCCATTATCGATAGCGGCTGAGTAAACAAAAGGTTTGATGTTTGAACCCACCTGACGCTTCGCTTGTGTCGCGCGATTGAACTGACTGTGATAGAAACTATAACCCCCAACCACGGCCTGTACAGCGCCATTTTCTGGATTCAATGCGACTAAGGCACCACTCGCATCTGGGAATTGTCCGAGTTGCCACACGTCATCTTGAGCTCGCTTTCGGATATATATCAGCATACCTTCTTGCAGGATATCTGAAGCCAGTTCGGGGTCTTCTCCTTGCGCTTGATCGCTAATATACGGTCGAGCCCAATCTAAACCGTCCCACGTCAATTCAATACGTTCACCCTCAGCTATGATGACGCTTGCTGAGCGTTCTTGCACGGCTAGCACAACCGCTGGCACGAGAGGTGCAATTTCTTCCACGCTATCAAGATACGCTGTGATTTTTTCTTCTGACCACGCGTCTGGATTAAATAGTGGCGAGTCCTCGAGCAAGGCATCTTGGCTGCTCTCTGTGTTCGCCAGAGGTGGGGTTTCAGTACTTACCGGTTCGACTTCAAGTGGCGGTAAGGCAGGCCATAACTGAGCTAAAGGACCTCGGTAACCGTGCCTTTCGTCATAGTCATGTAGGTTTTGTATTACCGCTTCTTGTGCTGCCTTCTGGATTGCATATGGCGCTGTCGCGTACACATTAAAACCGCTAGTTTCAGCAATTTCCTTACCGTAAATTTCAACCATTTCATTGTAGATAAGATCAGCAAGATAAGGTGCATCTAAAGCCAATTCAGCACCATGTTTCTTAGCACTTACAGGGGCTTGCGCAGCTTCATCAAACTGTTGACGTGTAATATAGCCTTCATCTAGCATGCGCAACAACACAATGCGACGACGCTCCTTCGAACGCTCAGGACGACTTATAGGATTCAAGGTTGACGGGGCTTGTGGCAGACCCGCAAGGGTTGCAATTTGTGCAAGATTCAGCTCGTTAAGGTTTTTACCATAATAGACTTGCGCAGCTGCACCAAAGCCAAATGCCCGATGACCTAGTTCAACCTTATTTAGATATAATTCAAGAATTTGCTCTTTGCTTAACTCTTGTTCCATGTGTAAGGCAATAAATAATTCACGTATTTTTCGGCTGAACTTTTTCTCGCGTGTTAAAAAGAATCCGCGAGCCATCTGCATGGTTAAGGTGCTTGCTCCCTGCCCTCTTTCCCCCGTTACAACCAAGTTGATAAAAGCCCTCACAACCCCGATTGGATCCACGCCGATATGATCATAAAAACGGCTATCTTCCGTGGCGATCAAGGCCTGTACCAAGGTCTCGGGGACATCATCAAGGGAAACAGGTATTCTTCTTTTCACGCCATATTGGGAGATTAACTTGCCATCAGCTGTGAAGATTCGCATAGGTGTTTGTAGCTTTACCTCACGCAAAACTTCGACACTAGGAAGTTCCGGTTTGAGATAAAAATACATACCTATGATGCTAATGACACCTAGAAAAGCGCAGATAATGGTCAGTAATATAAGTCTCTTGATTAACTTCACGGTATTGTTTTCACATTTATTAATTGGGCCAAAACACTCAATTTTTATACCTAGGTGTCGTTAACAGAACCATACAGTTTAAAAATTTCAGTATTATTTGTACCTATGATACTAGAACTACGACAGAGCTACTATTGAATGAAATCGCTTTTTAAGAAAAAAGCCCAAAGTATTATCGGGTTAGACATCGGAACAAAATATATCAAGGCGGTATGCCTAGATGTTAACGGTTCTGTAACTAAAGTAAATGCTTTCGCTTGCGAACCAATCGTAGGGTCCGCCTTTAATGAGCGAGAAATCAAGGATTTCGATGCAGTAAGCAAAGCACTTAAGAAAATCAAGCTTAATTTGAAGACAAAAAACAAGAATGTCGCGATAGCCGTTGCTGGCGCATCAGTCTTAAGTAAGGTTGTCTTTATGGATCCAAACCAAACTGACTTCGAATTAGAGAGTCAAATTGAAATTGAAGCAGATAGCTTAATTCCATACCCGTTGGAAGAAGTATACCTTGATTTCGAAGAGTTAGGTGAAAGTAAGTTGCACAGCGGCAAAGTAGAAGTGTTGCTAAGCGCTGCTCACAAAGACATGGTCGATAGCCGTATCACCTTAGTTCGCGAAGCACCTTATGAGCCAGTCGTGATGGATATCGAAGGTTACGCCCTTGGTAACTCTTTAGTTAACTTCGCTACACATCGCAAAGATCGCCCTACTTGCTGCATTAATGTTGGTGCAAGTTTGTTGCAGGTTTGTTTTGTGGAAGATGGCGAAGTTATATATAGCAAAGAGCATAACTTCGGCATGAATAAATTTGTTCAAGATTTGGCTGTGATTCATTCCTTGGATATTCAAGAAGTTGAGAGCCAAATATCCGATGGAACTGCACCAGAGTCTTGGTTCCGTGACACTTTACCGATGTTTTTATCTGCGCTTCAGCAACAAATTCAGCGCGCATTACAAATGTATGCATCAACTACTCACAAAGCACAACCTGAAAAAGTATTATTAGCAGGGGGTGCAGGTGTCTTGCCTTCTGTAGTTGAGGAATTGACAAAAGACCTTGGTATTGAAGTAGAAGCCTTTAATCCGTTTTCCAACTTAACGATGGGTGACAGTGTTGATGCAGAAAGGCTCAACAAATATGCACCTCAGTTAGCGATTGCGATGGGTTTAGCAAGTAGGAGTTATTCGCAATGGCACATGTAAACTTATTACCTTGGCGTGAAGCTCAACGTCAGCGCCACAAAAAACAATACATTGGCTCTTTAGTCGTGATCTCTATCATTGTATTGGCTATTTTTTGGATGTTGAGTGAAGTAATTCAGCAACAAATCAGAAACCAAAACTCAAGAAACAACTATTTAACACAACAAATCGAAGTGTTAGATCGCCAAATTGAGCGCATCAAAGATATTCGAGATACCAAAAGTGAGATTGCACAGCGCATGGCGCTTATTGAGCAACTTCAGGTGAGCAAAAATGTATCACCTATCGTGTTCGACGAGTTAGCGCGCATCGTTCCTGCTGGCGTTTCTTTTGAGAAGCTATCACGCAACGGCAATGTCATTGAAATCATTGGTATCAGTGAGTCAAACAACCGTTTGTCTTCATTTATGAGAAACCTAGAACAATCAGAAGTATTCACCAGCGGTGTCTTATCTTCAATCACAGCTGACGTAAGCACCACAAATGCAGTCAGCGATTTTAAACTCACATTTTCTATTACTCCTAAGGTCGCTCCGGTTGAGGTGGTTGAAACGGATGAGAAGTCGAAGAAGAAGGGGAATCGATAATGGCTTTTGATTTTTCTAAACTAAAGGAAATCAACGAGTTAGATTTCGAACAAGTGGCTATTTGGCCAAAAGAAATCAAGACTGTTGTAGCTATCTTCTGTGTCATTGTTGTCGGTGCTATTTGCTACTACGCAATCATCAGCAGCAAGTTGCCTATGTTGGATGCAGCAAAGATGAAAGAGGAAGAGTTGCGTGGCACCTTCGAATCTAAATATCGTATTGCGGTCAATCTATCTGCATATGAAGAACAGTTAGTGAGAATTCAAGAAGACTTTTCTTCAATGTTGAAAACCTTACCAACTAGCAACGAAACACCAGGGCTTCTTGACGACATTACTTACGTAGGTACTGATGCGGGACTTTCTTTTAAAGTACTGAATTGGCAAAAAGAAAATCCTAAAGAGTTTTACACTGAATTGCCGATACAGTTAGAAGTAGCAGGCACCTATCATGAGTTTGGTATGTTTACATCGAATGTTGCAAATCTACCTCGTATAGTGACTTTGCATGACTTCGACATTACGTCCAAAAACGGTCAATTAAGTCTGAAAATGCAAGCCAGAACTTACCGAGCACAAGCTTCGCAAGCCGATTCTGGCAAGAAAAAAGGGGGTGACAAATGAAAAAATCACTCGTGCTTTTATTGTCTGCAAGCTTAGCTGCGTGTAGTGCACAAATCGAAGATTTAGTGGCTTACACCGATAGTGTGAAAGCTAATACAAACGTGAGCATTGAAGAGTACCCAGAGTTTGTTCAGCTGGAGCCGGTTGATTACGGCGCAGTTGATTTACGAAGCCCTTTTCAACGCCTACTGCAAAGAAACGAATCGGCACAAACAGTTGAAGTGCAAACCGCAAACTGTGCCCAGCCGAATCGTCAACGCCCTAAGCAGAAGCTAGAAGCTTACGGTATTGATGCACTTCAAATGACTGGTGTCTTTACGATTAACGGTCAAAAGTGGGTTCTAATCAAAGCCAATGATGGCAGTTTACATAAGGCGAAAAAAGGCCAATACCTTGGTTTGTTTTTCGGCAAAATTATTAACATAACGGATAAAGAAGTGGTTATTGAAGAAATGTTACCTGACGGTGCTGGTTGTTGGAAAACGAAAACAGCAACATTAACCATGTCATCAATAACTGGGGAAAATGATAATGTCTGATAAATATATTTTCAACAAGAGACTAAACAGCAACAAACCAAGTTGGTTATTGGTTCTAGCGCTTGTTTTAGCCATTGTCAGCTTGGGTGCTGTAGCTCAAGAGCCTGCTAAATTAGTCGATTTAGTTGACCCTGACGGAGAAACGCAGGTAGCGAACACTGCGACTTTATCCAAGATTGATTTCAATCGTTCAGCTACCACAGGTAATGTGATTATCGGGTTTGATGGCAACTCACCTTCAGTGAACGTGGTTGAAGCAAAAGGAAAAGTCACTTTGACTATGAAAGGTACAGCGCTTGCTGAAGACCAATATGTTGAAGTTGATGTAAGCCAATTCGGCACAGCAGTGAGTAGCATTGAAACTTTCCAAGAAGAAGATACAGCGAAAGTTGAAATCAAGTACTCTGGTGTTGTAAAAGTGAAGAAAATGGAAGATGGCAACGATGTTGTTATTGCTATCACCCCACTTAGCAAAGAAGAAGTTGCTCAGGCTAAAGAAACTGTATACGAAGGTAAGCCGATTTCTTTAGACTTCCAAGATGTTCCAGTACGTCAAGTGCTACAAATCATCGCTCAAGTAAATGGCTTTAACTTGGTAACGACAGATACTGTCAACGGCAATGTGACCATCAGCTTGTCTGGCGTTCCGTGGGACCAAGCACTTGATATGATCTTAAAGATTCGCGGTTTGGACAAACGATTAGAAGGTAACATCTTGTTAATTGCGCCAACTGAAGAGTTAACAGCGAGAGAGACGCAGCAGCTTCAATCAAAGCAACAAGTTCAGAACTTGGCGGAACTCAAGTCTGCAAATGTAGAAATCAACTATGCAAAAGCGGATGAAATCGCAGTTATTTTGAAGTCGACTGACGGTGGTATTCTGTCACAACGCGGCAACGTTACTGTAGATACAAGAACAAATACCTTGCTGATTCGTGATACACAAGAAAGCATAGATGAAGCCCGTCGCGTTATAGAAGCGCTAGATATTCCAGTGAAGCAAGTGTTAATAGAGTCTCGTATGGTGACTGTTCGTGACAATGTTGATGAACAGCTAGGTGTGCGCTGGGGATTCACTGGTGCGGGTGGCAGCAACACGTCTACATCAGGTTCAATTGTTGGTGCTGATACTGCTGGCCAGGGTATTGTTCCTGATATCGGTGACCGTTTGAACGTGAACCT
This sequence comes from Alteromonas sp. W364, assembly GCF_031846205.1. Lineage (NCBI taxonomy): Bacteria > Pseudomonadati > Pseudomonadota > Gammaproteobacteria > Alteromonadales > Alteromonadaceae > Alteromonas > Alteromonas sp. W364. Next base: position 75,872 of record NZ_JAVRID010000005.1, on the reverse strand, counting down.
TCCGGTATCAAGTGCTGCGGGTGCTATTGGCTTCCAGATCGCTGACCTTATTGATGGCAACATCTTGGACTTAGAATTGAGTGCACTTGAATCTGAAAATAAAGGTGAAATTATTGCTAGCCCACGTATAACAGTGGCTAACCAGCAAGAAGCCTACATCGAGCAGGGTACAGAAATTCCGTTCGTCCAAGCAACATCAAGTGGTGCAACGTCGGTAACCTTCAAAAAAGCAGTGCTTAGCTTGAAAGTAACGCCACATATCACTCCAGACAACCGAATTATTCTTAATTTAGTTGTGACGCAAGATACTCGAGGTGATACTGTATCGACATCAACGGGTCCTGCCGTTGCAATCGACACGCAAGAAATTAGTACGCAAGTGCTAGTAGAAAATGGTGCAACGATTGTATTAGGTGGTATTTTCCAACAAGTGAGTACTAACGACGTATCAAAAGTACCTCTACTTGGTGACTTACCATTCGTAGGTAACTTGTTTAAGTCGACCACTGCGATTGAACAAAAGCGTGAATTGCTCATCTTCGTAACACCTAAAATTATTGAAGAATCATTCTAATTTGCAGGTGTAAATTAAGCGCTGAAATATTGTGAGAAAAGAGTGACCATACTGTGGTCGCTCTTTTCGTTTTTTAATCCACACTATTTTACATTTCTTATTCATAAGAAAGCTTGCATAACAGGTGGTAACATTGAGATAATCGATTTATAGATTTTCCAGTGAGGAAATTATCCGTTCGCATTGACGAAAAAAATAGATACTCTCGTCAGTGTGGTAGTTCAAGTTGGCACATTCAGTTTCACCATTGCCAACTTCAATCATATACTAAGAATGTGAATTAATCAGACATGGCTGAAAAACGTAACATATTTCTTGTGGGCCCAATGGGTGCCGGCAAGAGTACTATTGGTAGACATCTCGCAGACGAACTTCACCTCGACTTTTTCGATTCAGACCAAGAAATTGAACGACGCACCGGCGCAGACATTGCGTGGATTTTTGATTTAGAAGGTGAAGACGGTTTTAGGAAACGAGAAGAAGATATTATTAATGACCTCACCGACAAGCAGGGTATTGTGCTTGCAACAGGTGGCGGCTCTATCGTTTCAAAAACAGTCAGAAATCGTTTATCTGCCCGAGGGATCGTAGTGTACCTACAAACTACGATAGATAAACAAGTCGCCAGAACGCAGCGTGATAAGCGTCGCCCACTGCTTCAAAACAACGATCCAGAACAGGTTTTAAGAGATCTAGCAGACGAAAGAAATCCGCTTTACACTGAAGTCGCTGATTACGTTGTTGAAACCGATGATCAGAGCGCACGCGCAGTGGCCAACCAGATAATTGGCAAAATTGGTTTGTAAACCCTCTCACGCAATTAAAAATAAGGAAGGAAGCCTCGTTATGCCCACATTAAACCTTGATCTGGGAGAGCGTAGCTACCCTATCTACATTGAAACCGGACTGTTTACGCAGCCCGGTTTTTTGCTGTCAGCGATCAGTGGAAAGCATTGCGCTGTCGTCACTAACGAAACCGTCGCTTCGCTGTACCTTGATACCGTGAAAAAACCGCTTCTTGATGCCGATATCAAATGTATCGATATTATTCTGCCTGATGGTGAGCAATACAAAACACTCGCGTATTTCGAAAAAGTGCTCAGTGCTTTACTTGAAAATGGTGCAGCACGGGACACCACCCTAATTGCATTAGGTGGCGGTGTGATCGGCGACATGGGTGGATTTGCTGCAGCATGCTATCAACGCGGTATCCCATTCGTGCAAGTACCTACAACACTACTTTCACAGGTAGACTCATCTGTAGGCGGCAAAACAGCGGTCAACCATCCCCTTGGTAAAAATATGATAGGGGCGTTCTACCAGCCTAAAGCGGTGTTTATCGATACTAACTCCTTGGTTACTTTACCTGAGAGGGAGTTTTCTGCTGGTATGGCGGAAGTCATCAAATACGGCATTATGTACGATGCCGCGTTTTTTGTTTGGTTGGAACAGAATGTCGCTTTGCTCAGAAATCGCGATGCAGATGCCTTGAGACACGCTATTACCTGCTGCTGCAAAATTAAAGCTGAAGTTGTGAATCTAGATGAAAAAGAGCATGGCGTGCGAGCTTTGCTAAACTTAGGGCATACTTTTGGTCACGCCATAGAAGCAGAAAAAGGCTATGGGAATTGGTTACATGGTGAAGCGGTCGCTGCTGGTATGGTTCAAGCAGCACAATTAGCTCGAATGCGTCAGTGGATATCGCATGAAGATCTGACACGTATTAGTACATTGATTTCTCGATTCGACTTACCCGTTAGCGGTCCGCTTGAAATGACTGCCGAAACCTACATTAAGCACATGAAGCACGACAAAAAAGTGTTATCTGGTACTATGCGGTTTATTGTACCCAATGCGATTGGTCACGCTTTAGTGGTTGATGATGTTAGCAGCGAAGAGCTACAAGCCTTACTCGGATAAGCACTTGCACCCAACAAGGAGATGAAGATAGTTGTCTGAGCTTCAAGATAGGTTGAAACACCTGGTGAATTATTCATCGCAGCTCATTTTTGTGAGCGGGGATACTATTGCTCAGCAACAGCGTTCACTGGAGGATTTCCTTTCCCTACAGCAAGAAAACACAGAAATTTCCTACTTTACTGCAGAACTTTCGATGGAATCTGCCGACCTGCGCCGTATTATTTGCAGACAATTATTAGGCCAAAAAGTAGGGAGTTTTGTTCGTCCGCTTAAAGAGTTACTCAAAGGACTTGTCGACCAACCTGGTCCTTTTCTTTTGTGTATCAAACAATCCCAAATGCTACCAAATGACTTTTTACAAGAGTTATGGGAATGGGTCATAGAAAGTAAGGCTGTATCATCAGACCATCATGTAAACGTCATTTTATTTGGCGAAACTGCATGGGCAGAGAAAGCGAAAAAGTGGCTTCCTAAGAAAAACAGCTCTCGCCCAGTGCTACTCAGTTCAGAGTCTATAGATACCACCACGTTTGATAAAAACGCATTGGAAGGCTTAATGGCTGAAAGTAAGCGGCCACTATCATTACGATTTATGGATGATGAAGACCCTGTTCCCTTGGTAACAAAGAAATGGTTTATCAGTTCCGTCTTAGCGTTATTGCTGCTTGTATTTATTGGTATTATGGCCTGGCAATATCCACAACAGATCAAACATCTCCTAAAAACCGGAGAGCTACCAAGAGAAGAGTCAATTGTCGCTGATGAACTCGCAGAAATAAACCAAGTATTAGATCAAAAGCTTCGGCTTGATGAGACTGAGGCCGAACCAGCAATGCCGCAGACGAAAGTTGAAACCGAGGCGCTAATACCCGAGGACCCAATTGATACGGAAACCCCGATTGAGTTGGTGACCTCTTGGCAAGACGCGAAAGAAGCGAGTGAAGAGAAAGTCGCTGATTTAAAACAAAAAATTGACGAAGAAAACCGCCAACAGGCAGAACAAGCTAAGGCAACTGAATCGCAGCAGCCAGATCAATCCGTTGCTGAAGAAGGCGATTTTGCGGTGCCTGATATCATCAGCGTAGAGCAACTCGATCAACAACTTGGTGACTCTTTGCTCGATGCTGAAGACAAAATAGACGACACCGATACACCAGAACAAGGACCAAACTACGAGTTTGATGAGTCAATGTTATTGTCGTTAGAAGAACCCGGCGTTCTGTTGCAATTATCGGGCATCCAAAACCGCAGTGTTTTAAATGAATTTATCACTGACAATAACTTGGAAAATAAAGTTTGGGTCTACCAAACAACACGCTATGGCGGAGCATGGCATGTGGTTGTATTGAATCAACGATTTGATTCCTTAAATGACGCTCGTGCCGCGGTTTCGGGTTTATCACAAAACATCCAGGATACTGAGCCGTTTGCAAAGGACCTCAGCCAAATCAAACTAGAAATAATTCAACGGTAAGCCTTGAATTCTGATAATGTAGCGACCAATGTTGCTTAGATAAAATATGCTGAATAGTCGCTGTGCAGAAAAATATAAAAAATAGAGCCTTTTTAAAATGGGCCGGCGGAAAGTACACTCTCCTTGATAAAATACTGCCACATCTTCCATCTTCATCGATGTACATCGAGCCATTCTTTGGTGCGGGCTCAGTTGCGCTTAATGCCGATTATGATAAGTATCAACTGAACGACATTAACACCGATTTGGTTAATCTTTACCGCATAGTGCAAACCGAGCCAGAGCGCTTCTTACTTGCTCTAACTCCCCTTTTCACACCTGAAACTAATAATGCTGACTTTTATTATCAAAAACGTAAAGAGTTTAACCTCGAGCGCGATTTGTTCAGCCGCGCCATCCTCTTCGTCTATTTGAATCGACATGGATACAATGGTTTATGTCGCTATAATAGTAGCGGTGGCTTTAACGTGCCTTTCGGACGATACGTAAAACCCAAACTTCCGGTTAAAGAGATACAACATTTCGCTAAACGATTCGAAAACGCAGAATTTACTAATCATGACTATCGCAAAGTGATCAGCGAGGCGCCAAAGCATGCGGTCGTCTATTGTGATCCGCCCTATATCCCAATCAGCAAAACGGCGTCATTCACGCAATATGCTAGTGCAGGGTTTAGTTTGGAAGATCAAAGAGAGCTCGCCTTAACTGCTCAGAAGTACGTTCAGGAAAAACAACTTACCGTGGTTATCAGTAACCACGATACCTCACTCTCTCGTGAATTCTATCAAGGCGCTAAAATTAAGAGTTTTCAAGCTAAGCGCTTTATCAGTCAAAATGCACTAACGAGAAAGCCTGTAAAAGAGCTCATTGCCATATTTGCACCCAAATAAAAGGCATAGCTCATCAAATTGTAGTTTCAGCTTCAACCCCTTCCGCTTTTGCCGTACACTTAGCGCTCACTCAGTATATAAAATCATCAGACAAGACCAACATGATACGAATTCGCGGCCTACTGTCGAAAACACTTTTACTCGTAACTATTGTCGCGATCGTTTCTTTAGCTGCCTCTTATGGCTTCGTAACCGCCCAACAAAGTAAGCGATTTGAAGCGCAAATTGAGGAAGTACAGTACGGGCATCTTAGAGTTTCTCATCTGCTCTTTGAGCAACAGTTAGAAGAACTCAGACTGCATGCTGAAGAGCTGATAAACCTGAGTACGCTCAGTCGTAAAACACCTGAAGAAGGTAAACTCTATTTCCAAGAAATTTGGAGCCGCTTGCAAACGAGCTACTCGCTTTCTTCTTTGTCCCTCAGCGATGGTGATACTCGATATCAATTTGGCAGTTTCCCAAGCAAATACATTGAAAGCATGCAAAAGGAAACGATACGCACAGGAAACGCGCAATCAGCTATTGTTTGTCATCTTGAGTGTGAATTATCTACCTCAGTACCCATCACATTTAACCGCAGTACTTGGACACTCACATTAATTGCTGATTTGGCACAATCGGTCGAGTTTCTCAATTTGATAACTGGTAGTAACGTAGGGATCTTAGCTCCTTCTGAAGCGCCTGTTACCAGCGAAACTTCGTTTAAACGTTATATTACCGAAATTATCACCGGCGCAGGTGAGCTGGAACCTCTGTTAAATACAGAACTCAGCGAGTCACAGTTTGAACAATTAGAAAATAGTGGTTTGAGGCTAAACGTTAATAATAGCGAATACTTTGTCTGGTTTGAGCAAATAGATAGTATCGCCTATCCATTTAATGTCATGTTTATCCGTGAAATTAGCGACCTTATAAATCAACAAACAGCTCAAAAGCAACAAGTCATATTGATTTTTGTCACCGTGACCTTGGGGATACTATTAACGCTAATAACCTTTTCTATTATTCCTATTTCTCAGATCAATAAACTTCGACGTGCAATTTCCTTGATCGCAAGCAAAGAGTACAACACCGCTAGATATCGTTTAGGTCAAAGAAAGGACCGCCGCTTCAACGATGAGCTATATGATCTGGAAGATGAGTTTCGCAATGCTATTGATATGCTAGAGAGCTATGAGCATGAATTAGATGTGTCCCAGAAACGCTTGGTTAGACAAGCCACTATCGACAGCACCACAGGCTTATACACGCGTAATGTGTTGGTTGACGACTTACAAGTTATCGGCAAGAAAAATACAGCTCACAATGTGGCTATTTTCTTCTTAGATCTTGATGGCTTCAAACCAGTAAATGATAACTTAGGCCATGAAGCTGGCGACATCATGCTGAAAAAGATTGGTTATCGTTTGAAAGGAGTATCGAATAAATTCATTAAGGTCTACCGGATTGGGGGTGATGAGTTTGTTATCTGCTACACTAATTATGATGCTAAGGATGCATTGCTTGAAATGGCTGAATCGGTTGTCCAACTATTCGCCGCACCATTTCATATTTATGAGACCAATATCACTATTAGCGCGAGTATTGGTATTGCTACTCAAGACGCAAGCTCAATTGATGCTGATAAGTTGCTTCGCTATGGTGATATCGCGATGTATCAAGCAAAAGAAGAAGGTAAAAATCGCTTTAAGTTCTTCGATGAATCGATGGAAGAAAAAGCACAATTACGCTTTACGATCAAAAATGACTTCGCTAACTCTCTTGCCGAAAATCAATTATTTTTAGTCTATCAACCAATAGTTGATAGCAGCTCTCGCAAAGTGACGAAGCTTGAGGCTCTCTGTCGATGGCAACACCCAGAACTAGGATTCATTCCTCCACCTACCTTCATAGATGTATTAGAAGAAAGCGAAAACATGAACAGGCTGTTTGAATGGATCGTGCAATCAGTTATTAGAGAAGTTGCTTTCTTAGATGAGATACAACGAGATGATATTATTATTTCTGTAAATTTAAGCTCATCTCAACTGGTGAATGACCGCGCAATTGAATTTTTGAAAGAAGAGTTAGAAAGATGCCGAATCAATCCAAATCGTATTGAGCTGGAAATAACCGAGACCACTTTAATCACCAATTTTCAACAAGCAAAGTTTTGGATTGAGTACGCTACTGACCTTGGCTTTAGAGTAGCCATCGACGATTTTGGTGCAGGCTATTCATCCTTATCCTATCTTACAGCGTTTAATTACAACACGGTGAAGTTAGACCGCTCTTTGTTAGACAAAATAGATGTCGATGAACGTCAACAAAGGATTGTAGGATCGCTAACACAAATGATACATAGTTTGTCTGTACCGATTGTTGCTGAGGGCGCTGAAACAGAAGCACAATTTGAAGAATTGCGTAAATTGGGTTGCGACTATATTCAAGGCTATCTTATCTCTAAACCCATTAAACACGACGACTTAGTGATTTTTTTACAGAATGAATCCGATAGGGCCTAAAATTGGGTAGGCATAAATTATGTTTACGTTAAAAAGTTCACTAGTACAATTAATGAGACCACAAACAAAACAACTATCACAATACCTGTGATGATATAGGGCAAGGCTGAACGTTCAGCAAAATCATTTTCATAATTTTGTTGCGACTGTACGCCTAACATACTAGCCAATACGCTCTTAATAACACCAAACATCTTTTTCAATATCCATCTCCTAAACCCAAGCAACAGCGGTTTGCCAAGCAATGTGTGCAAAACATAGTGACTGTCTTAAGAGTAGCGCAGAAATTAAGAGCGTGAAAGCAGCTCAAGTAAATCAAGGTAATGAAGTTGAGTCGAATCCGATCGATTCATTAGCCAAGCGACCCAACTGAGTTGTTTTTCAATTGTAGTACACTCAATGAAATTACTTGTAATCGCGCTTGTGGAGATTTCAGAAGTATTACCGTTCGGAAGCTCTTGTGCCGTGTATTCATGCATTAAACATGGCACTTTGGCTGAGTGGGCGTGAGTCATTGACAAATAAAAGCAAAACACGATACCGAGCACGGCAGCAATGCTTTTTACTTTTGCTATTTTGTCAAATTGACGAGGTTGACTCATGTTCTTCCCTAGCTGACCGGCGTAAAACCATCATTGAAGTTAATGATGAGAGTAATAGACCGATGCTATCGGTTAATATTTGCACTAAGTATAGCGCAAAAATTTGACTCTACAATATTAAAATTTTGTCATAAAAAAACTCCCGTATGCAAATTAACACACGAGAGCTTTTATTCAGCTAAGTCAGTCTTTAGCTTATAGCTCGAATGACTTGCTGATAGAAAAGTATAGTGACTCGCTGTCATCTAAGTCTGATCCGCTGATCACAAGACCAACACCAACATCGAATCCACCAATTTCAGTGCCATATGCGATTTCGCCATACTCACCTTCAGCATCTTGACCGTAAGATCCGATAGTCGCAGACCAACCACCGCTTTCAAGGCCAAGTGTAATTAGAGAGTAATCACCTTCTGTTGCGTCTTCATTACCAACGACACCGTCCCATTTACCTTGAACGTAACCAACAGAGAACAAACCAAAACCAGCTCCTAGACCAATTTCGTTGTATGCGCTATCGAAGTCGCCTGTGTACTGATAAGTGGTAAAGTTGGCATCTAAAGTAATGCCGCTTTCAAGCTCAACACCGTAACCTGCATAAAGGTCGACTTCCAAACCGTCTTCAACTTCCGCAGTCCACGCACCAGCGTAAAAACCAGTTGAACCAGCATAATCAATACCAGCACTTGTTGATGCTGATTCTGTTTGTTGAATACCACGGAAGTGATAATCAGACACAACACCAATATTTGCCGACCATTCCGCCATTGCAGAATGACTCGCCAAGGTGCTTGCTAAAAGTGTAGCTGCCAAAGCAGTGCGTTTAAATGTTCTCATGTGAGTTCTCCATAAAGTTTTTATATTTTTTCGCGATTTTATAATCGTCTTATTATGAATAGGTGAAGTAGCTGCCATTACTCATTTAACAGCAAAACTGATGCCGAAATAAAAAAACCAGCCTAAAAACTCATAAGAACATGATTTAATTACACTTTAGTAGATTTAATAATATGTATTCAAAAATAATATCGGCGGCAAAAAAGGAAAGGTGAGGAATTTTGCCCCAATTTGATGCAAGCTCACCATTAATGGGCAGTAACATGGCTTTTGTCCACTCGAAAAGTTAGGTAAACTACGTATTTTACAGGGAACTCACTCAATGCACGCACCACTCATCGCGCCATCTATACTATCCGCTGATTTTGCTCGCCTCGGCGAGGAAGTTGAAAATGTGCTTTTAGCTGGTGCAGATGTTATCCATTTCGATGTTATGGATAATCATTACGTGCCCAACCTCAGTTTCGGCCCGATGATTTGCCAAGCATTACGAAACCATGGAATAAGCGCAGACATTGATGTGCACTTGATGGTGCAACCAGTAGATAGCATGATAGAGGCCTTTGCTAAAGCTGGGGCCAGCATGATTAGCTTTCACCCCGAAGCAAGCTTGCATCTTGATCGTAGTATTCAATTGATAAAAGATGCCGGTTGCAAAGCCGGTCTCGCCTTAAACCCGGGAACGCCGCTGCATGTACTTGATTGTGTGTTAGACAAGCTCGACTATGTGCTACTAATGTCAGTTAACCCAGGTTTCGGTGGGCAATCATTTATAGACTCGACTCTGGCGAAAATTCAACAACTCAAGCAACGTATTGACCAGGCTGGTCTGAATACTAGAATCGAAGTCGATGGCGGCATAAAAACAGACAATATTGGCGATGTGCGAGCAGCAGGTGCAGACATGTTTGTAGCTGGGTCTGCCATTTTTAATTCCGATGACTACGCTGGTACTATCAGCAAAATGAAAAACGCAATGAAACAAGCGACAAGCGACTAACATGCGCATTCACACACTTTTGTAAATTAAGTAATAACCTCTACTATCAGGAAAGAAAGAAAACATGAGTTCATCCAAACCAATCGTTTTAAGTGGTTGCCAACCATCTGGCCAACTAACCATGGGAAATTACATGGGAGCATTACGCCAGTGGGTTGATATGCAAGATGACCATGACTGTCTATATATGATCGTAGATTTACACGCGATTACTGTTAGACAAGAGCCGACTGCATTAAAAGAAGCATGTTTAGATGGCCTAGCACTTTACTTAGCGTGTGGTATCGACCCAAATAAAAGCAGTATTTTCATGCAATCGCACGTTCCTGAGCACGCGCAACTCAGTTGGGTACTGAATTGTTACACCCAAATGGGCGAGTTGAATCGCATGACTCAGTTCAAAGATAAATCACAGAAGAATGCATCAAATATTAACGTGGGTCTTTACAGTTATCCTGTATTGCAGGCTGCAGATATTCTTGTGTATCAAGCCAACAGAGTGCCGGTCGGTGAAGATCAAAAACAACATTTAGAACTGACAAGAGACATCGCAACACGATTTAACAATTTATACGGTGACGTTTTTACTATTCCGGACCCCTTCATTCCAGAATCAGGTGCCAGAGTAATGAGTCTGCAAGACCCGATGAAGAAAATGTCTAAGTCAGATGACAACCCGAATAACGTCATTGGATTACTAGAAGATCCAAAGAAACTGACTAAAAAGATTAAAAGAGCAGTGACTGACAGTGATGAAAAAGCACGAATTTATTACGACGTACAAGAAAAACCGGGCGTTTCAAACCTCCTTTCCTTACTATCTTGCACTACCGGTGAGAGTGTCGAATCCTTAGTACCTAAATACGAAGGATTGATGTATGGCCACTTGAAAGGTGATGTCGCAGAGGCTGTAGTGTCTATGCTCGCGCCAATTCAAGAGAACTATGCCCGTATTAGATCTGATCATAACTACCTATCAGAAGTGATGACAAAAAGTGCTGAAAACGCTCGTGCAAAAGCGGCCGTTACATTAGCTAAGGCTTATGCTGCTGTCGGTTTTGTCACCCCTTAAGGATACTGTATTCAGTGAGTAATAATGAGAGTCTTCTACCATCGGTATTGATTATTGATAATTATGACTCCTTTACTTTCAACCTAGCTCGTTATTTTGAGGAGTTAGGTGCGAATGTTAGGGTGATTAAGAACGACGACTTGACCTTAGCAGAAATTAAGCAACTCGCCTTCTCTCATTTGGTTATTTCACCGGGCCCCTGCACCCCAAATGAGTCAGGGGTGTGTTTAGATGCGATTGCTTATTTTGCAGGTAGAAAACCATTACTTGGTGTGTGCTTAGGTCATCAAGCCATCGGACAGGTGTTTGGGGCAAAAGTGATACGCGCAAAAAATATCAAACACGGCAAAACTTCTAGCATACAAATAGTGCAAGATAGTGTTATATTTAAAGGGCTTGAGTCTCCATTTGTTGCTACGCGCTATCATTCATTGATTTTGGAGCACGCGAGTTTGCCAGAGATGTTTGAAATAACTGCAGTTTGTAAAGAAAGTGACGATATAGAGATAATGGGAATTGAACATAAAACACTGCCAGTATACGGCGTTCAGTTTCATCCTGAATCTCTACTAACAACTGCGGGCCATCAAATTTTGAATAACTTTCTGAAACAATAGCTAGAATACGGATGTACAAATAGACATGAAGTTAAGCGTATCTCAACTTGCTGCAACGATGAACAATCGTTTTGAGCACCTCCTCGTCAGTATTGATGAGGCTGTCATCTTGTCTGGTCAAAAAACTGAAAAACAACGTACATACGAAGATTCTGAGCAAGCTGAAGCACGCAGAGAACTGCTTTTTGTCGAAGAAGTCGCGATTAAAAACCGCGAAGAAATGAATCAAAAAAAGAACCTGTTTCTACAACAAGTCGAAGCCGAATTTCATGTTAGCTTAATCAATGATTTAGCGAAAAGTATCCGAGATACCGATTATGTCTTAAAGAAAGTCCTTGGGCTTGACCCTCTCATCGGTAAATTACTTGATGTCTTATATACCGAATCGTGTTCTATATCCCGTCTTGAAGCGATAATTATTCAATTAGATTGGTTAGAACAAGGTTTGATTAAATTCGTCAAGCAACCTAAATATAGACGTGTTGATACACGCGGTAAACCCATCATCATTGAAACACTCAGACAAGCGCTTAGTTTTATCGGGATTGAGAGCTTACGCACACTGCTCCCAGCGTTGATATCAAAACGTGGGTTACCAGCCCGCTCAGAAATGTTCCCAGAACTCGCTAATCATATGTGGGAATACACCTTAGGTTCTGCCAAAGCATGTCGAGCAATTGCCGAAAAGGAAGGTTCAAAGTGGTATTTGGGTTACAACATGGGCATGTTCAGTACAATGGGGCGAAATGCTATAGCAAAGATGTACTTAAAAGCCTTCGATGGCAAACTCCGAGAAAAGGTCATTGAAGCACGTAAGAAGAATAACCCAGTACAAGCGAAGGCCTTAGCAACCCTATTGCCGTCACATAAATACCTCATTACCCTATGGACTAAATACGCCGACCAACTCACTAGTGATTTAGTCGGGCAATTTAAATGCCGTTGGTTAATGATCGGCATTGGTTTTGAAGATTACACTCGCATACAAGAAATTAGCTATCAGTATGTAAAATCAAAGAATCTTCACCCGCTGACAGATCTTCTTTTCCGCTGCCAAGGCTATATGCAGTTCAAAATGATGAAGGCTAATGGCCTCATGTCAAAACAAACTTCGATGCTATATTTACGAAATTTTGGCATTGTGTCTGACGACGTCGTGTTGTTGATGAAAACCAATTTAACAGGCCTTGAAATCAATATTCCGGAACATCACACGCCGCCAAAAGCCTTAACAGAATAAAAACAGCACCTTTATTCATCTTTAACAAGCTCACTTCTCTAGATTGTTAAGAATTATTTTTGAATGCTTATGCCCAGTCTTCTTTTCGAAAAGTAAAACAATAGTCTGAAATTACTGGATAAGTAAGGAAGCTTGTCAATGTCGACAAACCCTCGCGTGTGTACTCTATCATCAAGCAGCCCTTCAACTGATACTTCGATTGGTCACGACATAACACCAAATTGATGCTGTCCTTTGCACATCAAATAAATATGCAATAAAACTGCAAATGCTTGCATACCCCCTATTTTTACTGGCCTCAAAGCAAATTTCTTGCTTACTTTGTGACTATATTCTGGCATACTACTCGGCCAATTCGCTAGTGAGACAAGGTCAACATTAGCGCACAGAATCAACGCAAAGAGGTGTTTTGTATGCAAGTAACTCGCGCAACGTTTAATGATGTAATGGTACCGAACTATAACCCAGCAGAGATGGTGCCCGTTCGAGGCGAAGGTTCTCGAGTATGGGATCAAGAAGGGAAAGAATACATCGACTTTGCAGGAGGAATTGCAGTCAACGTTTTGGGTCATTGTCATCCTGAACTGGTTGAGGTCTTGCAAGAGCAAGGCGCTAAGCTGTGGCATTTAAGTAACGTTTTTACAAATGAACCAGCAATGCGTTTAGCCAAAAAGTTATGTGACGCAACCTTTGCAGACAAAGTATATTTTGCAAACTCTGGTGCTGAAGCCAATGAAGCAGCACTTAAACTCGCTCGCAGATACGCAATCGATCACCATAGCGAAGCAAAAGACCAAATTATTTCGTTTAAGCAGGGCTTCCACGGTCGCACCTTCTTTACCGTGACGGTAGGTGGTCAACCTGCTTACTCCGATGGCTTTGGCCCTAAGCCCGGTGCAGTAGAACATTGTGAGTTCAATAACTTAGAAATGCTGGCCGAAATGATGTCAGAACGCACTTGCGCTGTCATGATGGAGCCACTTCAAGGCGAAGGCGGCATCATCGTACCAGACCCTGCATTCGTAAGAGGTGTTCGTGAGTTATGCGACAAGCACAACGCACTGCTAATTTTTGATGAAGTCCAGTCTGGCGTAGGCCGAACGGGTCACTTATACGCATATATGGGCGTGAATGTTGTTCCTGACATCCTTACTACTGCGAAATCTCTAGGTGGCGGCTTCCCAATTGGCGCAATGCTTACCACAAACGATATCGCTAACAGCTTGAAGCCGGGTACTCATGGCAGTACCTATGGCGGTAACCCGCTGGCTTGTGCTGTTGCCGAAAGAGCGCTTGACGTAGTGAACCAACCAGAAGTATTAGAAGGTGTTCTTAAAAAAGAAGCGCTTTATCGCGAAATTCTTGGGAAAATCAACGACAAGTATCACGTATTCAGTGAAGTTAGAGGCCAAGGTATGCTATTGGGTTGCGCACTGAATGAAGAGTATGCGGGCCGCGCGCGCGACTTTATGGTTGCAGCTAATAGTGAAGGCCTTATGTGCCTTGTTGCTGGCATGAACGTGATTCGTTTTGCACCTTCATTGGTTATTCCTGATGAAGACATTGTTGAAGGCTTAGCTCGGTTTGAACGAGCCGTAGCTGCAGTTGTAGCGGGTTAATCGCGCAACTATACACAGTCTTTTGAGAAGGATACTTCGATGAAAATCATCCGCCCTATCAAAGCCGACGACTATCAAGCTCTGTACGAGATTGCAGAGGAGTCGGGTATTGGCTTTACATCATTGCCGGTGAATGAAGAGTTACTCAAACGAAAAATCAGTCGAGCGATAGATGCTATCGCATCGACACCAACCGTCCCTGGGCCAGAAAGCTATTTGTTCGTAATGGAAGATACGGAAACCGGCCAAGTCGTCGGTACTTCAGGTATCGAGGCAACTGTCGGTTTGGAAGACGCCTTCTATCATTACCATGTGAGCAAGGTAGTGCATGCATCAAGAGAGTTAAATGTGCATAACACCGTGGAAATACTGCACTTTTGCAATGACTATACTGGTGTCAGTGAAATTTGTACCTTATTTCTACGAGAGAATGCACGACAGGGCCTAAATGGCAGATTTTTATCCAAAATGCGCTTTTTATTCATGGCTGAGCATCATGAGCGTTTTGCTGAAATCGTGATTGCTGAAATGCGTGGTATTAGTGATGAAAAAGGTCGCTCACCTTTTTGGGCATGGTTAGAAGAACACTTCTTCTCATTAGACTTCCCAACAGCTGATTATCTTACAGGCATTGGCAAGAAAGGCTTTATAGCAGAATTAATGCCGAAGTATCCCATCTACGTCAACCTACTCAGTAAAGCGGCGCAAGATAGTATCGGCAAGGTACATGACAAAACTAAACCCGCTTTACGTTTATTAGAACAAGAAGGCTTTAAATGTAGAGGCTACGTCGACATTTTTGATGCAGGCCCTACTGTTGAGGCCGACGTTAATCAAGTCGCCACAGTGCAAGCAAGTCGCAAAGCAACGATTGTCATCAACGATAACTTAGCCCAAACCGATGGTGAAACCTGTTTCGCCATTAATACCTCGGTTAAAGACTTTCGCGCATGTATAGCAGAAGTTGCCTATGTTGACGCCAATAAAGTTGCAATAGAAAGACTGACCGCCTCCGCACTAGGCATCAAAGATGGCGATTCAATTCGATTTTCACCCGCAAATACTAAGCATTAGGAGTGATACATGACAGACACGACACATTACATTGATGGTAAATGGATAGCCGGCCTTGGCCACACTATCGATTCAGTTGATCCTGCCAAAAACCAGGTTATCTGGTCTGCTAAAGCAGCCTCCGAAGCACAGGTCAACGACGCTGTTGCTGCTGCCAGAACTGCCTTCCCTAGCTGGTCTTTGAAAACAGTAGAAGAACGCCTTAGTATTATCAAAAAGTTTGCTGAATTACTGGCAGAAAATAAGCAGAGCTTGGCTAAGATCATCGCCAAAGAAACAGGTAAACCAGAGTGGGAAACAGCCACTGAAGCCGCAGCTATGATGGGCAAAATCGCGATTTCTGAGAAGGCCTACCATGAGCGTACCGGTACCGTCGAAAACGCAATGCCCGTTGGGCAGGCGATAATTAGACATAAACCACATGGTGTTGTCGCTGTGTTTGGACCGTATAACTTTCCCGGTCATTTACCTAATGGGCACATCGTACCTGCTTTAATTGCAGGAAACACAGTAGTTTTCAAACCAAGTGATCTGACCCCAATGGTCGCTGAGTTTACCGTGCAACTATGGGAAAAAGCGGGACTGCCAGCAGGTGTTTTAAACCTTGTTCAAGGCCAAATTGAGACAGGTAAAGCCTTAGCAAGCCATCAAAACATTGACGGCCTGTTTTTCACTGGTAGCTCACGCACGGGTAAAATTTTACACGAACAATTTGCAGGCCACCCGGGCAAGATCCTAGCATTAGAAATGGGCGGAAATAACCCACTGATCGTTAAGGGAGTAGCTGATATAGACGCCGCTGTGCATGATATCGTGCAATCAGCATTCGTTACTAGTGGACAGCGTTGTACCTGTGCTCGCCGTTTATTCATAGAAAGTAACGAACAAGGCGACAAGATCTTAGCGCGCCTTTTAGAAGTAACAAAGGCAATAAAAGTCGGCCATTACGATGCTGAAGAACAGCCATTTATGGGTGCTATGATCAGTGCAGCAGCGGCTGCAGGAATGGCAAGTGCGCAACAAGACTTACTCAATTTAGGCGCAAAAAGTCTATTAAAATTAGAACATACAGATACAGACACAGGCTTTGTTACACCAGGTATTATTGATGTAACTGATATAGTGACTGAAATGCCAGATGAAGAGCACTTCGGTCCTTTACTTAAAGTGGTTCGTTATACTGACTTTGATACTGCGATTGAACAGGCCAATAACACAAGCTTTGGTTTATCTGCAGGCTTATTGGGAGATAGTAAGGAAGATTATGATTACTTTCTTGCCAGAATTCGTGCTGGTATTGTTAACTGGAATAGACCGATAACCGGTGCAAGCAGCGCAGCGCCATTTGGTGGTATAGGTGAAAGTGGCAACCATAGAGCTAGTGCTTACTACGCTGCCGACTATTGCGCTTACCCAGTCGCTTCAGTTGAACTTGATGTAGTTACGTTACCCTCTTCATTAAGTCCTGGTTTAACATTCTAAGGAAATAGTCATGCATAATAGTATCGACGCTTTGTTTGCTGGCTTATGGGCAGACTACATAAAAATTACACCGTCAGCGGATAAAATCCATCAGCTCTTGGGTAACGCTACTGGTCAGACAGATATTGTAAATGACCACATTGCACTGCGCACCTTTAACACTGAGAAAGTAAACTTGGAAAAGCTGGCAGCGCACTTTCTTAGCTTAGGTTATGAGCAAAAAGGTGATTATGACTTCGCAAGTAAGAAACTGACCGCGATGCACTTTGAGCATGCGGACCTGACGAACCCTAAAGTATTTATTAGTGAGCTTCGTGTTGAAGAGCTTAGCGATACTGCGCAGGCCATTATTCATAAGCTTGTTGACCAAATAGATCCAATGGTAACTACACAAGATGACTTTCTGTATTCAGGCACTCACTGGCAGGTTTCTCAAGCAGATTACAAGACCTTGCTTGCAGAATCCGAGTATGCAGCGTGGATGGCAGCATGGGGATATCGCGCAAATCATTTCACCGTCAGTGTGAATCATCTTAACAGTATTGATGAGCTAAGTGACGTGAATAGTAAGCTGAAAGATGCGGGTTTCAGATTGAACACTTCTGGTGGTGAGATTAAAGGTGGAGAAGACGTATGCCTCGCACAGTCTTCTACAATGGCGGATTCCGCCGATGTGACTTTTAGTGATGGTGTGCTATCTATACCAAGTTGCTTCTATGAATTTGCTCAGCGTTATAAATTAAGCAACGGTGAATATTATCAAGGTTTTGTAGCAGCTTCTGCTGATAAAATCTTCGAAAGCACCAATACAAATGTTAGCGCCAGTTAGAGTAAATACTCTAACTCTGGGTCGACAGTGAATCTACCTGACATTGCTTCTCGGCCCAGTAACATCAAGTAAGTCATTTCTGAGCGGTCGGTTAGGGTCAATTGAATTGTCCAACGCTGCTCAGCCATCACTATTTCAGTTTCAATAACATAGCGCTTCTGCTTAGTTGCAGTGGAGCTTTTCACCTTGCGCTTTCCAGCAACCTTGCTTTTACAACGAGTCAGCCTTTTTACGTCATGGATATCTGGGTGTAAATCAAAACTTATCCATAATGCATCATCTTCTTCAAACTCTTCAATATTATCCACATGCAAGGATGATGTTGCCGCGCCAGTATCTACTCGCACATGCAGCCCTTGGATTTTCAAATCAGGTAAATCGCACTGCTCCAAGCAGCCCACCATCACTTTGTTTTTCATGTATCACTCTCGTTATCTAAGGCAAGAACAGCGTCATACTGCTGCCTAACTGTTCATTCCTGCGGCATAATCTGGAACTACCAAATTGTCCTGTAGCATCTCAACATGCTCAGCCACTTCGTCAGGCTTACTGAAGTATGCAATATGATAAATTGCTTCCCCTTCCTGCGCCAACGGGATGTTTTGTTTGCCGATCACTACCCCAGTACTTGGTGAGAACATGGTGCCAAGCTGCTCACCAAAGGGGTTGGAGATTATCGCTAATACATCTCCTTTTTCAACGTGATCCCCTAATTGTGCTTTGTGCATAACAAAACCACTTTCATTTGCTCTCACCCATCCGCTCTGTCTAGCAACGAATGGACGAATAGTGTGGCCTCGCGCTTTGACGCCATTCAACATTCCAATGTTTCTCATCACCTTGATAATACCTTTAACACCGGCTCGGATGGAGAACTCATCATAACGCAGTGCTTGACCGGCCTCATACAAAAGCACTTTCGCGCCTTCATCTGCGGCAGCTTGTCGCAACGAACCATCTCGGATGTCCGCATTAAGAAGCACCGGTACACCGAATGCTTCGGCCATCTCAAGCGTTTTTGGGTCATCCAAATTTGCTCTTATCTGGGGTAGATTGGAACGGTGAATAGCACCAGTGTGAAGGTCGATGCCAAAATCACACTTACTCACGATTTCATCCAAGAACAATCGTGCAATCCGTCCTGCTAAAGAGCCTTTTTTACTACCCGGAAAACAACGGTTAAGGTCTCTTCTATCTGGTAAGTATCGACTTTGATTTAATACGCCGTACACGTTCACCATTGGGATCGCAATGAGAGTGCCTCTAAGGTTCTTAATGCCTCTGCTTTTAATTAAACGGCTAACAATTTCAATACCATTAAGCTCATCGCCGTGAATAGCTGCACTCACAAATAATGTCGGCCCCGGTCGTTTTCCATGCTGAACAAACACAGGAATACCCATGTTTGTGTCGGTGTACAGTGGCGGCATTTCTAACTGCAGACGCCTTTGCTCGCCAGCTTTAATTTTTTCTCCGCCAATGACGAAGTCTTCGCGTTTCATTATCAGCCTTTACCTTTCGTTTTAGTCTTGTTTGGCGTCGCCGTTTTCGCAATAAAATCGATTATCATGCCTGCCACATCTTTGCCGGTTGCTTTTTCAATACCTTCAAGCCCAGGTGAGGAGTTTACTTCCATCACCATAGGTCCATTTTTGGAACGCAAAATATCCACACCAGCCATGTTTAGTCCCATGGTTTTTGCGGCATCAACAGCGGTTTTTCGCTCAGCCGGAGAAAGGCGTACTAAACTTGCAGAGCCACCTCTGTGCAAGTTAGATCTGAATTCACCCGGCGCACCTTGGCGTTTCATTGCAGCGATAACTTTACCCCCTACAACTAAGCAACGAATATCAGCGCCACCCGCTTCCTCAATATATTCTTGGACCAGAATTGACGCTTTTAAGCCCATGAACGCTTCGATAATAGATTCAGCCGCCTTTGCAGTGTCAGCTAGTACCACACCGATACCCTGTGTACCTTCCAGCAATTTAATCACCACCGGCGCACCACCCACATTCTTAATCAGATCGTCAATTTTGTCTGGATGATTAGCGAAACCGGTGCGTGGCATACCAATACCCTTGCGAGACAATAACTGCAAGGAACGCAACTTGTCTCGAGAGCGACTTATCGCCACAGATTCATTGATAGAATAAGTGCCCATCATCTCAAACTGACGCACGACTGAAGTGCCATAAAACGTCACTGAGGCACCTATTCTTGGAATAACAGCATCAAAGCGAGGAAGTGCCTTACCTTTGTAACGCACCGATGGCCTTGCACTGGTTACATCCATATAGCAATGCATAGTGTCAATCACGGACACATCATGCCCTCGCTGCTGTCCTGCTTCCAGCAGACGCTTGGTTGAATATAGATTCGGGTTTCTCGACAACACTGCAATTTTCATAATGGTCCTTGACTCAGTTAATGATTGGCAAGTGATAATAGTGGCGACTATATATCCTGTTTTTTAATGTTTGGATACATTTATTTTTATCGCCACACAATTTAATTCACTGCATGATGATACCAACGAAAATCCTAATAAGTAGCTAAGCTAAGTAGGAACGAGAGTAATGGTGTAAACTTGATGATGCTATGATAACTTAGCGCGACTTACATAAAGTTCAGGTTAATATAAACGCACAGTAACACCGTTTGGCTTTACTTTTAACCTAATTCTGTATTCCTAACATCGAAACCATGAGAACGAATTGATGCAAGAAATATCATTCCTAAGTACCTTTAACAATTGGATTAGCCAATATTACGTGAGCATTCTGTGGTCTGCTGCTGTGGTTACGCTGCACCTCGTTATTGTTAAATGGACACTACCGAAAATTAAGAGTGGAGTGAAGATTAGTCGCCTCAGCCAAGAGAGCGCAAAGAAGGCTTTTAACATCGTCCGTATCATTGTAGGTACGATCACTCTTGCTTGCCTATTTATCGTCTGGGGTATTGATTTTTCTGGCTTGTTACTGATTTCAACGTCATTGATTACTGTGACTGGCGTCGCATTATTTGCTAACTGGTCGTTGCTGAGTAACATCACAGCGTACTTTATTCTCTTGTTTCAGCCATCATATAGTCGAGGTAATTTTGTCCGTATATTTGAGGGTGACAACTTTGTTGAAGGCACCATCATAGAGGTTAACCTGTTCAATATTCGCTTATTAACCGATGATAACGAAACGATCACCTACCCCAACAATCTGATTTTAACGCGCATCACAATGCTCAATCCCCAAAAGAAAATGCAAGGGTTTGGCAAAATCGGGCCAGTGAGTGTGGGAGTAGATGGTGAGGTGAGCCAAGGCGCATCGCATCAAAGTAATGCGCCTCAAAGTCATACAAATGAAAGTAATGAAGGTTTGCCTAGAGGCTAAGCTTTATTCTGTGCTTGGTGCTTCACCGCTACTATCAGGTAACTCAGCATCAACATCACTCGCGTTTTTCGCTTTAGGTAGTTCAATCTCAATTGAATCGACCCGTTGCAGTCCACGAGGGAGTTTATTGCCTCTACGACCACGCTCACCTTGATAATGAGTCAAGTCGTTTGCAGTTAAGGTCATGCCTCGCTTGCCAGCAAACACCTTCACATCGGCATTCTCAGGCACTACCGTGAGGACCGTTAGATACTCCTCTCGCGTTTTTGCTTTAGCAGATGGGATGTTCATTAACTTATTCCCCTTACCTTTACCAAGTACAGGTAAATCTCGTAATGGGAATAAAAGCATGCGGCCTTCGTTAGAAATACATAAACACCAATCTGTTTTCACATCTGTGACTGGCTGTGGACGAATCACCTTGGCTGCAGTAGGCAGAGAAACAAATGCTTTACCTGCTTTCGCTTTACTGACCATGTCTGAGAACTTACCAACAAAACCATAGCCAGCATCTGAGCCAATGAGGTATTGTTGGGTGTCCGCCCCCATCACCACATGCTCAACGGTTTCACCGCCGACAATACTAAAGCGCCCAGTGAGTGGCTCGCCTTGGCTTCTCGCTGAAGGTAAACCGTGCGCGTCACAAGAGAAAGCGCGACCCGATGAATCGATAAAGGCGACTAACTGAGTACTTCGCCCCTTCGCACTGCACAGGTATTTATCACCTGACTTATAACTCAGTCCTTCAACATCAATGTCGTGGCCTTTGGCGCAACGTGCCCAACCTTTCTCAGATACAACGACTGTGACAGGCTCGGACGGCACTAATTCTTTTTCCGAAATGGCTTTAGCTTCTGCGCGTTCAACGATAGGACTGCGACGCTCGTCGCCATAGGTTTCGGCGTCGGCAATAATTTCTTTCTTAATTAAGGTTTTTAAACGTCTGTCAGAGCTAAGCAGCAACTGTAAGCTATCTCGCTCTTTCGCCAATTCGTCTTGTTCGCCTTTGATTTTAAACTCTTCCAGCTTAGCGAGGTGACGTAACTTCAACTCTAGAATAGCTTCTGCCTGAGTATCTGAAAGGCCAAAGCGTTCCATTAAAACGGGTTTAGGTTTATCTTCAGTTCGAATGATGTGAATGACTTCGTCTATGTTTAAGAACGCAATCAACAAACCTTCAAGAATGTGTAATCTCGCCAATACTTTATCAAGTCTAAATTGTAAGCGACGAGTAACCGTATCTTTTCGGAAAACTAACCATTCATTGAGGATTGAACGCAGATCTTTTACCTGAGGGCGACCATCTAGGCCAATCATATTGATATTAACCCGGTAACTCTTTTCTAAATCGGTGGTGGCAAACAAGTGTTGCATTAATTGTGCAACATCAACACGATTTGAACGTGGTGTCACCACTAGGCGGGTTGGATTTTCATGATCTGATTCGTCACGTAAATCACTGACCATAGGCAGCTTTTTAGCTTGCATTTGACCCGCTATTTGCTCTAGTACCTTACCACCAGAGGCTTGATGAGGTAGCGCAGTAATAATTACATCACCGTTCTCCTCATGATAAACAGCTCGCATCTTTATTGAACCACGACCTGTCTCATATATTTTTTGTATATCTGATTTCGGTGTAATAATTTCAGCATCAGTTGGGTAATCAGGACCCTGAACGATTTCTAAGAGCTCGCTTAATTCAGTTTTCGAATTGTCGAGCAATGAACAACAAGCATTCGCTAATTCTCGTACATTGTGCGGTGGGATATCGGTCGCCATACCGACTGCGATACCGGTAACGCCATTTAAAAGAATGTGTGGTAAGCGCGCCGGCAGTACTTTCGGTTCTTGTAGTGTGCCATCAAAATTAGGATTCCAATCGACGGTGCCTTGCCCAAGCTCTGTCAGTAAGACTTCGCTGAACTTACTTAACCTGGCTTCGGTATAACGCATAGCAGCAAATGACTTAGGATCATCTGGCGCACCCCAGTTGCCCTGACCATCGACTAATGGGTAGCGATAAGAGAACGGTTGCGCCATCAATACCATGGCCTCATAACAAGCTGAGTCACCATGTGGATGGAACTTACCTAACACATCACCGACTGTTCTTGCAGACTTTTTATATTTAGCATTATTACTCAAACCTAAGTCAGACATCGCATAAATGATGCGTCGTTGAACCGGTTTCAGACCGTCGCCGATATGTGGTAATGCTCTATCCATGATGACATACATGGAATAATTCAGGTAAGCATCTTCGGTAAATCGGCTTAAGGGTAGCTGCTCGATGCCGTCGTGGGAGATCGTTATTTCGTTACTCATGATTGACTATTTAATTATTCTTATTGGGTGCACAACACTAGACATGAGAACAAGCTGCTCTTCGAGAAAACGCTTTGCTGTAAACGTATTGGAGAATAAACAAGCTGTACTTATGTCTCTACAAAACCTATATTAGCACCATGTTATATTATTTTCGCTCTCAGCATAACAAATCTTGTGTCTAAACTAACAATACTTCGCCTGACAAGCTGGTTTTTCCTGCTCACCTTTGCATTTTCTGTAAAAGCAAATGAGCCGATCTTGCTAGAAGATCAACAAACTGAACAAGAAATCTCGTCCTCTCTTGCTGTTTACATGCAAAGTAATCGCTCGTTAAGCTTCGACGAATTTAAGAGTAGTCGCACAAACCTCCCCTACCAAAGCTATCATATTCCAAATTTTGGCTTTAACCCAGAGGGTGCTTGGTTATTTGGGACAATACAAAATAAGTCCAGTAATACTGAATGGGTAATGTCGGTGGCATTTTCTCAATTAGATCAAGTCGATTTATATCTGCTTAAGAACAATGAACTTGTATACCAAAAGAGTGGAGGTCGCAGCCAAAGTAAACATTACTATCGCACTCCTACCTTTAAACTCTCATTGCAGTCTGAAGGTAAGTACGATGTGTATATGTTTGTGAAATCTGAGCGCATCCCTCTAGTGGTGCCCATTCACTTACAAGCCGAACAGGCTTTTCAGGGCTCAGTCTTGCTAGACTATCTGATTTGGGGCGCTTTTTACGGTGCATTATTCCTAGTCGGTCTATATTGCATTGCAGTGCTGGTTGATAAAAAAGAGCTCAGTGCACTCGTCCTTTTTGGTTTAGTCGGTTTGGTGTTTCTTTGGCAAATGGTCTGGAGTGGTCATTCACAGCTCCTCCCTCCAGAATTGCACGCTATCAAAATTTTTCACAATCTGGACATTTTGCTGCCTTTAATTTGTATCTTTGCAAACCTATTTACGCTTTTATTTTTACCTCGCTCTCAGTTCTCACAAACAAAGTATCACTTGGTGAAATTTTTGTTCATTCCCTTAGTATTCACTTTTTTCGGCGTTCTGTTTTCTTGGTTTAGCGATGTTATTCAAGCGCTGGCCATACGAGGGATGGGATTTGCAACCTTGTTCGTCAACATCGCATTGTCGTTCCAAATGATGAATGAGAAATTTAGGCCGGCAAAAACGGTCCTAATTGGTTGGTTATGCTTAGCTTTAGGTTCGGTCTTTAGTAGTTTATTTATTGCCGGAAAACTACCAGTAAACTTGGTGACTACTTATACCTTCCAAATATCCTTAATCGCCCTCACCTTGTGTTTTGTGCTCGCATTAATCATCAAGATTAGATTCAAGTTAGAAGTTGAAGTGAAGCAGGCCTCTTCTGATGCAGAAAATAATTTCTTATTAATTGAAGAGCAGAATGTGCATTTAGACCTTGCTCGCCGAGAGGCAATCAAAGCAAGTGAAGTGAAAAGCCAGTTTTTAGCAAATATGTCGCATGAAATACGCACCCCGCTGAATGCAATAATTGGCTTCAGCCAAGAGCTGCAAGACAAATCCAATGAAGCGGAACGAGATGAACATGTGCGCATCATTAATAGCGCCGCATCCGATCTACTCACCATCGTTAACGACATTCTTGACTTCTCTAAGATGGAAGCGGGCAAATTGAACTTAATCCAAAAAGCCTTCTCACCGCGCGATGCTCTTGAGGATATCGCTAGCCTCATGGCAAAATCATCTCACTTAAAACAGCTCGAATTTATTTTCGATATTGGTCCATTACCTGCGGTGTTGATTGGTGACAGCTTTAAGATCAAACAACTGCTGAGTAATCTCTTGAGCAACGCGCTTAAATTTACCAATTTTGGGGAGATTGCACTGCGAGCTCGTTTTTTCAAGTTCGGTAATGATGAATGTATGTTGTCTTTGGAGGTAGAGGATAGCGGCATAGGGATTAGTGAAGAAGATAAGAAGAAACTGTTTAAACCATTCAACCAAATTGACGATGATTTAAATCGTTCGTTTCAAGGGACAGGCTTGGGTTTAGTCATTTGCCAAGAACTGGCCTTTCTAATGAAGGGGAGTATTGAAGTAGAGAGCGTTTACTCAAAGGGTAGCCGGTTTACTATCAACCTACCGTTTAAGCTCTTAAATAATCAGCTAACACCTAGTAACCAAAGTCGATTTGAAGGGAAGCGCGCCGGTGTCTACGATCCAAACCCAGTCACACGAAAGATTACCACACGCCTTTTAAAGGGCATTGGCTTTGATACCTACACCTATGATTCATTGAAGGTCTTTGAAAAAACCACCATACCCTATGACTATGTTTTCTGTACACTTCCTTTATACCGGGTGAGTGAGCGCACCAGCGTTATTAATCGGATCAGAAAAATCGCCACCAGAAAAACGGTATTCTTATACTCCGGCCCTCCTCCTGAAAGACATCAATTAGGCCGCAGCGTGAATCAACCTGTCGTCCTCAGAGCACCTCTGACACTGAAGAGTCTGAATGACCTTGATTCTGCACCAATCGAATTGCAAGACAAGAGCAGTAAATCGCAATTACGTCATTTGCCCGCTGCTAGAGTGCTCGCCACTGATGATATGGAACTTAATCTGAAGTTGCTAGATACGTGGCTAAAAGACTCTCCCGTCACCTTAGAAACGGCAACATCAGGTGCTCAGGCAGTGGAGATGTGTACCAAGAATGAATATGACCTTATTTTCATGGATATACAAATGCCAAACATGGATGGCTTAGAAGCAACACAGCACATCAGAAAGACAGCCTTGAATTTGGGTACCCCCATCGTTGCCATTACAGCGCATGCATTTCCCGAAGAAAAGGAACGCTTCTTAGCTTCTGGAATGGACGATTATTTACCGAAGCCTGTCAATTTAGAAGGCCTTATAGATACTATCAAGAACTGGTGTCAAGGTTGTGATATTGCAGAACCACTTGCGAATGCAATCAACTGGCCCTTAGCCGTAAGAAAGGCAAATGGCAATGAAGAGGGTGCACATGAATTTTTACAAGGCTTTGTTGCCATGCTACCAAACGCAATTGACGAAATCGAAACTCACTGGCAGCACCAAGACTTCAATAAACTAGAGGCATGCATACATAAACTGCATGGTGCGAGTGCATATACCGGTGCCAGTACTTTTCAAAAGTTATGTTTTGATACAGAGAGTAATCTGAAACGAAACCAAACTCAGCACATAAAGAAACTGATATCTTCGATATTACTCGAAGCTGATGCAATCATCGAGCAATGGAGAACAATGCAACAAACACCAACTAATATTATACGGTCCTAAGGATGTTGATATTGTCTGCTTATCACTTCAGGCCCACCTGCCGTGTCATTTTGTTCCTATCGCTTTCTTTACTCATATCGGTAAGCCAAGCTGCTGACTACGGCTCAGCGTTACAGGGTAAACAAAGCCAAGCCATCAAAGAACATCGCTTAGGTTCTCCAAGGGTAATTCACTCTTGGTCAGAACAATCCTCGCACTTACGCAGCACACTCAAGTCTGAACCTGAAGCTAGCCTAAAAAGGATCATTGCTGCAGAGTCGGAATTTTTAAGCCCCGAGAGTCAGGCGGAATACCAATTATTGCTTGCCGAAGCTTATGCCAACTTAGTGATGTTTAATAAAACGCTGGAACATGTCGAACAAGGACTGGCTTTGGTATCCAAGTACCCCCAACCCTGGCTCACTCAGTACTTTAATTTATACAAAGCAGAGGCTTTTGACCAACTCGGCGAAACGCAAAAAGGCACTGAGCTAACACAGGAAGCGATAGAATGGGCGGACCAAAGGAAAGATTACGAATTGCTGTTTAAAGCTCATATCATTAGAGGAATCCAACATTTAACGCTTGGCCAAAATGAGTCAGCCATGGCTAACTTTCAAGTTGCCAGAGAGTTGAGCGAAACACACTCCTTAGAAACCGAAGCGGCCGCAATGGATTATTACAAGGGCTTCGTCTATGAATACACTCGTCAAGATGAGTTAGCCTTAAATGAATACACCAAACTGCGCGATGCATTTAGTGGCACACAGAACAAAGTCATGGAAGTCAAAGCCATCTATGGAATGGGACGTTCGTCAAAAAACATAGGTAAACTTGAAGAAGGTGCAGCACTTTTACATTTAGCTGCCGCCAAGGCTGAAGAAATTGGTTTTTGGCAATACAGTGCTTATGCCAACAAAGAGTTATCTGGCTATTATTTGCAAAAGCAACAAGCGGATGAAGCAATCGTAGTGCTAGAGAAGGCAAGAGAACTATTCTTGCAATCGGGAAACCCATACATGCTAATGGACGTGAACTTTACGCTTGGAAGAGTTGGTTTACAAAAACAAGATCTTGAGATGGCAGACAAGTACCTTCGTTTAGCGCAAAGCTATGTGAAGGGTGATTCGATGGTTCCTCATCAATTGTCGCTCGATTACGCCAAAATGGAGCTCTTACGCTTACAAGGAAATACCGAGGGAGCATTAATCGCTTTGAAGAAACTGTATGGTGATTATCGTCGATTTACACGCAAACAGAATATCGAAAAACTCCACGAATTGACCACGCTATATGAACTGAAAGAAAAAGAAGCCTTAAACAAAGTATTGCAGAAACAGACTGAAACCCAAGAGATACTTATTCAGCAAAGACAACAAATATATGTGTATGCCTCAATCGCAGGCCTCGTTCTCGTCTTATCTTTATTGCTGCTTTACCTAAACAGCAAAAGACATAGGCGTAAGCTTCAAAAACTCTACAACACCGACTCATTAACCAACGTTTCTTCACGCTCATACACATTGAAACGGCTCGAAGAAGAAGTGAGCCGCGCGAAAAGACATCGTTATGAAGTATCCCTTGCCGCTATCGATATCGATTTTTTCAAGCATATTAATGATCAATTTGGCCATGGTGTCGGAGACAAAGTATTAACTGAATTTGGACAAATCTGTCTACAGCACTTTCGAGTGAGTGATATTGTAGGCCGAATGGGTGGAGAAGAATTTCTGGTGTGCTTACCTCACACTAGCAAAGTGGAAGCAGAGAAAGCATTCCGGAGCTTTATTAATATACTTGGCGAAAACCCTGTCATTAATAAATTAAAGGGAAACCCTCTAACAGTCTCCATTGGTTTAGTTCAAATAGAACTCGCCCTGCCTCTAAATGACAATTTAGTCCGCGCTGATAAAGCGCTTTACGAAGCCAAAGACAATGGTCGAAATCAAATCATTGTTGGATAACAAAAAACTAGCAAAGCCGCGACTAGCTTGCTAAGAAAAGCCATTTAATCTTGAGTAAGCTCTGACATTCGCTGACTCTGGACCGCGCTTTCCTGACACTCTTTTAATAAGCGGATAAAAGCTTGAGGCTCACGATCGATTTCGTTAGTAGAAATGAAAATATCAAAGCCCAATTGTCTATTCAGTTTTTGCATGCGATTACCAAACATAGCTGTTACGCCTCTAACCACCTCGCCACTGCTTCGGGTAAACTTTTCATCCTCAATCATATCATCGCCATAACAATTACCTGTGGCACAGTTAGGATCTCGATTTTGTACTGTTAAAGGTCGTTGTTCCATAAGTAAGTATGTGATCAAACGTGGCGATATTTCATCAAGAAAAACGTCACTGTCACGCAGCCTGAAACCAATCATTTCGAGATCAATTTGATCGATACCTTTGGTAACACGAGGCACGTCTATGCGCTGGATATTTTCCCATGACAAGCGCCATTTGCCTCGACGATGATGATAAATAATATGTTCACGAGTTAATTGCAGGCTAAAGGCTGGTTCTTTGATCTTAAACCAGCCTATGATTAAACCGACGATACCACCACTAATAATAAAGATAGCAGGAAGGAAAAAAATCTTTGGCAGCAACATCAAAGCTAATGACCCAGCGCCAATGAGTGAAAAGCCAACAAGCAAGGAAGTCATCGCATTGTGCGACGACGCTGCTTTTATAAAAATACTATCATCAGTTCCAGACATACAAATAAAACACCAACATCAAAATTCCCCATATCACTATTAAACGGGAACGGCGGCAAAAAGCACAATCCGTATGCCACCATTTTAATACTTTTTGTGTAAAGGTCATTGTTTGTTTTGGCACAAGTGTCTCTAAAATGCTTTTTTACTGTGTTTAAACTTGCACTGCCGACGTGTCTTTTAGCGCTTTTTTCTTCAACTTACGCTCTCTCACTCTGCACAACAACGCAACTAGGGTTGGGGTAAAGAATAGCGACAAGAGCACAGAAAAGCCAACGCCACCGGCTAAAACCACGGCAAGTGGTGGCCAAAAAGATCCTTCTGAGAACAAAAGAAGTGGAATTAGCCCACCGACGGTGGTAAACGTCGTAGATAGAATGTGACGGCTGCAACTCATGGTTTCATCAACTATGGCTGCGGTATCACCTGATTTCGCTTGTGGGTTTGCATTAATTGCAGCAATAACAACAATTGAGCCATTGATTGCCACACCAATTAAACCCGCGCTCCCCAGTAAAGGGTTGAAACCAACCGGTAAGCCAGACAACCATAAGCTGAACATACCTAGGCCCACGGACAAGATTGCGACAGCGCCAATCACCCCAGCGAAGCGAACACTGCCGAACGTGAGGATAAGTGTCGTAATCATTAACACGAGTAACACCGGCGCATAGGTCGCTAATTGTCCCAGAGCTTGTTGCTGTTCATCGGCGTCACCTGCCATTTTGATCCGATATCCTTTCGGCAATACTAACTCCCCACTTTCCAAGATGTCACGCAACTGATTGCTTGCATCTATCGCGGGAATGCCTGGTAATAAAAAGGCCTGAATTTTATTCACTCTGACCCCATTAATTCGCGTGATACCACTGATGCTAGGCAAGAGTGTAATCTCGCCTAAGGCGGCCACACCAACACTGGCTTGGTTTTGTGCAAGCAAAGTATTCATCAATGGCAATGCATCCAATTCTTGTGTACTAGCGCGTTGTTGATCCGACACGCGGACTCGAATAGGAAGTTCTTCTGTACCTTGCAGAACAGAGCCTCCTACCGTGCCTGTTAAGGAGGTTTGTAACTGTTGAGCAATGTCGTTTAGCGATAAGTGAGAAATAAACGATTCATTTTCAGACACATCAAAGTGCAGTTCAGACTCTCCTGTCGTAATTGATGCCGTAGATTGTGTGATGCCCGGCACCTTGGTCATCGCCAAACGTACCTTTTCACCCAAGGCGTTCAGTGTATCTACGTCGGGACCAAAAATATCTACTTCAATCGGCGCGGCAATAGGGGGACCTTGTCCAAAAGCTCTGACTACCACTTTCGCCTGAGGAAACTTATCTTGCAGTTCAAACTGCAGTTGAGTAATCATACTGGCAGCCGCACTCACGCTATCTACAGTTATTACCGCATTTGCAAACTCCGGCGAATTGTCTCGCGTCATCACCTGATTATAATAGACCGAAGGCGCGGATCCACCGACCAACCACGTCACCTGTTCAACCCGCTCCTTGTCACGAATATAACTATCCATTTCATAGGTCAGACTCTTCGTTCTTTCAATCGATGAGCCTGAGGGCAGCCAAACATACATCTCAAATTGATCTCTATCTGCACTCGGAAAGAACACATTCGCTAGTTGTTGTGACAACACAAAGCCCGACAAACAAAATACAGTGACTGAAGGAAGGACAATGAGTGGCTTTTTGATTGACTTGGCTAAGAGCTTTGAAAACTCGGAAGATACGCTTGGCAGTTGCAATCCACGTAAATACCAAGCGTGCTCTACTCCGGAATCTCTTGGCAGGAAGCGTGCAGCTAAAGCAGCAATAACTGTTAGAGAAATGGCTAAAGAGCCCAATAGTGCCATCACCACACTAATCGCAATCGGACTAATAAAGTCGCCAATGTTACCGTTCAAAAGAAATATCGGCATAAAACCAAGAACGGTGGTCAGCGTCGACGCAAGCAGCGGAGCAAACAGATGTCTCACACTCTTTTCAAGCGCTTGCAGCCGTGTTTTGTCTTGATCTAGTAGATTTAATCGAATTTCATCGGTGATTACAATCGCATTATCAATAAGTAAACCGATTGCGATGATAATACCGAAAATAGACATTTGATGAATTTGCTGATTGAAAAAGCTAAGGGAGAAAATCGCAAAAGCAGCACACAATGGAAGTGCTAAACCAACAATCCAGCTCGCTTTAGCTCCCATGAACAATAGAATGACTAACATCACCACCAAAGAACCAAGCAAGAGGTTTTCAGTCAATTCGGTCAATCTCGCTTCGGTGTAGGTGTTTTGTTCAAACACCATATCCGCTTGCACTGTACCCGCAAACTCTTCGTTAAACTCATCAACCCTCTGCTTGATAGCAGTAGTCCATTTATCTACCCTAACAGTCGTTTGCATTCGAGCGGCAACGAAAATCGTTCGCTTTCCATCAACAATGGCAATTTCACTTTCAGGTGTTTGCCAACCCTGCTCAATACTCGCGACATCTGCCAAGCGCAAATAACTGCTATCTGACGCTTGCAGAGGAATATTTGAGATAATATCAAGGCTTTCAAGTGGCTCAGCAACCTGAATTCGGATGCTCTTTTGTGATGTTCTTAAAACCCCAGCTGGCAATTTGGGATCGGCTGAGCGGATGCGCTGACTCACTTGTTCAATACTTAAACCCGCTGCGGCAAGGGCTTGTGGGTCGAGTGTTACTGTAATTTCTTCGTTGGGCTCGCCGTAAACTCTGACTAATTCTGTTCCCACCACATTTCTCATTCGGTCAACAAGCTCAGATGCTAAGCGGCCACTAACCGATAAAGGGGTTGTTTCGGGAATATCGGCATTCATAGAGACTAAAAGTGTAAAAGCAGTCGCTCCGCGCTTGTCTTCCAAAATTGGCTTGTTTACGCCTGCGGGAAATCGGGTAGACGCATTCTCGATGCTGTCTCTTATCTTCGAGAATATTTGCTGATTATTGCTATTATCAACCGTATCTTGGAGCTCTATTTGCAGAAACGAAAAGCCCGATTTTGAGGTCGATTTTATTTCTTTTATTTCAAACAGCTCACGAAGCTCGTCTTCCAAAACATCGCTCACCAAGGCCTCTACTCTTTCTGCTGATGCGCCTGGGTATGAAGTAAGTACTAACACATTACGTAGATCGATACGCGGATCTTCTAGGCGAGGGAGGTTTTGTACTGCAGACAAGCCAGCCACTAGAATAATGATAATACTTAGTACCAGCAAATGGCCTCGACGGAAAAACGTGGTATACCAGGGTGAAGAAGTATTCATCACTATCGACCCGTTACCGTTTTCACGCTGACATTGTTTACCGCTTGATTTGGGGTAAATCGTTGCAAGCCCGACACGATTAATTTATCGCCCTGCTCTATCGCACCAGACACAAATGCACGATCTTGTTCCATGTATTCAACCTGCACACTTCTTGGTTGCACAATCTGCTTTCCATCAACTTCGCTTACAATAAACAAAGTCCATAAGCCTCGTACACCATTTGCCAGTGCTGCAACAGGAACCCACGCACCAGTGTGTTGGACATCAACATCAACTGAAAGTGACACGATATCGCCCGGCATAATATATGTTTGTTCCAAGTCTACTGACTCTATGGCAAATACAGCGTCAATGGCTCGCGTAGCTCGATTTCGTTGCTTAGCGATGGAGCTTAGTCGCGAATTCAATACTTGGCCATTAAAGTTCAAAGGGTAAACCTCACCTATCTTTAAGGCCAAAGGTGAATTTGTTGGCAAGCCAATGCGTGCTTCGAGTCGTTGTTGGGAAAGGATTGAAAACACACCTTGGCCGCTGCTAACCACCGTACCAGGGTCTAAAATTTGACTCACCACTTGACCATCAAATGGTGCCTTCAGCGTTGACTTTTCAATTTCAACGGCCAGTCTTTCTTGCCTTGCTATCACCTCATTTACCGCCGCATTTGCGGCATCTAAGTTAGCTTCGGCTTCGTCTAAACGCTGTGAAGACTCTAATTTAGACTTTACTAATTCTGCAATTCTATTGTTAGAAAGTTTAGCAAGGTTCGCATCTGCTTGAGCTCGCGTCAATGCGGCCTCTAGCTCCTGTTGTTGCGCTAACAATCTTTGTAAATCTAAGCCAGCTAAAGCCTGACCTTTGGCAACTGAATCGCCTTCTTTCACATACAGTTCGTTAATGACACCTGATAACTCAAACCCGATCGTTGCTTGTGTTGCTGATTCGATTAAGCCATATACTTTACGTTGTTTACTGTAAGCGTTCTGAAGCATTATCTCCTGAACTTCAACACTGGCATTCTGCATCACCATCGACTCTGCTTCTGAAAATGCATTAGCGGTTTTTTCACCAGAAAAGAGAAGTAAGATAGCTAACAATGAAAAACTACCGACGCTCAGTAAGATCAGATGTTGGCGTCCGCTGCGACTGTTGGCGTTTTCTGCACTCTTCTCGCTTTTAGCACTTTCCGCGCCAGAAGCCTGTTTAGCTGTAGAACTCATAATGTATACATTCCAAAGATGAAAGAAGCGATGCCATAAGAATGAACTGTTAACGGCAAGAGCGTGCAATGCTAAACCATAAATACTAGACCGTCTAGTATGATTACTATTTTTATGCTAAATTGGTTTACTACGCACAATAGAAAAAACGAAAGAATGTATGTCTGAACAGATCGAAGTAAAACCCAAAGCCGTTGGTAGGCCTAAAAGTAATCAAAAGCGTAAGCAAATTCTGTATACCGCCAGCGAATTATTTTTGCAGCAGGGTTATGATCGAACCTCTATGGACGCGGTTGCTAAGGCGAGTGAGGTTTCTAAACAAACTGTATATTCTCACTTCAAAAACAAAGATATTTTATATACTGCAGTCATCGAAACGAAATGCGAAGAATATCGGATTGAAGAAGCGAGTATTTGTGTCGAAAAACAAGCCATTGAAGATATTCTTCAGAACATTGCGCTGAACTTTATCCAATTATTGAATGATAAACGAGTCATTGCTATGTACTCGGTAGTGATCGGCGAATCAAAATATAATAAGCATGTTGCCGAGTTATTTTATGATGCTGGTCCATTACACAGTGTTAATTTGGTGTCACAGTTACTGATGAAACACCCTAGCACGCAACTGAGTAATGCAGATGCCAAAGATGCCGCAATCGACTTCTTTAATTTGTTAAAAGGCGATTATCACATGCGCAGCATGTTAGGTTTAAGCTATGAACAAGACGAGGCTGCACTGCTCGAGTACGCAAGAAAGGTCGTCAAGAAAACCGCCCGATTATTAACGCTTTATTAGTCCCGTTCGCGGCACCAAGTTCTGGAATATGATCTTGAGCAATATAGTTGACAGTTTTCTGATGTTTTTGTCGAAATATCAGGATTTAAGGCTCACTTTTTTGGTAAACTCAGCCCCACTTCAAGATTGGGGACAAGGTAGCAATATCAGTGACAGCGTTTACAGGTAATCATGTGCTTGGTGTAGGTCAATTTGACCGCGCACAAATCGAGAAAGTTTTTCACGTTGCCGACAGTATGACTCCCTATGCGATGCGTCAAAAAAGGACGCAAGTATTAGATGGTGCCATTTTGGGCAATCTGTTTTTTGAACCTAGTACGCGAACACGCGTCAGCTTTGGTACAGCATTCAACCTGCTTGGTGGCGAAGTTCGAGAAACCACAGGCATGAGTAACTCAGCTTTAGCCAAAGGTGAGTCACTTTATGATACTGCACGAGTGCTCAGCGGTTATTCAGATATTATTGCCATGCGTCATCCTGTTGCAGGCTCGGTTGCCGAATTTGCCGAAGGTAGTCGTGTCCCAGTAATCAATGGTGGCGATGGGGCTAACGAGCACCCGACGCAGGCTTTACTCGATTTATATACTATCGAGAAGGAACGTAAGTCGCATGGTGAAGGTATCGATGGTCTACACATTGCCATGATAGGCGATTTGAAATTTGGCCGTACTGTGCATTCACTCTCTAAGTTACTCTGCTTATATCAAAATATTCACTTTACTTTGATCTCGCCGAAAGAGTTGAGCATGCCTAGTTATATTTGCGATATGATCACGAATGCGGGCCACAAACTGACGATTACAGATCAGTTTGAAGGCAGCAATAAAACTGACATTTGTTATCAAACTCGTATACAGGAAGAACGCTTTCCATCTCAGGACGAAGCGAATAAATATCGTGGCAAATTCCGCCTGAACCAACAAATTTACACAAAACACTTTCAATCTAAAACCGTCATTATGCACCCGCTTCCTCGTGATTCTCGTGCTGAGGCGAATGAATTAGATAACGACCTCAATTTAAACCCTAATCTCGCTATTTTCCGCCAAACCGACAATGGAGTGCTAGTGCGTATGGCGTTGTTTGCGCTAACGCTAGGTGTAGAAGATAAAGTGAGCGACTTCGACAGACCTGTTCACTGGTATAGTAATAAAGGCCAAAATTAATATGACAACACAATCCGAAAAACTGTTTGCCAGAGCGCAAATTACGATCCCTGGTGGCGTTAACTCGCCTGTACGCGCGTTTAAAGCTGTGGGTGGAACACCTCGCTTTATCACCAAAGCAGATGGCCCCTATATGTGGGATGTTGATGGGAATCGTTACATTGATTACATTTGTTCATGGGGCCCAATGGTATTAGGCCACAATAACGAAAAAATCCGTAAAGCGGTCATTGAAGCATCTGAATTCGGTTTGAGCTATGGCGCACCAACAGAAGCTGAGATCACAATGGCTGAGTTAGTCAGCAAGCTGGTACCTTCGATGGAAATGGTACGCATGGTGAACTCGGGCACTGAAGCAACAATGAGCGCAATACGCTTAGCTCGTGGATATACCAGTAAGAATAAAATCCTCAAATTCGAGGGTTGTTATCATGGCCATGCAGACTCACTGCTAGTAAAAGCGGGTTCTGGTGCATTAACACTGGGCGTTCCTAGCTCTCCAGGTGTGCCCGATGACTTTGCAAAGCATACCTTAACGGTAGACTTCAACGATCTCTCGTCAGTACAGCAAGCCTTTGACGAACATGGCGACGACATCGCTTGTATCATTGTTGAGCCAGTTGCTGGCAACATGAATTGTATTCCGCCCGTTGAAGGCTTTTTGGAAGGTTTGCGAGACATCTGCGACAACTACGGTGCGGTCCTCATTTTTGATGAAGTCATGACTGGTTTCCGAGTTTCTTTAGGCGGTGCACAGGCGCATTACAAGGTTATACCTGACTTAACGTGCTTAGGAAAAGTGATCGGTGGTGGCATGCCAGTCGGTGCTTTTGGTGGTAAGAAAAAAATTCTGACTCACGTTGCGCCAACAGGTCCAATTTACCAAGCCGGTACATTATCTGGAAACCCAATCGCAATGGCGGCGGGGCTTTCAGCACTGACTCAATTAGCCGAACCAGGTTTTTACGATAGCATTTTTGAGAATACTCGTATTTTAGCTGAAGGTATTCGAGATACAGCACACCAGAATAATATACCTATGAGCATAAATGTAGCTGGTAGTATGTTTGGAATATTCTTCACCGAAGAACCGAAAGTGACGAACTACAAGCAAGCCATTAGTTGCAATACAGAGCAGTTTAACCAGTTCTACCATGCCATGCTAAATGAAGGTGTTTATTTGGCACCAGCTTCTTATGAGGCGGGCTTTGTCTCGAAAATGCACACCTTAGATGTCGTTAATGCCACCATTGAAGCTGCTGACAGAGCATTCAAGCAAATCACTGCGAAATAAAAGGACTTAATAGACGTGTTGTATTGGGTCATCGGATTAACAACTTATGCGCTAGTGAGCACAGTTTTATGGGTGTTTTACTCCTATAAAGCCAAGCGTACTAAGCATAAGTTGCAACAATATTCCGATAACGAGAAACAGTCGTATCAGCAAAAAGCTGACCAAGCAATGCACCTCAATCATACCTTTCAAAAATTTGTACCAAGACAGTTTGTAGAGCATATTGCTAAGCAAGGAGCCTCTCTGGAGCTCGGACATGCCGACGAAGATAATGTTGCGATTATGTTTTGTGACATTCGAGGCTTTACTGGGCTATCAGAGAAAATGAAACCGCAAGAGCTCATGAATTTTCTCAATTCTTACTTTTTGCGGATGAATGCACCCATTCATGACAACAAAGGCTTCATCGATAAGTTTATCGGCGATGCTATTATGGCCTTGTTCGATAATCCGGAAGGTTCCGATTCAGATAAAGCACAAGACTCCATACGTGCGGCTATTGGACTGCGCCGCGCTTTGTTTCTCTACAACCAACACCGTGAGAGAAGTGGTTATAGTGCCGTGAATATCGGCATAGGTATCCACTTTGGTCCCGTCATCATTGGTACAGTAGGTTCTGACGATAGAATGGATACAACGGTTATTGGCGACAGTGTGAATATTGCACAACGTTTAGAAACCCTGGCGCCCATTTACGATGTTGATATAATTGTGTCAGACCAATTGGTTGCCACTACCGATTATGCTTTTGCATCAAGAACAATCGATTGGGTGAGAGTTAAAGGCCGCACAGAACCTCTGAAGTTAGTTGAAATACTCGAACACCTAGAAGATGATTTACAACAAGAACGGCTCGACCGCGCAGTCGCAATCAATTTGGGCCTAGAGTTACGCATTGAAGGCAAGTTACGTGAAGCTCTCGAAGTCTTTAAAGAGGCTCGAAAACTGTCTCCAAACGATCCCATCGTTAAGCATCATATTAAATGGACAGAGCATTTGATATTGCATGGCATTCCAGAGAACTGGGATGGTACGCTACAAATTGGTAGTGAATAGCTCACTCTAAAAGCTGAACGTTCATTAATGCAGTCTTTGGATCTGAGCTATTACAATGTTCAAGTGGAATGGGAAGACCCTAGCCTACAAAACTTTATCGATTATGTCGCTTATATGAACTCATCAAAAGGTAATGAAGGTATCACGTTGACCCATTGCCGTTTAAATTGGCGTGGTGCGGTATTTACCTACTTATATAAAGTCACGCAACTAAACGAAGATGAAGCGAAGGCAAAGAAAGACATGTTGGCAATATGGCAACCCAACGAGACTTGGCAAGACTACATCGATGAGGTTACCGAATTCTACCAATCCAAATAAGCGGCGATAGATTCGCCGTATAGTTTAGTAGCAGAGTGGAGTGACTTAAGCCTCCTTAACTTGCTTTTCACCCTCATTTTTTCTCATCATGATGCCCACAGCAACAATGATGAGCGTCAAGCCTGCGGCATGGTAAAGGGTAAACGCTTCCCCCAACCAAAAGACAGCAAAAACGGAAGTCATTGCTGGGCCGCATGTACCCACTATACTCGTTCGCTCAGGTCCAATTTTATGAATCGCTTCTGCGACTAATAAAGAGGGAATTACCGTACAGAAAAATGCCAAACTGGCTACCGCAATATAGCCCTCGTTTGATACAGACAGACTGCTGATATCTTGGCTTATCGAAAAATACACAAAGATAAAAATACTGGCCGCAAGCATCGCGACACTAGTAAACATCTGGCTACCTACTTTGGTCATAAGCGGTTTGCTCCAAAGCACATAAATAGCAAAGGCTATAGCACTCATAAACACTAAGCTGGTACCCAGAGCAACCTCTGCTCCTAGCGTGCTAAGGTCATGTCCAAATATCAGCAGAATTCCGCTATAAGACATACCAAGAAGTAGCCAAATATTTTTAGGAAGCTTGGTTTTAAAGAAAAAGAAAGACATCAATACAACAATCGTCGGGAAGCAAAACAGGACGACACGCTCAAGTTGGGCCGTGATGTATTGCAAGCCTAGTAAGTCCAGGTAACTTGCAACAAAATAGCCGAGCACGCCTAATGCACCAATTGGGATGACATTAGAGAGATAAATGTGTCGCTTGGGTTTATTACGCAGCCAGAGAAAGAGTATTAGGCCAGCGTAAAAAGGCAGCGCCATTAGCATTCGAAGTACAATCACTTGTTCACTTGAAAGCCCTAAGTCATAGGCGTACTTAATTACGATAGGCTTAAGTGAAAACAGCAATGTGCCAGCAAGAGCAAGCAATATTCCTGCAATGAGAGAGGGTTTAGCACTAGCATCCAATGTGTCATTACGCCTTATGATTATGCCTCGCGCACACGACCGCGCAAGGTTAAAGGCGCGTAGTTTATCATCTAAAGCAATACAGTTCTGTTGCAGCCAACAAAAATATTAAATTGAGTGCAGTTATGTTATTTTCCCTGTGCTGTCGATAAAGGATCGAACAGTGCATTTTCAACACTACTATAAATGGATTTAACGATGCCTTTACTCATTAAAAGACCTCTTCCTCCCGCTCATAAAAAAATTCTCACTGCTTGGGTCATTACGCTTGTCGGCTATATTGCCTTAACCTTTTTTACTCGACTTTCTTTTGATTGGCTAAGCTTGTCGACTATTTCAAACGCTTTCTTGATTTTATTGATTTGGACTGAATTTAAGCAACAAGATATGGCTACAAAAGTCGACGACGCGGTAGCGTATTTGCAGGTAAGCAATGGGAAAATAGTGCTTGGAGAAAAGCACTTACAAATTGAAAAAGTAAACAAATTAGTACTCGATATCCAAGATGATATTGCCTATTGCTCATTACCGTTTAACCAAGCAAAGCCGGGGGTCGTGCTGAGTTTTTGTTTTCCAAAAGAGCAGCTCGACGCCTTAAAACAGCATATTCAAAGCGCCTTACCTAAGGTCAAAATCATTGAAGAACACTCGGACTGAGCGCGTTAGTCAGCCACCTAACGCGCGTTCTTCAGTGCCTGAATACGTTCGTCTAAAGGCGGATGGCTCGCAAATATTTTCGACACTTTACCTGCATTAATAGCAAATGCGGCCATTTCCTCTGGGATCGCTTCTTCTGCGTTCCCACGTTTTAGTTTCTCAAGCGCCGCAATCATATTTTCTCGTCCAGCTAGTTTCGCACCACCAGCATCCGCTTTGAATTCGCGATAGCGCGAAAACCACATAGTGATTGCTGTAGCTAAGATGCCCAGGACTATCTGCATAACGAACGACACGATATAAAATGCGGGCCCATGTCCGCGCTCTACTTTAAAAACGGCACGGTCCACAATAAAACCGATCACACGAGACAGAAACACAACAAAGGTATTCACAACGCCCTGAATAAGAGTCAAAGTAACCATGTCTCCGTTGGCAACATGACTGACTTCGTGAGCTAACACAGCTTCAACCTCGTCCTTACTCATTGAATGCAGCAAGCCAGTACTCACGGCAACCAAGGCATTATTTTTGTTCCAACCAGTGGCAAACGCATTAGGTGATGGATGATTAAAAATACCGACTTCT
Organism: Alteromonas sp. W364; assembly: GCF_031846205.1. Classification (NCBI taxonomy): domain Bacteria; kingdom Pseudomonadati; phylum Pseudomonadota; class Gammaproteobacteria; order Alteromonadales; family Alteromonadaceae; genus Alteromonas; species Alteromonas sp. W364. The sequence goes on along the minus strand of NZ_JAVRID010000005.1, from coordinate 35,025 downwards.
GGCATGCCTATTTTCGCTTCTTGAGCTTGTTTCTTCACCGTATCGACAAGCCAACGCTCCGTTGGATTAGAAGCTTGTGCAATAATATGCACCCCCATGCTCCGCTTCGCCATCCATTTCGAAATAAGCAAAGAAATGATAGAGCCACTAAAGCCAATCACTGCAGAGTACACTAGTAATGCTTGGAGGTTGAGGTCTACGCCATTGCTAGCAAGAACACCTTCCAAACCGAGTAGACTAAAAACAAGACTTAACAACACCATTATTGCGATGTTGGTACCTAAAAATAGCAAAATTCTCATTGCGAAAACCTGTTTACCTGTTATACATCACAATATGATTACGAATACGACAAATAACAATGTTCAAGATAAAAAATATTTTCGAATTGAGGTTTATACCAGTCGAGCACTTTTGTAAGCACTGAAGCTAGGGACGAGTGCAATCAGAAAGGTTGATAACATAATAACACCAAGCATCACTGCGGTGTGTGCCGAGAAAATATCGACACTCAAGGCCATTCCATATTCTGCGAGCATAAAGTCTCTGCTGAGCCAAATACCAGAAACGATAAGGGCTAAGCCGCTGACACAAGCAAAGGCGGCAATGGTCAGTGCTTCTAGTTCAATTAACCAGAAAACAAAACTAGGTTTGGCTCCCATGACTCTTAGTACTGCAATTTCCTGCTTCCGTTCTCTTAGGGTTGCCAATAACATAGTGCAAAGACCCAAGAGGCTAGCAATGAGCACTGCGGCTGAAATTACGCGGAGCACATTTTCGACTGCGCCGACTAGCCTCCACAACTCAGCTAAAGCAACACCAGGGATAATGGCGGATAACGCTTCATTATTATATTGGTTAACTTGCCTTTGAACTTGCAACACAGCAATGCGAGACTGCAAACCCAACATAAACGCTGAAATTTGACTAGGTTCAAGCGCTAACTCTGCATGTTCATGATGAACGAGTGGCGAATCTGCCTGTTTTTGCTCATGCTCATGATGGCCATGCTCTTGCTCGTGATGGTCGTGGTCATGCTCATGCTGGTCGTGCTCACTTCCTTCGTGAGTCTGCGATTCAACTACTTTATCTGAAGCAGGCTTCTTCAAACTTGAACGACTTAGCGAGCGCTGAGGGGTTTGGTGTACAGCTTCTACCGCGCTTAAGCCTATATGAATGGCTTGGTCTACAGGAGTACCTGTCGGCTTTAATATCCCCGTCACCTTAAATGGATGTGCATCGTGGTGACTAAAACTAACGCTACCAACACCATGAGAAATAATGACCTCATCACCTAATTGATAGCCTAGTTTGTTTGCTACATCGGCACCTAGGACTAAATCAAAGGTGCCAGCAAAACGTTGACCATTGGCGAACGCCAAACTGCTTTTATCACCAAAGCGATAATGTTCAAAATAGGCGTTGGTTGTACCAATCACAGCAAACCCTTTATGTGAATCACCTAATGAGAGCGGAATTGACCACTTTACTTGTGGTTTTTCGATGATCTCTTGGTAACTTTCCCAACTCACTGCATTTGCGTTCGCCCCGACCCTAAATACAGAGCTAAGAAGAAGGTTGATAGGCCCTGTTCGGCCACCTACAATCAAATCGACACCAGATACAGTGCGATAAAAGCTTTGCTTTGCTTCATTGCGAATATGTTCAATGGAAATCAACAAGCAGACACTCACTACCAGAGCAAAAAAGGTAAGTAACACGCTCACTTTGCGATTCAAGAGGCTTTGTTTAGCGACTCTAAATCTCATTTACTTCGCCGCCTCATTCAAGTCTGGTAAAGATTGAACCCGGTCAAAGTATGTGGACAAGCGCTTATCATGGCTAACAAATATGAGACTCGCCTTGCAAGAATGAACAGTCTCTAACAGTACATCCATAAAAGCACTTGTCGCATCCTCATCTAGTGCAGAAGTTGGCTCATCAACAATCATCAAACGGGGAGTGTTTATGAGTGCGCGAGCGATTGCTATTCGCTGTTGCTGGCCTACGCTCAGAGCATCGGCGCGTTGATGTAATAAATCGAGTGGGAGTTGTAGCTTGAGTAGCAGTTCTGACGCGTGTTCCTCAATACCAACACTGTTGTCGTCCATATTTTTTGAAAAATAGCACGCCAATTTAATGTTATCGATAACCGATAAATAAGGTACAAGGTTAAACTGCTGTAGCACCACACCAATATGTTGTGCGCGATAACTGTCTCGCTCGCTAGGTTTTAAACTAGAAATAAGCGTTTCGTCGATTGTTATGCTTCCCTCATTAGGAACTAATAAGCCTGACATCAAACTCAATAATGTACTCTTGCCACAGCCTGATGGTCCATATAAGAATACACGTTCTTGCGTTTTCACTTGCCAGTTTTCTATTGCTAAAACAGGCTTTCCAGCATCATAAGCAAAACGAAGTTTATCTATTTGGATAGCAAGAGGGGCGCTCATCAAAAAGGTACCTTACCATCTTCGTATTCTTTTGCAGCACGCTTGATAAATTGAATAGAAGGAGCGAAAAACGCGGCGCCTGTTTCTGCATTTGAATAATCTAAGAGTCGGTCGTAGTGCCCTAGTTCATCACCAAATACGCGGCTATGCAGCATTTCTCGGAATGACTTACTATTGTTGGCACAACTCACAAAAAACAAGCCCTGCATCAGCATATCACCGTAGGGCATACTTTGCTTCAATAAGCTAGGGTATTCACCTTGAGGACCGGTCAGTTTCGTCCTAAACGTATGAGAAGACCGCCCGGTATCGACCAATGGTAGATTGTGTTCTTTGGTTTTCCCCATAATAGCTTCTTGACGACGTAAGGCTAAGGCATTCCAACGCGTCATATCGTGACGATAACGCTGAATGTGAAGATAACTACCACCTTTGAACTCGGGATCACTATCACCCACAATGGCAATATCAAATTTCTTCATTCCTCGCGGATTGTCTTCATTCACCATGAAGCCGGTAAGGTCTCGTCCATCTAGATAGCGAAACGCGCTCACTTGCTCAACCAACTCTACGTGCACTCTTAAAAGGTCGAGTACTTCAATACCAATGGCATGACAGATGTCTAAACGGTCAGCGCGGATTTGAATATATAGGTCACATTGCAGTACAGGTGCGCAACGGTCTTCACTCTGCATATCGGGAAATGCATTGAGTTCTTGGGGACGACTAATTGGATAGAGCTCTGACCAAAAGCTGGCACCGACACCGATTACGCCAGACACCATTGCCTCATAATGCTCGTCATCGAAATGCTCAAACAGATCGAGCAAGCGCGAAAGCTTCTCACGAATGGCTGGAAAGTCATCATCAACCACATTAAACAACAGGTATTGGGCGTGCAGATTTGGCTCTGCACAAATCCCTTTTTGCGGTTGACTCATTTACTTAGTATCCTGCGGCTTGACCATCTTTTCTCGTTTCCGATGCACCATAGTACACTTTATTTTTATCGTCTAGCATAATAGCCTGATAGCCACCGAACGCACCGGAGACATCTTTAATGGTGTGTCCCATCTTCAACAGCTCACGTCTCGTCTTATGCGAAAAACCAGACTCTAAGCTAACAAAGCCGCCATCTACCATGACATCTCCCTCAGGAGAGCTGGAACCTGTATGCAGAATACGAGGTGCATCGCCCGCTTCTTGCAAATTCATACCAAAATCAATCATATTGATAATAATTTGAGCGTGCATTTGTGGTTGCGTACCGCCACCCATCACACCGAAACTCATCAGAGGTTTGTTATTTCTAGTGACGAATGCAGGAATGATGGTATGAAACGGACGCTTGCCTGGCTCCAAACTGTTAAAGTGGTCCTTGTCTAAAGAAAACATTTCACCCCGGTTCTGCAGAACAAAGCCTAAATCGGTGGGTATCATACCCGAGCCCATGCCTCGGTAATTACTTTGGATCAAAGATACCATGTTGCCTTTGCTGTCAGCGACTGTTAGGTAAATCGTGTCACCGTCATGTTTGCCAGCATCAACACGCTTTGCCGCAGTGTTTGCATCAATCAGCTTTTGACGCTCAGCTGCGTAATCTTTTGAGATTAACCAGTCTACTGGGATCTCATTAAAATCGGGATCAGCATAAAATTTAGCTCGGTCTTCAAACGCTAACTTTTTCGCTTCAACAAAGGTGTGAACAAACTCAGCACTATCACGTCCCATGCTTTCCAAATCATAGAGTTCAAGTAAATTGAGAATCTGTAGAGCAGCAATACCTTGTCCATTTGGTGGTAACTCCCACACATCGTAACCACGATAATTGGTCGAGACAGGCTCTATCCATTCCGACGTATGGGTAGCAAGATCTTGATAGCTCAACAAACCGCCCTGATTCTGCATAAAACCACCAATCGTGCGCGCGATATCACCTTTATAGAAGGCATCGCGCCCGCCTGTTGCTATTTTTTCGTAAGTAGCTGCTAGGTTGGGATTTCTAAAAATTTGGCCTTTCTTTGGCGTTTTACCATTGATAGTGAAGGTTTCTTCAAATCCAGGGTACTGGCCAATACGCTTCTGATTCATTTCAAAGTAGTAGGCAATTAACTCTGAAACAGGAAACCCGTCTCGCGCATATCGAATAGATGGAGCAAGCAGTTCTTGCATCGACTTAGAACCGAAGCGCCCATGTAGCTGATACCAACCATCCACTGCACCCGGCACAGAAACGGGTAAAGGGCCAAACGCGGGAATACGATCTAAGCCTTGCTGTTTAAAGTAATCGATAGTTAAGCCTTTTGGCGAACGGCCTGATGCATTTAATCCGTATAGCTTTTGTGATTCTGCATCCCAAACTATTGCAAATAAATCACCACCGATACCGCATCCAGTCGGTTCTACCAAACCAAGCATTGCGTTTGCTGCGATAGCAGCATCGACAGCGTTTCCGCCAGCTTTAAGTACATCAATGGCAACTTGCGTGGCCAAAGGTTGGCTAGTGGCTGCCATTCCGTTTTGCGCAATGACTTCTGAGCGGGAAGCAAAAGGTTCGCCAGTCACTCTATCGTAGGCACCGACAGAGCAAACCATACTGGTCATCAGGACGATAGCGGAAAATTTTAGAACTTTTATCATGCTGTACTCTTATTTTTCTAGTTATTTGAACACTTTAATACAGTGTACCCGCGTTTTAGACCACTGCCAAAAATATCCACAATTATTAAACGTTTTAGCATTCAAAACATAAAAGTGACTTAAAACTAAAGCATAATTGCAACAATCGTCGATTGTGTTTACTCTATAGCCATGAAAGCACCTCTCATATTTACTAAAAATATCCAAAAAAAGTCTAGTTATATGAACTTAAAAACGATTGCTAGCCTGCTGTTATTATTCAGTTTTTCACGCTTTTGCTTTCCTCAGTCAGACACCTTAACCATCTTATTCGCTGCAGACATGCCCATTATTGGGCAAAATGAATCGGGAAGTTATGCCCAGCTAGCCACCGCGGTTAAACAATATCGCGCCGCACAAGCCGATACCTTATTCCTTTTCGGCGGAAATAGTTTAGGTCCCAGCCCAATGTCGTCATTTGATAGCGGTTCGCATATAGTCGATTTGCTCAATAGTATTGAACCCGACGCAATGGGCGTTACTAAAAGAGAATATAGTTACTTTGAAGAACAGCTATCGCTGCGCTCCTTCGAAGCTGTTTTTCCAATGGTCGCTAGCAACATTTTCGATCCACTTCAAAACTCGATGCAAAACGGACTCATGAAGTCAGTCACCATAGAACGCGCTGGAATAAAAATTGGCATCATGGCGGTGGTCGATCCCTTGGCTAAGCAACAATATTTGCTAAACAGAGTGGTTGTTGAAGATATTTCAACAAGCGTTACTCAAGAAGCTGAAATATTGCGACGTGCCGGGGCTGAGTTAATTATCGTGATGCATGGAAGTTTGTTTCCCGAACTCGATGACTTGCTGGAACGTAAGGTTGTTGATATTACCCTATCAAAAGATCATTTCGCGCCAGAGCGCGAGATAGAAAAGTCGAAAAATATCGATAACAAAATACTGATTACTGAAGCTGGAGATTTTGCCTTACTTCAGATTTCAAAACAGAGTGACGAATCAATTGATATTCAATGGCAGCGACAAACCTTGAGTCGCTTTGCACTGGATCCAGACATTGCTAGCCTAGAATTAGATTATGTTCAGCGTTTAGACCGACTCATGAATCTTCCAATTGCTACCGTGAAAAAGGGATTCAATACCTTTCGTAATGCCACCAGAAGTTCAGAGAATGAATTTGCTAATATGATCACTGACGCAATGTTGGACTACACCGATGCAGACATTGCGATTATAAATAGCGGTGGCATTAGAGGTGATACTGTATATGCTCCATCTCATGTTTTTACACGAAAGAACTTAGTCAGCGAACTCCCTTTTAGAGCGGGGATCGTCACAGTACAAATATTGGGTCAGGATCTACTAGAAGCCTTAGAACTGAGTGTTTCTGAATTTGACTACAATAAAGGAAGGTTCCCTCAATTGAGCGGTGCAGAGATGATTTTCGATAGCTCAAGACCTGCTAACAGTCGAATGCTTAGCATCAAGATTCAAGGAGAAGAGATCCAAGCAGACAAATTATATACCCTCGCTACCACTGACTATCTGTATAACGGAGGCGACGGATACACTGAATTTGCTAATGGTCAGCTTATTGAAAACTCACAGAATGAGCGGATTATCTTGTCAGACCTAGTGTTGTATTCAATTTTACAAACAAAGGTGATCAGTGTTGAGAAGCAGAACCGTATAGTCAACGCGGCTAAGCTAAAAGGTGCTGAACAGTGATATCAGCTAAAAAACACAATAAATCTCAGAAACGCTTTTCATTAAACAAAGTGTTCACAAGTGCTTTCAGTGTTTTGTTCCTCATTTTCTTGTCTCTAACGATCTCGGTTTACTATCAATTAAATACCTTTAGAGCAGCCTTAGAATCCTCACTACTTGATTCAATACCGACAATCATATCGTTCGATAGTATTGCGAATCGCAGTGAAAGGTTAGTTTTCTATACTGAAAAGCTATCTACCGCAGATAGCCACCCCGCCTTGCGGATTGCGAATAAAAAAATACAGAGCGAGCTCAATCAGATCGAAGAACAATTGCGCGCTGCAAAGCTCGATGAGGTAGTGTTAAAAGAATATGAAGCAATCAAATTTGAACTAGATGAACTTGACGACTTAGTGACACTTCGTTTGGAAACAAATCAAAAAGCCAGTGATGTTGAGCGTAAATTGTATGCCTTATTTGACGAGGCAAAAGCATTGTCGGCCACGATATCAAAGGCAACTCGCACATCTTCGTCATCGTGGTTTGAAGAATTCTCCCAACTGACCATCATGTCGGCCAACCTAATGAGTGCTGATAAACTCAATCAAATTCGCAAATCTAGTCAGAAAATCAGAAACAAGTATGCTTACATTCAAACGATACAACCTGCGTATCTTGGAGAGAGATTGTCTACATTGAATGCAGACTTTCAAGACATCGTTCTTGGCGAACAGGGTTTAATAAACCTCCGTGTAAAGCAGCTTCGAATAAAAGGACGAACCACTGGTAGGGGGAATTTTACAGAAAAGCTAGTGAGTGATTTTGCTCGAGCATTGAACTTTAAAAGTGCGGTCATCAATAAAAAAATTCTAGCAAATGCCCAAAATGAAAAAGAAACTATCGACTTGCAAATTCGTCTATTAGGCTTCTTTGTGTTTATCTGTATTGTATTGTTTGGTTTTATTGCGTGGCAATTAAGACAGCGAGTCATCGTCCGCTTAATAGGCCTCAACAACTATGTATCTCAGTTTGATAGAAAATTTTTAAACACCAAATTAAAAGATGAAATCAGCGATATTGCACTTACCTTCGACAGTTATGTCGACACCATTGAGCAGCAAAAGAAAGAGCTTTCTCAGTTGGCCATGCAAGACGGCTTAACCAAAATAGCCAACCGTCGTGCGTTCGATAAACTATTCCTAAACACTTTCGATTTAGCAAAACGAAACAAACAAGCACTGTCAATTCTCCTCATCGATGTTGATTTTTTTAAGCTGTATAACGATGAATATGGCCATATCAAAGGTGACGAAGCCCTCATAGCCGTCGCCACTACGCTCAAACAAAGTCTCAAAAGAGAAGTCGATTTAATAGCGCGTTATGGCGGCGAAGAATTTGTCTGTCTGTTGCCCAACTGTGATCATGAGGGTGCTTGTAAGGTTGCTGAGGACCTTAGGTTAGCAATAGAAACGCTTAAAGAACCACATAAAAGTAGCAGTGTTGCAGAGCACATTACTATCAGTATTGGTGGTGCGACTATCTGCAATACCGAAGTGAGCTCGATTAGCCCTCAGTTTATGCTTAAAGAAGCAGATATCGCCTTATATCGAGTTAAGAGCAAAGGACGCAATGCCGTTCAAGTTTCTCGTTTATAAGTGACTATTATGTTGAACGAAGTGTTTCCTCTAGTGCTCTTGGCAATGCATCGACATATTTTTGGACATCTTCCAGCAAGCCCATACTAACCCTAGACCAGTTTTTGTAGTCTTGATATATCCCGCGTATTAGCACATTTTGTTGTGCCATTCTTTCACGAAAGATATCAGCATTGCCTTGACCCAAGTCGACAAATACAAAACTGGTTTGTGAAGGTAAAGCATATAGTCCATTTGCTTTGACAGCATCGTTTACCATCTCTCGGCCTTCAATAATTTTTGACTTAGACATTTTCAGGAACGCTTCGTCATTATAGCTTGCAATTGCCGCCGCGAGGCCAGCTTGATTCATTGCATAGCCTCCTAGTCCAAATCGAGTAATTTGCTCTACCAACGCTTCAGGCGCCATCATATAACCCACTCGCATACCCGCCAAACCATATAGTTTTGAAAATGTTTTAGCGATAACCACGTTGTAGCCTTCTCTGACCAACGACACCATTGAGTTTTCAGCTGGCATATCCGTCACTTCATTATATGCTTCATCTACTAATACCAAGGTCTTCTTCGAAGCTTTTATACAAAACTCTCTAAGCTTCCTTGCATCAGTAAGCATGCCCGTAGGGTTATTTGGATTCGTTACTTGAACCATTGCTACATCGTCGTCAATTGCAGCATATAAGGCATCTAGATCAATGCTAAGATCACTTGTTTTAGCAATACGTTTTATCTTGTCTCCACCGGCCCTCTCCGGCGCTCTAGCTGTCGTATCCCAGAACAAATCTGGACCTAATATCTTGCCAGTTTGAGATGCCGCGATAGCCGCATACGTCAATACACCGCTAGATCCGGAGCTGAGAGAAATATTTTTAGGGCTAAGGCTATTCTTTTCCGCAATCATAGAAACAAGGTAACGATATGGCTCGCTCGCATAATAAGCTCCTTTCGCACTCGCCAAAGCCATTTGTTCTAGAGCCGCTTTACTGGGACCATATGGATTCTCATTTGAATCAAGTTTAGCAATACCAAGCTTTGGTCCATAATGTAAGCCTAACTTTTCGCTATTCGTGGACAGTGCATAAACATTGCTGCTGGCACAGGCGCCCGCAATTAACGCCGTTGCCGTTGCTACCGAACCTCTTAAAAACAAACGTCTACTTATACTATCATTCATTCCTTCACCTTTTTTATTGAGTAAGTTAGTTCAAATAACTTTGTAAAACATAGAAAGAGCAACCACTACCAAATACAAGCCAAACAAGCGTTTCAAATGAAACTCGTTCAGGCTATGTGCCAGCTGAGCGCCAAGTGGTGCGGTTACAATAGAAGCCAAACTAATCGAAATAAGGGCTGGTATATTGACGTAGCCGAGTGTGCCATAGGGTAGGTTTTCTGAGCCCTGCCCCATGAATAAAAATCCGAGCGCTCCTGGCAGGCCAATGATAAAGCCCACTCCCGCTGCAGTTGCGATAGATTGATGGACTTGTCTGCCACATATCGTCATTGTCATCACGGTTATAGTGCCACCACCGATCCCCAGCAACGCAGAGAATCCTCCCAAAAAAGTGACTAGGCCTGCCCGAATAAACCCTGTTGGCATGGATAAAGAGGCAGACCGGAAAACAAACATGTGTGGAAATAGGAAATAAATCGAATAAAGTAAAACGCCACTGGCAAATACAAAGACCAAAACCTCACTTGTTGTAGATGACGCTATCACTAGACCAAAAATAACGCCCACGATGAGCCATCCTGTCCATGCCTTTAAAACGTCGAAGTCAACTGCGCCTTTGCGTTTATGCGCTTGCACCGAGCGCGCACTGGAGATGACAATTGATGCTAAAGATGTACCCACCGCAACCCGCATAATGTCTACACTAGATTCAGAAAAAAGCGGAAAAACAGCTAGCAGCACTGGTACCACAACAAATCCACCGCCATTACCAAATAAACCTGACGTGATTCCTGCTATGGCGCCAGCCAGTAAGAGGGTCGCTACAAATAAAACGATATCTATTTCCATCACACGTTAAACCGTTATCGCTATTTATGTAGAATAAGGTAACAAAAGCAGAATTAGTGCCAGAATAATTATGTATATTAATCATGCAGATACAAATTTTCATGTTTATGAAATGCACTGAACTGGGTAGGGCTTGCTGATTTTTTGTGCAAAACAAAAAACCCCAGTCTACTCAGTAAGCTGGGGTTTTGCGTTAATGTGACATTAACTATTGGTATGTATTTGTTTTTATTTTCACACCAATGGGTGCATCCTTACTACGTCCATGTGTTTCCCTGATAAGAGTTGGCGATCCTTAGCCAACTCCTTTTAGCTGTCTTATGAACGACCGCTGGTGAAATCTGGATAGGCTTCCAAACCACACTCGCTGATATCAACACCGTCGTATTCTTCTTCTTCGCTTACACGGATGCCCATGATAGCTTTCAGAGCTAACCAAACGACTAGGCTAGTAAAGAATACCCAAACAAAGATAGTGAGTGCGCCAACCAATTGCCCAACAAACGTGGCACCACCGGTTTCACCAGCGACAACATCAACAGTAAGTGGGTTAGTAATCGGAACTAGCAATAGACCAAGTAAACCGACAGTACCATGCACAGAGATAGCACCGACTGGATCATCAATTTTAAGCTTATCAAGCGCAAGGATACTTCCTACTACCAACGCACCACCTAAAGCACCGAATAAGGTTGCTTGTAAAGCAGTTGGTGTTGAAGGTTCAGCAGTAATGGCCACCAGACCAGCCAATGCACCGTTTAGCGCCATGGTTAAGTCAGCTTTACCAAACAATATACGAGCTAACAATAGTGCAGCAACTAAGCCACCTGCAGCCGCCATGTTCGTATTCATGAACACGACTGCAACAGAGTTTGCGCTATCAACACTAGCGGTCGCAAGCACAGAGCCACCATTAAAACCAAACCAACCCATCCATAGGATGAATGTACCTAAGGTTGCTAATGGTAAGTTAGCACCTGGAATCGCATTGGCTTTGCCATCTTTTCCATATTTACCTTTACGAGCTCCAAGTACCAAAACACCCGCCAAAGCTGCTGCCGCGCCGGCCATATGAACAATACCTGAACCTGCAAAATCTGAGAATCTAAATGCTGGCATCCAATCTGCGGCAGCATCTTCTGGTACAGGAGCACCAAGATTAAACATACCAAAAACATCAGCCCCACCCCAAGTCCAAGAACCAGACATTGGATAGATTACTGCGGTAAGCACAACTGCAAACGCTAAGAAAGCCCAAAGCTTCATACGCTCAGCAACGGCACCCGATACAATAGACATTGCTGTTGCAACGAAAACAACCTGGAAGAAGAAATCAGCTGAAGGCGCGTAACCTGCAGGCTCTTCTGCGCCAGTTACACCATCGCCAGTGATATCTTTAAGGAAGAAACTAAAATCGTCACCGCCGTACATGATGCTATAACCACAAATCATGTACATGATGCACGATATTGCATATAGCGACACGTTCTTGGTTAAAATTTCTGTGGTGTTTTTAGCGCGTACAAGACCCGCTTCTAACATAGTAAAACCTGCAGCCATCCACATAACAAGTGCGCCGCAGATTAAGAAATAAAAGGTATCTAGTGCATACCCAAGTTCGAATGTGATTTCCATTTTTGTACTCCGATTATCTAACTGCGCTACTTTATAGTGCGTCTGCGTCTGCTTCACCAGTACGAATACGTACTGCTTGCTCTAAGTCATAGACGAATACTTTTCCGTCACCAATTTTGCCAGTTTTCGCTGCACCAACGATTGCCTCAACTAGGCGCTCTACTTGGTCGTCATTCACAGCAATCTCAAGTTTCACTTTCGGAAGAAAATCAACTTGGTATTCTGCGCCACGATATAGCTCGGTGTGACCTTTTTGGCGACCAAAACCTTTTACTTCAGTTACGGTCAAACCGTCGATGCCAATCTCTGAGATGGCTTCACGAACATCATCAAGCTTAAAAGGCTTAATGATTGCGGTGACTAGTTTCATGATGTGCTCCTGCTTTTTTCATTAGTAATACCTGCAATTAAGATTTGCTATTCAAGAGCAATGCCAACAAATAAAAGTTATATTTTTCAAACAGATGATGAGATGAGAGACATATTTAGATACAAAAAACGCACCCTTATGGTGCATTTTTAAATTATCGCCCCAGTAAGGAGCAATGTGGTTTTATTCTCCGAACAAACGGTCCCAGAGGCTTCGTTTTTTCTCTTTGACTTTCGCCGGCGCTTGCTTGCCATTGCAGGGCATGGAGTGTGAAGGTAAAGCACTCAAAATAGCCGGCACACTTATAATCTCGCCGCAACCTGGTGCTGAGAGTTCACCCGTACTTGCGTCAAAATGCGCAATACCTAAGCCTTGCGGGAATCTTCTCGATAGATTTTTAGGTGATTGTCGATGCTGAAACGCAATGTAGATTTGCATTGCACCGCTGGCTCCAGACAAATTCACCGGCGAGTTTTCGTCAGCACCCATCCAAACGCTACTGACGAGATTGCGATCAAATCCTGCAAACCAGCTATCTCGATAATCATTTGTTGTGCCAGTCTTGCCCGCCATGTTGACTGTAGGAAAGTTTTGTCGAATGGCTTTTCCGGTGCCTTCTAAAGTCACTTTGTGCAAAGCATAGTTAATGAGGTAAGTAGCTGACTCGTCAATGCGATTTTCACTGTCTACATCACGTAAATACAACAACGCGTTTTCGTTAGACGTGACTGCTGTTAGGCTGTGTAACTCATTGAAAACACCATTGTTCGCAATAGTTTGATACATTTGATTGACCTGTAAAGGTGATAGGTCAATAGCGCCTAGCGTCAAAGCGGGCACTAATTCAATGTCCTTCTCTACACCTAAACGATTGATCGTGTAAGCTACTTCATCCAAGCCTAATGCCATGCCTAAGCGAACCGTGGGCACGTTATACGACTTACTTAAGGCTTCAATCAACGCAACTTGTCCTCGAAATTGCTTATCGGCATTCAGGGGCTCCCAATACTTTCCACCTGTGCTTCGCATCTTAACAGGCGTGTCCTCTAACATAGTTGCTAAGTTGTAGTTGCTTGAGTCTTCTAAGGCCGTTAAATATACCGCGGGTTTAACCAATGAACCGATGGGGCGATAAGCGTTCAAAGCCCGATTGAAGCCGCTGAAGCTAGTATTCTTGCCTCCCACAATTGCTCTTATCTCACCCGAGCGTATATCGGACACCACCATCGCGGCTTCCAATTCTGTTTGCTTTCGCTGTTCGCTGATCTCTTTAACTTTTTCTTGCAAGGCTGCTTCTGCGCGACGCTGGGCATTGATATCAAGCGTCGTATAAACCTTAACACCGGATAATCTTTCTGAAGGCCGATTCACCACTTGGTAAAGTTCGTCTCTCACCTTATCCATAAAAGCTGGATGCTTGCCACTAGCTAAACTCTTGCTGCTATTGATATTTAGCGGTGTAGATACGTAACCTTCATAATCACTTCTATCTATTTCATTTGCCTCAAACAATAGACGAAGAACCAAGTTACGGCGCTCAAGTGCGCGTTCTCTATATTTATTTGGTGCGTAATAAGAAGGACCTTTAACTAAGCCTACCAGCGTGGCAATTTCCGGCACGGATAACTCTGGCAAAGGTTTGTCAAAATAGAAATGGCTAGCTAGGCCAAATCCATGCACTGCAACAGCCCCATTCTGACCCAAAAACACTTCATTTATATATGCGTTTAGAATCTGTTCTTTGCTATATCGAAAGTCGATGACCAAGGCCATGACTGCTTCTTTCGCTTTGCGCACATAAGACCGCTCTCGTGTGAGGAAGAAGTTTTTTGCTAACTGCTGCGTTAAAGTGCTACCGCCCTGTACCGTGCGTCCAGCAGTGATATTGGCAAAAAAAGCGCGCAAGATAGAAGTAGGCGCAATACCATGATGCTCGTAGAAATCTCGGTCTTCCACAATGACCAGTGCCTGCTGCAGGAGCGGTGGTATATCATCAGCACCAACTAACATTCGATCCTCATCAAGACCCTTTACAAGACGAGACACCAGCCACGGCTCTAAACGTGTCATAGCAACCTGACGATTACGGCCATTCGAATCACCATCAGACATAAATTGGATCGTCGAAATACGACTTCCTTCCCATACTATGCGAATATCTCTTTCAGGCTCAAAGCCTTGAGGATAGTGAAAAGAACGGCGCTTAATACGCAACTGATCAGCATGCACATGATATTCGCCAGTGGATTTTGCTGTAGCCACTTTGCGATAGCCTAAAAGTCGTAACTCATCCATTACCTCAGCTTTGCTGATTTCGAGTTTTTCCTGCAGCACTAAAGGGCGAGCGAATATTTGTGCAGGCACTTGCCATTTATTTCCATCAAACCGGTGCTTCACCTGCGCATCGATGTAGACAAAATAGGCAGCGAGTGCAGCAAAAGAAACAATAAATAGTTTCCAGAAGTGCCGCTTCAGCCATCTAAATGGGAGTAAGGGTATCTCTTTGATCTTCAATGAACTTAACTTCTCTTAGTGATTTGGCGCAAAGACTCGTAATGATTAACTTGTTATTTTTGTTGAGTCCGCTGTATTTTAGCCTAATACCATGGTCGAAAACTATAGACTTTATTAGGGCAGCGGCATAGGCTAAAAGTTCGCCAGTAAACTGATTTGTCTAAATGAGGTGTTTATGAAAGTGAAGATCGAGCTAGATTTGAGCCCAGCAGAGGCGCGTGAAATATTCGGACTCCCCGACTTTAGCAAGTTACATGCAGACATTACCGAGGATATGGCCAAACAATGTGCCCAAGATCCTCAGAAAGCCTTTGAAACTTTCATCAAACCGTCATTGGAAAGTGGCATAACAGGCTTCAGCGCTTATCAAAAAATGATGGAGTCATTCTTGGCCTCGAATAACAAATAACGATTTAAGTACAATAAAAGATAAAGCGCTAACACTCACTCGGCAAATGGAGAACACAGATGGGAACGGATGAAAAAGAAGTACTCGCCTATATCGAAAAGTACGCAGCTGTCTTCAATACCATGGCGCAAGAAGTGCTTGCCCGCTCAGCCCAAAATGCTGAGGGTGGTTCTGTTGATATGCAAAGTTTATTCGACCCACAAAAACTGGGTGCTCTGTTAAATGGCGATATTAAAGTTGATTCAAACAAGCTTATCCAACAGCAAATGCACTACATGCAAAAACAAGCTGAGTTATGGCAGGAAGCTTCAAAGGCGATGATGGGTGAAGCCTTACAAACCAAAGTAGCAGAACAATCGAAAGACAAACGCTTTGCGCATGGCGATTGGAACGAAAACCCTGTATTCCACTATATAAAGGAATCTTACTTAGCGAATTCAGATTTGCTCAGCAGCATGATTGACGCTATTGAATTTGCTGATGAAAAAGCCGAGAAACAAGCCAAGTTCTTTACTCGTCAGTACGTGAACTCCCTTTCCCCCACAAACTTTGTACTAACGAATCCTGAAGTGTGTGAAGAAGTATTAAAGAGCAAAGGACAAAACTTAGTAAAAGGGATGCAAAACTTCTTGGAGGACTTGGAGAAAAGTCCACTAGAAGCTTTTAAAATGCGTCAAACTGACAGTAGTGGTTTTGTATTGGGCGAGAACTTAGCGAATACACCTGGAAAAATTGTATATCAAAATGAATTAATGCAACTCATTCATTACGCTCCTCTGCACAAACAACATCATCAGACCCCAATGCTGATCACCCCACCCTTTATCAACAAATATTATGTGCTCGATTTGGACGAGAAGAAGTCGATGGTGCGGGGATTATTGGATGCGGGCTATTCTGTATTTATGATTTCATGGGTAAACCCTGAAGCCGAACTAGCAGATAACGACTTTGTTGATTACATGCGCAAAGGGCCTATCGCTGCAATTGAACAGATCAAAACGATTACCAAACAAAAGAAAGTGAATTTAACGGGCTTTTGTGTGGGTGGCACTCTCTCTGCCATGACAGTTGCCTATCTGAGAGGGCTGAAGGATGAATCAGTTAATTCCCTGACATTTTTAACCACGCTGTTGGACTTCAGTGAACCTGGCGAAGTTGCTAATTATTTCTCAGAAGACATGCTACCGATGATTGAACAGAACGCAGATATTAAAGGCGTCTTCGATGGTCGAATTATCGGTATGAGCTTCAGCTTACTTCGTGAGAACAGCTTGTTCTGGTCGTTCTTCATCGACAATTATTTGAAAGGAAAAGATCCTGCTCCTTTCGACATTCTGCATTGGAATAGTGACTCAACAAACATCCCCGCAGCATGTTTCAAGCAATACTTACGCACGACTTACTGGGAAAACAAACTCAAGGACCCAGGTGCTATGGTTATTGACGGCGTAAGTATCGACCTAGGTAATATCGATGTACCATGCTATTTCCTCTCTACTATTGCTGACCATATTGTACTTTGGAAAGGGGCATATGAAGGAACTAAACTTGTTTCAGGTGACAGTCGCTTTGTCTTAGCTGGTTCTGGACACTTGGCCGGTGTTATCAATCCAACCAAAGGTGGCAAGTATCCACATTGGATCAATGAGGATTTACCTGAGAGCCCTGACGAATGGTTCGAAGGCGCCACAGAGCACGCTGGCTCATGGTGGCCTGACTGGCATTCGTGGTTGTCTCCACTTTCAGGCAAAAAGCTCACTGCACCAATACCTGGACAGCACAAGGATTACCCTGCATTAATGGATGCACCAGGCACATATGTGATGAAACGTTTGGGCGAATAGTCCAAACCTCCGCATTGATTCAATTTCAAAACATGCTTTTTATCGGAAACTAAGCTAACCTTAGAGGTACGCTCTATTTAGCGTATTGATACTCCCCATCTTTCATCGAGTCGAGGTTACATTGGTCGTTATAAAAAAATATCCAAATAGGCGTTTATACGATAGTTCACAAAGCAAATACGTGAACTTAGATTTTATCAAAGTATTAATTAATGACCGTGTTGAATTTAAAATTGTCGATTCTAAAACCGATGCAGACCTAACCAAGTCGGTCTTGCTTCAAATAATCAGCGAATCTGAAACCAATGAACAGCAGTCATTGCTAACTGATGTTTTATTGAAACAACTTATCCGCTTCTACGATAGCGACATGGAAGTATTCGTTCGACAGTACCTAGAACAAAGTATTGTGCAGTTTATTGAGCAGCAAGATAAAGTCCAAGGTTTGATGAAAAATATGGTCGATAACAGCCCGATCGGGATGTTTTCAAAAATAATGGAACAAAATATGTCAGCTTGGAACATGAACCCTCAAAACAAAAAAGACAGTTAAATCAGCTGTTTAATTTAAGCTCCTCAGTCCAATCCTAATTTAGATCAAGAAAATGTTGCACCGCAACAAAATAATCCTTGATCTTCTTCTCAAATTGACTAATATTTGAACATACGAAATGTTGCAGCGCAGCAATTAGTGATAAATATTCGAAATCAGATTGAGGAAAAGTCATGTTTGGTCAATTTACAGAACAAATGAAAAAGTCGTCACAACCCGCTAGCGATTTATTTGCAGCTAATGTGAAAGCACTTGAAGCCGTTTCTCAGCAACAAACTCAATTTTTGTCAGGTGTTTTAGATGACAGTGTAAAGCTGTTACAAACGATGTCTCAACAAACTGAAGTAAAGGGTCTACTCGCTGCTCAATCAGTGTATGCCGAATCAGTAAGAGAACGCTTAACAAGTACGTCAAAAACTACCTATGGCACGATGAATACTGTGTCGCAGCAATTTGCTGATGCCCTGAAAACAGGTTTAGAAAGCGCAGGCGAAGCAAGCAAAGCTGCCGTAGCAAAAATGCAAGCAGCGCCGGTAACGGCAGCGACGCCATCAAAGGTAACACCGACTAAAAAAGCAACTACGTCAAAAGCAAAACCGGCCACAAAAAAAACAGCACCTGCTAAAAATAACGCTCAGATGAAATCTGCACCAGTAAAAGCAGACACAGTTAAGACGACGCCAGCGAAGGCCGCGCCCGCTGTAAAACCAGCAAAAGCCGCAGCGAAGAAAGGGCCAGCAAAAACGGTAACAAAAACAACGGCACCAAAGGCTGCTGTCAAACCAGCACCGAAGCCTGTTGCCACCTTAAGCGCAGATGAAGTTAAAGCAACGCCGAAAACAAAAGCGGCGCCTGTAAAGAGTAGTAAAGTTGACGCAAAAACCACCGCGACGACAACAAAATCGACTAAATAAGTTAGTCAGCGACCAAGTAATTAGTTTTTTAAATTAAATCGGAGATACATCATGTTAGAACAAATGAATGAACAACTTAAAGAGTCGATGAAGCCAGTAACTGAACTAGCAACATTGAACATGTCTACACTTCAAGCATTAGCAGAAAAGCAAAATGCTCTTTTCTCTACACTATTGAGTGGTGGCGTTTCTTTCGCTGAAACAGCGAGCCAGCAAAAAGACGTAATGAGCCTTGCTGAAACTCAAAAAGCTTACTTAGAGTCTTTACAAGAAACCGTAACAGACGCTGCAAAGGAAACTTACACTATCGTTTCTGGCGCACAAGCAAAAGCAGGCGAAATGATGAAAGGGATCAGCGAAGAGCTGAGCTCAAAAATGACAGCTGCCGCTGCTGCAAAATAAAGTAAAGCGTTATATCTTTGTTGCTATCGAGCAGAAAGAAAACCTTTAACAAAGCTCCAATCGCAAGGATACAGAGGATCTTAGTGGTTGGAGTTTTTTTATCCCTCAGAATTACTTTTTATACTCACAGCAAAATAGAAGAACTTATAATATCGTGGGTGATTATACAAAGTGCTATTCTGAAGCAGAGGAAATTAAATGAATTATCAAGCGTATGACTATTTGGCCCGTGGTGGTCAACTAATGAGTGAAGGCTTTGGCTTAATGAATGACATTGTCTCTCACCCAAGCAATCCTTTTTCATATACTTGGACTGGCCGCATTGCCAGCGCTACTCTAGAGACAGCAATCAGAGTGACTCAGCGCTATGACAAACTCGGATTTAACATAGATTCTGTCGACGTAGACGGTAAAACAATTAGCGTCAATGAAGAAGTCGTTATGAACCTACCCTTTTGCAACTTGATTCATTTCAATCGCAGTGGTCAGGTTGCAAAAGACAAAGTGCTATTAGTCGCGCCTCTTTCAGGGCATCACGCCACACTGCTTAAAGGAACGGTTGAAGCTTTGCTGCCTGAACATGAAGTGTATATTACTGATTGGCTAGATGCTCGTGAAGTACCTCTAGAAGCGGGCCCTTTCTCCTTCGACTGCTATGTAAGCTACCTTATCGAGTTCCTAAACCATTTAGGTGATAACTCGCACATGATTGCTATCTGCCAACCGACGGTGCAAGCATTAATCGCCACTGCAGTGATGGCTGAAGAAAAAAATCCAAATACGCCCAAATCCTTAACATTGATGGCAGGGCCAATTGACACGACAAAGAATCCAACACGAGTGAATGAGTTTTCACATGAGCGCCCAATGACATGGTTCAAAAATGTTGCCATTATGAAAGTGCCAGTAGGCTATCCTGGTGAGGGCCGTCAAGTGTATCCGGGCTTTATGCAACTCGGCGGCTTTATTTCGATGAACAAACAAACACACATGAAAAAGCATCAAATGTATTTTCAAAACCTGTTGTTTGGCGAAAAAGAAGACGCAGATCGTTTTAGAGCGTTTTATGATGAATACATGGCAGTTCTCGATATGCCTGCAGAGTTTTACCTAGAAACGATTGAACGCGTATTCAAGAACAATGAATTAGCAAATAATACAATTACCTATGCAGGTAAGCCCGTCAACTTTGGTGCGATTAGAGATACAGCACTACTGACAGTGGAAGGCGCTGACGACGATATATGCGGTATCGGCCAAACTGAAGCGGCACAAGATTTATGCACTAATGTACCAAAAGACAAGCGCAAACATCATTTACAACCCGGAGCAGGGCACTACGGTATTTTTAGTGGTTCTATGTATCGAAAAAACATTCGTCCCCTCGTCACTGAATTTATCGATAAATACTCCTAGGCTCACGCGAAATACGAGTAAAGGAATAGGAATTTACTTTGCTCATTAACAATAAAAGTTCGTAAAAGCAGTGCATTACCAAATAGGGTGATGCACTTTTTTGTTTTTTGATGGTCACAAAAGGTAATTACTGATAATTTATTGTCATTGGTAGTTATCACATAAACAAGCTGAAACCCGATTCGAGAACCAATATTTCCTCATACAAATCATAATCACAGTGGACCAAAGGAATGACGAAAAACATCAATAAATCTCTTCAGTACTACCTTTCTGTCTTCATCGTCGCCAATGCAATCAGCCTGTCTAGTTTTGGCGCAACGGCACAAACTATCGTCGATGAGAACGCAGAAGCGATAGACTTCGAACAATGCAAAGAAACACTGGCCATCACTGCAGAAGAAAAAGGGGTCAGTGTTAATTTAATCCAAACTGAAATCCCTAGACTTAAACACATTCCAAAAGTACTTGAATACGATCGAAATCAGCCTGAGTTTGTGCAGACGTTTCCGAGTTACTATAGCAAGCGTGTAAACGACTGGCGCATTGATAAAGGCAAAGCCGCACTCAAAGAACACGATGAATTTCTAAAAGAGTTGACGCGTCGATTCGGCATTCCAGGTCATTATTTGTTAGCCTTTTGGGGATTGGAAACAAATTTTGGCAATTACAAAGGTAAGATGTCTACACTAGACTCCCTGGCAACACTCGCCTGTGATCCTCGCAGAAGCGAATACTTTACCGGTGAGTTGATATTGGCATTGAAACTGATGGAACGCGAATCACTCAATAAAGAACAGATGATCGGTTCATGGGCAGGTGCAATGGGCCATACTCAGTTCATGCCGACTGCGTATATGAAATATGCCATCGATGGCGATGATGATGGAAAAATCGACCTTTGGAACAGTGAAAAAGACGCCCTAGCATCAGCCGCAAACTTCCTCGCTAACTTAGGTTGGAAGCCTGGCCTGCGCTGGGGAAGAGAGGTCACACTTCCAGAAGCATTTGATTATTCAACGCTAGGAAGCGATAAGAAAGAAATCTCACATTGGACCGCAATGGCACTGACTAAAACAAATGGCCAGAGCTTAGGGGAATCATCGATACCCTCAAAACTCATCATTCCCGCTGGCCATCAGGGTCCTGCATTTTTGGTATATCATAACTTCGATGTCATTCTGCGATGGAATAATTCTGAATTCTACGGCATTGCAGTGGGTCAATTGGCAAACCGTATTTTGGGTAACGATGAACTGAGTAAAGCACTCCCTGACTTACCTAGCTACAGCGTTTCACAAATGGCAAATATGCAACGAAAATTGAACGCGCTGGGGATTGATGTCGGCGGGGCTGACGGCATTATTGGTCCTGCGACACGCTCAGGTATCAGTCAGTTCCAAGCTAAACACGGTTTGGTTGCCGATGGTTTCCCATCGAAGGAAACCTACACTGCTATCATGAACACCCAATAGACTTTATCAGCACTTGGTTATATGTGCATAGAAAAGAGGCCATAAATGGCCTATCTTCGGTTCAGATGGGTCTCTATCCAAGCCAAGTAGGCTTAGTACATGTGTTGACCACCATTGATAGACAAGGTTGAGCCTGTAATAAAACCGGATTCGTCATCAACTAAAAAAGCCACGCTGTTAGCAATATCTTCAGGTTTACCTAGACGCCCAACTGGGATTGTCTTTATGATTTTAGCTAACACGTCCTCAGGCACCGCTCGCACCATATCAGTGTCGACATAACCAGGTGCAATCGCATTCACGGTAATGCCTTTACCAGCGCCCTCAAGGGCTAGTGCTTTGGTAAAGCCGTGAATACCCGATTTAGCAGCAGCGTAGTTCACTTGACCATACTGACCCGCTTGGCCGTTTACCGATCCTACGTTTATGATGCGACCAAATTGACGCTCTCTCATTCCGTCAATCACCGCTCGGCAAGTATTAAAACAAGATGCTAAGTTAGTTTGAATAACAGCATCCCATTGTTCAAAACTCATTCTGTGCATTGTCCCGTCGCGCGTAATCCCTGCATTATTCACTAGAATATCGATATGCCCGTAATCATTTTCGATTTTTTCAATAGCGGCTGCCGTTGCTGTAAAATCTGACACGTCGAATTTTACTGCGGGAATGCCGGTGCGCTCGCTAAATTCAGCCGCCTTCACGTCATTTCCGCCATAGTTCGCAATAACTTTGTATCCTTTATTGGCTAATGTTGTACAAATTGCTTCGCCTATACCACGAGTCCCGCCTGTTACTAATGCTACTCTAGTCATATCCATTTCCTGTTTTGTTATTGCTAGCTATGTTTCCGAGACCTTTCTAGGCCGACTTCGACAAGGCAGGTGAATCCACCTCCCTTTTCATGCACACCATAATAGATGAGATGATTGTTTATAATACATACAATACATGACAAAAATGAGACTTTGGTCTATCCAGTTTTAAAACAGTAAAATAGCTTGATGTAGATCATCAACTTAAGGCGCAATCGGCATATTCCATTCACTTTGTGCATAGTTTTAAAAATACCTGTTCATGGGCGCTTTAGCGGCGTTATACTCGGTGGTATAAGGTGAATGATTGTTTGAAAAAAAGGAGTAAATGTGCAAAACACTTACCGTTTGGTGATTGATTGTCCTGACCAAACTGGACTCGTCGCAGCAGTATCACAATTTCTCACTGACCATGGTGCGAATATTCTCGAGGCCAACCATCATACAGATTTGCAGTTACAACGCTTTTTTATGCGCCATGAGATTGAAGCTGATTCGGTTCAACTCAGCCACAAAGCGTTTGTCGACGCTTTTAGCAAAATAGCGCAAGCGTACGATATGCGTTGGACCCTTAATAATTCAGACACTAAAGCGAAAGTTGCTTTGCTAGCGAGCAAAGAGTCCCATTGTTTAATCGACGTACTGCATCGCTGGCATACTGGTGAGTTGCAGTGTGACATCCCCTGTATTATTGCTAACCATGAAAAGATGCGCGAATATGCCGATTGGTACAAAGTCCCCTTTCATTATATTGATTTTAGCGATAAAAAAGTGGCGTTCGCTGAAATCGAAAGACTGCTCGACCATTATCAAATTGACCTAACCGTACTCGCGCGTTTTATGCAGATAGTTCCCGATTATTTATGTCAGAAGCTAGCCGGTAAAGCGATTAATATTCATCATAGTTTCTTACCTTCATTTGCTGGCGCCAAGCCTTATCAACAAGCCTACGAGAGAGGTGTAAAGCTGATCGGAGCGACATGCCACTACGTAACTACAGACTTAGATGAAGGCCCAATCATTGAACAAGAAGTACTGCGAATTAGTCATAGCGATAGTTCCTTAGATATGGTGAGAAAAGGGAAACGTTGTGAAGTTAACGCATTAGCCAATGGCATCCGTTATCACCTGCAAGATCGCGTCATCATTCATCAAAACAAAACTGTTGTTTTTGCATAACAATCGCCTCAACTAGCATGGCCTGAATACTTGCGTTACAAACGCGGTATGCCTACTATTGAGGCGACAAATGAAAATAGAGCATCAGATTCTATCCATCTCAAATAAGTAAAAAGGAAAACGACATGAAAAAAGTGCTACTAAGCCTATCAGCAATAGCGATGGCTTTATCACTTGCCGGCTGCTCAGAACAACCTACAGAGCAAGCCAAACCCGAAATCATCGAACAACAAAGTATTGAGAACGTACTTTTAGAACAATTTGCTGGCCCTTATGGTGGCGTACCCGCTTTTGAAAGCATGTCTCTGGCCGATTTGAAACCTGCTCTAGAGAAAGGCATGGAATTGAATCTCGCTGAAATTGATGCGATCGCGAACAACCCTGAGCCACCCACTTTCGAAAACACGATTGTCGCTATGGAGCGAGCAGGCGACGAGCTTGGCCGAGTGTTCACGTACTGGGGCATATGGAGTTCGAACATATCCTCACCTGAGTTCAGAGAGATACAAAAAGAAATGGTGCCGGTCATCAGCGCATTTTCTTCGAAAATCACCCAAAACGAAAAGTTATTTGAACGCGTAAAAGCGGTTTACGAAAGCGACGAGTTAAAAGCACTCGGTACTGAAGAACAACGAGTGACTTGGTTAACTTATAATGGTTTTGCCAGAAACGGGGCAACCTTGAACGCGGAAGACAAAAAGCGGTACGCCGAGATAAACCAAGAGCTTGCGTCATTGCAAACACAATTTTCAAGTAACATTCTTGCCGATGAAGAAAACTACGTTCTATATTTGAATGAAGACCAATTGGCTGGGCTTCCAGAATCATTCGTAAAAGCTTCAGCAGGTATGGCTGAGAGCCGCGGTGAAGTAGGTAAATACGCGATTACCAATACACGCTCATCGATGGACCCCTTCTTAACTTACTCTGAGAATCGAGAGTTAAGAGAAAAAGTATGGCGCACCTATTACAGTCGTGGAGACAACGGTGATCAGTTTGACAACAATGAGTTAATCAAACAAATCTTAGCGCTACGCCACGAACGAATTAAGTTACTAGGCTATGATAACTATGCGCAATGGCGTCTGGAAGACCGCATGGCTAAAACACCAGAACGCGCAATGGCCTTAATGGAAAAAGTCTGGCCTGCAGCTATCGCACGTGTCGAAGAAGAAGTTGCAGATATGCAAGCTATCGCTGACGCGGAAGGTGCTGATATTACCATCGAGCCTTGGGATTATCGCTTCTACGCTGAAAAAGTGAGAAAAGACAAATACTCACTCGACTCTGACGAAGTGAAACAATACTTGCAACTAGACAAACTGCGCGAAGCGATGTTTTATGTTGCCGGCCGCCTATTCAACTTTGAGTTTACGCCAGTGGCTGAGGGTAAAGTACCTGTATTTCATCCAGACGTGAAAGTATGGGAAGTGAAAGACAAAACAAGCGGTAATTTAGTTGGATTGTGGTACCTAGACCCATTTGCAAGACAAGGTAAACGCTCGGGTGCATGGGCAACGACCTATCGTAGCTACACTACCTTCGACGGAGAGAAAACCGTACTGTCTTCGAACAATTCAAACTTCGTGAAAGGTGCGGATGGTGAACCAACACTGATCTCTTGGGATGACGCAGAGACGTATTTCCATGAATTTGGTCATGCCTTACATTTCTTATCTGCCGACGTGAAGTACCCCACTTCGCACTCTGGTGTGCGTGACTACACTGAATTCCAATCACAATTGTTAGAGCGTTGGTTGACCACAGATGAAGTCATCAATACATACCTAGTGCACTACAAAACGGGTGAGCCGATTCCTCAGGAATTAGTTGCTAAAATTAAGAACGCCTCAACCTTCAATGAAGGCTTTAAAACGACAGAGTACATGTCTTCTGCCATTATGGATTTGCTGTATCACACAACCGATCCAGCTAAGATTGAGCCTGATAGTTTTGAGCGTGAACAATTAACCCGTTTAGGTATGCCAGAAGAAGTTGTTATGCGTCACAGAACAACTCATTTCGGTCATATCTTTTCAAGTGAAGGCTATGCGTCAGCTTATTATGGGTATATGTGGGCAGAAGTATTAACATCGGATGCTGCAGAAGCCTTCGCAGAAGCACCAGGCGGCTTTTACGATGAAGAAGTTGGTGCACGTTTAGTTAAGTACTTATTCTCTGTCAGAAACGCAATGGACCCAGCTGAAGCCTATCGTATGTTTAGAGGGCGAGACGCGAAGGTTGAAGCTCTGATGCGAGATCGTGGATTTCCTGTGACGTCCGAAGAATAGCCATCAGGCTCATCGTGCGATAGTCACCGAGCGATAGTCTCATCCAGCGAAAATAGAAGGCCATATAATCTAACATGATATGGCCTTTTTTATGTTTCGAGAGCGCTTATCGGCAGAAAAAACTGCGCCGTTTTTATCAAGGGTAAACCTGCTGAATAAACGCTAAGGTATTTTTCACTGCCCCGGCATTCTTTGTAACAATCTCTTGGCAAGCCGAGCCAGCAGCCTTTCTAGCCTCGTTATCTGTCAACCATGCACTTAAAATACTGGTCATCTCATCAGGTGTATTAATCAACGCCAAACCTCCTGAGGAGGCTAAGGTTTCGCAAATAACTGGGTTATTAAAAATGCTTGGCCCCATCACACTTGGGACACCATATACTGATGGTTCAAGAGCGTTATGCCCCCCCTTGTTTACAAAACTTCCACCCACGAAGGCAAATGTAGAGAAACTGTAAAATGCATTCAACATACCCATCGTATCGACCAGGACAATATCGGGCATGTTGCTAAGTTCCCCCATCAACTCTAGCTCAGATACGCGCACTGTAGTAAAGCCAGTTGCTAAACATAGCTGGGCGACTTTATCAAAACGATGTGGGTGCCTTGGCACGACCACCAAGACTATCGACGCATCTTGTTCACGCAAGCGCTTAAAGTTATCAATACAGATTAGTTCTTCCGAGTCATGCGTGCTGCCGGCAATAAAAATGGCTTGTTTTTGATAATTTAGTTTGGTCTTTAATTGTTGCGCAAGCTCAGTATCTCGCTGGTCGATAAGCAAATCGAACTTCATATTATTGCTAATTTTTAGATTTGATTTATACACACCTAGTGCTAAAAAGTTATCAAAGTCTTGCTGCCCTTGTGCACAAATCAGAGTGAACTTGCGCAAGCAGGGACGAAATAATTTCGCAAGCATCTCATAATTTTTTAAAGAATGAGAGGACATTCGAGCATTCACTAGCACAGCTGGAACCTGGCGCTTATAGCACTGATGCAGCATATTTGGCCATATTTCCACTTCAGTAACAATGACTAAACTGGGCGCTAGTTTATGGAAGAAAAGCCATACGAAAATAGGAATATCAAAAGCTAAATATACATGCTGTACACGGTCTTTAAAAATGGCTCTAGCTTGTTTAGCCCCTGTTGTCGAGGTAGTCGATATTGTAATAACTTTATCCGGATACGCTTTCTCTATTTGCGCAACCAGTTGCTTTGCGGCATTCACTTCGCCCATAGACACGCAGTGTATCAAGATGCCATTCTGTTTGGGCTTTCCGATGAAACCAAAGCGCTCTCTATTTTTATTAGCTTGCCCCTCCGTTTTCTCGCGCTTTAAAACAAGCTTGAGTAAAGCTAAGGGAAGTAAGAGCAACAACAGCAGGTTATACAACCAGCGCCATATCGTGTGATGCCATTGTGGTTTATATGCTTGAGTCATAAATTTCGAATAAGTGCAGAGATAAGTTGCTCTTGGGTAAAAGGCTTAACCAAGTAATCATCCATCCCAATTTTTAAACAGGCTTCTAAATCCTCAGCCATGCCATGAGCGGTAGCAGCAATAATCCGCTGTTGTGCAATACTTGGCTTATCTGACGAACGAATCAACTTAGTCGCTTCAAAACCATCCATAATAGGCATTTGACAGTCCATGATCACGAAATCGTATGCGCCATTTTGTTCGATTAGTCTGATTGCTTCAGCTCCGTCACCCGCAATATCAAGCTCAATGTTTAAATATGAAAGCATCTCAGTAAATACGACCTGATTGATTTGATTATCTTCAGCAATCAGTAGGCGTTTATTCTCTAAAGCATTGAGACGCTGGCTCTTTTGCTCAGCCTGATGGGACATAACAAATTTCAATAAAGTCTCAAGATTCTTCAAAAGTGTCGTTGGATCATCAAAAAATACTTTCTCTGTCGCATAAGAAAGTACATTTTCTTCAAACTGACATTCGCTGTCCGCATCTGGCCAGAAAATTCTCATTTTCATTCTACCTAGGCGCATAACACTTTTGGCAAACAAAGTAATATCGATATTTTCATGCTCGTCGGGCATGATAATGATGTTAAACCAGCGTTGGCTCAATTTCAGTTCAGCCAACGCTTTAGACATTGAATTAACCACTTTCACATCCAGTGCGTTATTTACTTTTACGTTCTGCCATTGGCTAATCACATCATCTTGGCAGCTAATAATGATACTGGGTGCCAAGTGCGATTGCTTATTAATACTTTTAGTCTGTTCTACAGCTTCGAATGGTAGAGTAAACCAAAATGTAGAGCCTCTTCCTTCTTGGCTCTCAACACCAAGTTCTCCATTCATCACGTTCACCAATTGACGGCAGATACTTAGGCCTAAACCCGTGCCGCCATAGGCTCTTGTAATAGAACTATCTGCTTGTTCAAACTCAGCAAATACATTTTCAAGGTTTTCTTTACTGATACCAATACCTGTATCAACAATTTTCACCAGTAGTGTAGAAGCGTCTTGCAATGAGAATGCAAGGTGAATACTGCCGTGATGCGTGAATTTCACGGCGTTTGTGCATAGATTATTAATAATCTGCGCCAAGCGATGATCATCTGCATGGATTAAACCAGGTAAGTCCGAGGCAAAGTCTACTGTAAAGTCTAGCCCTTTTTTGGTCGCAGCATGGACATGCCATTGAGCGCATTCAGTCATTCTCTCACGCAAGTCAAAGTCGCGCGCTAATAGCTCTAATTTGCCCGCTTCTAACTTACTAAAGTCAAGCAACTCATTTATCAGATGCAAAAGCGACTCTGCACTGCGCTTAACAATGTTCGCGTATTCAGTTTGTTTATTATTTAACCCCGACGCCAATAGCAAATCATTCATCCCCAGCACCCCATTGATAGGTGTGCGAATTTCGTGACTCATGTTTGCTAAAAATAAACTTTTGGCTTGATTCGCTGCTTCGCTGGCAGCCACGGCATTTTTTAAATCCGAGATATCTTGAAATGCACCCTTTAACCTAACTGGAACGCCGTCTTGATATTCAACATAACCAACTGCTCTCACCCAGATTCGATTATTTTTCGCCGTGATGAATGGCAATTCCAAGTCCCATTCCCCCCCGTTTTCAATGGTATCTTGAATCGCCTTATTGATGATGGGGCGAGCTTCTGGGGCATAATAGTTGATTGCGTTAGCAACATCTATTTCGGTTCCTGGTTCAATTTCATGGATTGCGTAAACTTGATCAGACCAATGCAACTTGTTGTCGGCTATATTTAGTTCCCAGGTCCCTAGTCTTGCTATTCTCGCTGTAGACTCAAGATTTTCACTTTGCCTAAGAGCCTCTTCAATCAGTTTTTGATGGGCATCCACATCATTAATGTGCACGACGAAACCAAGAAATTCCTCATCGACATAACTAGGATATACATTCACATTAACCCACAGCAATGTTTCATCGTGTTTAATAAGTTGGAACTTACCCGAATATACTAAATGGCGCTCAAAAGACTGATTGAGAAGCACTTGCTCTTCGCTTGGCGTTGTATCTGCAAGACAAAATAGAGGATGTTTACCTATTACATCTTCAGCAGTGTAGCCAAGCATTTTGATTAAAGCAGAATTAACCCAACTGATCGATAAGTCAGGCTCTACTAACATCGTAATATTTTGTGAGTTATGCACCATAGCAAGTAAACGCTGATTCTCAGCTTGGCTGAGTAAAGCTTGCTTTTGGGAGTCTCTTAATGACTCTTGAACCTGTTGGAGTGTGTTCGCTTCTGTGATGGTGACAACCACGGATTGCTCATTGTCGTTGTCACTTTCGAGCAGCGTTAAACCAATACTAATATTAATTTCGTGCCCTTTTTTGTGAAGACCTGGGAAGGAACTGCCCATGCCCATACTTCGGTTTTCAGCTTGTTGTAAAAAACGTTCGAAGTACACGTGATGCCCAGCCCGCTTGCGCTCTGGCATCAAGAATTCAATAGATTGACCAATCAACTCTTCAGGAAGGTAGCCGAACAAATTAAAGATAGGCTCAGAGGCGAACAATATGTGGCCTTTTGAATTCACTTCTAAAATAGCACTAGCACTAGCGTTAAGCAGCTTCTCGGCTTGGGCCTCAGCTGGAGTAGAAGAAGTTTGCGATGTATTGGACCGCTCGTTAGTCAATGTGAAAGCATGCCTGAAAGAAAAAATTCGATGTATAGACTACCTGTGATTCGAAATGTTGGCTAGTCTTGAATGTAATTGACCTAAGGTCGAGGCAAGAAAATTAGCCACCAAGCATTGCAAGATGCTGTGTCGCCCCGGTATAACCTTCGTCCAGATAATGTGTCGCCTCTTTTTGTCCCATTAAGGATTGAATTTCTTGCATCAGAATCGTCGGATCGCCCGCTTTCAAACTTTCAGCGATCTTTGGTCTCAAATCCAAACCTTTTTCGGCAAATAAACATAGGTGTAACTTCCCTAGTGAAGAAATCCTCAAACGGTTACAATCAGCACAAAAGTCTTTGCTGTATGGCATAATTAGTCCAATTCGTCCTTGGTAATCATTATGGCGGTAGACCTTTGCTGGACCAGCCCATTGCGCTTTCGTTTTGCGCTGCCATTGCATATCTTGCAACTGCTTCTCAATGTCTGCACCACTGAGATGCTCGCTATCAAAATAAGCTTGGTTGTCACCGGTCTGCATGAGTTCGATAAAACGCAGCGTGACATTGTGATGTTTAACAAAAGCCAAAAACTCAGGAACTTGGCTTTGACTTAATGAGCGTAGAAGCACTGCATTTAATTTCACTTGTAAACCCATATCAATCGCTTTACTCACACCATTGAGAATACTCTGCAATCGACCATCTCCGGTGATTTGCATGAATTGTCTTGGGTCCACGCTATCAACACTGACGTTGAGTGAAGTTAGACCCGCCTCGACCCACGCGTCCAAATCTCGCTCAAGTTTGAAGCCATTGGTCGTGATAGCAACTTGCTCAATGCCGGGAACGGCTGCAGTTTGCCTGATTATCTGTATAAGGTCTTTGCGTAACGAGGGTTCGCCCCCAGTAATGCGTACTTTTTTAGTCCCCATTTTCGCGAAAGATTCAACGATAAGGCGTAATTCATCTACACTTAAAAACGCTCTCGGCGACTCACATTGATACCCGTCAGGCAGACAATACTGACATTTAAAATTACATACATCAGTAATCGACAGCCGCAAATACTCAAATCGTCGACCAAATCTATCCATGAGTTGCGCACCCTCGCTTGCAGGAGAATTCTCTGGCAAGTGCACAATTGGAATTTGATTGTTTAAGGTATCCATATCACCCTTTTTTTAGATATAGGTATTAAACGCATAGTTTTTTGCAGCTTAAAAGTATGTTTATATACTTAAATGACAGTTCATGTTTTCGATGCGATCACGCTACCATATTGTATCTGGAAAACCCAATACTGATATAAAATAACTCATAATTTGAGTGGAGAACGCGTTGCAAGAAACCAAAGTATTTCTAAGCCAACTAGAAGCCATCATGCTTCACTCTGGGTGTGATGAAATATCAGCAGTTAGTGAGCACTTGCAAACAATTAATAATCAAAAATTATCGAGACTCCCCTCACGTTCACAAAGCAATACGGTTTCCTTACACGATTTGCCAGAAGATGCATTTCAAGTCAGCAGCGAAGAGTTTAATTTTTACACTGACAACAAGCATCATGTTTGGATTAAAGCGAAGGTGACAAGCCAAAACGTAGCCAATCAAAAAAACGAAGAAAGTGATTCCAGACAAATAATCAAGAAGCATTCTGATTCAAAAAGTTATTATATTGTCTGCTATTTTCAAAACCGCATTCCCGGTTGGATGCTAAACCTCAAACATAGCGCATCGAAAATCAGAGTAACGGATCAACAGCAAACATTCCTGCAACAACTCAGGTCTTGTAACCTGGTACTGCAGTTGTTGGATGAACATCAGAGCATTAATTCCGACCCATTAACAAAACTCGACGCACGAGGCTTACTCCTACAAAAAGTGAATCATATTGCTGATGAGCACTCTGTGGCCCTATGTTTAGTGCACTGTCGGGAATTTCAACAAATCAATAAAAAGCAAGGTGCACATGTCGGCGACCAAGTTATTTTCGAACTAGCCGATGCCATTCAAGCATGTACCCGAAATGATGATGGAATCAGTCGCCTGGGCGGCGCCTTGTTTGCAGTGGCATCCGCGACGAATGGTGTGAAAGAAGCAGAAGTGTTGGGCAATAAACTGCAACAGTATTTGCAGCAACAGGCTTATTTGATAGAAAATTCTAGTAATGGCATGCCCGTGAAACTCAGCTTCCACGTGGGTGTTGCTGTAGTTGAATATGACGAACCAAACAATAGCGACATAGATAAAGCAACGGTACTTATGAATCGTGCTGAACAAGCACTGCAAGCATCACAGGCCCAAGAGGAGCCTGCGGTGACGACGTGGGATATTAGCAAGTTTAGTATGAATGAAGAACAGTTCAATTACTTAGGTGGTATTTTCACCGGCGATACCATGACTAACTACCGCAATATGCTTTTGCTATGGGATATTTCATCAATCATCGCCGATGAGTTCGAATTTACCAAGCTATTGCACAACGTAGTACAAAGGCTAGCCAATACCTTTGATTTTAATTCAGCTGGCTTGTGGCGAGCACAATCAGATGTGACTACGCTTCCATCTTTATGCTTTGAAGTGAGTGATAATGCACAAGTCCTGCAAGTAGAACCCGATTTAGCTTTTCAGAATAAAATAATTGAACAACAAGTTTCATTAGCCATTGATTCCAAAGGTCAGCAAGAGCTAATTACAGAAGATACAGCTTATTGGGTATTGCCTCTTGAAGTGAATACCGATGATTGCTTTTATATCGTGGGTGAAGCATCTCGTTTCATCCTTACTCACGATACAAAAGTACTTATCCAAGGCTTTGTAAGGCAAATTGGAAAAGCTTTGCGCAGAAGTCAGTTAGAAGAAGAGTTAAATAGACGCTTAGAGAATCAAAACGCAATGCTCGAGAATGAGCTGAATGAGTTAAAAGGTGGATTGTCATCTAGTGCCTTGGTTTACAAGTCGCCAGTGATGCAAACTGTTATGAAGCAGACTCAGCGGGCCGCGGCAACCGATACGACGGTATTAATTACGGGTGAAAGCGGAACAGGCAAAGAAAGGCTTATCAACGCAATTCATACCTTGGGTCCTAGAAGCAAGAAACCTTTGATCATCGTCGATTGCGGTTCTATCCCCGAAACGCTTATCGAATCAGAGCTGTTCGGTTATGTGAAAGGAGCATTTACCGGCGCTCAGAAAGGCGCAAACGGTAAAGTGAAAGAAGCCGATGGTGGTATTTTAGTACTTGATGAAATAGGCGAGCTCCCATTACAAATGCAGCCTAAATTATTGCGTTTTGTTCAAGAAAAACACTACACACCGGTTGGTGGCACCAAAGTTATCGATGTTGACGTGAAAATTGTGGCAGTTACAAACCGCGACCTGTCACTAGAAGTAGAGCGCGGTACCTTCCGCAAAGATTTATATTATCGCTTAAATGTGGTGACTTTGAATAACCCCGCTCTGAGAGAGCGTGGCGATGACCTTTCTCTTCTTGCTCAGCATTTCTTGAATAAGTTTTCAAAGCAGTTTGAAACGGAGAAAAAATACCTAGCGCCTGAAACGCTTCAATCGATGCAACGATATCCTTGGCCAGGCAACATTCGAGAATTAGAAAATAAGTTAATGCAGGCAACGTTGCTATCAGAGAATGCAGAGATCACATTAGACGAACTCAATCTGGAACTTGAAGCGAGTGAATATGATTCAGCCCACGGCGCTCAAAGCGACATTACTGATCTGACTGACTCACAGGCAATGTCATATCGTGAACTCTCAGAGGTACACGAAAATGAACAAAGTATTGATGTTCTGGCTCAGCATACTAGCCAAGCAATTGACCAAGGTACTGAACAACTAGGAAATATGTCTGACACTGAAAAGCGAGATAACGCTTCACGTGTGCCAAGACAGCCTCAAGATGATACTCGACAACGAGACTCACAGGTAGTTGATTTGAAACCAAGTCTGGGCGTTTTGAACCAACAAAAAGAAATAGAAACCTTATTGACTAGTCTATTTAACGCATCTTTGCACTTTTTGAACGAAATTAGAAATCAAGCAGCATTTATTCATTTATCTATCGGTAACTGCGTCGAAGATGAGCTCTTAGTCCTGACATACCAAGCTTGTAATGGCAATATGAGGGATGTATCTACGCGCCTACAATTGCCAACAAGCACCGCACGTAGGAGAGTCAACAAGATACTGTTGAACTTGCAATCTCAAAATATAGAAAAGCCAGTGAGTTGGAATGAAGTCAAGACGTGTTTACAGCCTATTGCTGACGCGAAAGTGTGTATCCCCGATTGTTTTGACAGAATCAAACAGGTTTTACTGGAGGCAATCTTGAAAAGTGAGCCTGACAATATGTCGATGGCCGCTGCCCTGCTTGGTGTCAGCGAACCCACATTCTACAAGCTAAAGAAACAAATCAGTCAACTGGCCTAGCTTAGAATCAAGGTAAGTACATACCCATCCACTATACTCCAAACTTGTCATTCCTGCGTCGTATACGTCATTCCTGCGTCGTATACGTCATTCCTGCGAAGGCAGGAATCTAGTTCCCCGCCTTCGCGGG
>NZ_JAVRID010000004.1:0-406835 GCF_031846205.1 Alteromonas sp. W364 | reverse complement strand
GATAAGCGGTTTGGTAGCGCTTTTGTGGCAAATCCGTCTTCACCGTTTTGTTAATTGCGGTCATTCCAATAGCCGGGCTTGCGGTGGTTATGCATAATCGCAACAATATAAATTCTTTTTTCATCTACGTTTTTATAGATAACAGAATACGGGAAGCGACTTAAGATAAAGCGTCTATGGTATTGCCCCATTTTAGGCCAAGTTTGTGGTAAGGATTGGATAGAATTAAAGGCATCGTCTAACTCTTGTACGAACTCGAATCCGAGACCTTTTACTTGTTCTTGATACCAATCAAAGGACGATTTTATTTCCTCTGTGGTGTCTGGGTGAAATAATAAATCAGGCACATAGCTTACAATTTTTGCTTGATTTGGTCCCATGTAGTCGGGCTAACTTTACCGCTTTCCAATTCATTGCTTCGTTTTTCTGCCAGTGATATCCACTCTTGTTCAACGTCATCATCAGCATGTCCATCCATTGCTGATAATAAACAATGAGCAGCTAGAGCTTTCTCTTTTGTGCTCATTTGATCAATGCTATCCATAAGGTTTTTAAAAGCTTCCGACATAAAAATATCCCCAAACAATTTAACTATGATTAGTTTAGCAGTTTATAGAATCAAGAGTAGTAAATTTACACACAGAGCAATTAACACCGTTTTAAGCGGTGGGACGGCGTTCTTCCGGCACATCCGTCTTCAAAACTTTTGTTAGATGTCATATTTGATTGCCCACTTTCTATATTTAACAACAAACTCTTTGGCTTCGGCAAGAGTGTCAGGATATGGAATACTATCAAGAGTACTTGGCTCCACTCTAATCTTTTGAAATATGAAACCATGTTCCACAAGATATTTCACTTTTTTCCATTGAGCAGTATCTGATTTTTTGGGCGGCTTAAAGTTTCTACCTAAATTTATCGTCTTGCTATTGCATACAGGACACTTTGCAGCGCGTGGGTAGTCACAAGGGGAAGCATCAAAGTGTCTCATAATTGAAGTTTTACAGGTAAAGCAAGCAAAGGCCATCGCATAATCTGGGCCGAGCACTTTTTCTACTTTCTTTGGAATCGAACGCGTACCATTTTGTCGACGCAACTCCATCCGTGCTTGCTTATCCAAAATTCCTCCAGACATCTAACAACTTATTATCCTGACCGCATGGTAAAAACAAAACATAACCATATCACACAGCCCTTATACTTATTTATTTTCAATAGCTTACTATTTATTCGATGATAAGTTCTACATTATTTTATGTGGTTAGTATGCATTCATGGTAAATACATGCTCAGTATTCGAATCAAATTCTATAAAACATGGGCTTAAATTGGCTTTTACTAAAAGTTGATTTCATTACTTCGCATGCATAATAATCCCGCAATGCAAATAAAACTAAAAGACTAAGCGTCCACTGGACACCAAGCCAATGATTAAGCCTGCGAAACCAGTTCCAATGCCCAAGAACAAGCAAGAATAATTAAAGACCGCCATCATGCGTGTCGTTTTTTGCCTAGGTTTACCGCTTTTCTCGAACGTCGCATTTTCATGGAGAAAGGACATACTTCTTAACATCAATACGAACAGACCGATAGCGAATATGCTAAAAGTGATGACTGGACCGAGCCAACCACTTGTCAATTCATACGCCGCAGTTATAAATACTCCCCAAATCAAAACCCAAGCAATGAGTTCGTTTCTATAACGCTTCATAGTGCGCTTTTTATCGTCATTCGGTAAGTTAGCTATGGCCATTTTTGAGGACCAAATGACCGCCAATACAGCCAAAAATGCTCCCAGAATCGAACCACCTAACACACTTAGAATTTTTACCCAAAAACTGCCACTTGCATTACCACTTACTGTGGCAGTTGAAAGGCTTGCAGTGGCCAATGAAGCAGCAACCGGCCCACTTGGCGTAATTAAACCGAGTATCACGGCGCTGAAACCAATACTTGGCGCCGTACTATAAATGGCGCTTCCAACATGTTTTAGTATTTTATTTTTTAGCGTTGCACGTGCTCGGGAAAGCTTTTTCCTAACGCTTGACTCACTAAGGCTAAGAAGCTGAGCAACTTGCTTACTAGACTGCTCTTCCCGATAATAAAGCAGTACGATTTCTCTATCTTCCTCTGAAAGCTGGTCAATAAATTGAGCTACCAAACGCTTATTTTGATCACGGCTAAATTTTTCATCATGCGTATTTTCATCGGTTTCTAGTTGCGCTAACAACAAGGTAGCTTCGTCGGAATCCACGCGAGCGTTAAGCTTATTATCACGAATGTAATTCAAGGCCGCATATCTTGTCGTTTGCCTGAGCCAAGGTAAAAAGCTTTCAGGATTTTTCAATTGTTGTAAGTTTTGCCACACACTGACATAGACTTGTTGAGCAATTTCCTCACTATCGTCGACATCTTTAACGATAGCGAGTGCAATAGCACTGACCAAATTTTGTGAGTGTCGAATAATGCGTTCATAGGCTTGATGATCGCCTTGTTGAGCCAATTCAATATCGGTGCTAGTTGTCTGAGAACTTGTTGTACTAAACATCCCTATTCCTCCAAGAATGAGCTAATTTGCGTCACTAACCACGCTGGCTGGTCAAACATAATGAAATGGCGCGCTTGAGTATTCATAATTACCGTAGCGTTTTTCACATTTTCAAACTGTTGCTCATATAAATCTTGTACCGATTGATGTTGAGCATCTTGAGTAAAAGCGCCTGAAGCCCCTAACAGTAGCATGCGTGTTTTACTTGTTTGAAGTGGCTTTCGCACATCCTTAAGCATCACTTCGTACAAAGCAGTCCCCGCAGTGATCGGGTCGGATTTCTTTGCCATTTCTACGATATGAGCTTGATCATCCGCTGACTTAGCTTGAATAAAAATACCGCGTTTTGTTTGCGCTGCCAACTGTTCTGGCTGCATTGCCTGAAACATCGCTTTCATCGCTTGGGCTTGAGGCTCCATATGATCAACTACGGTATCGTTGCTTCGAGTGAAAATAGGCCCAATGAAAGGCAAGCCATCTATCGAAACCACTTTGCCGATAAGTTCTTCGTGCTCTGCCGCCATACTTAAACCAATCAGTCCGCCCATGCTGTGCCCTACAATATGTGGTTTATCTAGCTTTTTAAGAGCAATATAAGCACGCAAGTCCAGCAATAATTGCTCAAAACTAAATTCGCTATCTTGAGGGGTGCCAGCAAAGCCTTTTATTGCCACTAGATGCACATCAAATTGCTCTTCAAATTGTTCCTTTATCCCAGAATAAACAGAAGGGTTCGACATTAAACCGGGTATAAAAATTATCGCTTGCTTGTGTAGCTCGCTAGCTTGATTCACAACGCTGAATGTCCCCATATCAGTCGTCAATTGTTCAGCTTGTGTCACTTTGGTTTTTGCTTGTAAAACTGCTGGCAATACAACTCCAAGAAGCACCATTACAATCGCAAACTGCTGCCAAATGGCGGACGATGGATTTAATTTACTTGTCTTAATGTTATTGAGCATTGCTTTGCTGGTAGTTAAAAAACGCGTCATGTTCATATTCCTTTGCATAATGAGAATGTAAAAAGCAAGAATTTTGCTGGTCTTATAGCTAAGAAACGCACTGAGAAGAAAGTGTGACAACAATTTTGGTGATATCTGTAAATAAAGGAAAAAAATATCGCTGTAGGAGTTTCAATCGTATAGTAGTAAGTCATCCAGATAAAACCCAAACAACAAGCGAGATGAATATGATAAACAACGCAGGCAAGACTTACGACGTCGTGATTTATGGCGCAAGCGGATTCACTGGTCAATTGGTGGTTGAGTACTTTCTGAGCCAATATTCAAGCAATAGTAATATTACATGGGCAATGGCAGGCAGGAATTTAGAGAAGCTAGCGGGCATAAGAGATCAGCTTGGTGCGCCCGCCGACACGCCGCTTATTCAAGCCGATGGTAAAGACGAAGAAAGTATTATCGCGATGGCATCGCAAGCTGCCGTTGTGCTCACCACCGTTGGTCCATATCAATTATACGGTGAAAACTTGGTTAAAGCTTGCGCTCAAACAGGCACTGGCTACGTAGATTTGTGTGGTGAACCGACGTGGATGCACGACATGATCGAAAAATATCAAGCCGATGCAGAAAAATCAGGGGCTAAAATTATTTTTTCTTGTGGTTTCGACTCTATCCCTTTCGATTTGGGCGTGTTCCATTTGCAGGAAACAGCCATTGCCGAAAGCGGTGAACCCATAGAATACGTAAAAGGCCGTGTGAGAAAAATGCAGGGGACATTTTCAGGTGGTACCGCCGCTAGCTTAAAAGCAACAATGAAAGCCGCTTTTGCAGATCCTGAAGTAATGAAAGTACTTAAGAACCCCTACTCACTTGCGCTTGAAACAAATGGTGTTGAGCAACCAAATGGTGATAAGCCCTATTTCGATGAAACCTTAAAGAGCTGGGTTGCTCCATTTATCATGGCAGCAATCAATACGCGCAATATCCATCGCTCAAATCAACTTCTAGGGCATCGTTATACCCACGCTTTCCGTTATGATGAAATGATGCTTACCGGGCCCGGAGACAAAGGTGAAGCCATTGCGAAATCTGTCGCCAGTGATAAATCATTGTCGAGTGATGAAGGTCCTAAGCCAGGAGAAGGTCCGAGTAAAGAAGAGCGCGAGAATGGCTTTTACGATGTGATGTTTCTGGGACAAGATACCAATAACAAAACACATATTGTCAGTGTTTCAGCGACCTGTGATCCGGGTTATGCCTCTACCTCAAGAATGATATCAGAGAGTGCAATCTGTCTTGTTGAGGAATATGACAATTTACAGGGTGGCATTTACACGCCCGCCCCCGCGTTAGGTAACGCCCTCATTAAGCGATTGCAAGACAATGCTGGCATATCATTTAAGCGTGAAACCTAAGTATTAGACTGTATGCTGGGCTTGCTGATACTAGCAAGCCGCTACTCCCAAATGCTAAAGTAATCACCACTGTTTCTCTGTGGTTTCGGCATTGTTTTCAACTTACTCGTGCCTAAATACATGAAACCCAATATTTCGTCGTGCTCAACACAACCAAAAGCCGTCTTTACGTCTTCATTTTGCGCGTAACTTCCTGTTCGCCATACTCCTTGAAAGCCCTGCGCTAGCGCTGCCATTTGCATGTTACTCATAGCACAAGCTGCAGAAGCAACCTGTTCAACCCATGGTACCTTTGGATCTTCTTTGTATTTTGCAATAGTGACAATCACCATAGGCGCTCTTAATGGGAGTTGTGGTGCACGTTCAATACTCGATTGATCAGCATTGCTATTGATCGCGGCCTGCTCAAACACTTCCCCTAAGCGGTGTAAACCTGCACCTTTACATATCACAAACTGCCATGGTGTAAGGCATCGATGATCGGGTGCTCTCAATGCCGCTTGCATGATATTTTCTAGCACGACACCTTCTGGTGCT
The DNA here is from genome assembly GCF_031846205.1 of Alteromonas sp. W364. Classification (NCBI taxonomy): domain Bacteria; kingdom Pseudomonadati; phylum Pseudomonadota; class Gammaproteobacteria; order Alteromonadales; family Alteromonadaceae; genus Alteromonas; species Alteromonas sp. W364. The sequence continues at coordinate 401,376 of NZ_JAVRID010000004.1, read as the reverse complement.
GGTGCGCTGAGGCGGGGCTGGGAACTACGATTTAACAGCAAGTCTAAGGCGTCCAAATTTGCTCTCCAATAGGTATTGTTTGCAAGAGGTATAGCATAACCTCCAGTCAGTTCAAGAAATAGTATACTGTTTGAATGTAATTTGTACGTATACTAAGAAATCTAGTGCACAAATATCTATTCTAAATATAGTAAGTCTTATTGGGAGTAAACCTTGAGTACAAAACAAAAACTTAGGCCATTCCAGCGTATTATGAGAAAGCATGCCAAGTCAGAAAGTGTACAACAACGACAAAGCGATCTGTTAATGCAGTTTTCAGGTAAAGATCACGAAGCCGTCGCATTACTCTTGAAAGAGTGGCTAAAACAAAGTGAACGAAAAGATAAGATGTAACAGCCTCCGTAACAATCATTTACATTTAATGATTGTCGCAAGGTCATTAGTTTCGGTAGTATGAAACGTGAGAAAAACTATAAGGTAAACAAAAAGCATGTCAGAGAAAAAGAGCTGGACGAAATCGTTCTTTATTGGGTCTTGGCACCTAATTAACTACACCAGAAAATTCGTATTAAATGTAATTTTCTTCATTATATTGATCGCCATCCTTATAGGGATAAGCAATTCCGGCAGCGAACCTTTGACGGTGCCCAATGACAGCGCATTAGTGCTTAACTTGCGTGGTAATTTAGTGATTGAAAAGCAATACGTAGATCCTGCTGAAAAATTCATTGGTGAAGCGATAGGTCAAGGCCAAGATAATCCCGAAGTATTAGTGCGTGACTTAGTGAAAGTCATTAACAATGCCAAGGAAGATAATCGTATCAAAGCCCTCGTTCTTCAACTTGGCGGTCTTGGCGGCGGCGGTTTAGATAAAATGCGTAAAGTTGCCGACGCACTCACTGACTTCAAAACATCAGGCAAGCCTGTGTATGCAATGGGCGATTATTACGGACAGAGCCAATATTACCTCGCCGCGCATGCTGATAACGTGTATCTACACCCTATGGGTGCCTTGATCATTGAAGGATACGGTCGTTATAGAATGTACTATAAAGAAGGTTTGGAAAAACTGAAAGCGACTGTGAACGTGTTTAAAGTAGGTAAATTTAAATCTGCTGTAGAACCCTATTTGCGCAATGATATGTCTCCAGAAGCCCGCGCTGCAAACGAAGCTTGGTTAGGCGAGCTATGGTCGCAATATAAATCAGATGTTGCATCCGCAAGAAGTATGGATGTCAGCAACTTCGATGAAAAAATGGAACAAATTTTAGCGAAATTTGAGGCTGCAAACAGCGACTTCGCTCAGTATGCCCTAGATAACGGCTGGGTTGATGCGCTCCGCACGCGCAATGAGTTCCGCAATGAAATGATAGAATTGTTAGGTGAAGCCGACAACAAAACAGGCTACAACACGATTACTTACAACGACTACCTGAAAGTGATTACGCCACCCATTGCTTTGCCTGAATCAAGTAAGGACAAAGTGGCTATCGTGGTTGCGAAAGGAACCATACTTGATGGTAATCAAAAGCCAGGAACGATTGGTGGTGATAGTACAGCTGCGCTGCTCAGAAAAGCGCGTATGGATGACAAAGTCAAAGCGGTGGTGCTGCAAGTTGATTCGGGTGGCGGCAGCGTATTTGGCTCTGAAGTGATCCGTAAAGAAGTTGAATTGATGAAAGAAGCTGGCAAACCCATCGTTGCCTCAATGTCGACATATGCCGCTTCAGGTGGTTACTGGATTTCTGCTAGCACTGATAAAATTATTGCTGAACCAAGTACCGTCACGGGTTCTATCGGTATTTTTGGTATGATTACTACCTTCGAAAACTCTTTAGAGTACGTAGGTGTTCGCACTGACGGTGTTGGTACAACTGACTTTGCAGGCATGAGTCCTACTCGTGGACTAACACCGGGCATGAAGCAGGTCATTCAAATGAACATAGAGCGTGGCTATGAACGCTTCATTAATCTAGTTGCTACCGAACGCAATATGACGCCAGAAGCCGTGGACGAAATTGCTCAAGGTCGAGTCTGGATTGGAACTCAAGCTTTAGAACTAGGTTTGGTTGATGAACTCGGCACTTTGGACGATGCTGTAGCTTCAGCCGCAACATTAGCTGAGCTTGAAGACTACGATACAAAATATGTGGTCAGAGAGTTAAGCGAGCAAGAGTTAATGTGGCAGAAATTCCTCGCATCGGGCACATCCATCATTTCGAGCTTTAATATCGAACCTAAGCGAAGTGCAATGCAAGACATACTGTCTCAGGTTGATGCTGATTTGACACAATTTACACAATTAAACGACCCAATGGCCAGTTATGCATTGTGCACGGATTGTAAAATCGATTAATCACGCTTTTATGCTTCTGTAGTTTTAACTACTGATTTCAACTACTGAAGAAAACGGAAAACATCCAAAGTGGACAGTCTAGGCTGTCCACTTTTTTTTGTCTGATGTAAACTACGCCAATGAACGAAGAAACCCTCTTACAAATAGCAAAAGCTGAAATTGCGAACAAGATAGTGCTTGCTGAAGACTATTTTAATCAAACTTTCGAGTTACCTATGTTGAACTTAAAACAAAGAGGGAAAATAGCGGGTAGCGCTCATTTACAAAAGAATTTGATCAATTTAAATCTTAGTCTGTTTGAAGATAATATTGATGAGTTTATTCAGCAAGTCATACCACACGAAGTGGCTCATATCGTGTGCTATCAGTTATATGGAAAGGTAAAACCGCACGGGAGAGAATGGCAAGCAGTCATGCACTCAGTGTTTCAACGGCCAGCGAACGTCACTCATCAATTAGACGTTAGTAATGTGGGTATTAGTGAATATAACTACCGTTGCTTATGCCCAGAGCATGTCAAACTAAGCGCTATTCGTCACAACAGAGTGTTGAAAGGCACACAGCAGTATCGATGTAGACAGTGTAAAACAGTCCTAAAACAAGTGCTTAGTGAAAGCCTTGTCTAACTCGGAAAACGCAGTTTTAAGCAGCATAGCAAGCTCTTGAAAACGAGGTTTGCTCTTTAGACCTTCGAGCGCACAACCCTGCTGTTGCATTTTAGTGTAAATCTCTTGGTACCAAGACTTCATTGCTGGCGGCAACGTTTTTTGCGAACGCAACCCCAACCAAATAAGACCTTGTACGGGTAAACTCAGGAAAAATATACCTAAGGTAAGCGCTTGGGGTAGTTTCTCTGCACCCAAAAAATGCAGTTGAATAGCGACAGTCATCACCGCCAGTGCAGGCATCACTTTAAAACCAAACTTAGTTGCCGCGATGATTCTACACTCAGGGAAAAGGCCAAATAATTGCTTTTGCATTGGCCACGAGTCCATATATTGCTGGCCATTTTTTAAAACATCAGGGAGTGGTAACGCCATAAAGCAATTCACCTTCATCAATCTGTGGACTAATTATAAACCCATCGGGGCACAATTGTGTATACAAGTAATGTTGATACGACACAGCACCAATTTGGTTTAGCGATTGTTCAATAATATATCGACTGTTTGTTCGATAATAACACAAAAAATAAAGTTATTTCTGCAAACAAAAAGATATAGCGATTTAGGATGGTGGCTTCTGCCAAGTATGGTTATACTTCACCCACAGGGTTTGAAACCAATAGCTCAATAAGCACTATTGAAAAGCACAGTTTCATCCCAATCCTTACACAACATTTAATCCAGTTTTTCGGAGAGATACATGTCAGAAACCAGACACGTCCCCCTATTGATTTTGGGGTCTGGACCAGCAGGTTATTCAGCTGCTGTTTACGCCGCACGAGCGAATCTAAACCCGGTACTATTAACCGGCATTCAACAAGGTGGCCAATTGACCACCACCACAGAAGTCGAAAACTGGCCAGGTGACCCTGAAGGCTTAACCGGCCCTGACCTGATGGTTAGAATGCAGCAACATGCTGAAAAATTTGATACTGAAATCATTTTTGATCACATCAATAAAACTGACTTAAGCAAGCGTCCATACACATTGACAGGCGACCAAGGTACTTACACTTGCGATGCGCTCATCATTGCTACAGGTGCTTCAGCAAAATACCTAGGTTTACCCTCAGAAACTGCCTTCATGGGTAAAGGTGTTTCAGCTTGTGCTACTTGTGATGGATTCTTCTATCGCAACCAAAAAGTGGCGGTTGTTGGTGGCGGAAACACAGCTGTAGAAGAAGCGCTTTACTTGTCGAATATTGCATCTGAAGTACACGTTATTCACCGCAGAGATACCTTTAGAAGCGAAAAAATTCTCGCTGATCGTCTTATGGAAAAAGCCAAAAACGGTAACGTTGTTTTGCACTTAAACAAAGAGCTAGACGAAGTGTTAGGTGATGACATGGGCGTAACCGGCATTAATATTAAAGACACGAAAACAGGTGAAGTCTCAGATTTAGAAGTGATGGGCTTGTTTATTGCAATCGGACATTCTCCTAATACAGGCATTTTTGAAGGTCAACTTGAAATGAAAGATGGCTACATTAAAGTGAAAAGTGGTCTTGAAGGTAATGCGACTCAAACTAGCGTCGAAGGTGTTTTTGCTGCCGGTGACGTGAGTGATCATGTCTATCGACAAGCAATCACTTCTGCGGGTACTGGTTGTATGGCGGCTTTAGATGCTGAAAAGTTCTTGGACGCCCTGTAAACCGCCAACGAAGTCCTGCATTGTATTTAATAGACAGTGTGCTTCGTGGTAACTGACGATGCTTGAGCTTTTCCGGCTAGATCACACTAATCGTTTTCCAGCGCTTGAATTTGCGCTGGAAGAGCCTAATGGTTTACTGGCTTTCGGTGGAGATCTATCTACTGAGCGCCTGATTAGTGCTTACAGCCAAGGTATTTTCCCTTGGTTTTCAGATGGTGACCCCTATCTATGGTGGTCACCTGATCCTCGCGGCATTCTTATGCTCGAAGACTTCCACAAGTCAAAAAGCCTACAAAAGAGCATTCGTAAAAAGCATTTCCGCGTAACCTTGAATAATAACTTCCGCGCAGTCATTAACGAATGTGCAAACGTACCTCGTAAGATTACAGGTCTTGGGCAAGTTGGCGAAACCAGCGATCTGACCTGGATCACTGACGATATGAAGGAAGCTTATGAACGGCTCCATGAAGCTGGTGTCGCACATTCTATCGAAGTGTGGGAGCAACAAGAGTTAGTCGGTGGTTTGTATGGTGTTGCTATTGGCGGTGTGTTTTGTGGTGAATCCATGTTCCACTTACGCACCGATGCGTCAAAGGTGGCCTTGTATGCCCTAGTGCAACACATGCAGAAACATTGCTTAGGCTTTATTGATTGTCAGATGGGTACTTCTCACCTTTCGTCCCTAGGTTGCAAAGAAATTGACAGAGAAGCCTTTATTTCACTATTACACAGACATACTGAAACAAACACTAATGAAGAAGTGTGGCGTCCGCAATCCATCAGCAATTTGATCTACGCTGAAAACCATAGCTCGCCCCAAGTAGTCACAAACACTTCATCTATTTCCTTAGAGTAAGTACATTTGATGAAATTTGGTATCACGCAAGCTTTCCCATGCAACTACCTGCCCGACCGGGAGGAACGACTGCTTGTTTGTGTTGAACCCAACCCAAGTTTACGCATCGCTTTCTCTGCCTTAACTGAGTCTGGATTTAGGCGCAGTGGTGACCAAATTTATCGACCTCACTGTACGGCTTGTAACGAGTGTCAATCGGTTCGCGTCTTAGCTCGCGCATTCAAAGCGAGTAAAAGCCAAAAACGAGTATTATCGCGTAATAAAGATATTGAAGTGAGAGTCAGCCATGAGAACAAAGATGATTATTACACGCTCTATGAGCGTTATATCTCAGAAGTGCATGCTGATGGCAGTATGTTTCCTGCTTCACCAGAGCAATATTTTGGTTTTGTAAACTGTGAATGGCAAGCCCCCATATTCCTCGAGGCGCGTTTGGCAGGCGAATTAATTGGTGTAGCGGTAACAGACAAACTTGAACGTGGATATTCGGCGCTGTATACCTTTTTCAGTCCAAGTTTGGCGAAACGCTCTCTGGGGACGTTCTTCATATTGAAGCAAATCGCCTTAGCGGTCGAAGCTGATCTGCCCTATCTGTATCTTGGCTACCAAGTAGATGGTTGTCAGAAAATGAACTACAAACAAAACTTCTTACCACAAGAACGATTCTTCGAAGATAAATGGCATTTATTATTAAAAAAGCCATGAAATCCTTTACATAGATAGCTATTTGGGTTAACTTCTGCGCGGCAAAATTATTGACTAACAAATTGAGGTTGTTGCTTTAGATGGCAAAAGAAGATTGCATTGAAATGGAAGGTACGGTTTTAGACACACTTCCAAACACTATGTTCAGAGTTGAACTAGAAAACGGTCACGTAGTGACGGCGCATATTTCAGGTAAAATGCGTAAGAATTATATTCGTATATTAACTGGCGACAAAGTGACTGTCGAAATGACACCTTACGATTTAAGTAAAGGTCGTATCATTTATCGTGCCCGTTAATTAAAATCGAACATTCGATTAAGAAGCAAGCGTCTTTGCTTCGCTAACACACAGAAAAAAACCGCCTTTAGGCGGTTTTTCGTTTTCTGTTACATAGGTGAGCTAATTACGCTTCTGTTTTCGCCTTGGTTACTGGCGTGTAACTAAAGGTCAATTTCTCTTTCTTCAGACCCACTTTCACCTCACCACCCTGGCTTAACTGACCAAATAACAATTCAGTAGCCAGTTCTTTTTTCAGTTGCTCTTGAATGACTCTTCCCATCGGACGAGCCCCCATTGATTTGTCATAGCCTTTTTTGGCTAGCCAATCACGCGCCTTTTCAGTTACTTCGAGTGATACGCCTTTTTGATCAAGTTGCGCTTGAAGCTCAATGATGAACTTATCAACAACTTGAAGTATTACGTCTTCGTCCAAGTGATTAAACCAAACAATACCATCGAGTCTATTTCTAAACTCAGGAGAGAACGTTTTGTTTATTTCAGACATTGCATCATGGCTATGGTCTTGTTGCTTGAAGCCAATCGATTTACGAATAGTTTCTTGCACACCAGCATTGGTTGTCATTACCAATACCACATTTCTGAAATCAACTTTTCTGCCGTTATTATCAGTCAATGTTCCGTGGTCCATTACCTGCAACAGAATATTGTAAATATCCGAGTGTGCCTTCTCCATCTCGTCTAGCAAAACCACACAATAAGGATTTTTTATCACGGCATCGGTTAGCAAGCCACCTTGGTCATAACCTACATAACCCGGAGGAGCTCCAATTAATCGAGAAACTGCATGACGTTCCATGTATTCCGACATATCAAAACGTACCAGCTCAACGCCCATTATTTTGGCCAATTGTTGCGTCACTTCTGTCTTACCAACGCCTGTCGGGCCGGCAAACAAGAAGTTACCAATCGGCTTAGATTCATTCCCAAGCCCAGAGCGAGATAGCTGTATGGCGTCAGAGAGCGTTTCAATCGCCTTGTCTTGACCAAACACCACCATTTTAAGGTTACGTCCTAGGTTCTTAAGCACTTCTTTGTCAGAGGCTGATACAGACTTTTCAGGGATACGTGCAATTTTGGCAATAATTTGCTCAATATCACCCACATTAATTGTTTTCTTGCGTTTAGATGAAGGCAATAGTCGTTGACTAGCGCCGGCTTCATCCATCACATCAATGGCTTTATCTGGCAAATGACGCTCGTTAATGTATTTCGCTGACAACTCAGCCGCAGCAGCAAGTGCTTTCTGGGTGTAGCGCACACTGTGATGCTCCTCATAACGTGATTTTAAGCCCATCAAAATCTTAGTGGTATCACTCACACTTGGCTCAACCACATCAATCTTTTGGAATCGTCTGGCCAATGCGCGATCTTTTTCAAAAATGCCTTGATACTCTTGATAGGTTGTTGAACCGATACAGCGTAACTCGCCGCTGCTCAACTTAGGTTTCAGCAAATTCGATGCATCCATCACACCACCAGAAGCCGCACCAGCCCCAATAATGGTGTGTATTTCGTCAATAAATAATATGGCATCAGGGTCTTTACTGAGTTCTTTTAAAATGCCTTTAAGACGTTTTTCAAAATCGCCTCGGTATTTCGTTCCTGCCAATAGACCACCAAGGTCCAAGGAATACACGGTTGAAGATGCGATAACGTCTGGCACTTCGTCTTGTACGATGCGATAGGCCAAACCTTCTGCAATCGCTGTTTTACCCACCCCAGCTTCTCCAACCAGTAGTGGGTTGTTTTTGCGGCGGCGGCATAACACTTGAATACTGCGTTCCACTTCTTTATCGCGGCCAATAAGAGGGTCGATTTTGCCCTCTTTTGCGGCAACGTTTAGGTTACTCGCATACTTAGAGAGCATAGACTGGTTCTCTTCGCCTTCGGCTCCCTCTTCTTGAATTTCTTCTTGTGGCTCAGCTTCATCGTCTGTTTTGCTCACCCCATGAGAGATGTAGTTCACAACATCTAAGCGGGTGACGTCTGCTTTTTTAAGAATATAAACTGCTTGCGACTCTTGTTCACTGAAAATAGCAACAAGCACATTTGCACCAGTCACTTCACCTTTACCCGATGATTGAACGTGGAAAACTGCGCGTTGCAGGACACGCTGGAAACCAAGCGTCGGTTGAGTCTCACGCTCGACACTTTGTTGTTCGGACATAAGTGGCGTGGTTTCATTGACGAAATCAGTTAGCTCTGAACGCAGTGTTTCGATACTTGCGCCACAGGCCTTCAGCGCTTCTTTAGCGGCAGGGTTGTCAAGGAGCATGAGTAGCAAATGCTCTACAGTCATGAATTCGTGACGGTGCTGACGCGCGAAAACAAAGGCTTCATTCAATGTTTGTTCGAGATCTTTATTTAACATTACTTCCCCTTAATTATAGCGCCGGTTCCATTGTACACATCAATGGATGTTGGTTCTTGCGTGAATATTGATTCACTTGCATCACTTTTGTTTCTGCTATCTCTGCAGTATATATGCCACAAACGGCTTTGCCATGATAATGAACTGTCAACATCAGCTGATTCGCTTTTTCGGTATCCATATTGAAAAAGGTCACCAGAATTTCAATAACGAAATCCATAGGCGTGTAGTCGTCGTTGTTCAGCATCACCTTGTACATCGGTGGCGGCTCAACTTTCTTTTTGACTGTGTCGAGTTGCTTTTCGCCGTCAATATTAATGGTGTTTTCTCTAGTCATAGTTACTATAATAGTGTTAAAAGTGAGAACAAGAACAGTTTTTTAATCATTTTGTTTTTAAGTTGCTTTTAAGTGTAATTTAGACTTGACAACAAGTGGTCAAAAAACCTACAGTTTTAAATAGTGATGCTTCAGCAGTGAGTCACACCTTTCGCTTATCTTCTATTGTGAGGGCAAGCTAGTGGTATTTCAAGGTTCAAGAAAAGGAAGTAGTAGTATGGCAGTCGGCAAAGTTAAATGGTTTAACAATGCTAAAGGTTTTGGTTTTATCGTCCCAGAAGATGGTGGTGAAGATATTTTTGCTCATTATTCAACGATTAAGATGGATGGGTATCGCTCTCTGAAAGCAGGCCAAGAAGTGACGTATGAAGTTCAGCAAGGGCCCAAAGGTTTACATGCTGAAAACATTGGACTCAGCGACGACGAACCAGAAAGATAAAAACCTGGCGAGTATAAAGCGAAAAAGAAATGAAAAAGCAGGCTTACGTCTGCTTTTTTGTGTCATAATTTCGTCATCTACATGATGAACGATACAGTTGTCACCTGTGAAAAACACTCGAAATACTTTTTATCGCCAAAAGTCATCCACCTCGACAAAAGCGAAAAGATCTAAACCCTCTCATGGCGCTCAACAGCAAAATGTGCTTAAGCCCAAAGACCGGAAGGTACTGCTGTTCAATAAACCTCACATGGTACTCACTCAGTTTACCGACCAAGATGGCAGAGCCACTCTCAAGGATTACGTCAATATACCCGATGTTTACGCAGCAGGTCGTCTAGATAGAGATAGCGAAGGTCTTCTCGTGCTGACTAATGACGGTAAACTTGCACACAAGATAGCTGACCCAAAACAAAAAACTGAGAAAACCTATTGGGTGCAAGTGGAAGGTGAACCCAGTGAACTAGACTTGGATAAACTGCGTCAAGGCGTTGAACTCAAAGACGGTATGACCGCTCCAGCGAAGGTTTCTATGATGGCAGAGCCAGATGTGTGGGAAAGAGATCCCCCTGTGCGCTTTAGAGCAACAATACCAACGACATGGTTAAGGATCGTGATTAAAGAAGGCCGAAATCGCCAAGTACGCAGAATGACAGCGCATATCGGTTACCCTACTTTACGTTTGATTCGGTATCAGATTGGCGAGTGGACCATTGACAACATTCCCTCTGGCCACTTTGTTGAAATTTAAGCTACTCCACTTACGTTTATATGTATTACCGACTGTTATTGCTTTGCTTATCCTAAGTTAAGCTAATATAGACAAATTATCGCTATGAGAATGCTATAAAAAAGTAATATTTATTGGTACAATCCGTGCCCGAATTTACATGTGTACTAAACCCCTGTTTAGCGCTTTTCCCAATATTGCGAATTAAGGTAATTTGTCATTGACTAACACGCAGCAAAGTAATCAAAAACCCAAATCTGAAACCAAAGTAATCGTTGGCATGTCTGGCGGTGTCGACTCATCTGTATCTGCCTACTTGTTGCAACAAGAGGGATATCAGGTCGAGGGGCTTTTCATGAAAAACTGGGAAGAAGATGACAACGATGAATATTGCGCAGCAGCGGAAGATTTGGCTGATGCTCAAGCTGTTGCTGACAAACTTGGCATTTATTTGCATACCATCAACTTTGCAGCTGAATATTGGGATAATGTTTTTGAGTACTTTTTGCAAGAATACAAAGCAGGTCGGACGCCTAATCCCGACATCATGTGTAACAAAGAAATTAAATTTAAAGCCTTTTTAGAATTTGCAGCAGAAGATCTAGGTGCAGACTACATTGCAACTGGTCATTACGTTCAACGTCGTTATGAAGACGGCATATGGAAAATGATCCGCGGAAAAGACAGCAACAAGGACCAAAGCTATTTCTTGTACACGCTGAGCCACGAGCATATTGCTAAAACGCTGTTTCCTGTGGGTGACATTGAAAAGCCTCGAGTACGCGAAATAGCAGAACAACAAGGGTTAGTTACCGCAAACAAAAAAGATAGCACTGGCATCTGTTTTATCGGCGAAAGAAAGTTTAAAGACTTTTTAGCCCAATATTTGCCGGCTAAACCCGGCATCATTGAAACAGCTGAAGGTGAAGAGATTGGCGAACACGAGGGCTTGATGTATCACACCCTTGGCCAACGCAAAGGTCTATTAATAGGTGGTAAAAAAGAGCACGGTGATGAGCCGTGGTATGTGGTCGACAAAGATGTTGCTAGGAATGTGCTCATTGTCGGTCAGGGTGCCAATCACCCTCGCTTATTCTCAGACGGACTCGTCGCTAGCCAATTGCATTGGAATGACCGCAAAGGTCCGCAGGAACCGATAAAGATGTCGGTAAAAACTCGCTATCGCCAAGAAGATATAGCCTGCCTAGTGGAGCCGCATTTAAATGGTACTGTGACAGTGCATTTCGATGAGCCACAAAAAGCCGTCACGCCAGGTCAATCTGCGGTTTTTTATCAAAATGATGTCTGTTTAGGTGGTGGGATCATTGACGGGTATATCGTTAATAATGAAGTCCAAACCATGCCCTCCGCTGGTAACCTCTAGGAACAATACACATGATGATAAGCGCTGATATTGAACGTCAACTCGCTTTAGCTGGTGTATGTCAAGCGGCTGCGCTGGTGAAAAGCATAGCACAAACCGGTGAAGCTGATGCCGCAGCGGTAGAAGCGAGTATTTCGAGCATTTTAGTCGTTAACCCTGATAGTCCACAGCAAGTATACGGCTCCTTGCCAAACTTAAAGTTGGGCTTCATGACCTTAGTTGAGCAATTGAATAACGATACTCGTCAAAAAGATGCTCAAATAACCCGTTATGTTGCGTCGATTTTAAGCTTAGAGCGTAAACTATCGAAAAACAAAAAAGCACTTGGCGAATTGGGCGATCGAATCTCTCATGTGCAGAGACAACTCGCGCATGTTGATTTTGAGCACCAACAAATCATGTCATCTTTAGCGAGTGTTTATACCGACGTTGTCAGCCCCCTAGCCCATAAAATCCAAGTCGCTGGCGGTCAGCAACACTTAGGGCAAATTACCAATCAGCACAAAGTGCGGGCGCTACTACTAGCAGGTGTTCGCTCGGCCGTACTATGGCGACAAATGGGTGGTAAGCGTCGTCAAATACTATTTAACAAAAACCAAATTTTGAAAGCCGCCAAACAGGCTGTTCGAGTTATCAATTAATAAACCGTTTTTAAGGACCCATAATGAATTTATCTGCACTTACTGCTTTATCCCCCGTTGACGGCCGCTACGGCAGTAAGACCAGTGAACTAAGAGAGTACTTCAGTGAATATGGACTGATTAAACAACGCGTCGTTGTGGAAGTTAGATGGCTCCAAGCCCTGTCTAAACTTGAAGATGTGACAGAAGTACCCGCTTTTTCTGCAGAAGCAAATGCATTATTAAACGATATCGTCGACAATTTTTCCGAAACTGACGCTCAGCGCGTTAAGGACATCGAAGCGACTACTAACCATGATGTCAAAGCCGTAGAGTACTTTTTAAAAGAAAAAGTAGCGGGTAACGCTGAGTTAAACGCTATAAACGAGTTCATTCATTTTGCTTGCACTTCAGAAGATATCAACAACCTTTCCCATGCTTTAATGCTAAAAGGTGGCCGTGATGAGGTCTTATTACCCTATTGCGATAAACTCATTTCGGAACTCACTCGTTTAGCAAAAGAATACAAAACCATTCCTATGATGGCGAGAACACACGGGCAACCGGCTTCTCCAACTACCATGGGCAAAGAAATGGCAAATGTAGCCGTTCGCCTACGTCGCCAACGCGATCAAATAGCAGACATCGCTTTACTTGGTAAAATTAATGGCGCAGTCGGTAACTATAATGCTCACCTTAGCGCCTATCCAAACACTGACTGGCATAGTTTCGCAGCGTCATTTGTAGAGAGCTTGGGGATTACATGGAACGCCTTTACAACTCAAATTGAGCCGCATGACTATATTGCTGAATTATATGATGCTATTGCACGTTTCAACACTATCGTCATTGACTTCGACCGTGATATTTGGGGCTATATAGCACTCGGGCATTTTAAACAAAGAACGATTGCGGGTGAAATTGGCTCCTCAACAATGCCGCATAAAGTAAATCCAATTGATTTTGAAAATTCTGAGGGTAACTTAGGCATTGCTAATGCGATACTGGGACACCTTTCGAGCAAACTGCCGGTGAGTCGTTGGCAACGTGATTTAACTGATTCAACTGTGTTACGTAATCTTGGTGTTGGCTTGGCATACGCAGTAATCGCCTATCAAGCCACGTTGAAAGGCATCAGCAAACTGCAAGTAAATGAGCAAAGTTTAGCGGACGAGTTAGATAACAACTGGGAATTGCTAGCGGAACCTATCCAAACAGTGATGCGCCGCTACGGTATTGAAAAACCATACGAAAAACTCAAAGAGCTTACTCGTGGCAAAAAAGTCAACGCGACCGTTATGGCAGAATTCATCGACACCTTAGCATTACCGGACACTGTTAAGGCGGATTTGAAGCAACTCAGTCCTGCAAACTATATTGGTGATGCAATTAGGCTCGTTGACCAGTTGTTAAACGAGTAATTCTTTAACAAACTACTGTTGATGCGATGACTACTTAGGAAGAGCTTTAACAATGACTCACAAGGAAGTGTGTTGTGAACAAAATGATTAATCACCATAGCAATGGTCTTTTGCTAAGATGCATTTCACTGTGTCTTATAGGCATGGTTTGCTTGCAATCGATTAAGCTAGTTTGGCAAGCTGAGCTTATCGATATTCAAGCGCAGGTGATAAGTCTCCTACTTCATCTAATGTGCTTTATGAGTGCTAGCTTTTTAGCTTACAGCACTCATCGAACATTATCGAGGGTTCTACTCATTGGTGGCTTCATAAGCTTCCTTTGCACCGCTATCTTGCTGTGGCAAGCAGATTTACACATTCAATATTTTTTCATCGTCGGTTTGTTTGTTTGTCTCTTTTTATTTGAAGATTCAGAACGAATAGCAATGTGGGTAACTCTGTGCATACTCGGTGGATTATTTCTTTATTTTCAAATTATTCACGACTTCACCACACCCATTAATGCAGAGTTTACAGACGATATAGCAACCGTTAATGCCATTGTATTAGTACTCTCTTTTTTGGTTTGCGGCTTTTGGGTAAAACGACAACTCACTCATCAGAACACCACGACAAAACAAGAACTTATCCATACAAAAAAAGTGGTTGAGGCAATCATTCCCATGAATATGCAAGCTAATATTTCACATATAGCCAATAGGGACAAAAGTGCTCTTAACGTGGTAGAACATAATTATTGTGCTGTGTTGTTCGTCGATTTTGCAGGCTTCACTCCTTTTAGCTTATCTATGTCTGATGCCGAACTCGTCAGCTTTTTGCATCGTGTTTATTGCGAGTTTGATGATATTGCTAGCCAATTAGATGTGACTAAAATTAAAACTAACGGCGACCAGTATATCGCTGCCATTGGTATTGAAAATACGAAACTAAATGCTTACAACATTAGTCAATTAGCCTGCTATTTTAGCTTGCAGTTGCAAAGTACTTTTGCAAAAGCCTGTGACAACAAGTTACGTTTAAAAATAGGTATTGCCAGTGGCAACGTACTGTGTGGAATTATCGGTAAACTCCGTCCAGCCTTTGATTTGTGGGGCAATAGCGTAAACTTATCGTCTCGACTAGAGTCTTCGGCTAAAGGTGGCGAAATTCGAGTCTGTCCACAAACTATGCTGTATAGTAAACAGCATTATGCATTCTCGGAAGAACAGAAAGTCGAGTTAAAAGGCATAGGTAATGTTACGAGTTATAAATTACTAGGGCACAAATGATACTGAAGCAATTAGACCAAGCGGTATTCCTTCGAGATTACTGGCAAAAGAAACCCTGCATTATTCGCGGTTTCATTCCTGACTTTAACGATCTAATCGATGAAAATGAATTAGCAGGTTTGGCCATGGAAGATGATGTCGACTCAAGAATTGTGTCCAATAACAATGGCCAGTGGTCGGTTGTTCAGGGCCCAATAGAGGACTTTGAGCAGCATTGTACCGGCAGTTGGTCCCTATTAGTTCAAAGTGTTGACCGCTTTATAGACGAGATTGATGAGCTAAGTGACATCGTGAATTTCATTCCGCATTGGCGACTAGACGACGTCATGATGAGTTATTCCGTTGCGGGGGCTGGTGTGGGTCCGCACATCGATGAATATGATGTATTTATTATTCAGGGAAGCGGTAGCCGACGATGGCAAGTAGGTTTGCCGGATGCATATGAAACGGTGCTGCCTCACCCCCTATTGAAACAAATTAAGGGCTTTGAGCCAATTATTGACGAAGTCTTGTTGCCTGGTGATGTTGTATATATTCCTCCAAAACATCCCCACAATGGTGTAGCACTTGAAGCGTGTATGAATTACAGCATCGGTTTTAGAGCGCCGACCGATATCGAATTACTCACTGGGCTCATTGATGAAAATGCATATGAGATCAAAGAACCACAAAGATATACTGATGCTGATAGCATACTTGCACGCGGCATCAATAGTATGCCTAGCGCTGTTAGCTCCCATGAAATAGCAACACTGAAATCTAGTTTACGAAAACTGCTTGAATCTAAGGAGACAGATCGAGCGATCATGCAATACTTGAGTCATCAAGCTCTACCCGATTGTGAACCTTTAAGTGAGCCCTATTCAGCAGAAGAAATTCAAGACAAACTGCGAAGCCGAGCACAACTAAATAGGTTGGCGGGTGTAAAACCTATCTATCAGTCAGAACAGGGTGATGAGCACTTTGAATTCTTTATTGATGGAAACATGTTTAAAACCTGTGCTTCTATACGACCAGTGATAGAAAACCTTCTAAACCAAAGAAACGTTGATTTGAGCCAAGCTTGTTTTGATAAAGCGGTAGAAGATCCGCATTTTGTCAGTATCGTAACCCAACTGGTCAACAGCACGTATTGGGATATAAGCGATCTCCTTAGTTAACGGTCTTTCCACAGTTAACTATCCCTTCATCTCTTCATGAGACTCAAAAAAAAAGCTAAGTCGCTCGACTTAGCTTTTCACAAAACATTGTGAGAGTCATACTCTCGAGACTACCAATATTATACCGATGCTAGTACTGAATTTAAGGTTGCGCTAGGACGCATCGCCTTTGCTGCTAGAGCGTCATCAGCAAAGTAATAACCATTGACGTCAACACTGACACCTTGTGCTTCGTTCAACTCCGTCACAATTACATCTTCTTGTGAAGTTAAGCTTTCCGCGATAGGCCCAAATTGTGCTTTCAAGTCAGCATCACCATCTTGTGCAGCAAGCTCTTGAGCCCAATATAAAGCTAGATAGAAATGTGAGCCACGGTTATCAAGTTCATTGACCTTACGCGAAGGAGACTTGTTTTCCTGTAGGAATTTTGCGGTTGCACTGTCTAATGTATCAGCAAGCACTTTTGCTTTAGGTTTGTCATAATTCACGCTTAGGTGCTCTAAGGAAGCAGCTAAAGCCAAAAACTCACCTAAAGAATCCCAACGTAAGTGATTTTCTTTTTCGAACTGTTGAACGTGCTTAGGCGCTGAACCGCCGGCACCAGTCTCAAACAAACCACCGCCATTCATTAATGGAACGATTGACAACATTTTAGCACTTGTACCTAACTCTAGGATTGGGAACAAATCAGTTAGGTAATCACGCAGTACGTTACCCGTCACAGAAATTGTATCTTCACCTTTTGCACAGCGCTGTAGAGTAAACTCGGTCGCTTCAACCGGACTCATTATCTGAATGTCTAAGCCAGCTGTGTCGTGTTCCTTCAAGTAAAGGTTAACTTTCTTAATCATCTGCGCATCATGTGCACGGTCTTCATCCAACCAAAAGATAGCTGGCGTATCGGTTGCACGAGCGCGAGTCACTGCAAGTTTTACCCAGTCTTGAATAGGCGCGTCTTTTGCCTGACACATTCTCCAAATGTCCCCCTCTTCCACTTCGTGTGACAACAAGGTATCTCCTGCGGTGTTAACAACACGCACAGTGCCCGCTCCTGACATAGTGAAGGTTTTGTCATGCGAACCATATTCTTCTGCTTTCTGTGCCATTAAGCCAACATTCGGTACGGTACCCATTGTTCTTGGGTCAAACGCACCATGTTTCTTACAGAATTCAATCACTGATTGAAAAACACCTGCATAATTACGATCAGGGATCATAAATTTGGTATCTTTCTGCTTACCATCCGGTCCCCACATTTGACCTGAAGCGCGGATAGCTGCTGGCATTGATGCATCAATGATAATATCACTTGGCACATGAAGGTTAGTAATACCGCGGTCAGAATCAACCATTGCCATCGGCGGGCGAACGGCATACACGGAATCGATATCAGCTTCGATTTCGGCCTTTTTATCAGCTGACAAATTAGCAATTTTGGCATACACATCACCAAGACCGTTTTTAACGTCAACACCAAGTTCTTTGAAGGTTTCAGCGTGTTTTGCAAACACATCTTTATAGAAAACTTCTACTGCATGTCCGAAAATCACAGGGTCAGACACTTTCATCATCGTTGCTTTCATATGCAGCGAAAGTAAAACGTCTTGCTCTTTCGCAGCGTTAATTTCTTTGTCAAAGAACGCCATTAATTTAGACTTGCTCATTAAAGATGCATCAATGATTTCTTTGTCTAATAGCGATACTTTTTCTTTAAGCACTGACACTTCGCCAGATTGGCTAACAAACTCAATACGTACATCTTGTTCACCTGAAATAGTAGTCGACTGCTCGCTACCATAAAAATCACCCGCTTCCATGTGTGATACATGCGATTTCGAATCAGCAGACCAAGCACCCATTGAGTGAGGGTTGTTTCTTGCGTACTGTTTTACCGAGCTAGGAGCACGACGGTCAGAGTTGCCTTCACGCAAAACAGGGTTAACAGCAGAACCTAATACTTTTGCGTAGCTTGCTTTGATAGCTTTTTGTTCGTCAGTTTTAGCATCTTCTGGGTAGTTTGGAAGCGCGTAACCTTTTGCCTGCAATTCTTTAATTGCCGCCTGAAGCTGTGGTATGGATGCACTGATATTCGGCAACTTAATGATATTGGCTGCAGGTGTCTTAGCAAGTTCACCCAACTCAGCAAGTGCATCGCCAATGCGCTGTTCTTCAGTCAGGTAGTCTGGAAAGTTTGCAATGATACGACCAGCTAATGAGATATCACGCGTTTCAACTTCAATGCCTGAAGATGCTGTGTACGCTTTGATGATTGGTAACAAAGACTGGGTTGCCAATGCCGGCGCTTCATCTGTGATTGTATAGATAATCTTTGGTGTATCAGTAGTCATTAAAATTCCTAATGCTGGTTAACGTAAAGTAGATGTGCTTCAAAAGCACAGCCATGCGCAGTAATGTTTGCTTAAGAGCTAATTTGTTGTTTGTTTTCATCCAAAAACAAAAATTAACGCGACTTTTTTCAAACACAACGCAAAATTCTGGAGCGTGATTTTAAAGGAAATCGAAGCATTTTTATATAGCTATCAGACCAATTGCGCACATGAACCGAACTGATCGGACGAGTTATGAACAATTCCTGTTGCCGATAACCCGGGCAACAGGCACCTCAGGGCTCTCATCATGTCATTTTTTGTGTTTATGTAATAAAACAACAGTTTTTACATGATCACTTTCCCTCCCTTGAGTTTTAGCCCGCTATCAAACCGCTAAGCAATCTTTTATACTTCAATTTTTAAAATTTGGATGTTCTACGAAGAGGCCTTCATGCAATGCTACTGCGGAAGTAAAAAAGCGTTTGCGGAATGCTGTGAACCGATTATCGACAAGCGTTGCGCTGGTTCAGCGGAACAATTGATGCGTTCACGCTTCAGCGCGTACGCGTGTGCACGCTATGACTATATTTTGGCAACTTACACCCCTAAAAAGCAGCAAGAGTTAACCATTGCTGAACTTGCTCAAAGTGCAGAAAATACAACATGGTTGCAGCTAAGAGTGCTCGATTCACAAACAACTAACACAACTGCTTCTGTTGAATTCATTGCAACATACCGCATGGCTAATGAATTTTGGCAAATGCACGAATGCTCTAGCTTCGAGCATATTGACGGACACTGGTTCTACAGTGAAGGTAAGGAAGGTGAACAATCAGGCAAGCTCAAGCCGGAGCGAAACGCACTTTGCCCGTGTGGTAGTCTAAAGAAATTTAAAAAGTGTTGTTTAAGCTAAGACACGATTAAAAAAATCAAGCTTACTTAGTGGACGAATTTACCGCTTTGCAAAAAGCATAAAACTTGTTCAATGACTTTTTGGTTTCGCATCATAAATGTGTGTGTAACCGGCAAGGTAACATGGTCTGCCATCCCCTCTAGCTTTGAGCTTTCTACAGACACTTTGCCATCATTAGGCATCGGTAGCATAGTTGACAATATTAAGTTGATACTGCGTGAGCCTGCGATAATGCCTAACTCAAAATTTGCAGGGCCTAGTTGTGCAGGCAGGCCGTTTTCACTGGCTGATAATTGCAGTCCCGCCGGGCCGTTAATGGTTTTAAAGCCAGGTAAGGTATTTAAAGCATCAACAACTTCGCTACCTTGATTAGGTGGCCCTAACATCACAACCCTTCCAAGGTTTTCAAGTTCGTTGTCTTGTAAAAACTTTCTAACTAAAATGCCACCCATGGAATGTGTAACAAAATGAACTTTTGAATCAGGCGCTTGTTTCTCAATCGTTTTCTGGATAGCTATATCAACTAATGATTCTATGTCGTGTTTAGTGGACGGATAATCGACGTTTACAACATGGTAGCCTTCGTTTTCGAGCGCGGAAGCAAGCTTGTTCATCGAGCCGGCGTTGCGGGCCAAACCATGCAATAAAACGACTGTTTCTGCCTGTTTCATCAAGCGAGGTCACATAAATGTTGCGATGAATTGTTTAATAAGAGGTCCTAATCCAAAGTAGTGATAAGCCCCCGCAAGTATTCCTGCTGCAACGACCATTGCCATAAAGATAACAAAACCATCCTGTCGCTCTGTTTTTTCAGCTTCAGTTTGTGCGTCTGAATCGCTAGGTCCTTCAACGTCAGCATCTGTTTCCTCAGCTATAATGACTTCTGGAACACTACTTCCATTTTCAGCCAGTGCATCAGATGTACTTTCTTGTTGCTGGGCCTCTTGTTGGCCTGCTTGTTCAGTCTCTGCATCTAGCGTGAACACTGGGTCAATGCGCTCGTTCGATTCAGTAAGAGGTGCTTCAGTGGGCTGTTCTTCTGGTTCAGAAGTTTGCGCGGTGTTAGGCACTTCCTGTGTTGCTGATGCCCGTTTTTCATTGAGGTATGAATTAAGAGACAATTCGTCTTCTGGACTTAACGCGACTTCTACTTTGGAATCTGGATTGCTTTCTA
The DNA here is from genome assembly GCF_031846205.1 of Alteromonas sp. W364. NCBI lineage: Bacteria > Pseudomonadati > Pseudomonadota > Gammaproteobacteria > Alteromonadales > Alteromonadaceae > Alteromonas > Alteromonas sp. W364. The sequence continues at coordinate 380,694 of NZ_JAVRID010000004.1, read as the reverse complement.
GCGCTGCTTCATATACAAGCTCTGCTTCAGGTTCAAGCTCTGACTCAGATTCAAGTTCTGCTTCAGATTCAAGCTCTGATTCAAGTTCAAGTTCTGCTTCAGGTTCAAGCTCTGCTTCAGGTTCAAGCTCTGCTTCACTTGCCAGTTCTGGTTTAGGTTCGCCCGCCAATTCAGCGCTAATATCCGCTTCGATCATGGCTTGTATATGGTCAACATCTTCTTGATAGGTATCTTCGTCAGCATCTACCACACAAATGAGTGACTCTTGTTCTAAGCTCTCGCCAACTGCCACATTGATCGACGTTATCACGCCATCTTCTGGCGCCACGATATCTAAGATGACTTTGTCCGTTTCAATTTCAAATAATACGTCTTCTCGTTCAACTCGTTGACCGACTTCACAGTGGATAGTTACCACTTTCACCTGCTCTGCATCCTCAGGTAAAATGGGTACTCTCATCTCAATCATGATTGTCTGTCCTTGTTCATTATTCGAAACGTTAGGGTTTACTAATTATTTAATATTTAGGGGCTCAAAGCTTTTGATGAGTTCATCTACAGCTTTCATTTGCGACAAATATCCCTCTAACTTATCGAGAGGCAAGGCACATGGGCCATCACATTTCGCTTCATCAGGGTTTGGATGCGACTCAATAAATAATCCTGCAATCCCCAAAGCCATTCCGCTTCTAGCCAGTTCTGCCGCCTGTTGACGTCTGCCGTCAGCCGAATCTGTTCTACCGCCGGGCTTTTGAAGCGCATGCGTGGCATCAAAAATCACTGGAGCCATTGCCTTCATCTCGTCCATACCCAGCATATCAACCACTAAGTTGTTATAACCATAGCAGGAGCCTCGTTCACATAAAAGTACTTGCTGATTGCCAGCCTCAGCAAACTTATTAATGATATGGCGCATTTCATGAGGTGCTAAGAATTGCGGCTTCTTAACGTTAATGACTGCACCTGTTTCAGCCATTGCAACTACTAGGTCAGTTTGACGCGCTAAGAAAGCAGGTAGTTGAATGACATCCACAACTTCAGACACCGACTTTGCTTGGTGCGGTTCATGAACATCAGTAATGATTGGCACATTAAATGTTTGTTTGATTTCTTCAAAAATCTTCAATCCCTCGTCCAAACCAGGGCCGCGGTAAGAGTTCACAGAGCTTCGATTCGCTTTATCAAAAGAAGCTTTGAAAACGTAGGGAATACCAAGTTTGTTAGTTACCTCGACATAGGTCTCTGCAATACTCATTGCCAGATCACGAGACTCTAAAACATTCATGCCTCCGAATAGAACAAACGGTGTCTTATTGTCGACATTGATATTCTGTACTTTTACATTGGAAATCAAATTACTTACCTTTTAATGACTTATGCTAAAAACGAAAACGGTTGTTTTGATACTGCAATAGAAGCAGTTAAGCCTACCCAAATGATGGCAGAGGCAAAACCAATGACGCGAGAACGGTTGTTTTTCGCCCATTTCAGTGCGAAAAGACCAGACACGATGTATAAAACGACACCAATGACTTTACTGGCAACCCAACCATCTACCTGCATCATACTAGACATGGTAAGCAACCAAACAGCAGAAGCTAATAACACTGTATCCACGACATGTGGCACAATTTTCAGCCATTTCTGTTGGAGCATCCCGTGCCCTTTTATCGTTAACACGAAGCGAAACGAAAACAGAGCTAGACTTATCACTACTGCCGTTACGTGAAGGTGCATTGCCATTTGATACATTTTATCTTCCTTTCATTTTTATTTTTATTGTTAGTGGTAGTGTTAGCTGTAATGTTAGTGTCGCTCTAAACCCATGTTCAGCTCGTCACTGCCACTTAATACAAATAAGAACAAAGAGTTTATAACCTACTAGCCAGGAAATTTACCCATTGTTGCTCTATCTAATTTGTTTAAATCTTGTTTTGTTTCTACCTCAACAAACCCTGCTTGGTTCATCAACTCTTGTATAGCTTTCGACTGCTCAAAACCGTGTTCGATGAGCAAATAAGCGTTTGTTTTTAGAAACTTGCTTGCTTGGCTGATAATATGCCTGATATCAGACAAGCCGTCTAGCCCCGATGTCAACGCAGAATCAGGTTCAAAACGCAGATCACCGCGCTCTAAATAGCTAGAATCGGATTCAACATACGGCGGATTAGTGACGATCAAATCAAAACGCGCCTGCTCTTCAGGTCTGTTCAGCCTTGGCTCAAATGCGCTAAACCAATCACTGAGAATGCACTGTATGTCAATGCCGTTTCGTTTAGCATTGTCTTGCGCGAGAGCCACTATTGAGGGTTTAAAATCACAAGCTGTTACTTGCCAGTTAGCTCTTTCTGACTTTATCGCCAGCGCAATCGCGCCAGTTCCGGTTCCCATATCCAAGACCTGAGCATTTTCGCACAAGGGTAACCCAATTGCAGTTTCGACTAAGGTTTCGGTATCTGACCGGGGAATTAAGGTGTCTTTAGAAACGGCAAGTTCGAGCGTCCAGAAAGCCTGTTTACCCGTGATATAGGCGATCGGCTGCCCCTCTACTCTGCTCTGTAAACACGTGCTCAATCTGCTTAACTGAGCGTTTGTTAAACGCGTGTTGGCATGCGTGATCAATTGAACGCTAGATAGCTCGCAGGCATGCTCAAGGAGCACCTTGGCCTCAAAGTCAGGTTCATTGAACTCAAGTTCAGTTTGGTTTTCTCTCAGAATTTGTTTACTGAGCTTGAGCGCATCATCAACGCTGACACCAGGTTGAAGGCGCTCATTGATACGTGTGCTTATGTCGACACTAGTTTGCATCTACGCTACTTAGTATTCTTCTGACAAAGACGCGAGCATATCCGCTTGGTGCTCTTGTCGAATTGGCTCCATTAACGCGCCCAAATCCCCAGCGATGACATCGTCTAACTTATATAGGGTAAGGTTGATGCGATGATCGGTTACTCGACCTTGCGGAAAATTATAAGTACGAATACGTTCCGAGCGATCTCCGCTACCCACTAAAGAGCGACGTGTACTTGCTTCTTCTGCATTGCGTTTATCGTCTTCAATCTGATTCAAGCGTGCTTGCAATACTGACATAGCGCGAGCACGGTTTTTATGTTGCGAACGCTCGTCCTGACACTCTACAACGACACCGGTAGGAATGTGCGTTAATCGTATCGCAGAATCCGTTTTGTTAACGTGCTGACCACCCGCACCAGACGCTCTGAAGGTATCGACGCGGAGATCAGCTGGATTAATTTCAATGGCTTCAGACTCTGGGATCTCGGGTAATACCGCGACGGTGCATGCCGAAGTATGTATGCGACCTTGTGACTCAGTTTCTGGCACACGCTGCACACGGTGGCCGCCAGATTCAAACTTCATCACACCATAAGCACCATCACCACTGATGTTAACAATGATTTCTTTGTAGCCGCCATGATCGCCTTCATTGGCACTCATCAGTTCTAAACGCCAACCTTTGGTTTCTGCATAGCGACTGTACATACGGAATAAATCACCCGCAAAAATAGCCGCTTCGTCACCGCCAGCACCGGCACGGATTTCTAAGAAACAACTATTGTCATCGTTAGGGTCGGTGGGTAACAACAAAATTTGCAGACTGACTTCTAACTCTTCCACTTTTGCCTTAGCGTCTTTTAATTCTTCTTGCGCCATTTCACGCATTTCTGCATCGTTTTCCTGTAGCATTTCAAGCGCTGACTCAATATCTTCTTGCGCACTCTGGTAAGCACCAAATTGCTTAACCACTTCTTCTAATTGTGAATATTCTTTTGATAAATTTCGGAATTTATCCTGATTACCAATCACTTCAGGGTCACCCAAAAGGGCCTGTACTTCCTCGAAACGTTCAACTAAGGATTCTAATTTACTGACAACTGACTGTTTCATTCTTTTCCTGTTTCTCTATTTTCCGACACGTCTAAACCTAAGGATTTCGCCAGTAAATTCAGTTGTGTTTCTTTAGGCATCTTACTCGCCTGCTGCAACGCTTTTGTGGGCCCATGCAACATAGCTTGAGTGAGTTTAAATGCTAATTCCTGCATGGCCTCTTCCGCCGCCACACCATCATTGATTTTATTTAAGGCTTTTTGAAGCAATTCATCTCTTTGTCCATGCGCTTTTTCACGATAAGACTTAATTAAATCGACATTTTGAAAATGCTGTTGCCAATTTGCAAACTCTTGCACTTTGCTGGCAATCATTTGTTCTGCTTGCTGAGCGGCGACTTCTCTATTCGCAACGTTTTGCTCAACGATATTTTGCAAATCGTCAACCGTGTAAAGATAAGCGTCGTCCAATTCGCTCACCTCTTGTTCTATATCTCTTGGAACCGCTAAATCTATCAATAGCATGGGTTTGTGTTTACGCTGCTTCAAAGCGGTAGCGACCATTCCCTTGCCAATCAAAGGCAAGGAACTCGCAGTTGAACTGATCACAATATCGGCATGCGCTAGGTGCTCTGGTACCTGGCTGATTGTTATCCCTTCCCCGCCTAGCTTTTCAGCTAAATCAGACGCTCGAGATAAAGTTCGATTCGCCACTGTGATTGATTTCGTCTCTGCATCAACCAAATGCTTTGCCACTAACTCAATGGTTTCGCCCGCACCGACAAGAAGCACTTGGCTTTTATCTAAGCGTGAGAATATTTGTTTGGCTAATTGTACTGCAGCAAATGCGACTGATACTGCATTCGCACCGATGTCTGTGTCGGTGCGTACTCGTTTGGCGATAGAAAAAGTCGATTGAAATAGTTTTTCAAACTCGGTGGCGATTTTTCCCGCATTCTTAGACTCTGTATATGCTTGCTTTACTTGACCTAAAATTTGTGGCTCGCCGATAATCAATGAATCAAGGCCACATGCAACTCGCATCAGGTGCTCGATCGCCTCGTTATCATGCTTCACATACGAATGCTGAAGCACTAACTCACTGCCTGTTTGATGGAAATCGGCTAGCCAATGACTCAGTGCGATTGCATCGTCTTTGTTAGTCGCTTTTGCATACACTTCAGTCCGATTACATGTAGACAAAATGACCATTTGCTCTGCATTTGTCGTTCCTGGGAAGGACTTTAAAGCTTGAGCAAGTTTATCTGGAGAAAAGGCAACTTTTTCCCGCAGCTCTACCGGTGCAGATTTGTGGTTAATGCCTAGTGCAATGATGGTCATTTAGTCGGTTTAGCTTGCCAAGATTAGTTTAGTCGCGGCATTGTACGAAAAAGCGAATATGATTGAAAGAAATAGCCAATAAAGATTTTTTGTCGATTTATCGCGTAAAACTGATAATCTTATAACAGTCTAGGGCGGCAGGAGTTTACACACGCTCACAAGCACTGACTGCCAATATCGAAACTAACAACAGAGGTTCTCCTTATTCAATCATTTCATCTACATCGCCTGCTAGTCTTGCTGGGTTTTATCCTGATGTTAGCTGCGTGTAAAACAGCGCCTCAACAAGCCCAAAAAAGCGTATTCCCGGACAACTACGATAGCCTTTCGAATCAAGAAAAGTTGCGCTGGCTAAGTCACTGGGAACTAAGCGGAAAGATAGCCGTCATTACGCCTGACGAGAGAAAAAGCGCTTATCTCAACTGGGAACAACGCGAGCGAGAATTTGATTTCAAACTCAGCAACCTCATTGGGGTCACACTTTTGGATCTCAATTACGACGGCATAATAGCTAGTATTGAAGCAGACGGTGAGACTTATACTGATAGCTCAACCGAAGCCCTAATTTATCGCACCACTGGTTGGATATTACCGCTGGAAAATCTACCACAGTGGATAAAAGGCCAAACCAACGAAGAAGATCTGGTCGAACTCAACGCCGACAATTTACCGAAACGCCTCACTCCCGTTTGTGCCGCGTGTTTTGGCTGGGAAATCACTTATTCGGATTACAAAGAAACTGATGGTGTATGGCTACCCTACGCCATTACTGTACGGAACCCACAGAAAAAGACACAATTGAAATTTAAGGTAAATCAGTGGACTCGACAATAAACTGGTATCCCAGCCCCGCTAAACTGAATTTATTTCTGCACATTAATGGTCGCTATGACAATGGCTATCACCAATTGCAGAGTTTGTTTCAGCTCTTAGATGTGGGCGACGAGATAGGAATATGTGCTAACCAATCAGGTAAAATAGAGTTAAAGACCCCCATTCAGGGCGTTGCTTACGAGGATAATCTAATAGTAAAAGCGGCTAAAGCATTGAAAGCTCATGCTCATGGTCAGGCTGGCTGTGAATTATACGTGCGCAAAAAACTCCCAATGGGCGGCGGTATTGGCGGCGGTTCATCAAACGCAGCCAGTGTATTAATGGTGCTCAATCAAGCGTGGCAATGCAATTTGTCATTAGACGCACTAGCAGAGATAGGTTTAGCACTCGGTGCAGATGTCCCCATATTCATTCACGGAAACACAGCATTCGCTGAAGGTGTCGGAGAGGTACTCGTGCCAGTAACTATCCCAACGGTGTGGTATCTGGTAGCAACACCCCCCATTCATGTTTCAACGAGAGATATTTTTACTGCTATCGATTTACCCAGAAATACGCCCAAAATTAACTTTGCAGATTATAAATTTGAAGAAACGCACAACGATTGTGAAACTTTAGTCGCGAAAATGCACAAGGAAGTTGCAAATTTATTACAGTGGTTGGTAAACTACGCACCGTCTCGGATGACTGGAACAGGTGCGAGTGTTTTTGCTGTTTTTGATGCGAAAGAAAACGCTGAAAAAGTACTCAACATGCTGCCTGACTCTTATACTGCTTTCATTGCTAAAGGTGTAAATCGTTCCGGTTTACATGAAGCCATGGGTATTGAAAGTCATAGTGAACGTTTAATCCTGACAAGCTAAAACCTATATTGGGGTATAGCCAAGTTGGTAAGGCAGCGGGTTTTGATCCCGCCATTCGTAGGTTCGAGTCCTGCTACCCCAGCCACCGCCAAAATAACGCACTGAGGAATATCTTGTGCCTGATATGAAGCTTTTTGCAGGAAATGCTGTACCTGAACTCGCCCAGAAAGTCGCCGAACGTTTATATACCAAACTAGGAAACGCCAGTGTTGGCCGTTTTAGTGATGGTGAAATTTGCGTTGAAATTCATGAAAACGTACGTGGCTCCGATGTATTTATCATCCAGTCTACTTGCGCACCTACAAATGACAATCTAATGGAATTGATTGTTATGATTGATGCGTTTCGCCGCGCATCTGCAGGCCGAATCACGGCAGTGATCCCCTACTTTGGCTACGCTCGACAAGACCGTCGTGTCCGTTCTGCTCGTGTTCCTATTACCGCAAAAGTCGTCGCTGACTTTTTGTCTAACGTGGGTGTTGATCGTGTATTGACGATTGATCTACACGCAGAACAAATTCAAGGCTTCTTTGACGTACCAGTAGATAATGCATTCGGTACGCCTATTTTGTTAGATGACATGTTCCAACGCGACTTCGTTCGTCCAATTGTTGTCTCGCCTGATATTGGTGGTGTAGTCAGAGCTCGCGCAACAGCAAAGCTATTGAATGACACAGACTTAGCCATTATTGATAAACGTCGTCCGAAAGCGAATGTCGCTCAGGTAATGAATATCATCGGTGATGTTAAAGGTCGTGACTGTATTATTGTTGACGATATGATCGATACCGGTGGTACTTTGGCAAAAGCAGCAGAAGCCCTAAAACATAACGGTGCCGCTCGTGTATTTGCATATGCGACACACGCAATCTTCTCTGGGAACGCTGCACAGAACTTACGTGACTCAGTCATTGATGAAATCATCATTACTGACAGCATCCCATTGAGCAAAGAAATAAAAGCCTTGAAGAAAGTGAAGCAACTCACGCTTTCTGAAATGCTAGCTGAAACCATTCGTCGCATTAGCAACGAAGAATCAATCTCAGCAATGTTTGAGTATTAAGTAAGCGAAATATGCCTCAAACATCAATGTTTGAGGTATATTGCCACCGTTTATAAAGAGCCGTTCATGTATTGAATTCTGATCTAACAGTTTTAATACATGAACGGCTTTTTTGTTTTCCCAACTTGTCTCTTTTTGCACAAAGCGCTAAGTGCATGTATAACTAAGGTAACTCAGGATAATAATAAAAAGAAACAGTCCTTATGAGCCTTATTCGCGAAATGAAAAGAAAATACCTTGAATACCAATTCAAGCGTGACAAACTGAACATTATTCAGGAAATTCCTACCGATAGATTTGAATACATCATTCAAACCCTGATTGAACAAGGTTGGGAAATTGCGGCTGAATATCGTCATAAAGACGCATGGGTTTTGCGTTGGCACGGTGAACTACGCAAAGGCACTAGTATATTGAAGTGCAAATGGAAAAAAGACGAACTTGGCTCAATCTATGGCCCAGAACGCATTATTAAAAGTATTGGTGATGATTTTGGTTTTGGCATCAGAACGCTACCAGAGTGGTCACACTAAAATGATATAAAAAGGAGATTTTATGAGAAATTCACATATTTCATCATTGATAAAACAAAAGCGCCCTACTGCTGTCTTGATTGCATTAAGTTTATGCTTTTTCACTAGTGCCTGCACAGAGCAATCAAATATGAAAGAATCTAGTGCAACAAATCAAGAAAGCGCGGCAGAGAAAAAAGAAATTAGCGAATTAAGCTTGAAAAACGACCTCAATGAAAATCAGAAAACAGCAAACATGACTATTCAGGGCACCTTAGTCTTCCAAGAAATGGAAGGTGGTTTTATGGGGTTTATTGCAAATGACGGCAAAAAATATACACCAATGGGAATACCCAAAGAGCACATGCGTGACGGCCTTGTTTTAGAAATAAATGGCGAACTTAAACCGAATATGATTACCATTACACAATTCGGCGAAGTGATTAAAGTAAACTCTGTTCGTGTGATTGATGATTCTAAGGCAAAATCAGCCGACAAAGAAATAAACCCTCAGGACTTGTAAATTGGGTAAATGAGCCATTTTTAGTTTGTGTGTTCCTAGCCTCAGTGATAGAATGCGCCGCCCGTTTTGATAAGGGCTTCCTTTTATTACAGTTTTTGCAGTGCAAAAGCACGCAGTGTAAGAAAGGAATAGCACTCAATTTGGTCGCAAAATTGAGTATCACATTTATTTTTATTTTGGAGACATCACATGTCTGAAGCAATTTTCAATTTGGATGCTACTGTCCGAACTGACCTAGGGAAAGGTGCGAGCCGCCGCCTTCGTCATCAAGACAAAGTACCAGCAATCCTTTACGGTGGCGATGAAGCGCCAGTATCTTTAACACTAGATCACAACAAAGTGATTCAAGCGCAAGAGTTTGAAGCATTCTATTCTCACGTTTTGACAATAAATGTCGACGGTAAAAAAGTAGAAGCACTAGTAAAAGATATGCAACGCCACCCTTACAAGCCGAAAGTAACGCACATTGACTTTCAGCGCGTAATTGCAGGTCAAGCGTTAACAACTAACGTACCATTGCACTTCATGAATGAAGAAGCTGCACCTTCAATCAAAACTGAAGGCGGTCACGCTGAACACCACATGGCTGATATAGAAATCACCTGTATGCCTAAAGATCTTCCAGAGTACATCGAAGTTGATTTGATGGACGTTGCGCTAGGTCAAACACTTCACATTTCTGACCTTACCCTACCTAAAGGCGTTGAGTCTGTAGAGTTAACAAAAGGTGAGTCACACGACTTAGCTGTTGTTACTATTAAGACTGCGAAAGGTCCAAGTGTAGAAGAGGAAGCTGCTGAAGAAGGCGGTGAAGAAGAGGCTACTGAGGAATAATCAGCTTGTCTGACATTCGTCTAATCGTGGGCCTGGGTAATCCAGGCCCCGAATATCAAAATACTCGACACAATGCGGGAGCAATGTTTGTTGAGAGCTTAGCTTCAAGATTCAACTGCCCGTTGAAGTTTGAAAGTAAGTTTTTTGGCTACACCGGCCGTTTTACGCTTCATGGACAAGACATTCGTCTACTTATCCCTACCACATTTATGAATAAAAGTGGCCAAGCCGTAGGTGCATTAGCTAATTTTTATAAGATTGATTACACCCAACTTTTGGTTGCATTTGACGAGCTTGATTTTGAACCAGGCATTGCCAAATTCAAAGTGGGTGGTAGCTCAACGCAAAACGGTATTCGAGATATCGTGGCGAAGCTTGCCAATCAGCGTGAATTCTTAAGATTACGCATAGGTATCGGCCACCCAGGCCATAAAGGTAAAGTTACCGGTCATGTGTTGGGAAAAGCCTCGCAAGCTGAGCAGGAAAAAATTGACGCTGCAATTGATGAAGCTATACGCTGTACTGAAATACTCATCGAGAAGGATCTCGTCACAGCGACACAACGCTTGCATTCATTCAAAGCAGAATAAACACATTTTATAAGAGATTAACCATGCAGTTCAGCTAAGCCTCGAATTGTATTGAACATAGAAGATTAAGGAATTCCATTATGGGTTTTAAATGCGGCATCGTTGGTTTGCCAAACGTAGGTAAGTCGACATTATTCAATGCATTAACCAAAGCTGGTATTGAAGCAGCAAACTTTCCATTCTGCACTATCGAACCAAATACCGGTGTTGTTCCTGTACCAGATGAGCGTTTAGACGCGTTGGCAGAAATTGTGAACCCACAACGTGTCATCCCAACCACTATGGAGTTTGTGGACATTGCAGGCTTAGTTGCGGGTGCTTCTAAGGGTGAAGGCTTGGGTAACAAGTTTCTTGCTAATATCCGAGAGACCGATGCTATTGGCCACGTGGTGCGTTGCTTTGATGATGAGAACATCGTACATGTTGCAGGCAGAGTTAACCCTCAAGAAGACATTGACGTTATTAATACAGAGCTCGCCCTCTCAGACTTAGAAACTACTGAGAAAGCAATTTTGCGCGTAAGTAAACGTGCAAAAGGCGGTGACTCAGAAGCCAAATTTGAATTGAAAGTACTTGAGAAGCTGCTTCCCCACCTAAACGAAGGTGAGTTGTTACGCTCTGTTGACCTAAGTAAAGAAGAACATGCCGCAATTGCCTACATGAACTTCCTAACGTTAAAGCCGACCATGTACATTGCCAACGTGAACGAAGATGGCTTTGAAAACAACCCATACTTGGATCAAGTTAAAGCTATCGCGGAAAAAGAAAATGCCGTTGTAGTGAGTGTATGCGCTGCCATTGAATCGGATATCGCCGAACTAGATGACGAAGAAAAAGCGGAGTTTATGGAAGAACTAGGTTTAAGCGAGCCAGGTTTGAACCGTGTTATTCGCGCGGGCTATAGCCTACTAACCCTAGAGACTTATTTCACTGCTGGCGTAAAAGAAGTGCGCGCTTGGACTTACCCTATCGGTTCTACTGCGCCTCAAGGTGCAGGTAAGATCCATACCGATTTTGAAAAAGGCTTTATTCGCGCAGAAGTCATTGGATACAATGACTACGTTGAAAACAAGGGCGAATCAGGTGCAAAGGATGCTGGTAAGTGGCGCTTGGAAGGCAAAGAGTATATTTTGAAAGACGGTGACGTTATCCACTTTAGATTTAACGTTTAAGCATTGCTTTAATACATTGAAGCCTACTATTCGGCGTATGTGTCAATTTGAAAGAGATAAGCGGTTACCATGTTAGGTAGCCGTTTTTTTTAGGAGAATGCAATGGAACTATCAGAATTAGGCGATGGCGGCGGAGCCACATATGATAAAGAGCATCTATGCGATAAAAATGATTTCCCTAAGAATGATCGTATCGCTCATTGCTGCGAACTCGAAGGTGAAGAACAAGATGTCTGGCACTTGCATAATATTCATTACGCAGTTGAGGAAGAAGTGAATATGGGTGAAGCCGAATTTGTAGGTGAAATCACCTACCACACGGTCATTTCGATTAACTACTGTCCTTTTTGTGGTGAAACTTTAGACTAAGCTTCTTTAGAGCTTAGTCTCCCTCCTTTTACTCACTCTTTTTATGAGACCTTTCATAAATAATTCATACTCAATAAAGAACCTAAACAAATAAATGCGCGTATTGTTTCTTCAAGAATGAAATATCCCCTGCGTTTTGTGGGTCTATTATGGCTTATGGATATTGGTGCATCGTAATTATAAACGATACAAGAATGCAGACATTAAAATGAAGAGATTAGCATGAAGACACAGCTTCCTTTATTACCAGGCGAAAGCCCAATGCCCAAAGCGCCACAAGTCATATTAGATGATGGCACGAATTGCATTCCACAACACTACTTGTCATATCATCATACTCGAGAGTCCGTCGAGGCAATTGTGGCAGAGATTAACTATGATCCTAGCTACTTATTATTTGTAGACGAAGACCATGGTGGCTTGTTTATTCAAGTGGGTATTATTGGCTTAGACAATTACATCGATAAACAAAGTCAGGGCTGTAAAAAGATTGTCTATGGCAGACGATGGCGTGTAGAACCTCAATTACCCTCTTCTGAAATCATACAAACAGCGTATCTGGCACTATGTAAAGCAAGAGAGCATGAAGTGCGTGAATTGGTAAAGTTTGACGAAGCTGGCAAAGTTACCACACCATTTAGCTGCCACCATGACTTGCCTTTGATGGCCATGTCGAGTGCGACTAATGCGGATGATAACAAAGGGAGTATCGACGGCGCTCAACTGAAGGCCACTATCGCTAAATTAACGTACGACAAAGCCAAGTTTGAATTGGCTAATTTATTGCCTCTGCCTGGCGGTCAATATTTACTGAGCTTAAAGCCGATAGAAATTGAGAAATCCTCATTGCCAGAGCTTCATTCCATCACTTGCTTGAATATTGTGATGGATGATTTAACCGAAAACGCTTTCTTATTCAGCTTTATGGACGCGTTGTTGCACTTAAGTCAACGGGATGTTGAAGAACGGTTTTCATTTAAAGGCTTTGCTCGCTTTTCGCGGGAAAATAGTGTGACTAAAATTAGCAAATTATCAGCCCAAACCAGACATAAAGGCCTTACAGAGGGCAATATCGATTTCGCCAACATGTTTAAACAAAATAACTATGAAACCGACGAAACAAGAGTGCCAAAACTGAGAGACTCTGCTTTAGGCCGAAAACTTGTACAACAAATGAATCAGTTTGAGATTGGCGGCGGTATTCTGCCTCGTTCTAGTGATTCTAATCTCGACAAATAGGCCTTAACTGATTATTTAGTGCGCAACTGATTATTTCATGCAAAAAAGGGGTTGACGACCACACTTCAACTAAGCATAATACGCGCCACTCTGAAGCGGACAAGCATCGCTGATGAGTAATTTGATGGCTACGTAGCTCAGCTGGTTAGAGCACATCACTCATAATGATGGGGTCGCAGGTTCGAGTCCCGCCGTAGCCACCAATTCACTTATTACCTAGTAATTTGTGACTGAGAGATATGCGGGAGTGGTGGAATTGGTAGACACGCTGGATTTAGGTTCCAGTGCTTCACGGCGTGAGAGTTCAAGTCTCTCCTTCCGCACCATACATTGTTGGGGTATAGCCAAGTTGGTAAGGCAGCGGGTTTTGATCCCGCCATTCGTAGGTTCGAGTCCTGCTACCCCAGCCATCTCAGTTTCATGTTTAATTAGGTATTGTAATCTAAGTCATCGTTGATTACTCTTGGGGTATAGCCAAGTTGGTAAGGCAGCGGGTTTTGATCCCGCCATTCGTAGGTTCGAGTCCTGCTACCCCAGCCATATTCTACAAACGTCGGTTTTCCGGCGTTTTTTGCGTTTTAAGGGATGATATTTTGATACATGACATAGTAAATGCCGTAAATAATTTATTATGGGGCGACGGACAAGTCCTTATTTATATGCTGCTTATCGCCGGTATCTGGTTTACTTTCAAGCTCAAATTCATTCAAATCCTTAACTTTAAGCACATGTTCAGTTTGCTTAAAGGCAGCACCAAAAGTGACAAAGCTGGCATCAGCTCATTCCAAGCCCTTTGTACGAGTTTATCAGCGCGTGTTGGTACGGGTAATCTCGCAGGTGTCGCTGTAGCAATCTCCTTAGGTGGCGCTGGGGCCATATTCTGGATGTGGGTCATCGCGTTACTGGGCATGGCGACCGGTTATGCTGAGAGCCTCTTAGGTCAAGTATATAAAATTAAAGACGATCATGGTGAATATCGCGGTGGACCGGCTTACTATATCAAGCAAGGCCTGAAGAACTCTTGGTTTGCAGTGTTGTTTGCACTTTGCCTATTCTTTGGTTATGGCTTTGTTTTTTCTGCTGTCCAAGCCAATACTATTACCGATGCGCTGAACAATAGTTATGGCATATCGACCACTTATTCTGGACTGGTTATTATCGTGTTAGCTGGTGTGATTGTTATTGGTGGTCTACGAGCCATCGCGCGATTCGCCGAGTACATCGTGCCGTTCATGGGGATCGCATATGTGCTCGTTGCTCTTGGTATCACCATTATCAACATTCAGTTCTTACCAGGCGTGCTTTACGACATCATTACCTCTGCGTTTGGCCTACAAGAAGCAGGTGCGGGTGCGTTTGCAGCTGCCGTCAAAAACGGTATTCAGCGCGGTTTATATTCAAATGAAGCAGGCTCTGGTAGTGTTCCTCAGGCGGCTGCCTCAGCCACTCCACATCCTAACCACCCCGTTTCGCAAGGTTATGTGCAAATGCTTGGGGTGTTCATTGACACCATGATCCTTTGTACTGCTACCGCTTTTATTATCCTGCTAGCGGGCAATGGAATGACCGGTGAAAGAGAAGGTATTCGACTTACTCAAGCAGCAATGGAGACACACCTAGGCGTGTTTGGCGGTGATTTTGTATCGGCTGCTATTTGCTTGTTTGCCTTCACATCTGTGGTAGCGAACTATGCCTATGGTGAAAGTAATCTTCATATGTTTAAGCTAGACAATAAATTTGGAAGATTATTCTATACCTCAGGCTACTTGCTTATGATCTTTTGGGGCTCGAGAGAAAGCCTACAAACTGTCTGGAATATGGCTGATATGGCGCTAGGCTTGATGACGGTCGTCAATATTATTGCCATCGTTTTACTCACGCCCACCATCGTTTCAGTGACGCGAGACTACAATGAAAAACGTAAAGCAAACGCTAAAATGGATTTCATTGAAGATGATTGCGATATTCAGGGCGAGACCGAAGATAAGATTTGGAAGTAATGCCCAGTAAAACTCAGTAAAAAAAGCGTTGTTAAGAACAAACGCCTAGAGAAATAAAAATAACTGCACAACAACCATGACAACCAACAAGGGTATTATCCACTTTGCTATTTTGCTCTGAGTTTCTGGAGAGATCCGTACTTCGGATTTCTCCAACATCGGTACAATAATAATTAATGAGATAAATAAAACGGCTAAAATACCTAAAATTGCTGTCACGTTAATACTTCCTTAAAAATTTATAGTGTTTATTCGGGCTTTATTCCATACCCATCGCATACTTCAATACTTTATGTTTCACTGGGCCAGCGTTATCCGCTATTTGAACGCCCATATTCCTTAATAATTTTAACGGTAAGATATCATTACTAAATGTCTGATAGAACACATCCATCGCGGTCATCATTGCAAGGTTAGGACCACGTCGACTGCGCTCGTAATCAATAAATGCTTGTTTATTTGTCAGGCTCACCGGATTATTCTTTATAGATTCAATCAGTGCGCCTACATCCTTAAACCCTAGATTAACACCCTGCCCGGCTAAAGGATTAATCTGATGAGCAGCGTCCCCGACCAAAACAACATTCTTTCTCCAATATTGATTCGCATGCATTCTTCGCAACGGGAACGCTGTTTTATCAATCACTTCAAAGTCACCCAAAACCTTTGGAAAAATAGCCTGCACTTTCGCCTTACACTCGCTGTTAGAGGCTTTCTTCAAAGTCTCGCTTAGCTCATTGTCGCCGTACCAAACTAAACTGGCATAATTGTCGAATAAAGGTAGAAACGCGATAGGTCCTTTCGGTGTAAATTGCTGCCACGTTGCCGCTTCAAATTCTGTTAACATTTTGACCAACAACACATTCGCATTTTGTTGGTACTGCCATGCGGTGGTGCCTATGTTCACAGCCGACCTTAGTTGCGAAAAGCCGCCATCGGCAGCCACGAAAACGTCAGCTACAACATCGCTACCATCATCTAATGAGATTAGCCCGCCCTCTTCGCTGTCGTTTAGCTTGATGCGCTCAGGCGATTGATAAAGTACCGTGACGTTGTCAGCATACTCGTCTTTCAATTTGTTCAGTAAAGCGAGTTGTAAAATTCTATTTTCAACAAAGTAACCTAAGTATTGTTCACCAATCTCATCAGCCTTGAAGTGCAGCGCTTTACTGATGTCTTCCCAAACCGACAGACGACTATATTGTTTGGCTCTCATGGCTAGGACATCGTCCCAGACACCAAATGAACTTAGCAGAGATTGAGTGTAGCGATTTAAGGCAGATACTCGTAAATCTGGCGTCGACTTCGGATCAAAAGCATCAGGACGATTAGGCTCAATGACTACCACCTTATGGCCTAATTTCGCTAAGCCGATCGCGCATGCAGCACCGACCATGCCTCCGCCGAAAACGCAATAATCAACTTGATACCTCATAGTTTGCTTTTCCTTAAATCTTTTTGATGTTTCTATTACACTATATACCACAGACTAGCACAAAACAGTTCACGTTCTATTGCGCTAAAGCAATGATTTTTATCCTGTTTTGTTTACACCTCTTCTTTGTGTAAGCCATTAAGTCCAAACGACGAGAATTATTATCAAAAATTCAAGGAGTTCACCTTGCAAAACTAGCTTAAAAGGCGCTTTCAGTTTAAAATACTGGGTTACGTTAATTCAATACCGCCGGCGTTGATTGAATAGCCATCCAAGAAGGACTGGTGCTAATCCGCCCGCGACCTAATATAGAAGATACAAGCTAACTATGAGCAAGAAGTTATTCATTAAAACTTGGGGCTGCCAAATGAACGAGTATGACTCGGAAAAAATGGCTGACCTACTAGATTCTACACATGGCTATACGCTTGCAGATGAAGCAGAAGAGGCGGACGTCATCTTGCTTAACACTTGTTCAATTCGCGAAAAAGCGCAAGAGAAAGTGTTTCATCAATTGGGCCGTTGGAAAAACCTAAAGAATGACAAGCCTGAACTTATCATTGGTGTTGGTGGCTGCGTGGCTTCGCAAGAAGGAAGCGAAATCAGAAAACGTGCCCCTTATGTCGATATCGTGTTCGGTCCTCAAACCCTACATCGCCTACCAGAGATGATCAAACAGATCAAAGGTGGTGACAAATCAGTGATTGACGTGAGTTTTCCTGAAATAGAAAAATTTGACCGGCTACCTGAGCCTAGAGCTGAAGGTCCTAGCGCGTTTGTCTCTATCATGGAAGGCTGCTCTAAATACTGTAGCTTCTGCGTTGTTCCTTACACACGCGGTGAAGAAGTTAGCCGCCCGGTGGATGATGTATTATTAGAAGTAGCGCAACTCGCTGCTCAAGGTGTGCGTGAAGTCAATTTGCTTGGACAAAACGTGAATGCTTTTAGAGGCCCGCACTACGACGGCAGCATTTGCCGATTTGCTGAATTATTAGAACTTGTTGCATCGATTGACGGTATTGACCGAATCCGTTATACCACCTCACATCCGGTGGAGTTCACAGATGACATCATTGAAGCTTACAAACACATTCCAGAACTGGTTGATCATTTACATCTGCCAGTTCAAAGTGGCGCTGACCGCATTCTAAATCAAATGAAGCGAGGCCACACTGCGATTGAATACAAATCAACCATTCGCAAACTAAAAAAGGTAAGACCTAATTTATGTATGTCGTCTGACTTTATCATTGGTTTTCCTGGCGAAACCGATGCGGATTTTGAAGCAACGATGGACCTTATCAATACGATTGGCTACGACATGAGCTTCAGTTTTATCTACAGCTCACGTCCCGGTACACCTGCTGCTGATATTGTCGATGATGTAAGTGAAGAAACTAAAAAGCAGCGATTACAAATTTTACAGCAACGCATAAACCAAAATGCACAGCGCATTGCTCGCAATATGCTAGATACAACACAACGCGTGTTGGTTGAAGGGCCGTCTAAGAAGAACCTGATGGAATTAACGGGTAGAACAGAGAATAACCGAGTCGTTAATTTTGAGGGTAGTCCAGACATGGTTGGTGAATTTGTTGACCTTGAAATTACAGAGGTTTACAGTAATTCATTACGCGGCAAAGTCGTATTGCGCGAAAAGGATATGGGATTGCGCGTTGCGGTGTCACCGCAAAGCATTTTAGCCAAGCAACCTGTAGCCGATGAGACTGGTGTTACCCAAGTTATACCAGCGTAAATAGTGATAGGCGGCTAATATGCTCGCTATCAAAAGTAACGATTAAACACTGATAAAAGAGAACAGATTGAGTAAGTTAGTAAGTAACGAGATAATTTTACAACCTGAAGATAATAAGCGCCTTTCTAGCCTTTGCGGCCCGTTTGACGACAATATTAAACAAATAGAGCGTCGTTTAGGTGTGGAAATCACTTACCGGGCTAATGAGTTTAAAGTCCTTGGGGATCCGCAACAAGCGAACGGTGCGAGCGAATTATTAAAGCTTCTATATATCGAAACGCAGCCTGTAAAAGGCAGTGTACCGTCGCTCGAACCGAACCAAGTTCACCTTGCGATCCAAGAAGCAAAATGCTTAGAACGCGCTGAAGCTGGGGACTATGGCAAAGAAGTCCATATCAAAACCAAACGAGGTGTGATTAAGCCGCGTAACCCAAATCAATCACGCTACGTGGCAAATGTCATCAACCACGATATTACCTTTGGTATTGGCCCTGCTGGTACAGGTAAAACGTACTTGGCAGTTGCTTGTGCTGTGGATGCGCTTGAGCGTCAAGAAGTGCGCAGGATACTATTAACACGACCAGCCGTTGAAGCGGGTGAAAAGCTTGGCTTTTTGCCTGGCGATTTGTCACAGAAAGTCGACCCTTATTTACGCCCTTTATACGACGCACTCTTCGAGATGTTAGGTTTTGAAAAAGTTGAAAAACTTATCGAACGAAATGTGATAGAGGTTGCTCCACTTGCATACATGCGCGGTCGTACCTTGAACGACGCGTTTATTATTCTTGATGAAAGTCAAAACACGACCGTTGAACAAATGAAAATGTTTTTGACGCGAATTGGGTTTAATTCACAGGCAGTGATTACTGGTGATATTACTCAGATCGACTTGCCTCGCGGTGCGAAATCGGGTCTGCGTCACGCCATAGAAGTGTTAAGTGAAGTCAATGACATCTCATTTAACTTCTTCAATGCGCAAGATGTTGTGCGACACCCTGTTGTCGCTCGTATCGTGCAAGCCTATGAAGAGCATGATGCAAAAAAAGAAGCGGAAGCAATTGAGAAAAAGCGATTGAGAGACGAACAAATCCGCAATCAAAGTGATCATAGTGATTTAACGCCCCCTAATGACAATCAATCTTGATCTTCAAAACGTGCTTGAGCAAGATTCGCTTGAACACGATGTACCCACTTCCGAACAAATAAGTGGATGGCTGTCACTGGCATTGGTCGTGTTAAAAGAGCAACAAGATGCAGTGGCAAATCATCTCGAAGAGAGTAATCAGCCATATCAAGAGACTCAACAGCAGAGCGATGCTCTTGAATCCACATTTGAAGTCACTGTGCGGATATGCGATAGCGCAGAATCGCAACAGTTAAATAAAGATTATAGAGGCAAGGATAAGCCAACAAACGTCCTTTCCTTTGTTTTTGAAGCACCAACGCACATTGACTCTCCTTTCTTAGGAGATTTGGTCATTTGTGCAGCGCTGGTTGAACGTGAAGCTAAAGAACAAAACAAAGCTATTTTGGATCATTGGGCACATTTGTGTATCCATGGCCTATTGCATTTACTCGGCTATGACCATATTGAAGAAGAAGAAGCGTTAGAGATGGAAAATCTCGAAACCCATGTTCTTGCGCAATTAGGTATTGACGACCCTTACCAAGATCACTGACTATAGGTGTCAGCTTGGGCAACATTAACTTAATAACGAAGAGATTATGAGCGACGACAATCCCCACTCTACCAACGGTTCCACCAATAAAAGCTGGTTAGAAAAACTAAGCCAGACTTTCAGGGGGGAGCCGAGAAACAAAGAAGAACTTTCTGAAGTCATTTCTGATGCTGAACAACGTGAGTTAATCGACCCGCAAACGAAAGAAATGATCGAAGGGGTAATGTCGGTCAGTGAAATTAAAGTGCGCGACATCATGATCCCGAGGGCTCAGATGGTCACGGTTGATGTCGAGCAAGAAGTCGATGAGTTTTTACCCATATTGCTAGACAATGCTCACTCGCGCTACCCCGTCATATCGGAAGACAAAGACCACATTGAAGGTATTTTGTTAGCCAAAGATCTACTACCTTACGCGTTTATACCAGGCAAAGAATTCAAGCTCAAAGAAGTACTTCGCGAGGCAATCATTGTGCCTGAGAGTAAGCGCGTTGACGTGCTTCTGAAAGAGTTTCGGCAACAACGTTATCACATGGCGATTGTCGTCGATGAATACGGCGGTGTATCTGGGCTGGTTACAATAGAAGATATTCTTGAACTGATCGTCGGTGAAATTGAAGACGAATTCGACACTGAGATAGACGAAAGTGATGAAATTCGCCCTTTAAATAAACACACCTATTCTGTGAAAGCACTTTGTTCCGTAGAAGATTTCAATCGCTTCTTTGAAACAAAATTAAATGAAGATGATTCGGATACGATCGGTGGCGTAGTACTTCGTGCTTTTGGTCACATGCCTGAAACAGATGACTCAGTTGAAATTGAAGGCCTTACGTTCAAAGTCACTAACTCTGATAAGCGTCGCATTATGCAACTGAAAGTTACCTTGCCTGAAAACGAGGACTAAATCCTGAATATTTATGTGAAAGCATTAATATTGGTAGTTTTAGGGGCAAGCAATACGCTTGCCTTTTCGCCTTTCAATTGGTGGTGGCTACCCTTTATTAGCTTCTCCCTATGGTTTTACCTACAAAGTCGTTCTGAAGATAAACACTTTGCACTCGCGTGGTGCTTTGGTTTCGGTTACTTTGGTGCGGGGATAAGTTGGGTCCATGTTAGTATCGCTGAACACGGTGGCTTACCACTTATAGCCTCGGTAGGAATGATGATGCTGCTTTGCGGCTATCTCGCTATTTTTCCTGCTATTACGCTTTGGCTAAGCAATAAATTCATGAAAAGAGCGGCATGGCCACTTGCCCTGCCTTTCTTATGGTTAGTTCTGGAGTGGTGTCGTGCGCACTTCTTGACCGGATTCCCTTGGCTATCCATTGGCTATAGTCAACTCTATTCACCTTTGCAGGGCTGGCTGCCGGTCATTGGAGAAATAGGTGTCAGCGCTTTATTCATAATGATAGCGGTGAGTATTGGTCAGAACCTACGCGTTCAAAAAATAGGTAAATCTTGGCAATTCTCTGGTCTTAGAAGTCTGTTCATCTTAGCCATCGCGATGATTTCTGGTGCTGTTTTAAATCAAAATGAATGGGCTACACCAAGAGGTCAATCGACCGAAGTTACGATGGTGCAAGGTAATATTGCGCAAACAATGCGTTGGATACCCGAGCAAGATCGTCCAACAATGAATAAGTATCGGGAACTGACTCAAGCCCATTGGTCATCCGATATCGTGATTTGGCCAGAAGCCGCTATCCCCAAACTAGAGGTAGCAACAAAAGGCTTTCTACGCGAACTTGATGAGCAGGCAAATGGCACTAATACGGCGCTCATCACAGGCATTGTCGACTATAACTACGAAACAGGAAAGATCTACAACAGTCTGTTAGCCCTTGGTAATGATCTGCGCAACGAAAACACGATCCCTTATCGTTATGGACACAATAATCGCTTTTCCAAGCACCACTTACTCCCTATTGGCGAGTTTGTTCCCTTTGAATCAATATTACGTGAAATCGCGCCTATTTTTGATTTACCGATGTCTTCATTTACTCGTGGCGACTTTGTTCAACGAAACTTAGCAGCCAATGGTACAAACCTAGCGCCAGCAATCTGTTTTGAAATTGCTTTCCCAAAACAAATATCAGCGAACCTAACAGAGCAAACTGATGCCATTATTACCGTGAGCAATGATGCTTGGTTTGGTAACTCTCATGGCCCACATCAACATCTGGAAATAGCCCAAATGCGGGCAAAAGAGTTTGGTTTACCCGTGTTACGAACAACTAATAATGGCCTAACCGCATTTATCGATCACAAGGGTAAAATAACGCAACAAGCTGAGCAGTTCGCTGCAACAACGATCACTGAAACCATTTCATTAGTCAGTGGGAAAACCCCATATAGAATGTTTGGAAATATTCCAACATACTTTGTTTTTGGGCTTTTGTTTGTCTCAGGCTTATTTTTACAAAGAAAAAAACCGAACGAATAAAGTGAAGCAGTCGATATTGTCAGCGGTATCGTCGCTCTTGCCTGTGTAAAAAATACAAAAAATGCAAGCGCGGAAATATAGCAGATCAAACCACTGTATACGTGTTTTACAGTATACTAAGCCACGGATATTCAGGGCGCTCAATGAGCGCCTTATTTTTGCCAAAATATAAGAACAATAATGATAGGTGATTTACGTGCAGATTTTTAACACCATAAACCGCTCCAACCTGAGAGGCGATATCCTTGGGGGTGTCACTGCAGCGATTGTCTCGCTGCCTCTCGCTTTAACCTTTGGTGTTGCCTCAGGTGTAGGTCCTGAAGCCGGTTTATACGGTGCCATTATCATTGGTCTCTTTGCATCTCTATTTGGTGGCACACCCACACTGATATCTGAGCCAACAGGCCCTATGACAGTCATCATGGCAGCGGTAGTGACTACGTTGATAGCGGACAATCCTGATAACGGCCTTGCGATGGCATTTACGGTAGTCATGATCGCAGGCTTAACGCAAATAGCGTTTGGTGTAATGAAGTTAGGTAAATACATCACTATGATGCCCTACAGCGTCATATCTGGGTTTATGTCAGGCATTGGCTGTATCCTTATCGTAATGCAGCTAGCCCCCGCGATGGGTTCCGCTGCGCCAAGTGGAGGTGTTAGTGGCACACTGACCTCTCTGCCTGAGATTATTTCAAATATAAGCTTTGTTGAGTTAGGCATGGCGCTGGCCACCATTGCGATTTTATTCCTCACTCCGAAGAAGTTAAAAAATATTCTGCCTCCACAACTGATCGCGCTTGTCATGATTTCGATTGTGTCAGTGATATTTTTTCAATCTGTAGATATTCGCCGGATTGGTGAAATTAATGTTAGTTTGCCATCTCTCGTTCTCCCTGAGTTCACACCTGAACAAATTAAAACCATGGTCTTGGATGGTATCGTGCTTGGAATGCTTGGTTGCATCGACTCTATGCTGACGTCGGTGATTGCCGACAACCTGACACGCAGCGAACACAAATCCGATAAAGAACTTATTGGACAAGGCGTCGGTAACATGATGTCTGGGCTTTTTGGCGGCTTACCAGGTGCTGGCGCGACAATGGGTACAGTAGTTAATATTCAAGCTGGGGCGAAAACCGCGCTATCCGGCTTAGTGAGAGTGTCTGTGCTAGTGGTAGCTATCTTTGGTGCCTCTGGTTTGATATCAGTCATCCCTATTGCGGTGCTTGCTGGTATTGCAGTGAAAGTTGGCATAGACATCCTTGACTGGAGCTTCATTAAACGCGCTCACAAGGTTTCTAAGCAGTCTTCTCTTATCATGTATGCTGTTTTGTTACTTACTGTCTTTGTCGACCTTGTGGTTGCTGTAGGTATCGGAGTGTTCATTGCTAATATTATTACGATAGAAAAGCTCAGTGCATCACAAGCCAAAAACATTAAAGCGATTAGTGATGTTGATGGTCGCCTGCCCTTAACCATAGAACAGCGACAACTATTGAATAAAGCCAACGGTGAGATACTGTTCTTCTACCTGAGCGGCACGATGATATTTGGCGTATCCAAAGCACTCTCTCGCGAACTCAGCAGTATGACGGAGCATAAAGTGATTATTATCGACTTGAGCGATGTCTCGTTTCTAGATGACACAATAGCGTTAGCAATCGAGAACTTGATCAAAGATGCTAATCAACTAGAAAAACACATTATTATGTTGGTGAAGCAAGACAGTTCTAAAAAGAAACTGCAAAAGATGGGCTTTACTGAAATACTTCCGCCAGATGCTTTTGTACAAAATCGTACTGAAGCACTGACGAAAGCGACTGAATGGTTAGGGCACCATTAACGAGTAAAAACTTGTGGGGCCCCAATGTAGATAAGGGGCCAAATAAAGGTTTACATAAGGGCTTAGATATATTCGACTTCGATAATTTCGAACTCTACTGCACCCTTTGGTGTTTGGATCGTGACTACGTCATCGAGTTCTTTACCAATCAAACCACGTGCGATTGGCGAATTTACTGAAATCAATTGGTTCTTAATATCAGACTCATCGTCACCGACAATTTTATAAGTAATCTCTTCTTCATTCTCAGTATTTAATACTGTCACTGTTGTGCCAAAAATGACTTTACCTGTGTTTGGCATTTTAGTGACGTCAATAATTTGAGCATTCGACAGTTTGCCTTCAATATCTTGGATACGACCTTCACAGAAACTTTGTTGCTCTCTGGCAGCATGATATTCAGCATTCTCTTTCAAATCACCATGTTCGCGCGCGTCTGCAATAGACTTCACGATTTCAGGACGTTTTACCGACTTTAGTTCTTTTAATTCTTGGCGCAACATCTCTGCACCATGCGCAGTCATTGGATATGTAGTCATGTATCTACTCTTTAATTATTCTATTTGTTTGATTGGACGAGTGAGTTTCTCACTGTTGTCTATAACTCTTAATACTAGGTTAGTTTCATATTAGTATCAAAATAGACAAAAATGCGCCAGTGAAGGCGCATTTTTCATTTTTAGCTCTAGTTGCCATGATAACCTATTTTGAAAAAGTCAAAAACAGCTATCTGCTATAGCGCATCAAGATAAACGATATCTTGTTAAGCATTCACACGTTGATGCAATTCTTGAACAGAGCTTACATTCACTTTGGCATCTGCTGTTCGTGCACGTATTGTGGCAAAAGCAGCGTTAAGTGTTGTGGTATAGCTCATTTTGTTTAACAGTGCTTCGCGGCGAATATAGACTGAGTCAGTTATCGCTTGGCGTCCCTCTGTTGTGTTGACTACGTAACAGTACTCACCATTTTTTATCGCATCTACGATATTTGGACGGCCTTCAGATAGCTTATTAACGATACCGCACTCAACACCATGATCACGCAAGAAAGACGCTGTTCCTTTGGTCGCTTCGACAGTAAAACCTTGCTCTATCATTTCCCGAGCCAAACCTATTAGGCGTTGTTTGTCGTTATTTCTAACTGACAATAGCACTTTACCCTCTACCGGTAATGGTGCTGATGCGCCTAAGTTCGCTTTTGCATAGGCTTCATCAAAGCCATTACCTACACCCATGACTTCGCCTGTTGAGCGCATTTCAGGGCCTAAGAGAGGATCGACACCTTGGAACTTAGCAAAAGGTAGCACAACCTCTTTCACCGAGAAAAACGGAGGTATGATTTCTTTGGTCACGCCTTGAGAAGCTAAACTCGTCCCAGCCATTGCTCTTGCAGCAACTTTAGCCAGTGGCACGCCGGTCGCTTTAGACACAAATGGCACTGTTCTTGCTGCTCTGGGGTTTACCTCAATCAGATACACTTCGTTGTCTTTAATAGCAAACTGGGTATTCATCAAACCAACGACCTCAAGCTCTAAGGCCATTTCGGTCACTTGCTTGCGCATCACATCTTGAATCTCTTCAGACAAGGTATACGGAGGTAAACTACATGCTGAATCACCCGAGTGAACACCTGCTTGTTCAATGTGTTCCATGATGCCGCCAATCACGACTTCTTTGCCATCACAAATCGCATCAATGTCTACTTCAATAGCGTCATCTAGGAAGCGATCTAAGAGCACTGGGCTGTCATTGGAAACCTTAACCGCTTCGTTCAAATAACGACGTAAGTCTTTTAGGTCATAAACAATTTCCATGGCACGGCCACCAAGAACATATGAAGGACGAACCACTAATGGAAAGCCAATTTCAGTCGCTCTCTCAAGCGCCTCTTCCATATTGCTAACCGTTGCATTCGCTGGCTGCTTCAAACCTAGTTTGTTAACCATATGCTGAAAGCGTTCACGATCTTCTGCTCGGTCAATCGCGTCAGGAGACGTACCAATAATCGGTACACCGTTTTCTTTCAGTGCGCGAGCCAATTTAAGCGGCGTTTGTCCGCCATATTGCACAATGACACCTTTTGGTTTTTCAACCCTAACGATTTCCAGCACATCTTCTAAGGTGACGGGCTCAAAGTAGAGCCTATCAGATGTGTCGTAGTCGGTAGAAACAGTCTCAGGGTTACAGTTAACCATAATCGTTTCGTAACCATCTTCACGCATGGCAAGTGCCGCATGTACACAACAATAATCGAACTCAATACCTTGTCCAATTCTGTTTGGACCGCCACCTAAGACCATTATCTTATCGCGATCTGACGGTTGTGATTCACACTCTTCATCGTATGTGCTGTACATGTAAGCTGTTGAAGTACTAAATTCTGCAGCACAAGTATCAACGCGTTTATATACCGGCAATATATCAAACTTATTGCGCATATCTCTCACGTCACTTTCGGCAACATTCGTAAGCTCAGCAATCCTAGCGTCTGCAAAACCCTTACGCTTCAGCGTGCGCATTAATTGTTGATCAATTTCTGACAGGCCGATACGCTCAATTAATTGCTCGAGTTGCACGATTTCTTCTAGCTGTACAAGGTACCAACGGTCGATGTTAGTTAACGCGAATATTTCTTCAACGGACATGCCCATTCTAAAAGCATCACCGATATACCAAATGCGTTCAGCACCTGGCTCACGCAATTCATAAATCAGTTTATTTTTCGCTTCAGGGTCATTCAAATCAAGGATGGGATTCAAACCAGACACGCCGACTTCCAATCCTCGTAAAGCCTTTTGTAAAGACTCTTGTTGATTGCGACCAATCGCCATGACTTCACCAACAGACTTCATCTGAGTGGTCAGTCTATCGTTTGAGCCAGCAAACTTTTCGAAATTGAAACGCGGTATTTTGGTCACAACATAGTCAATTGCAGGTTCGAAGGATGCAGGTGTTAGGCCGCCAGTAATATCATTTGCTAACTCATCCAAAGTAAAGCCAACTGCCAGTTTCGCTGCAATTTTTGCAATTGGGAAGCCAGTCGCTTTTGATGCTAGTGCTGATGAGCGCGACACACGTGGGTTCATCTCGATGATGACCATGCGGCCTGTATCTGGACACACGCCGAACTGTACGTTTGAACCGCCAGTTTCAACGCCGATTTCACGCAATACTGCCATAGCGGCATTCCGCATAATCTGAAACTCTTTATCAGTTAAGGTTTGTGCAGGAGCGACTGTGATTGAATCCCCGGTATGCACGCCCATTGGGTCAAAGTTTTCAATTGTACAAACGATGATACAGTTGTCCGCTTTATCGCGTACAACTTCCATCTCGTATTCTTTCCAACCGATTAATGATTCGTCAATAAGCAGTTCGGAAGTGGGTGATAAATCAAGGCCGCGAGTACAAATTTCAGTGAATTCGTCTTTGTTATACGCAATTCCGCCGCCCGTGCCGCCCATTGTAAAAGACGGTCTAATGATACACGGGAAACCGATGCGGGTGGATACGTCGTAAGCTTGCTCTAATGTATGCGCAATCTCAGCACGAGGACATTCTAGCCCAATGGATTTCATTGCTTTATCGAATCGCTCTCGGTCTTCGGCTTTATCGATAGCATCCGCCGATGCTCCAATTAGCTCTACATTGAACTCTTTGAGAACACCATGCTTATTTAAGTCGAGTGCACAATTAAGGGCTGTTTGACCGCCCATCGTTGGCAATACTGCATCCGGGCGTTCTTTGGCAATAATATTACGAACAACTTCCCACTGAATTGGCTCTATGTATGTGGCGTCAGCCATCTCAGGATCGGTCATTATTGTTGCTGGGTTAGAGTTTACCAAGATAACTCGGTAACCCTCTTCTCTTAGGGCTTTACACGCTTGAGCACCAGAATAGTCAAACTCGCAAGCTTGACCAATAACAATAGGTCCAGCGCCAAGAATTAAGATACTCTTGAGGTCGGTACGTTTTGGCATAGTCTTTATTCCTACTGTTAAGCTTGAGTTTTAGATTGAACGATTAAGTCTATGAACTTGTCGAATAAGGGCGCAGCATCATGAGGACCTGGGCTCGCTTCTGGGTGACCTTGGAAGCTAAATGCCGGTTTATCTGTGCGTTCAATACCTTGTAATGACTTATCAAATAAAGACACGTGAGTGACTTTAACGTTTTCGGGTAGTGAGGATTCTTGTACGGCAAAACCATGATTTTGACTGGTGATCATTACCACATCTCGAGCCAGGTCTTTCACTGGATGATTTGCGCCATGATGGCCAAACTTCATCTTTTCAGTATTCGCGCCACTTGCCAATGCAAGTAATTGATGACCGAGACATATCCCAAAGATTGGAATACCTTTATCTAAGAATACTTTTATCGCTTCAATTGCATAAGTACATGGCTCGGGATCGCCAGGGCCGTTTGATAAAAAGATACCATCGGGATTTAGCGCAAGGACATCGTCGGCGCTAGTTTCAGCAGGTACTAAGCTTAGCTTGCAACCTCGGTCAACTAACATTCTTAAAATGTTGCTTTTGGCGCCAAAGTCGTAAGCGACAACGTGATAAGGCAAATCGGTTTTGTTAGTCGCATAACCTTTACCTAGTTCCCATGAACCATCAACCCATTGTGTTTTTTCGGTGCGTGAAACGACTTTTGCGAGATCCATTCCTTTTAAACCAGGAAATGCTTTCGCTTGTTCTAAAGCATCGCTTTGTGACAGCGCATCGGCCGAGACAATACAGCCGCGTTGAGCACCCTTGTCTCGTAAAATCCGAGTTAATCTTCGCGTATCAATATCTGCAATCGCGACAATATTATTGTCACTTAAATAGTCAGAAAGAGATTTTTCACTGCGGAAGTTGCTAGCAATTAAGGGCAAGTCTCTAATGACAAGGCCTTTGGCCCAGATTTTATCAGATTCAATATCTTCGGAGTTTGTTCCGGTGTTACCTATATGAGGGTAAGTGAGTGTGATGATTTGTTCGGCGTATGAAGGGTCAGTAAGAATTTCCTGGTATCCAGTCATGGATGTATTAAAGACAACTTCTCCAACACTGTAACCAGAAGCGCCAATGGAAGTACCGTTGAAAACAGAACCATCTTCAAGCACTAAAAGGGCAGAAATAGCCAAGTCAACCTCCTAAAAGTAAAGGTAACAAGGGAAATAGCGGCGAAACACCATTATTTCCGAAAAATACGATAAATCAGTGATTAAACTGTACTTTATCGAAGCTTCTTCGCGTTGTTTTGCATTCTCAATGCAGTCACGTTGACTCGCGTCCACGGCTAAAATTGCCATGTGTGCGTGCTTTCGTCCTGCGCGAAATTGCAAATTAGTGGCAAATTCCGATGAGTATATATGAACGAGAGCGATTGATCTATTTTTTTCTGAAATTTACTTAGTAAACATCAAAAAATGCGGACTTAGGCATGATTTCATGCTTAAACACTTAAAACAAGCAGATTAATCACTCTTAATGGCTTACTTTAAATTGAGCACTTCTTGCATCGTATACAAGCCTGCCGGTTTGTCCTTTAACCAGCCCGCGGCTTTCAAAGCACCGTTGGCAAAGGTCAATCGGCTAGATGCCTTATGAGTTAACTCAATCCTTTCGCCAATCGCGGCAAATATTGCGGTATGTTCACCGACGATATCTCCAGCTCTTACCGTGCTAAAACCAATTGTTTCAAGCTTCCGCTCGCCGGTATCTCCTTCTCGCCCATAAACAGCACATTGTTTAAGGTCGCGACCTAATTCATCGGCAATCGCTTCGCCAATCGCCATTGCAGTTCCTGAAGGCGCATCCTTCTTGAAACGATGGTGAGCTTCAACGATTTCAATATCAGCGTTATGCCCCATAACTGCGCTAGTTTGCTTGGCTAAACTAAGCAACAAGTTTACGCCTACACTGTAGTTTGCAGCGAACACAATCGGGATGGATTTGGCAGCTTCGTCGATTAGGGCTAAGCCACTTTCGTCTAAGCCTGTTGTGCCGATCACGATAGGTTTACTGTGTTTTACACACCAAGCTAAATTATCTGCCAGCGCCTCTGGTAGTGTAAAATCGATGACTACATCTGCTATATCAGAGGGCTTGTGCTGGTTCTCGCAAATTGCAATATATTGTTTTGCGATACCGGCTAACTCACCCGCATCAATTCCAACGAAACTAGAACCATTGCGCACACTCGCAAAACCGAGAGAAACATCGGTATGTTGATAACATGCATCAATTAATACACGCCCCATTCTTCCATTAGCACCTAATACACCAATTTTAGTCAAATCTTTATCCTCACAGTATTATTAACGCAATTATCCACGAAAGGACCGCATGTGAACACCCAATAAACACAAAATGAACAATTTTTTGAGCGCCAATTTGAATTAATTGACCTAAATAGAAGAATTGATTGAGCAAGTTCGATTGAATCCTTACACTATTGTTTTTTGTTCATACAACAGAGGGAATATGACAGTTTACGTTTGGGATTTTCCAACTCGCATTTTTCATTGGCTGTTAGTAGCAACCTTAGTATCGCAATATCTAACGGTTGAAGTGTTAGACAATGCCATCCAATGGCACTTCTATGGTGGTTATTTCATGATGGGACTCATCATATTCAGACTACTTTGGGGGATTATGGGTGCTTATTACGCGCGTTTCTCTGCATTTATAGTATCGCCTGCTGTTGCCCTCACTTATGCAAAGTCTTTAAATACCTCGCACTATAAAGCTAGCTTAGGCCACAATCCTCTGGGCGCGTATTCTATTATTTTTGTCCTGACTGCACTTATCACTCAAACTATCAGTGGTTTGTTTGTTAGTGATGATATTTTTGACTCTGGCCCCTATTATTCTGCAGTTTCAGCCTCTACTCAAGATATTATGAATTGGTTGCATCACAACTTGTTTAATGCCATTTGGGTGTTTTTGGTCTTGCATATCGGCGCGATGATTTTTTACAAGTTTAAGATGAAGCAAGATTTAGTGAAAAGCATGCTCAGCGGTTATAAAAAAATAAATGACTCAAATAATGAATCTAGTGAGCCTATTGATACTCAAAATTTTTGGCTACGCGCTTTTATATTTGCCGGATTATCTGCAGGCTTGGTGTATATGATAGTGGTCGTGCTTGCGCCAGAAGCCAGTGACGAGTTTTATTACTAATATAAGTACTGTTCTAGTGACTTATCATCGAACAAAAAAAAACAGCCGAGCAAGGCCTGCTCGGCTGTTCATTTTCTAAAAGTGACTTTTAGTTACTTGTTGTTTGTAATGTCTAAAAGAACATGTTCGCTTGTGAGATTGTTAAACCATATAGAATAGTCAATCCCACCGCCAACGCTGTTTGTTTTAAAGCATGTTTTGACATAATAGCCAATCCTTTTATTTTTTTTATTAGGATTAAGCACTATTAACTTCCATTTACTACTTCGCTTCTCTCAGGGTACAGAGGAGCGCTTGTTACATACTTGTAAAGACTCTCAGTAGCAATAGCACTGAAACGATTCTGAACTTCTCCCAAAAAGCCATCATCGTTAACAAGATTGTTACATATTATAAAGTAAAAGCAAACGCTACTTTGGTCTAAGAACTCAATTTAGTCCGTTTTGTATTTGTCATGACAAGCTTTACAAGTACTTCCAACTGAACCGATAGCAGCGCGAAATTTAGCTTCATCACCGGCTGCGGCAACACTTTGCAAGGACTTGGCTGCATCAACCATATCTTGTGCTTTGGCATTAAAGTCGGCCATGTTCTCCCAGATATCATCTGCAGCTTCTGTTTTTATACTAAATTTGCGAGTATCAGTTTCGAAATAGTCCGGCATCATCATGCCAAGTTGTTCTATACGTAATCCATATTTTTGCATTGCATCAGCGTCATAAGGTATTTGTCCTTTAGCCATACCGCCAAGAGGACCCATGTTGCTTCTTACTAATTGTAAAAGAGCTTGGCGAAATTCTGCGGATGTTTTCGCTTGTTTCTCTGAACTAGCCTCTTTGCTTATTGCAGTACCTGTAAAAAGTGTGGCTAAGATGGCAATCGCCGACAGCGTTTTTCTCATGATAATTCCCTATTGATAATGATTAGAAACATTGCACTCTTGGGTGCAATTAAGATTATAACGTGCTCGAACTAAATAATAGACCATTTCCATAGTGTCGGTAAAAAAAACGCCTATCTTTTCAGATAAGCGTTTGATTAGGTGTTTTGATTGTTACTTAGTTAAATCGTCAAAGAACTTTTTAACCCCGTCAAAGAACCCCTGTTCCTTTGGTCGATGTTTACCACCACCTAAGCTGGCATCAAACTCTTCCAACATTTCTCTTTGTTTAGTCGACAAGTTTACTGGCGTCTCTATCACAACCTTACACATAAGGTCGCCGACACTTCCGCTTCGAACAGACTTAACGCCTTTGCCTCGTAAACGGAACATCTTGCCGGTTTGAGTTTCAGGTGTAATTTTTAATTTAACCTTACCATCTAAGGTCGGCACTTCAATTTCACCGCCAAGTGCCGCTGTTGCAAAACCTAGCGGGACTTCACAGTATAGGTTGTTGCCATCTCTGGCAAAAATATCATGCTCACGAATATGAACCTGAACATATAAGTCACCCGCTGGTGCACCTGTTTCCCCGGCTTCACCTTCGCCAGTTAAACGAATACGATCACCTGTGTCGACGCCTGCAGGCACTTTAACCGACAGTGTTTTCGTTTTTTCTGTGCGGCCCTGACCACGACAAGGTGTACAAGGATCGCTAATAATTTGTCCTTTACCAGAGCATGTTGGACACGTTTGCTGAACGGCGAAGAAACCTTGGCGCATTTGCACCTGACCATTGCCCTTACATGTCGGACAGGTTGTTGGAGAAGAGCCTTTTTTCGCACCTGAGCCGTGACAAACTTCACACTCAACTAAAGTTGGCACTCGAATTTCAACTTCTTTGCCACGCACGGCTTCTTCTAATGACATTTCCAAATTATAACGCAAGTCAGAGCCCTGACGTGCTCGTGATTGACGACCGCGACCACCACCAAAAATATCACCAAATACGTCACCAAATATATCGCCGAAATCGGCGCCATGTCCATGACCACCGCCACGGTTTGGATCAACACCGGCATGTCCGTACTGATCGTAGGCTGCACGCTTTTGGTCATCGGTTAGAATTTCATGAGCTTCTTGAATCTCTTTGAATTTTTCTTCCATACCTTTGTCGCCCTGAGTTCTATCAGGGTGGTATTTCATGGCGAGCTTTTTATAGGCCTTTTTAATAGTGCGCTCATCTGCACTCTTTGGTACGCCTAATACTTCGTAGTAATCTCGTTTGGACATAAATTCAAGGTTTCCTGCTATCTAATCTATTTACATGGATGAAACTATTTTTATAAAGGCTCTTTATTACTATTTGCTGATTCTGAATGGATCTAAGCATTGGGTAAAAAGCATTTATAAAACATCGGTTTAACTAAAATTTTCAGTTAAACCTGATACGAACAAGGCGCAACTCGTCTTCACTCGCTGCGCCTATGTTTATTGAAAAGCGTTAGATGACTTATTTTTTGTCGTCTTTCACTTCTTCAAATTCAGCATCAACGACGTCATCATCAGCTGGAGCTGCTGCACCGTCGTTACCTTCAGGAGCGCCTTGGCCTTCTGCCGCAGCTTTCGCCTGTGCGATTTCCATTAACTTGGTAGATGCTTCCATTAGCGCTTGTACTTTCGCATCGATTTCAGCTTTGTCGTCGCCCTTACGCGCGGTTTCAAGAGCTTCAAGCGCTGCTTCGATAGTCGCTTTATCTTCTTCTGGAAGTGCATCACCAGCTTCTTCAATCTGCGTCTTCGTGCCATGGATCATGCCATCAGCTTGGTTTCTCGCTTGAACGAGTTCTTCAAACTTAGCGTCAGCGTCTTTGTTCGCTTCTGCATCTTGTACCATTTGCTCGATTTCATCATCACTCAAGCCTGAGTTCGCTTTGATCGTAATCTTCTGCTCTTTACCTGTATCTTTATCTTTTGCTGATACATGTAAAATGCCGTCAGCATCGATATCGAAGGTGACTTCAATTTGAGGGGTACCTCTAGATGCTGGACGAATGCCTTCAAGATTAAACTGACCTAAAGACTTGTTGCCTTGGGCTTGCTTACGCTCACCTTGCAGCACATGAACAGTTACCGCAGCTTGATTATCTTCAGCCGTTGAGAACACCTGAGATTTCTTCGTAGGGACGGTGGTATTTTTCTCAATCAATGCCGTCATTACGCCACCCATTGTCTCAATGCCCAGTGACAATGGCGTTACGTCTAACAATAAAACGTCTTTCACGTCACCTGCAAGTACACCACCTTGAATGGCTGCACCAGTCGCTACCGCTTCATCAGGGTTAACGTCTTTACGCGGTTCTTTGCCGAAGAATTCAGTAACATACTTCTGAACAAGCGGCATACGTGTTTGACCACCAACCAAAATAATGTCGTTGATGTCGCTTACTGACAAATCAGCATCAGCTAACGCTTGCTTCAATGGCTGTAGTGACTTTTTCACTAAGTCTTCAACTAAAGATTCTAACTTCGCGCGCGTCACTTTGATAGCTAAATGCTTAGGACCACTCGCATCTGCAGTGATGTATGGCAAGTTCACTTCTGTTTGTTGCGCAGAAGATAATTCAATTTTTGCCTTTTCACCCGCTTCTTTCAGACGCTGCATAGCTAAAGGATCTTTGCGTAAATCGAAACCTTGGTCTTTCTTAAACTCTTCAACAAGATAATTGATCATGCGATTATCGAAGTCTTCACCACCTAGGTGAGTATCACCATTCGTCGCTAGTACTTCAAAAGTGTGCTCGCCATCAGCTTCGTCAATTTCAATGATTGAAATATCGAAAGTACCACCACCAAGGTCATAAACAGCAACGACGCTGTCGCCTTTTTTCTTGTCCATACCGTATGCTAGAGCTGCGGCAGTAGGTTCGTTGATGATGCGCTTCACTTCTAAACCTGCGATGCGGCCTGCATCTTTAGTTGCTTGACGCTGAGCATCATTAAAGTAAGCAGGTACCGTGATAACGGCAGCTGTCACTTCTTCGCCTAAGTAATCTTCGGCTGTCTTCTTCATTTTTTTAAGCACTTCAGCAGAAATCTGTGGAGGTGCCATTTTCTCGCCGTTTGCTTCGACCCAAGCATCACCGTTATCTGCGTTGATGATTTTGAAAGGCATGATATCGATATCACGCTGTACTTCTTCATCTTCAAAACGACGACCAATCAAACGTTTGATTGCGAATAGTGTGTTTTCAGGGTTTGTTACTGCTTGACGTTTCGCAGGCTGACCTACTAAGGTTTCGCCTTCTGAACTGTAGGCAATAATCGACGGAGTTGTACGATCGCCTTCTGCGTTCTCAATAACTTTTGCTTTGTCGCCGTCTAATACTGCGACACATGAATTTGTTGTACCTAAATCGATACCAATGATTCTACCCATTTGTGTGTCTCCAAAAATGTGTTAATGCTCTTTGCATTAATAAGTGGGGTTAATACCCATGTTTTCAATACGTGTTTTAAAAAAATTTACAAGTTTACACTTGTGTATCTACGCCATCACTCGCTGCACGTGACACCATAACCATGGCGGGACGAAGCAAACGACCGTTTAGCGTGTAACCTTTTTGCATGACTGCCATTACGGTATTTGGCGCTAAATCGGCAGACTCTTGCATTGACATCGCTTGGTGAAGTTCTGGGTTAAAAGACTCACCTTGCGGGTCAACCACCTGCATTCCAAACTTTTCAACAGTACTTGTGAATGACTTCAGAGTGAGTTCAACACCCTCAATCACTGGCTTAATGGCATCATTTTCAGCGTCCGCCACTTGCATTGCACGCTCAAGGTTGTCCAATACCGGCAATAATTCGCTAGCAAATTTTTCTAAAGCAAACTTACGTGCTTTATCTACCTCTTGTTCGGCTCTGCGCTTGGCGTTTTCCATGTCTGCGCGGGCACGCAACACTGCATCTTTCTGACCATCAATAGTGCCGTTAGCAATCTCCAACTCAGCCTCAAGCTCAGCGATACGAGCGATGTTGTCATCGTCGTTGATACTCTGCTCAAGCTCATCAGCAGTCATCGTTTGCTCATTTTCGGTCAGCTCTTCGGCGCTAAGCTCTTCAATGTTTTCAGGATTGTTTTTGTCTTCACTCATTACTTTCTCCGCGGATACTTCTTAGTCTTACGTTCAGACGCTTTCTAGGCCGAACTTTATGCATGGCGGATAGATGGGGATAGAATTATGAGCTTCAAGTAAAAAAAACAAAATAACTGCATTTTTTCTCTTTTTTTGCTGCCGTATTCAGTTCAGACTCGGGGAATAACGAAAGTCTGATATCGTTTTCCTAAAAAGTTAGGTAAGTTAACGGCATTCGCTGAAGTCAAGTAACTCAGTGTTAAGTGACATTTTTGTATCAGGAGCACTGTTTGTTTTCGATTTATACCATCGCCTTTATTACACTCTCATACCTAGGGGTGTTGTTTGCCATTGCGTTTTACGGTAATCGCAAAAAGTCGCCCTCTCCTATCGTTTATTCACTTGCTCTAGGTGTACATTGCACATCCTGGGCATTTTTCGGTACAACGACGCAAGCCTCTCAATTCGGTTGGGCATTCGTGCCAACTTACCTAGGCGTTATTCTTGTGATGCTGTTTGCCTTCCCTGTCGTGTGCAAAGTCGCGCGCTTGTGTCGACAATTTAATATTAGTTCTCTGGCCGACTTTATCGGCATTCGATACCAGCACAGTCATTTAATCGCTGGAATTATTACCCTTATTTGCTTTGTTGGTGTCGTCCCCTATATCGCACTACAGCTTGATGCTATTACACTTATGCTCAGCTTAATTACCAAAGATAAGCTAGCTTTTGCGCCTAGTATTGGTTTTTATGTCGTTGCGTTCATGGCTTTGTTTGCCATTATATTTGGTACCCGAACGCTAGACCTTACCGAAAAGCACACAGGCTTAATGTATACGATCGCCTTCGAGTCCATTGTGAAACTCTTAGGTTTACTGATTGTCGGCATTTACGTTTGTTATTATTTGTTCAATGGCTTTTTTGATGTTTTCGTTCAAGCTGCAAAGGAGCCAGCAACCACTGAAATATTGCAGGCAGACTTTTCTGTTTGGATTTTTGTAAGTCACGTCATACTGGGTATTTGCTCGATGTTTTGTTTACCTCGACAGTTTCATATTAATTTTATTGAAAATAATAATGAAACAGAGCTTGTGCTAGCCCGCTGGCTTTTCCCGCTCTTCCTATTAGCGATGTCTATTTTTGTTCTGCCTATCGCACTTGCAGGTAATTTACTACTCGATACCGCTCAATATTCAACAGATAGTTTTGCCCTATCAATTCCCGTTCATTTTGACAATGAACTTGTCGCACTCACCTCTTTCATTGGGGGCTTATCCGGAGCGACAAGCATGGTAATCGTAGCGACTTTAGCTTTAGGCATTATGGTTGCGAACAGTTTAGTCACACCTCTTTGGCTTTCTACTCAAGTCACACCGCATCTGAAAAAAAGCTTAGCGCCTAGCAATATTCTGAGGATCCGCCAGTTTACGGTAATGTTAGTGTTCAGTATTGCCTATTGGTATCACTTAAACATTAGCCAAACAGCACCATTAGTTAAAAGTGGCTTTATTGCATTATCGCTCCTAGCGCAGATGTTTCCTGCTTTAATTATTGGTTTGTATTGGGGTAAAGCAAATAGAAGTGCAGCTTTGTTAAGCACTCTCAGTGGGGCCGGTTTATGGGTCTACTTCATTCTGTATCCAAGTATTTTATCGAGCTACTATTTTAATGAAATTCCGACTGATAGTGAGTTATCTCAGGGATTTTACTTAGCATTTGGCTTCAACATATTAGTATTTGTAGTGGTATCGATGTTCAATCGCCAAGCCCCCTCGGTAATTAACAACCCCTTTCTAATAAGTGACTCTCAACAATCAAAAACGCCTTATCAAATTGTCACTAATGAACTTGAAAGATTGATCGACAAAGTGATCCCCGCGAATTTGTCCGCTGCATTTTCTTCAAGGATCGAGCGCTCCAATGCGAATTTATTGGGTTATGCTGAACCTTCTACCTTGGCGCATGCAGAAAGACTACTTTCATCTCATATCGGTAACGCGGGCGCGAGGATATTGCTTGCGGCTATTTCGACTAATAAGAAGGATGATGTGCATGAGCTTAGTCATTGGGTAGAAGAAGCCTCTCAA
Organism: Alteromonas sp. W364; assembly: GCF_031846205.1. Classification (NCBI taxonomy): domain Bacteria; kingdom Pseudomonadati; phylum Pseudomonadota; class Gammaproteobacteria; order Alteromonadales; family Alteromonadaceae; genus Alteromonas; species Alteromonas sp. W364. Next base: position 342,058 of record NZ_JAVRID010000004.1, on the reverse strand, counting down.
AGCTTTCAGTTTAATCATGAATTACTGCAATCCTCGGTTGCGCATATTCCCCAAGGGATAAGTGTAATAAACCAAGAAATGAAATTGATAGCTTGGAACCAGAAATATGTCGATATGTTTGATTACCCTCAACACTTTTTAAAAATTGGTATGCCTATTATCGAGGTGCTCAAATACAATGCGTCGCGTGGTTTAATGAATGGCAAAGAAGATGAAAGGCTGAGTGTCAAAGAGCAGATACAACGTAGAATAGACCACATTAAATCAGGCAGCGCCTATAAGTTTCTGCGTGATAATACCAACGGTAATGTCATCGAAATTGTCGGAAGTCCTCTGCCTGGTGGTGGCTTCGTGACTACCTACAATGATATTAGTGAATACATTCATATCCAACGTGAATTACAGGAGTCTAAGCAAGAGCTAGAAAACCGCGTGGAACAACGAACAGCAGAATTGAATATTGCTAAACTCGATGCAGAGATGGCAAGCACAAGTAAAACCAAGTTTCTCGCAGCCGCGGGGCATGATTTAATGCAACCTTTTAATGCAGCCTCTTTATTTGCATCTATGTTGCATCAAAAAATCCAAGATACTGAAAATAGCGAATTAACAAAAGGGTTGGTGGGTGCGCTAGAAAATGCAGACCAATTACTCTCCATGTTACTTGATATGACAAAATTGGAATCAGGACTAATCAAGCCACATAAACAAGCCATAGACCTAAATGATTTACTGAAAAACTTAGTGAATGAATACCAAGTGCTGGCTCGCCAAAAAGGATTAAACATTCATTATGTGCCAACTAATATATGGGTGATTAGTGATCGACGTTTGCTAAATCGAATCATTCAAAACCTGATCACTAATGCGATTCGTTATACCGACCGCGGAAAGATTCTGGTCGGTGTAAGACGCCGCTCTCTTAACAATGTTGATATATGTGTTTTAGATTCAGGACGAGGTATTGCTGACGAACAAAAGAGTCTTATTTTTGACGAGTTCAAGCAATTAGATAAGCATGAAAACAATCAAGGTTTAGGCCTTGGTTTAACTATCGTTGAAAAAATGAGTGCCTTATTAGAGCACGATATCAAAGTGCGCTCAGAGCTAGGCAAAGGAACGCAATTCCAAGTTCAACTCCAACGAAGCAAGAACAAAAACCCAGTGTCCGCGCCGCTTAATCAAGCAAGTCAAGTTGAAACCTTCCTTGAAGGAAAATATGTCCTTCTCATAGAAAATGAACCACTTATTCAAGCCGCCATGACAACCCTATTTACTGATTGGGGAGCTAGAGTACTTGTTGCACGTGATCACGCTAGCGCTATGGACGCGTATCAGGACAACATAGATATTATCATTGCCGATTATCACTTGGATAACGCAGACAATGGTATTGACGTCTGCAAAGCCGTGCTATCGAGGCAGGATGCCGACGGAGTGGCTCGCTCTATCGTTGTGCTGAGTACAGCAGATAGAAGCCCCGAGCTTAGAGATGAAGCGTCTAATTTAGGTATCATGTTTTTACCTAAACCAGTGAAATCGCTCGCTTTGAAGCGACTACTTGGCAAAGCAATGAAATAATAAGCAGTCTAGGGCCTGTTGTCCTCTGGTGTATGAAACAGAATAAATCTTAGTGACTATAATTTATTCAGGTATACTTGGCGAAAATCCAACATTGGCCTATGATTTTCGCCATTTGAGTACAAGCAGTTAACGGTAACGAGATACCTCAGTGACAACACCACGTTCTAATATCAGTAGTAAGCAGCAAGTCACCCCTTTGGATGCTAGATATCAATACTTGAGTCAAGACCACTCAAATGTTCGTTTGTATTTAACCCTTAGGAATGTGTGTTTCTTAGGTGCTAGTGTACACATTTTATTTATTTTCTTTTTCTTAAGTATTGGTGCTATTTATTTATCGCTCATTAATATACTGAGCGTAAGCACTTGGCTTTTTGCTTTATATAAAAACCATCAAGGTCGATACTTCATCGCCACTATCGTATCGGCAATGGAAATTGTCGTGCATGCGGTGCTCGTCTCTCTTATTTTGGGCTTAAGCATGGGGTTTCATTACTTCCTTTGGCCTGTCGCAGCTCTACTCATGATGTCACCGCTGTTTTCAGCAAAAGTATCCTCAATCATTGGCTTCAGTATCATTAGTTTATTTGGCTTCTTGGAAGTTTATGCTGAACACATTGAATACAGCTTCGCGTATGAAGCCCTTGCGAGCTATGTTCAGATTGGCAACATTATGTTTGCGGCAGTAGGGTTTGTGTTGGTCACCCTGAGTGCTCGCTCAAAGAACGTAAAGACTGAAAAACAGCTATATGAGCTTGCCAATCAAGACGGGTTGACCGAAACCTATAATCGTCGTTTCGTTTATGATCTTGTAGAACAGATGCAGAAAGAACGCCGTCGCTCCAGTTCACTCAATTACACAGCAATGATTTGTGATATCGACGACTTTAAACAAATTACCGACCAACTTGGACACTTAGATGCTGACAAGGTCATTAAAGATGTCGCTGCGTATATTAAGTCTACCGTTAGAGAAACTGATCTGGTTGCGCGTTGGGGTGGAGAGCAATTTTTAATATTATTGATGGATATTGATGCCAAAGGCACCGTGTCTTTAAGTGAAAAAATACGTAAAAATGTGCGCTACCATGTTGACCTAAAGAGCAATACTGACCACATTACGACCTTGAGTATCGGCATTGCTAAAGCCAAAGAGAGTGAAGACTTCGAAGATACCCTCAGGCGGGCAGACATCAGCATGTACAAAGCGAAAAAACTAGGTAAAAACCGTATTATTAACGCCGACTAATCTAGCGCCATGAGTTGTTTGAAAATAACACCAGCTTGAGTTCGGTTGTTTACGTTCAGCTTTTTCAAACAAGCCGATGCATGTTGCTTTACAGTACTTTCTGAAATATTCAATTCATAGGCAATTTGTTTATTTAACAGACCGTCAGCCATCAAACCAAGTACTTTTAATTGATGCGGCGTGAGTTGCTCTATTCGCGTTAACAATGCCTCTTCTTCGTCAAAAGCACCATCCACACTCAGCATTAACTCATTCGGTAGCCATTCCCGACCATCAAGTACTTCAGCAACCGCTTCATTAATCATATCAAGAGATGTCGATTTAGGAATAAAAGCACTCGCACCTAAGGTCAGCGCTTTAGAAATAAGCCGAGGACTTTCTTCGGCTGACACCACAACAATTAATAAGTTGGGGAATTCCGCTCGTATTTGACTTAGGCCGGTTAAACCAGACTTGCCTGGCATCTTTAAATCTAAAAAGATGAGGTCGATATCGTCGTTCGCGGAGAGTGTTGCCAAGGTACTTTCGAAGTCTGCTGATTCAAACAGTTGCTCACCAAATACACCGCCAAGCGCTTGCTTCAGGGCATTTCTAAAGAGTGGATGATCGTCTGCAATAAGTGCTTTCATAATAGGTGGCTAATAGGTAATGCTATTGGAAATTGATAAAGACGTGACAACAGTAATCAAAAGCACACTTTTGTGCAAGAAACAAAAAAGGGGCCGAAGCCCCATAGGACACACAAATAAATCGATGTGTTTTTTAGAAGCGGTAACCAACAGTTAAGTGAACTGTACGTGGATCGCCATAATAACCGATTAATGTAGTATCACCACCCAAGCCAGGCAGTAATTCGCCATTAGGGCCAACACCTACAAAGTCATATCCACCGACTAAGTACTCTTCATCTGTTAGGTTTTTACCGTGCAGACTTGCGTACCAATCGCCTTCATTGCTTTCCCAGCTAACACTCACATTGAACATGCCGTAAGCGTCCTGTTCCAGCAGGTCACTGGTTTCGAACAATAGGTAATCGCCTCTGTAGTAATAGCCCGCATTGATCACAAAGCCACCAACGTTAGTTTCCAAGAAGTAGTTTGCTGACAAGTTAACAGTCGTCTCAGGGGTGTTAGACAAACCAATTAATGGCGGAATTGCATTGTTTACTTCAATTTTTTCGTCGATATAACCCAAGGCTAAATCAAAGGTCAAATTATCAGTTGCCACGTAGGTAACTTCAGCTTCAAGACCGGTTGCAGATGTTTCTGCAACATTTCGTAGCACTTGCTGTAAATCCGTTGCACTATTTCCTTCTCCAAACCCTACGTACTGTCTGTCTTTATGATCGAACGAGAACAGGGTGACATTCGTCCGCAGTCTATCATTCCAGTCTGCTTTCATGCCCACTTCAAGTGAATCAACGATTTCTGGATTAACACCGTCTTCGTTAATCGTCGCTCTTGGGTTAAATGTACCTGACTTGAATCCTTGTGAGTAACTCGCGAATAGTAAAATATTATCTGCCGCTTGATACTCAAGACCTAATCTTGGTGTGAAACGAGACCAACTTTGGCTCTTCGGCCCATCTAATACACCATCACCATTGGCATCATCACCCAGCACAGTCGGGACTAATTGTCCATCAGGGCGAACATAACCAGGGATCCAACCGCTTTGTGGATAAACGTTCGCAAAAACTAAACCATTATTTACAATGGCGGTTTTTTCTTCGTCAGTGTAACGGGCGCCCACTGTCATGCTAAGTGTTTCAGATATATCGAAACTTGCTTGTGTGTATGCAGCCCAGCTCTCTGAATTATTGCAGCCGGTCACTTCACGAGTTAAACCCGGAGTGCCGAACGCGGCTCGACCGAGGAAGCCAAGAATGGCGTCAAAATTACCGCATGACTCACCGTCATACAAATAGATACCGCTGACTAGAGAGTAACCATCAGTGCTGTAATTAGCCTGAATTTCATGTGTGCTGTTCTCATCTTTATACTCTGCTGGTACATCAAAAATATCGAGTGCCGTATTATCAAAGTCTATATTAGTTGGCGAGTAACCTTCTCTGCGTGACGCAATATATTTCAGTTCTAGCTCATCACTGTAATCATAAGAGATCATCAGGCTATACCCTTCAAGCTCAACCAAGTTGCTGGTCGGCAAGCTAGTGTATGAGTCGTATACCGAATCTGGCACAGGCGCATTGGTTAACAAGCTTGGTAAAAGTCGATACCCTCCCTTAGCGTTAGACGTATCGCGTGTTTTGTCCCAGTTTAATTTTATAAATAAATCATCTGCAGGGCGAAATTCAAGGTCAACTCTAGCGGCCCACAAGTCTTTGTTGTAGTTTTCGCGATCTTGATTTGCTAAAGCAGACTGCAAGTATTCACCAAAGCCGTCTCTACTCAAATCGGCGAAACCAAATCCAACATAGACTTTATCGTCAACAATAGGCAGTTGACCGGTAAGTTTAACATCGCGCTGAGAATAGCTACCCACAGTCGCTTCTGCGTTAAACTCGGTGCCGCCTGACATTGGTTTAGTCACATATTTTATCGCACCACCTATGGTGTTTTTTCCATAAAGTGTGCCTTGAGGGCCACGCAAAACTTCGATGCGATCAACGTCAAGTAAATCAAGCACAGCACCCTGTGGGCGAGCAATGTATACGTCATCAATATAAATACCGACACCTGGTTCATATCCCCAAAGCGGGTCTTGCTGACCTACGCCACGAATGAACGCCGTTAAGGTAGAGTTTGTACCACGGCTGGTTTGTAATGTTGTATTTGGGGAAAATTGTTGTATCTCAGTAATTTGAGCAATCCCCTTTTCACTGAGCTCTTTTGCACCAATGGAGGTGACTGCTAGTGGTACTTCTTGGAGGTTCTCGCTGGTCTTTCGAGCGGTAACCTGAATTCTTTCTAGTCGGATTTCTTCTTTGACTTCCGTCTCTTGAGCAGCAAGTTGCGGTGCGCTTAATGCCGTACTGACGGCGATAGCAAGTAATGCTAGTTGTGGTGTTCTTTTTGCAAGTTTCATTTGTTGGTGTCCCCTATCAAACTTCTTACTTCGTTATTGTCGATTATGTTCTATTTTTTATAGCTACGACTGCGGTCCTTATTTAATCTAGGTTAAAACTGATAAAAGGTAACTAGTACCATCGTACTATGGGCATTATGCTAAGGATAACGCACACTTAGGCATGCCTTGCGCTCTGCGGTCACAGAGAATTCACTCGGCAATTAGGAAAATAATAATGATAAGTTTACTCGGCTTAATCGGTGGCTTGGGCCTTCTGATTTGGTTAACGATTAAAGGAATGAACCTGTTTATTGCAGCCCCGTTGTGCGCGCTGTTAGTCGCCTTGACCAACGGGCTACCTATATTCATTGGCGATACGAATTTTGTCGCCACTTACATGTCTGGCTTTACTGGCTTTATCGCCTCTTGGTTTTTTATGTTTTTGCTTGGCGCACTGTTCGGCAAATTCATGGAGGATACAGGAGCAGCTGACTCTTTAGCAAAATGGATAATCGACCGACTCGGCTACAAGCAAGCAGTTTTCGCGGTTGTCGCTGCATGTGCCATTTTGACCTATGGCGGCGTTAGCGTATTCATTGTTGCGTTTTCAGTCTACCCGATGGCCTTGAGTTTATTTAAAGATGCCAACCTGCCCCGTCGCTTCATACCCGCTACGATGGCCTTTGGCTCCGTTACTTTTACGATGACATCAGCAGGTTCACCTGAAATACAGAACTGGATCCCCATTAAACATCTCGGTACGTCTCCTTTTGCAGCGTGGGAAGTTAGCTTCGTTGTTGCCGTTTTCATGGCACTATTTGGCTACTGGTGGCTGAAAAAGATGATTGGTAAAGCGGTGGATGCTGGTGAAGCCTTTGAAGCGAAACCAGAAGACCCAGAAATAAAACAACGTGCGCTACCTAAACCATACACTGGCCTAGTCCCGTTGCTTGTAGTACTACTCCTTTCATTCTTCCTACATGAATCTTTAGCTCAACTCGCCTTAATTGTTGCTCTAGGTGGCGGCGTACTGACCTTAATGGCAATTAACTTCTCGTATTTCCAAAACCTTGCAAAAGCTGTGAATTTAGGTACGACGGGTGCATTACTTGCAATAGGAAACACTGCTGCGGTAGTTGGTTTTGGCGCAATTGCAAAAACGACAACGGCATTTCAAGACACTGTTGAGGTGATGACTCATTTACCAGGCAATGAACTCATTGGTGCAGCAATAGCCGTGAGTGTTATTGCTGGCTTAACGGGCTCTGCTTCTGGCGGCCAAGCTATCGCACTGCCTCTTGTTGGTCCGCATTACCTCGACCAAGGCGTCGACCCAGAAGAACTACACCGTATTGTGTCAATCTCTTCTGGCGCACTCGACTCATTGCCACATAACGGCTATGTTGTTACTACCATCAGAGCTATCTGTCATGAAACGCATCAGCGTGCATATGGTCCAATGGCTGCGTTGACGGTGGTTGTGCCACTTATTGGCTTAGCGCTGGCAATTGCTTTGTTTATTTTATTCTAAAGGGATAGAAACGTGAGTTTATCGTCAATAAAAAATGTATTGAAAGCCTATCATCGTTCTCAGCAACAGAAAGCGCTCACAATGAGTCTTTGTTTTTGCCTTTTGTTTAGTTGCAATGCTATTTCTAAGCAAGAGAACACTTTGCCCTATGTTGATAAGAAGACACATCATATACCGGTATTTGACACGTTCAACGGAAAACAGATTAAAAATGTCAATTTGGGTTGGGAGAGTTACGGCGAGTTAAATGCTGACAAAAGCAATGCAATATTAATTACTCATTACTTCACAGGCAATTCCCACGCAGCGGGCAAGTACAGTAGTGATGATGCCGCGGCTGGGTATTGGGACAGTATCATTGGCCCGGGAAAAGCCATTGATACAAATCGCTTTTTCGTACTCAGTATGGACAGCTTTGCTAACTTGAGTGTCCATGACCCGATGGTGGTAACCACTGGGCCTGCAAGCATCAATCCAGAAACAGGAAAGCCCTATGGCCTTAGCTTCCCAGTGATTACCATGCGCGATATGGTAAATGCACAAAAATCCTTACTCGATAGTCTAGGTATCGATTCCTTGTACGCCGTTGCTGGCCCCTCTATGGGCTCGATGCAAGCGATTGAATGGGCAAGTGCCTATCCGGACAAGGTACCTCGTCTTATTTCGGTGATTGGTTCATCCTTTAGTGACGCTTGGACAACAGCGGCACTAGAGCAATGGTCTATCCCTATTCGCTTAGATCCTAAGTGGAATAACGGTGATTATTACGGTAAGGAAGGCCCAAAAGCTGGACTGACAGCAGCGCTAATGTTTATAACGCAAGTAGCGCTGACACCCGAGTACTTTAATAATACTGGCAAGAGCCTTAATCACTCGCCATTAGAATTGGCACCTCTGCAAGATATTCATGCCAGCCACAAAATCAACCAATGGTTACTTGAAAGAGCGAGTAGTCGAAGTGAGAAAATGGATGCGAATAGCTTGCTTTACTTAGTGCGAGCTTGCCAGCTTTTTATGGCAGGACAACAAAGCTCATGGCAGGATGGCTTACGCAATATTAAAGCGAAAACGCTATTTTTGCCGGCGACTCAAGATTTATTATTGATGCCATATCATGCCCATGATACCCATCAACAACTCAAGACCTTAAAAAAACAAAGTGAACTATCGGAAATACCTGGCGCATTAGGTCACTTAGAAGGTGTCATTGGTATACAAAAGCATGCCGAGACAATTGCAGAATTTCTGTCTAACTAAGGGAAAACAAGGAAAACCATGACTTCATTCAACAAAACCCGTTGTGCCGGTGCCATATGTCTGTGTTTAGGACTTCTCTCTTGTGTTGACAGTCAATCCACCAGTACGGCGGAAAACGCTGATATTAATGATAGTGTAGCAATCACCTTCCCTGCCATACAAACACAGAACATTAGCTTATCAGGTCTTTCTTCAGGTGCTTACATGGCACTGCAATTTCATTTATCACACTCTGAGATTGTCAATGGTTCAGCCTTAATTGCTGGAGGTCCTTACTATTGCGCTCAGAATGATATTGGCACAGCGCTAAAAAATTGTGTTTCTGACGATTCGGGTGCACTCACGCTTTCACCCCTAAATGACTATTACGATAGTGTCCTTGCATCTAAGAAAGTTGCATCTGCTAGTGACAATGTGAATGACAAGCTATGGCTATTTCACGGTACGAAGGACACTCGAATTATCGCAAGTGTGGCAGATCAACTATATGCACAAGTGATGACACTATTTACGCCAAGCAATATAAAATATGTTAACGATAAGCCGTTTGCTCATTTAATGCCTACGCTTGAATCGGGAATTGATTGTAACGTGTCTGAGGCACCGTTTATCGGTGCGTGTAATTATGATGCAGCTGGCGAACTCCTTACGTATTTAGGGCTGATTGAGACTGCCCGCAGTGAAGCCTCATCCGAAACGCTCAAAAGTCACTTAAATGCTTTCTCACAAGCGAGCTATGCGGGAGAATATGCAAACACGCTTGCTGAGAGTGGTTATGTGTTTGTACCTCCACAGTGCCTTGATGCAAAAGCCTGTCAGTTACATGTTAGCTTTCACGGTTGCAACCAAAACGCTGAAACAGTCCAAGACCAGTATGCGATGCAATCAGGCTTAAATGAATGGGCCCTAAGTAACGATATCGTAGTGCTTTATCCTCAAACTAAGAAATCTATGTTTATGCCTCTGAACCCACAATCATGCTGGGATTGGTGGGGTTATACAGGTTCAGAGTATGCAAATAAGGAAGGGCAACAAATTCAAGCTATCAAGAGTCTCGTTGAGCGCATTGACGATATCATTTTGAAGCCTCAATAAGACTTATCATTTATAAATTTAATAGGAAAGCCCATGGAAAGTAAACAACTCAATATATTTGTAACCGGTGGTGCAAGTGGAATCGGCTTTGGTATTGCCGAACATTTGGCTGGCGAAGGTCACCATATCGTCATTGCTGATATTAATGATACTGCGGCTAGCAATGCTGCTGAGAAGCTAAGCGCAAAGGGATTGTCAGCACAAGCTATTGCAGTAGATGTGTGCAATGCCGCACAAGTGGCCTCCCTGCCTGCAAGCCTGGCACCACTTAAGATAGATGTGTTAGTTAATAACGCAGGTATTCAACATGTCAGCAAATTAGAGGATTTCCCAGCAGATAAGTGGCAGTTGCTCATTAATGTTATGTTGGTTGGCCCAGCGCTTTTGACTCAAGCCTTTCTACCTCATATGCGCGAACAAAACTTTGGTCGAATCATCAATGTTGGGTCAATTCATTCAGTCATCGCCTCTCCATTCAAGTCAGCCTATGTTGCTGCCAAACACGGTTTACTAGGGTTTGCAAAAACAGTGGCACTTGAAACGGGTGACGTTGATGTGACGATTAATACGCTCTGCCCTGCTTATGTTAAAACGCCTTTAGTTGAACAGCAGATTTCGGCACAAGCAAAGGAGAACAACATGTCCGAACAGGATGTCGTTGAGAAAATCATGCTCGAGCCTATGCCTAAAAAAGCGTTTATTGAAATTGAAGAGTTAGCACAAACCGCGTCATTCTTGATTTCTCCAGCCGCAAAAAATATGACGGCGCAAACAATCATATTAGACGGCGGTTGGACGGCTCGATAAATACCAATTATCAGCACAATACGCTTGCAACTGCCTCACATTTAAGTGAAAGTTAGCACATATTCGCCGCGTTAAGTGAGAAACTGAAATATGAGCTATACAACCGTTGGCCTAATAGGGAAAACAGACCACGAAGGTAGCCGCGTCAGTCTTAATGCTTTGGTGACTGAGTTAAAAGAACGTAATTGCACGATTTTAGTAGAAGCACGCATTAAAGAAGAACTCGATGATCGCTCGTTAGAGGTTTGCGCTTTAGAAACCTTAGGAGAGCGAGCTGAGTTAGCGATTGTTGTAGGCGGTGATGGTTATATGCTCGGTGCTGCTCGTATACTCGCTCAATTCGATACAGATGTTGTTGGCGTTAACCGTGGTAATTTAGGCTTTCTGACTGATATCAACCCAGAAGATATTACCCGTCAAATCGCCAATATTTTTGAAGGTAAAGTGCACCGCGAAGAGCGCTTTTTGTTAGAAGCAAACGTCTTCAGAGAAGATAAACATCAAGAAACTAACGCTGCCGTCAATGAGATAGTTCTGCATCACGAAAAAGTGGCTCATATGATGGAATTTGAGTTATACGTCGACAATCAGTTCGTATTTAGTCAGCGCTCCGATGGTATTATTTGCGCTACTCCAACAGGTTCAACGGCTTACTCCTTATCCGGTGGTGGTCCTATATTGATGCCACAACTTGATGCACTCACTCTCGTTCCGATGTTTCCTCATACACTCAGCAGTCGACCGATCGTTGTTGATGCGAAAAGCGAAATCACACTGAAAGTGTCAAATGTGAATACCGACAATTTACAAGTGAGTTGTGACAGTCATATCGTGATTTCCTTGAAGCCCGGTGACGAAGTGCGAATTAGAAAGAATCCAAACAAGCTAAACTTAGTGCACCCTTTAGATTACAACTACTTTAATGTGCTGAGAACAAAGCTTAATTGGGGCAGTAAGCTTTACTAATGCAAGATCGTATTCAAGCACTGTATGAGCTATCAAGAAAGAACGAACGACTGATTATTGGCCTGATGAGCGGAACATCCCTCGACGGCTTAGACATAGCGCTTTGTTCTTGTTCTGGAAGCGGCAGAGACACCCAAATATCTTTATTGGCATTCGAGACCCAAGCTTATTCTTCAGAGTTTAGATCAGCAGTATCTCAAGTATTCGCAAAGCAAGCAGTAAAACATGACCTTATTTGTTGGTTAAATGCCTACATTGCACGTGAACATGCTGCAATGGTAAACCAATTCTTGCGTAAACATGAATTCCAACGCGATGATATCGATTTAATTGCCAGTCATGGGCAAACCGTTTATCACCGTCCTTTGTCACTAACCAGTATTGAGGGCCACATATCCAATGTCCCCTCTCATTCGCCTTGCAACAGCACACTACAGCTAGGAGATGGTGACCATATTGCCTCCCTAACAGGGATAATAACCCTCAGTGACTTTCGGCAAAAACACATTGCTCACGGAGGTGAAGGTGCGCCGTTGGCAATGTATGGAGATTACTTGTTACTTGCAGACAAACGTGAGAACCGATGCTTAGTCAATATCGGTGGCATTGCTAACTTCACGTTTTTACCCGCCAATAGTGCGTTTTCAGATACTGTTTGTTCTGATATAGGGCCGGGTAACACATTAATGGATGCTCTTGTGCAGCAAGCTCTTGGCGAAGCTTTTGACCGAGATGCGAGACTCGCGCGCACTGGCAAAGTCAATAAAGCCCTGTTCGCACTACTATGCAAAGAACCCTATGTTTGCGCCCCTTTGCCTAAAACCACGGGTCCTGAACTATTTAATTTGGCATGGTTATCAACCATTCAAGCCAATCATGACTTAACAGAACTCCCATTGGAAGATTTGCTCGCAACACTAAATTACTTCAGTGCTTGGTGTATTGCTAGCCACATCGAAAAATTAGACCGCCCCGTCGAGGTTTATCTGAGTGGCGGTGGCGCGCACAACCCATTGCTATGCGACAACCTAAAAACCCTGCTCGGTCAAACACTGCATACTACCGACGAGCTGGGGCTAGATGGAGACGCTAAAGAGGCCATACTCTTTGCCCTGCTGGCGAATGAATGTGTTTCCGGTAAGCCTACTAGCTTTGGTACAGGTGATACAGCGAACAATATCGCGAATAATCGACCTGTTGTAAGTATGGGCAAAATTTCTCTACCAGACTAGGGCTTACCTAATCATTTCTTTTTTTACTTTCACACAAAACCATTCTTTACATACAGCAAAACACTGTATATATTAACAGTGCACTCATAATCGGAAAAAATACAATGTTAGCGCATATTTCTGTCAAAAATTTCGCCGTAGTAAAACAAATTCAAGTTGATGTTGCACATGGGTTGACCGCAATTACAGGTGAAACCGGCGCAGGTAAGTCTATCGCTATTGACGCGCTTAGTTTATGTCTGGGCGATAGAGCCGATGCATCTAGTGTTCGCAAAGGTGCAGAGAAAGCAGAAATAATCGCGCATTTTGATATTGCCAAGGTTCCACTAGCCAAAGCATGGTTATCGGAACACGAGCTAGAACAAGAAGATAACCCTAATGAATGCTTTATACGCCGTGTAATCAACCAAGAAGGCCGATCAAAGGCATTTGTAAACGGTATCGCTGTATCATTAAACCAGCTGAAAGCCTTAGGCCAGTATCTAGTCGCTATTCATGGTCAGAATGCACATCAGCAACTTCTCAAAGTTGACAATCAACGTCGTCTTTTAGATACCTTTTCCGAACACACAAACTTATTATCGTCAGTGTCGACAGCCTTTCATAGCTTAAAGTCGAAACAGGCCGAGTTGAATCAGTTACAAGCTGAGCAACAACAACGTAATGATCGTAAAAACCTACTAGAGTACCAAGTTGCAGAGCTTGATGAATTTAGCATTGAAGAAAATGAATTTAGCGAACTAGAAATAGAGCATAAGCGCTTGAGCAATAGCCAAACTCTACTTGAACAAGCTCAATTGAGCTTTCACCAGTTATATGAAGGCGATGAGTTTAATGCTTTATCAGCCATTCGTTCGTGTATAAATAACCTGTCTGAGATGCAAGAACATGACTCGCAGCTATCACCCATTGTTGATGTTCTCTCCGAGGCAGCAATACAAGTAGACGAGGCAGCACAAGAATTAAGGCAATATAGCGAACAATTAGAAATCGATCCAATGCGCATGCAGCAAGTTGAACAGCGATACAGCCAAGCAATGGATCTCGCTCGCAAACACTATGTCTCTCCTGAAAACCTGTACGCTAAGCATATGGAGCTGGCGAATGAATACGCCAGTTTGCTAAAGGATGAAGACAGCTTGTCGGAATTGGTCATAGAATGTGAAGCGCTATTCAATGAATACAATCAACAAGCAGAGCTTCTTTGTGAGTCACGTACCAAGCACGCAAGTGTATTAGCAGGTAAAATTCAAGCTTATATTAGCGAAATGAATATGCCTCACGCTAAGGTAAGCATTGACGTTAACCATAGTATTGAGCAGGCACCGAGTGCGAATGGTCGTGACCATGTGCAAATAAAGGTCTCCACTAACCCTGGTCAGGCAGCTGATGCATTAGATAAAGTCGTCTCAGGGGGTGAGTTATCTCGAATCGGTCTAGCAATACAAGTCATTACTGCTAGCGGTAACAATATCCCTACGATGATATTCGATGAAGTAGATACTGGTATCAGCGGTCCAACAGCGTCTATTGTCGGTCGCTTGCTACGCAAGCTTGGTGAAGTATCACAAGTCATGTGCGTCACTCACTTACCGCAAGTTGCCGCACATGGACATAACCAAGTTTTTGTGACAAAGCTCAGCGATGGAGACTCCACAGAAACGAGAATGTTGAAGCTGTCTGAGCCAGAAAGAGTTAACGAAATCGCCCGCTTGCTAGCCGGTGATAAATTGACCGATACAGCAATCGCCAATGCAAAAGACTTGCTTAAATTGTAGTTCCAGCTTTGGTTTAGGACACAAAATACCCCAAACCTCCAGGACGAAAGCAAAATAGAACTAATTAAGAGTTGAATGGTCTCAGTTTAGTGGGTAGCATCTGCCCTCAGTAGAAACGAGGTAATTCCTATCTCACTTAATAGTACAGATTAAATTTTACGCAATGGCGTGGTTTAGCAACACAAACTCGGACAAATAAATGAAGTTAACGCACATCCTCATCATCTTAACGATAGTTTTTTCAACAACAGCGTGTAAAAACTGGATATATCGTATAGATATCCCTCAGGGCAATTATCTGGACGACCGCGACGTACAAAAACTGCGTATCAGTATGACCAAAGAGCAAGTTATTTATGTACTTGGGCACCCTGTAGTAGAAGATTCGTTTGATCTTGATACTTGGTATTATGTTTACGAAATGAAACGTGGCATGAGCAAACGTGGTGAAGACTTCAAGAAAGAGCTGATTATCCGCTTTGAGGGTGACAAGTTAGTTGAAGTGGTAGGCGACTTTGAATTGTCAGAAGAGTTTAATACACCGCTAGATGCTTAATTATCGAAGCGAAGGCGCAGTCACGAAGGTATTGCGCCCTCTTCGCTTGGCTTGATACATCGCAGCGTCTGCATCTTTAAACAACCTATCCTTTATTTCTACTGAGTTTTCTCCCTCTTCTATCATACTAACAGATGTGCCAATAGATACTTCCAAGTCTATAAGCTGGATGTCCGTCAGAATATCTCTACAGGCTTGTGTCAGCTCCTCAGGCTTTGCGTCGTACATAACAATAGCGAACTCATCCCCAGATAGGCGCACGGCATAATTGTGCACCCCATCGCAGCGCTTTACCAATACTTCAGCAAGGTTGATGAGACAATCGTCCCCATAAGCATGACCGAAACGATCGTTAATATCTTTGAAGTTATCAACATCTACCACAATCAGTGATACTTCTTTGAACTCTGTTCGCGCTTTATCAATTAGCAAAAGAAGTTGCTTACCGAAATAACGGCTATTTTTTAAACCGGTCAGGCGGTCCGTAATCGAATCTCCATATAGTTCATGGATCATCTGATAGTTTTCCGCAAGTTGACCGACGATGCTTTTATTTATCAGTAAACACATCGCCATGATACAAGCGTAAATAAAACATTGAAAAATGACCGCGGGATAAGTCCAGCCGACAATAGGATAAACCAACATAATGAGCGCAAGCAGAATTGCGCTAATGATTGCGGTGGGTTTTATTGGCATGGTGGTCATCAGGCAGCCAATTAGGATGAGCAAGACAAAGCCTAATTCAGAAAAGTTGACGTCGTATGTTCTAGCGAGAGCAAATACAAAGATATGGACAACACCAGCGCCCAAATATACATAAAGTGACAAGCCTAGATTAGTGCTTCTTGATTTGAATTCTTTACTCCAGAAAAAATAGACAAGCACAGCTAGTGGAATGATGACAAAGATTGATCTGACTAGTATCGTAATTTGATGAACACTAGGTTCAAAACGGTAATAGTCCATCACGGTGAAAGCGAGATAAATAATAAGAGCAAATGAAAAGGACCAACGTTTGAAGCTGAGTGTTGATTGAGCTGTAAATTCATCGAGTCCGCTTTGATAGTCTTTCTTATCGCGCACACTCTGAAAAGTACGTAAGCTATCCAAGATGACTTACCCTTTTAGCTGCGCTAGCAATAACCTAGCTTCTTCTTGTTGTTCATCATCACCCTTCTCAGCAACTTCCTCGAGTAGCTCTGACGCAGCTTCATTGTCTTCCATATCGATGTAGACACGCGCCAAGTCAAGGTTACTGGCCTGATCCGCATTCATATCAACATCAATACTGGTGTCATCATTTAAAAAGCTATCTAATGACATATCTATATTTAGCTCAATTTCATCATCACTGGCAGGCGGCAGCTTTTCACTCTCTTCAATTAAGTTATCAACATCAATGAAGGCTGAATCAGGATCATTATTATCATCTGATTCATCGAAGAGCGCAGTCAAATCTAAATCTGGATTATCTAGCTCCAAATCCTGTTTCGGCTCTTTCTCCGCTTTTGTATTACTCGCCTCTTGTGTTTCCGCTTGTTCTAGGTCTGCTAGTTTAGAACCAGTGTCATCTTCTAGCGCCCCCATATCAGCTAACAAGGAGTCAAAATCTGCGTCTTCTATTTCTTGCAGCACTTCATCTTCGGTGCTTCGGTCAGCCTCTTTGTCTGTGCTAGTACCTAAATTATCTGAATCAAGGAAATCGCCTTCATCTAATTCGGATTTATCGTCATCTAACCAGTCGTCAAGGTCGGGTAGATCCAAGATACTGTCGTCGATAGTTTCATCCAAGTCGCTTGTACTTGGTGCAGTTTCCACATCAGCTTCTGGTTCTGGCTCTATTTCAGGTTTTGGCTCTAGTTCTGCTTCTGGCTCTAGTTCAGGTTCTGGCTCTAGTTCAGGTTCTAGCTCTGGCTCTTGGTCTGAGGGAAGCTCAATATCTAACTCACTCAAATCAATGTCATCTAACTCGTCTGTATCAACTTCTAAAGAATCATCAAGTTCATTATCTAATTCAGTTAATAACTCATCCGTTAGGTCAGACAGATCATTTGTCTCTTGAGAACTTTCAGCATCAACGTTAATAAAATCATCAACGTCATCGAAATCTGAGCCTGTTACCTCTGACGCTAGTTCGCTTTCAGAAGGGCCATTTTCTTCAGTCTGACCTGCTGTTGTTTGGACTTCGTCTTGACTCTGAGAGTCTACAGTTGAGTTCGCTCTGTCTGGCTCGAGTATCTCGTCCAACAATGCATCTCTGTTAGAATCCAAATCTTCATCTTCAACATGATTATTCAATAAATCATCAAGGCTGTCGTCCAAAACAGAGTCAATATCAATTTCCTCCGCCTCTTCGTCAGCGTCGAGATCAATCGTAAAATCTTCTTCATCAAGACCGCTGTCGCTCAGATCAAATACGTCGTCATCATCGTCGTCAGGCATTTCAACACCTAATTCAGATAAAAGTTCGTCGCTCAAGGGGTCACTGAGTTCTTTAACATCGACATCATCGGAAATTTCATCAAGTTCCGCTTCTGACTCAGCAAGCACTTCAGCAATATCCGCTTCAACATCTTTCGTCAGTTCGTCAATGGATTGTATTGTTCTTTGAGATTCAGCAGAGCTTGATGCTTGAGCATCTTGTTCATCAAGTGAATCTAAGTCTAGGTCATCGTCTTCTTCATAATTGTTATTGTCGATATCATCAATCAAACTATCTGTAAGCGTGTTGATTTCGATATTCTTTTCGGTAATTTCAGCTTCAATTTGTTCAATTACATTTTCTGTTATTTCACCAGAAGGGTCGAGTGAAATACCGTCTGGCACATCACCATCAAGCGCGTTCTGCTCTAAGAGGTCGTCAATACTAATTTCGTCTTGCTCATCTTCACTCTCGGTCAGATTGGTCGACGCACCGACGTCAACATCAGCCTCTGATAGCTCCGCAAATTCATCTTCCAGTCCAAGATCATCATTGTCTATACTACTCGCATCAATTGCGTTGGTAATATTGACATCACCACCTTCCAACATTTGGTCAATATCGACCTCCGGTGGCTCATCGTCTGCGTCTGCTTTCTTCGCTTCAACGTCACCGTCGAGGGCGCTTTCTAGTTCATCATCTAAACTGATTTCGTCTTCATCTAAACTGAAGTCATCTTCATCAACAGGCGATTCGAGGTCGCCAAGATCAGAATCAAGGCTATCTAAATCTAGATCATCAATATCTAGGTCGTCATCGTCGGGAAGCTCACTACCTTTGTTATCATCCTTCTGATCCGGCACCAACATTTCATCTTCTAAATCACCGAAATCATCGATATCAGGAGAAATTTCGTCAATCGTTTCTTCTAACTCGTCAGAAAGGATATCGTCAAGGAGGTCGTCATCGGATACAGTTTCGCTTTCAAGCATTGCCAACAAATCGTCTGCATCTTTACTAGCAGCATCATCTAATACAAGCTCATCCTCGTCTAACACGCTCGATTTAGGTTCATCGTTTGCATTTTGTGGCTTCGGTTTTCTTAGCAACAGTAAAGCAATCAGGACAAAAATAAGGAAACCGGCGACGGTAGTAGAAATAATGATGAAAAATGGATCTCGAATCAAAGAGCCCATCGAATCTTGCTTTGATTGCTCTTCTCGCAACTGCATAAGACGAACGAACTCTTTTAGCTCTTCGATCTCTGCGGCTTGTTGATTCAATTCTGTTTCAAACTGGTCACTCAGTTCTGTTTTTAGAGTGTTGAACTCTTCATCTTTCGCCGCCAATGTCTCAAGTACAAGACGATTTTCATCAACGATGCTCTGCGTAGCTTGAATAGATACGTCTAGCTGCTCTCTGAGTTGCTTAACAACTTGGCTTTGCTGGTTGCGTAAACGGTTTATTTGTTGTTGAAAACGCTGTTGTGCTTCATCAAGCTCTTCTTTGTTTACCAGAGGCACATCTGGTTTAAGATTGGTTTGAGTTTCTGGCGTTGTGTTTTCTGATGCTACGCTTCTACCTTGCCTGCCGGTCGCTGCCGCAAAATCACGGTCATCTTGCTGTGCTTTCGCTAAAGCGCGTTGAGGGTCGATCCGAGCAATATAACGGTCGGTAGGCAACTGCAACATTGAACCATTCACCATCGTATTGAAATTTCGATTGTTGAAGGCGCCAGGGTTCAATTCGTAAATCGCCAACATAACTTGATAAACGGTGAATTGTTGATTCTTTCTATATTGGCTTGATATAGCCCATAAAGTATCAGATTGGTCTATTGGCCCATATACAACCCCTGAATAAACATCAGCGGCATTCCTTGGACCTTGAATTTGTGTTCCTTGTGCGGCCGCATTTGCTGAAGCGATAAGCAACAGAATGAAACCAAGCGAACGAATAAGCATTAACGACCACTTCATAATAACTTTTTCGACTCTCCAAATAGGATAATATTTTAGTAATGCGTCAGGATAAGCTTACGACTCAATAACTTGGTCAGACACTATTTGCCGACAAAGCAGGTTATAGTAACTCACCTATGCGAGTTACACTTTCATCACTTTATCGGCAGTTTTGGCTCAATGTTTACTAGCATTATCTATTGCTAGATGAACATTCACTCTACTTACAAATAATCTTTAATAAGTGTTTCGGCAATTTGCACGCTGTTAGTGGCAGCGCCTTTACGGATATTGTCCGACACAACCCACATATTAATACCATGGCTATGAGAAATATCATTCCTCACTCGTCCAACATGAACCGAGTCATTGCCACTAGCTGATGACACTTGTGTTGGGAAGTCTTCTGGCTGACTGTAAAATGTAATGCCTGGCGCGTTGCTGAGTAACTGCTTCACATCTTCCGCATCAATTTGCTGACGTGTTTCAATATGAATAGCTTCACCATGACCGTAAAAAACAGGCACTCTCACTGCAGTTGCATTCACTAAGATACTATCATCGCCCATTATTTTTTGCGTTTCCCACACCATTTTCATTTCTTCTTTGGTGTAATCATTGTCTAGGAAGACGTCGATTTGTGGAATCACATTAAACGCCATTTGGCGAGAGAACTCATCACCAGTCACTGCTTTTGCATTCAATAGCTCAGCCGTTTGTCTTGCCAAGGCTTCCATTGAAGATTTACCAGCGCCTGATACCGACTGATATGTACATACATTAATTCGCTCAATACCGACAGCATCATGAATCGGTTTCAAGGCCACCATCATCTGGATAGTAGAACAATTCGGGTTAGCGATAATATTTCGATTTCTAAAATCAGCAAGTGCGTGCGCATTCACCTCTGGCACAACTAAAGGAATATCTGGGTCGTAACGGTAATGTGAGGTGTTATCAATAACAACGCACCCTGCTTCTGCAGCCATTGGTGCGAATTTCTCTGAAACACTACCACCGGCAGAGAAGAATCCGAATTGCACTAAGGACCAATCAAATTCATCGGCATTTAATACCGTCACTTTTTCACCCTTGAACTTAATTTTCCCGCCAGCTGAACGCTCACTAGCAAGAGGGTAAATCTTATTGATAGGGAAGTTTCTTTCTTCAAGTAACTCTATCATTGTCTGGCCAACTAAGCCTGTGGCGCCTAAAACGGCAACGTCGAACAATTGCGACATGAATCTGTATCTCCAAAATAATTAATTAACTAGGGCTGAACTACTGTCGTTAGTTGGCGATTAAAAACCCTAAAGCCGCTGCGGTAGAAACCATTGTTTTGTTATTGTTGGTTTCAGATTGGGCACCATTAAAATGCACCTTAGCAGCGCTACATTCTCTCCGCTGAGGATAGTTTTGCCTTATCTCTGCGAAGGCCTCTGATTTTGCCATGCGCGAGCGAAAATTACCATCATCCTTTTCAATGTCGTACATATGTTTAAGCATATGAAATACCTGATGAAAACTATCTTCTTTTGAATCAAGCGCAATTACTCTATCGTCGATTGGCAGATAATCTGATAGTTGCTTAGTAATCGGCGTTCCTGAAAACGCACAAAAGGCATCATAAACCATTGATGTGCCCCGCGCTTTCCCTTCAATTGAGTGCCCTGCAATATGCGCTGTAGCTAGACGCAAATAGGGAATCAAGCGTTTTTCAATCAACGGTTCATGCTCCCAAACATCTAGCACAATATTGAGTGCTCGCCCCTGTTCAAACAAGCTAAGTAAGTCTTGATTGTTGACCACTTCTCCACGGCATGCATTAATTAAATACTGGCTTTTTCTTAGTTGACTTAAACGACTGAGCTCAAACATATCGCGCGTTGGAAACTCTCCTTCATCAACCAAAGGAGTGTGTAAACAAATCACGTCAGCTTGCATAACAGAATCAAAACTGACGAACGCCCGCGGATCGCCTGACTTTTCTAAAGGTGGGTCATACAGAGCACAAGAAATTCCTAAAATACGAAGACGCTCAGCCACTGCGCTACCCACATTACCAGCACCGACAATCGCGACTGTTTTATCCTGTGGTATAAACCCATCTTGCTTCGCTAGATGGTAGATCGCATTAAGGACATACTCTGCTACCGCAACAGCGTTGCAGCCACCTGCAGCGTACCACTTGATCCCACGTTCTTTGAGCAAACTAGTATCAAGATGATTGAAGCCCGCCGTCGCAGTCGCAACAAAACGGAGTCTTGTGGCTTCACTTAGGAGTTGTCCATCCACTTTCGTTGTTGAACGCACGAACAGTGCATCCACGTCACGCAGTTGGTCTGTCCTTAACTCTCCGGCCGTAAAACTCTCAGCAACACCAAGGTCAGAGAAAAATTCATCAGCGTAGGGCATTGCATTATCGTAAATTATCTTCAGACCCTTCTCCTTTTAGTCTTTGTTGTGCTACTAAGGTTTTTATCGTTGTAGGAATGTAAAAAAGCCATTCGTATAGAATGGCTTTATCTCACAATTCAGCAGTAGAAACTTAATCTGTATACTTCTTAAATGCCAAACTCGCATTCGTGCCACCGAAGCCAAAACTGTTAGACATAATAAGATCTAACTTTGCATCTCTGGTGGTGGTCACAATATCTAAACCTTTAGCCGCTTCATCCAGCTCTTCAACGTTAATAGATGGTGCAATAAAATCATTTTCCATCATTAACAAACTGTAGATTGCTTCATTCACACCAGCAGCCCCTAAGGCGTGACCCGTTAGTGATTTAGTCGCACTCATTGGTGGGCTATCCTCACCAAACAGCGCTTGGATTGCTTCTAACTCTTTCACGTCGCCAACAGGTGTCGAGGTACCGTGAGTATTCAAATAATCGACTTTTTGATCAATGCCTTGCAAGGCTTGCTTCATGCATCTTACCGCACCTTCACCAGAAGGAGCGACCATGTCATAACCATCAGACGTTGCACCATAGCCAACTATTTCAGCATAAATTTTCGCGCCTCGTGCTAGCGCATGCTCTAGTTCCTCAACAACGACCATACCACCGCCACCAGAGCTCACAAAACCATCTCTTGCTGCATCATAGGTACGCGACGCTTTTGTTGGATCATCGTTGTATTTGGTCGACAAAGCACCCATCGCATCAAACTGGCTAGACAGTGCCCAATGCAATTCCTCGCCACCACCGGCAAACACCATATCTTGTTTACCCAACTGAATCATCTCAAGTGCATTCCCTATACAGTGCGCACTCGTGGCACATGCCGAAGAAATACTATAATTCACACCCTTTATCTTAAACGGTGTTGCCAAACATGCAGATACCGTTGAGCCCATGCAGCGTGTGACCATATATGGACCGATACGTTTTACACTTTTCTCACGTAAAACGTCTGCTGATATCACTTGGTTTTCTGAAGACGCTCCACCAGAGCCCGCAATGATACCAACGCGCTCGTTCGAGTATTGCTCTTCACTCAAGCCAGCATCTTCAATTGCTTGTTGCATTGCAATATATGCGTAACTTGCCGCATCACCCATAAAGCGCAGGGCTTTACGGTCAATGTGTTCTGATAATTCTAGCTTTAAGTCACCCCAAACTTGGCTACGCAGGCCCATATCAGCAAATTGCTGAGAAAAAGTAATACCCGAGCGCCCTTGTTTTAGAGAATCCGTCACTTCTTGTTTGTTGTTACCTATGCTCGATACAATGCCGAGACCAGTAATTACTGCTCTTCTCATTTTTCACCCAATTTGTTGTTGCTTAATTATTATTGTTTTGACGAGAAAATCACGCCGTTATTCAGCGCGCCATATTAACTTGTTTTGTCTTGCAAGTGGTCTGATATTTAGCATCATCATTTCAAAAGCCATGATATACTTTTTCAGTATAATTTTAATAGTTAATTATCTGTTAAGAAAAATTGAGACCCAAAAGTCGCGGTCTTTGCTATGAGTTTCCGTGTTTTCAGCTAAATTTATTTGAGTGTTATCGCTTTGACCATCCAAACTGCATCTATCAAATTCAATGAACAAGGCACCCCTATCGCAACTGAGTTCGACGATGTGTATTTTTCGAACGACAATGGTTTAGCTGAAACTCAATATGTGTTTATTGATGGTAACCAACTCGCAAGTCAATGGCAAAATACGAATGCCACTTATTTTTGTATCGGTGAGACAGGATTTGGTACGGGACTTAACTTTCTTCTAAGCGCGAAGCGTTTTCTTGAATTTCAGGCACAGAATCCATCTTCAACACTTGAACGTCTTTTCTTTCTCAGTACAGAGAAATACCCGCTTAACCCGGATGATTTGGAACTTGCTTTGCGACTGTGGCCCGAGTTAAATACCGAAGCCACGGAATTGCTGAATGCCTATCCATCCCTACTTCCTGGTTTTCATCGTTTGAGCTTATTCAATGGCAGTGTGATCCTCGACCTATTTCTGGGCGACGCCACCGAAGGTTTTTCAGCAGCGCATTCATATGAGCAAGGAAGAGTCGACGCTTGGTTCTTAGATGGATTTGCCCCCAGTAAAAACAATTCTATGTGGCAACCCGCTCTGTTTAATGCCATTGCTAGATTAAGTAGGCCAAATGCCAGTTTCGCCACATTCACAGCAGCTGGTGCAGTCAAACGTGGACTACAGGAATATGGCTTTGATGTAAGGAAGCAAAAAGGATTTGGCAGAAAACGTGAAATGTTAGTAGGACACTTTATTGCCAATAGCACTGACACAAAGCAAGCCCCCATCTTCTACCGACATACTTTGCTTGATACAAATAAGGCCGGGCAACACATTGGCGTCGTTGGTGCAGGTATTGCTGGTGCAATCACCGCATTAAAACTGATTCAACGCGGACACAAAGTTACCCTTTATTGTGCAGACGATGCTATTGCCAAAGGGGCTTCAGGCAATGACCAAGGCGGTTTTTATCCTCAGCTAAATGCTGAAGCTGGCAACGCAAGTCTAGTCCACGCCCATAGCTTTTTGTATGCACGTCGCTTTTATGACGACTTGTTAAACTCGGGTCACCATTTCGCTCACCAGTGGTGTGGCGTTCTGCAATTAGCGTTTAATGACAATGTGACAAGCCGCTATCAGAATATGATCCGCAACAATACTTGGCCTACAAGCCTAGTGCACAAACTAAACGCCAAAGAAGCAAGTGAAGTCGCAGGGGTAGAAATACCCTATCAGAGTTTATTCCTACCATTAGGGGGATGGATATCTCCTCCCGAGTTAGTACACAGCTGTGTTAACGCGTGCATTACTGCAGCAGCAAAAGATACTTTTTCAGTTAAAACAGACTTTCGTTTAGATTCTTATGACACAGATCCACAAACTCTGCAGTTACACTTTTCAAATGGACGCAGCGAGTGTGTCGATGCCCTTGTTCTGGCTTGCGGCGCTCAGTCTCCACAGTTCGAACATTTGTCACTTCCCTTTCGTCTAACACGAGGGCAAGTAGAAAGTATTCCAAGTAAAAATGAATTTTCGAATTTAGCAACCGTATTGTGTCACAAGGGATATATGACACCCGCCATGAAAGGTTTTCATGCAATGGGGTCAACTTACGTCAAAAACGAATTAAATACACAATATCGAGTTAGCGAAGCCGAGATTAATTTGGCCATGCATCAAAAAGCAATGCATGCAGCCAAGTGGTCTGATGCACTGACATTAAATCAACAAACATCACCTGGCAGAGCAGCGCTGAGGTGCTCTTTACCCGATCATCTTCCTGCGGTAGGTGCACTGCCGAATTTTGATCTTCAGCAAGATGAGTTGAATGAACTGTATAAAGCGAAACCAGACAGTTATTACCCCATACCGTCAGTAAAGAAAAATGTCTTTATGCTAACAGCCTTAGGTTCTCGGGGATTAACAACAGCGCCCTTAGCAGCCGAGGTTTTAGTTAATCAAATGATGGGCGAACCACTGCCGATGGACAATACCTTGCTAAATGTTCTCAATCCCAACCGCTTCCTTATTCGAGATTTGATCAGGCGACGATAGCTTGACGTTAATTTGTACTGTGCTCAACTCGACTAACAAACTCAGGGCGAAGACTATCAGCAATAAAGTGTGGAATTAAGACTGATGCACTGGCAACCACACGTTTACTATCGATAGAAATAATACGGGCATTGATTTGCACCCCTTTGGCTTTATCGATAAGAGTCCCAGACAACATATGGTCCATTTGCAGATCTTTCGCTAGTTCAAAGGAGTTTCTTGAAAAAACAAAGTCGCCTCTTTCAGTCACACTGATTGCGTCCATTGTTTTGAAGTCAACGACGGCCAAACCAAATTGCTGAATTTCTGAAATAAAGTATTCCGACAACTGATTACCCAACACATTAGTCTGTTGCAAGCTACGATCTAACCTAACAAACGAGGCGACACCGATTAAGTCATCTTGTTTCATCCCTGAGCTGTTTTTCAGTAGCTCCATGGATAATTGTGCAGCGTAATCTGCCAA
The DNA here is from genome assembly GCF_031846205.1 of Alteromonas sp. W364. Classification (NCBI taxonomy): domain Bacteria; kingdom Pseudomonadati; phylum Pseudomonadota; class Gammaproteobacteria; order Alteromonadales; family Alteromonadaceae; genus Alteromonas; species Alteromonas sp. W364. Next base: position 316,078 of record NZ_JAVRID010000004.1, on the reverse strand, counting down.
TGACTTATGCACAAAACTAGGACGGAACAGGCTAGATGGCGTATGCCAAGGCTGAACACTATGAGCTGCCGCATTTGGCAATAATGGAGCCGGCGCTTCTCCTTTATAATTATCCAAGGAAATACCGTTACGCACATTAACACCTGGCTTAGGCTGTTCTAATTCTTCCGAATAATCTGACGGTGACAACCCTTCAACCAATGGTGGTGGTGTGTAGCCCGCTGTCAGCATTCTGCCAACAGCACAAGCATTGAGCACCAACACGGCTGAAGTCAAGGCCACTAATTTGACGAAGCGACTCATATTACTCTCCTCTGATTAAGCGGACGCCATCAACGATTTCAGCCGTTTTACTCGACTCGCTAGGGATCAGCGCATCTACCACGTAAAAAGGAATAAACATTTGTGAGCTAGCAACAATCACATTTGACTCCATACCTAACATACGCGCATTAACGATATACCCACCTTGATGTTTGGTCATCGTGCCGGTGAGCACATACTGAATAGGTGTGGTACTGGTTAAATCAAGAAAATCTCTCGATAAGACGAAATCACCAGTGTCTGTCACTCGAATAAATTGGGTTGCTTTAAATTCAACAACCGGCATTCTGAATTTGTGGAATTCGTGAGTAAAAGACTCCGCAATTTGGTAACCCAAGAGGTTAGTTTCTTTCAAGTCGCTATCTATCAACGAAAAATGTGTCACTGCAACCGGTGTTCTCTCAGTGACATATTCCATATTTGAAACTAAATCTTGAGCCATGTTTCTTACATAATCACCGATGTGCTTAGCCAAAGGACGACTCTTATATGCACCATTTACGCTTGAATAAACTGCCGGACGAACAATAGCGCCAAACTCATCAATCGCATCCTGCTGCTGTTCTGTCTCTTGCATAGCAGTTTGCGTATCCAGAGCATCAACGTTTACAATTTCGTCGCTTTCAGATACAACAACTTCCTCATCAGCCGAATACAAACTGAATTGATTCATATCAGGGAGCATTGTGCAGCCCTGTATAAGCATTAAAAGTGCAATGGTAGTGAGTAGCTTCATAATGTTGCTCCGTCAGATGGATTTTCAATTCGATACAATTTGCCGCCACGCGTCGTGACTTGTTCTGTTTGCCAAAAAATATCACCAGGGAAGAACTTCGTTGCAGCAGCAACCACGTCTTTGGTTCTTGCATTGATGACGCGGGCATTGACAACTGCGCCCTGTTGTTGATGTGTAATTGTGCCAGTAATAAAAAAGTCGACACGTTGAACTGGATTCAACTGAGCAATGTCTCGAGTCAATATGCGGTCAGAATTTTCCGTAATGGTGATACTATTTGCCGCTTTATAGTCAGTGGCGATAAATCCCCTTTTTACAGCTTCAGTAATGAGACCTTGCTCTAACTGTTGGCCCAACAACATCAGTGGACCTTGGTGCTCGGCGTTCGGTTTGAAGGTATCTACTGGGACAAAGCCTGCAACAGCAAATCGATAGTTCCGATCTGGTCGCATCGCCGCAAACAGTTCATTGGCGAGTTCGTGCGTGTGCAGCTCCGCATTGCCAAGGGCAACTTTAGGTTTTATAGATTGCGCGTTTGCCGAGGGAGTGATCACTGAACACCCCGACAATGCAAACAGCAATATCAGGCTGGCAACACTCAAAACAAACAGGGCAAAGCTATTAAATGTATTTTTCACAATAGATGCTCACATAGTGGACATTGGTTTTCATGCTCATGAACTGCAAGAAAAGTTCCAATATGCAAAAACGCATCTTTTTAATTTAAATCGAGTGCTAAGCAGCCACTGAAGGGAAGAGTTAAAACAGATTATTTAGAAGTTCGCGCACTTGAACAGCATCTTTATCACTTAGCTCTTGATTTGCGAATGCATTGTCTAAAGCTAAATGAAGGATATCATGAAGACTCTGCAACGCAGCATCTGGAACGAGTTCTTGAGATTCTAGTTTCTTTTCTGTCTCGGCTACCGCAACATCGAAATGGCCGTGAAGATAACTCGCTATGAATAGTTCTTGGTCTGAGCCATCAACGATAAACGAATCTAGGTGGCTTTGCATCTTATCTACATTTTCAAAAAAGCGTGTGTCGCTAGTCATTCACTTCACCTTCTAAACATCAATTACAGGATATAGCACCATGTCATGGAACCCAGTAATGACAGGGATGGGGCCAGCCATCATTTTATCAACCTCCGGACTACCGCTATCAGAAATTAAAGGTCGTCCGTCGAGCCTTTCAAGCTTTCCTTTGCTCGCTACAACCAACACATTGCTCTTACCCACTTGAGCGATGAGTTCCGGCGATAACTGTTGGTTTCCTCTGCCAAGAATATGACCTTGGCCACCAATTAAGGTGATCAGAATTTTGACGCTCTTACCCGCACAAGCAGAAAGAATTTGAGTTGCTGTTAAGTCATTGGCAAGTAGCGCTTGGTCTTTCACTAAATCAACGCCCAACAAAGTATTTGGTAGTCCCAGCTCCCCCATAATTGCATCAACAGTAGAACCTGAGCCCATAACAAATAGCGTCTCGGGTTCATCGTCCATCAACTCAATCACATGGGCAGCAATATCGCTAAGCACCAGTTCATCGGATTCTTTACCCCCCATTTTAACGGCTTGGATATATTTCAGTTCTTCTGGTACCCGCATTTCACCATAGTGTTTTGCAATGACTTTACCTGTCCTGAACGCGGCTTCATCAATGTCTTTCACTTCGGCTTGCATCAATGTGACCAATTCGCCTTTCACTACTTGAGACAATACTTTTCCTGCAGCTCTTGGTGTAATCGCATAGACACCGCTATGGATTTTGCAGCCTGCAGGCACACCAATGACAGGGACCGTAGTGCCAACAATTTCGCAAACGTTACGTGCAGTCCCATCGCCACCGGCAAAAATAATCAGATCAACATCGGCTTCAAGTATCTTTTCTAGCGCTAAACACGTATCTACTGCTTCTGTTTGTTCGTGCTGTTGGCGATAAACGCATTCATGCTGCAATCCCAAGGTTTTCACTAGATTGCCACCGAGTTCTCCCTCTGCAGTGTACACAAAGATATCTGGAAACAAGTCTCGACATTCTTCCAGTGCCATTTGCATTTTCATCGGAGCTAGCTTTTCCGCTCCCGCATTCAGCGCTTCTTCTCGGATTTTAGCACCATCGCTCCCCTTTAAGGCCAAAGCACCGCCAATACCTGCGTAGGGGTTGACGATAAGACCTAATTTACATTGTCGCATCTATGCTTAACTCCGGCGTTTGATAAAATGCGTGAAGTGCATTCAAAAAAACGCTTGTTCGTTGGTTAAATCCATTCATGATGTAGCTTTTTAGTTGCTCGCTCACCGCATTTTCAAATGGACGACTGCAACTTGTCTCTCCACTTAAATTATCTATGCTTACCCGAAACGGAACATTACATGCTAGTGAGAATGCGTACTCCAATGCTTGAGGCTTCACTTCTACTGACTCAAATTTCGCTTGTTGCTGAGCATTGCGACCGTCTGGTAGATACCAATAGCCATAATCCACTTTCTGACGTCGGCTCTCGCCGGCTACGCACCAATGGGCCACTTCGTGCAATGCACTTGAGAAGTAATCTTGAGTAAAAATAATACGGTGATGGGCGTTTTCAGCATCTGCTGGCAAGTAAATTGGCTCTTTTCCATTTCCTATTAGTATCGTATTTAATGAGGTTTCGAAGCAGGCATTAAACAGTCGAATAAGGTCTTGTGCATCAGGTTCGCAATGTTGAGTCATACTTAGCGTCATAAGCTGCGTTTACATTTTTTATAGATAAATTGAATATTTCTGGTGCCATTGTATCTCATTTCAGGCTAACCTGAGTATTCAATTGCGGCAAAACACGAGTTTATCAAAGGAATGTCTACTAAGCACTCTGTCAACAAAGAACTACACTCTCAGGCAATCGCTCACGAACTGAAACAAGACAGCGCATACTATGCCTCTCTAGCATGGGAACGTCCTGGTGCATTTGTATCTTTGTGGACCATTAGTGAACAACACATCGACCATTATGAACACGTCAACAATGTGGCTTATGTCAGCCAACTTGAAGCCTTGGCATGGCAACATTCCAAGCATCTTGGTTTGAGCATGCAAGACTACAGACGGCTAGATCGCGGCATGGTTATTCAGCAACATGTATTGAATTATCACGTTGCAGCTCATTTGGGTGATGAGCTTGCTTGTGCAACGTGGATTACCGATTGTGATAGCAAGTTTAGATTAAGTCGCGCTTTTCAGTTTATTTCACTCAAGCATCAAAAAACGGTTTTTACCGCACAAACACATTTTGTGTGTGTCTCTTTATCCAGAGGCACACCCAAAAAGATGCCTTCGGAATTCACTGATATTTATGGCACGGCTTCTGAAGGTAGTCATGCATTCGTTTTTAATGAAAATAAAAACGAGGCAGAAGCACAATGACGAAGTTTTTGTCACTTTTACTGGTCCTATCCTTAGCACTCAATGCATACTTGATCGTCAATTTAGACAGAAAACAAACAGGCCAACTGAATATAAGTGATACTGACACTGAGCGAGATAAAGCCCCCCAGGAAGTGATTGCTGCTAAAGAGCTCCCCTCCCTGTCGAATGATGTTCAGGAAGAAAATATACGTCTATCCCAAGAAGCAGAAGTTGCTTATCAATCACCTCAAACACTGAGCGCAGACGAACTCTTTAACTTATTGACTCGCCTGCAAAAAAACAGTCAATTTGTAGAGCTGATCCTTCCTTTACGTGAATACCTAAAACGCTATCCCGATGATTATCGTGCATGGCTAATCGAAGCCGACATGATTTTACATACAGAAAGTTTGAATGTCGCTATTGCCAATTATTACAATCTGTTAGATAAACCACTGCCTGCACAAGAAATAGAAAACATTCAAAAAATTATTACTGTTAATACAACAAGTGTTATTCGTCAATTGACGGGAGATGGAGCATGGGAGTTACTCGCAACTTTTCTCGAGCCTCTCATTCAAATAGATCCACTGAATAAACGCTATATACTCGCTCTAGCTCGCGCCTATGGCCAATTAGAACAATTTGTACTCATGGAAAACGCGCTGGCAGCATTGCCATCCAATGATGCAAGAGCGCAAGGTCTGCGAACTCAAATGTACCAGCGTAACGAAACGCCCGAGCTCGACGAAATAGCCCCGAATGAGCTAGAAGAAACCGTGTCCTTAAGTAAGCGTAGCGTGCCTGTTGCTGGCAATGGAGAGCAGTTCTTTGTGCCTGCGAAAATTGGTCCGCGACGATACACATTGCTTTTAGATACCGGGGCCTCAACAACTGCAATTAATCAAAGCAGTTTCGAAAGGATTGCTTCCGCTGAAAAGGAGTTTATTGGCTATTTCAATGTACAAACAGCTGGCGGTGGTATTCAGGCTCCATTGTATCGCTTAGATAAGCTAGTATTGGGCGAGATTGAAGTGAACCAAGTGAGTGTGATAATTTTACCCGACGAAAATTTAAAAGGTCGCTTCGCCGGATTGCTGGGTATGAACGTGCTGCGTGCTTTTGAAATGCGGTTTGACCCAGAGAAACAAACAATGACGCTCTTTGAACGATAGCTCGATCAAAGAGCGACAACTTTCTTTCGCTTAAAGACTCGCCGCTAAGCGCGTACCTTGGTCGATTGCTCGTTTCGCATCCAATTCAGCAGCAACATCCGCACCACCGATTAAATGGCAAGGCGCATTGAGGCCTTCGGACAACTCACGACGCGGCAACTGACCAGCACAAATGACCACATTATCTACCGGCAATACTTGCTCATCATCATTGATCCGTATGTGCAGACCTGCGTCATCAATCTTTACATATTCGACACCAGCGAGCATGTTAACGCCTTTCATCATTAAACCTGCTCTATGTGCCCAACCTGTCGTCTTACCTAAACCCGCACCAACTTTGGACGATTTACGCTGAAGTAAAAAGATCTCTCGCGGCGAAGGCTCAGGCAAGGCTTTCACTCCTTCAACACCGCCTCGCGATGAGAACGTCATGTCAATACCCCACTCTTTCATAAAGGCTGGGATATTTGTACTGGTCGATTGTTTGCCATGAGATAAGAATTCTGATGTATCAAAACCGATACCGCCTGCACCCATGACAGCCACACTTTTACCCACCGGCTTTTTATGTTTCAGCACGTCAATATAAGACAACACTTTTGGATGGTTGATGCCTTCAATTTCTGGTGTTCTAGGCACTATACCCGTGGCTAGTATCACCTCATCAAAATTGGCATTGTTGAGATCCTCTACTGACACTTTAGTGTTCAATTGCACATCAACCCCATACAGATTTAGCATCACACCGAAATAGCGGATTGTTTCGTAAAACTCTTCTTTCCCCGGTACTTGCTTGGCAATGTTAAATTGCCCTCCAATCTCACTGTCGGCATCAAACAGAGTCACTTTATGACCTCGCTGTGCCGCTGTTGTTGCAGCCGCTAAACCCGCTGGACCCGCGCCAACTACTGCGATTTTTTTCACTGCAGTGCATGGTTCAATGCTGAACTCAGTCTCGTGGCAGGCTCTTGGGTTAACCAAACAACTGGTCATCTTGCCTTCAAATGCGTGATCTAGGCAGGCCTGATTACAGCCAATACAAGTATTGATTTGACTGGCTTTATTGGCTTTTGCTTTGTTTACAAACTCGGCGTCTGCTAAGAACGGTCGCGCCATAGAGACCATATCAGCATCGCCACGTGCTAGTACTTCTTCAGCCACTTCGGGCGTATTAATACGATTCGAAGTAATGACTGGGATATTTAAAGCCTCTCGGAACTTAGCGGTTACCCAAGTAAAAGCAGCGCGAGGAACTTTTGTTGCGATAGTTGGGATCCGAGCTTCGTGCCAACCAATACCGGTATTGATAATCGTCGCTCCGGCTTGCTCTATGGCTAAACCAAGTTCAACCACTTCTTCATAGGTAGAGCCACCCTCAACTAAATCCAACATGGACAATCGATAAATGATAATAAACTTTTCACCGACTGCCTCACGCACTCTGCGTACCACTTCTGTGGGCAGTTTTATTCTGTTTTTATACTCACCGCCCCATTGGTCAGAACGAAAGTTGGTTCGAGCGGCAATAAACTGGTTTAAGAAGTACCCTTCCGAACCCATAATTTCAACGCCGTCGTAACCCGCCCGTTTGGCCTGTTCAGCGGTAAACACGAAATCATCAATTTGCTTTTGAATGCCTTCTTCATCCAGTTCTTTTGGCGTAAAAGGGTTGATAGGTGCTTGTACTGCTGAAGGAGCAACTAGGTCTTTGTTATAAGCGTAGCGGCCGGTGTGCAAAATTTGCATACAAATCTTACCACCCTCTGCATGCACTGCTGCGGTGACTTCTTTGTGGTGCTCTACCGCTTCGTCCGAATCCAAACGCTTAGTAATGGCATGAGTAGCCCCTTCATCATTCGGTCCGATACCACCTGTCACAATCAAGCCCACACCGCCTTTCGCACGTTCTGCAAAAAACGCCGCCATACGTTTATGGCCGTTTGGCGCCTCTTCAAGGCCGGTGTGCATTGACCCCATCAATACTCGATTCTTAAGAGTAGTGAAGCCTAAATCAAGTGGACGAAATAAATGTGGGTATGGTGTGTCAACAGAATGTGTCATGCTGAGCCCTCAGAAAGTCTATGGAATTATTACAGTGTCACGATACGATGAGTCGCGGCTAGTCTACGATATTATTAGGCAAATCTTTACGAACTTGTTGCCAAATTTTACCACTCTCAATACCATACTTCCGCACAACAGCGATAACACGGTCTGCATCATCAGTGCTTAGCACTTCAAGTAAGTGTTGGTAGTATTCGGTAGCTACGTCACGAGCTGCTTGGTGAGAGAAAAAGTAACCACCAATACGCGCATAAATACTTCTAAAACCATTCATCATAAGCACGTATACAGGGTTATTTGATGCAAACGCTAAATCGTGATGCATTTGGTAGTCGAAGTGTGCAAATGCTTTACCATCTTGGCTCACATCTGAATATCTGGCGATAATCTCTTTACACTTTTCAGCATTCTGCTTAAAAGCAGCGCGCATAAATACGGCACTTAAATTTGTTCTCGCAGAAAGTAAATTATCAACGAGTTGGGGACGGCCATCTTGGTCAAGGCGCGCAAGCGTTTCGAGAATATTCAAACCGCATGTTTCCCAAAAATTGTTTACTTTCGTCGGTTTGCCATGTTGAATAGTCAACCAGCCATCTCTAGCAAGACGTTGTAAAACCTCACGTAATGTAGTTCTCGTTACACCAATAAGTTCAGACAATTCACGTTCTGCAGGCAAAATAGTTCCCGGTGGGAAACGGCCGCTCCAAATAGACTCGACAATATATTCTTCTGCGAATCCTGCAGGGCTTTGTGACTTATATATCATTCTTCTCTCAGACAACATGTAACGAAAAAGTTAACTGATTGTACCAGATGGTTTTGACAAAGAAAGTAATAATCCTTTAGTTATTCACAAAACAAGCGAAAACCTAGACAAGCAAACGATTTGTATGGCATTGCCATATAAGATAATGTTAGCCATCGCGGGGCAACTTGCGGTATATTTCGATTTATTCGAGGGCACGGAACAGCTATATGACCAGCATCTGATCGAACACTATAGTGCGAGTGAGATGCTTGATAGTGGCACAAACAAACGCCATTAGGGACGCTAGCGTATATTTAACTATCTGAAAATAAGTAGGTTTTGATGTTATACAAGATTCAACTTTGGTCACACACTCGTTCAGCTTGGCAACTGTTATTTTTATCTGGCGCTATCTTATTAGCTGCTGCTTTATATTTTCAACACGTTGTTGGTCTTGAACCATGCGTAATGTGCATCTATCAACGAACTGCGGTCGTCGGTATTATGCTTGCCGGTTTATTGCCAGTAATTAGTAATATCTTCTTAGTGCGCATGATGGCCTATGCGATATGGGGAACGTCAGCTGTTAAAGGTTATGTCTTAGCCTCTGAACACAAAGAAATTTTGTTCAGCGAAAATGCCTTTTTCGTACCCTGTCCTGTTGAACCTCAATTCCCTTCGTTCATGCCATTGCATGAGTGGATACCCGATGTCTTTGCCGCTCCAGGTAGCTGTTTAGAAAATACTTGGCAGTTCTTCTCGATGGGCATGGCTGAGTGGATGCAAATCATCTTCGTTATGTATATTGCAGTGTTTGGCCTAATGTTTATGTCTCAATTTGTGAGCAAAAAGGTCTAAGAAGGCGATAGCTAAAAAGGCGCTATATAGCGCCAATCCAGGATATAGGCATGCTACTCTACATCGTTCAAAGGCCAAGTGACGATGTAGTCTTCAAACTTTTGCATGTCTACATCATTTTCACTCACTGTCTGTCCTCTCACCGAAATGCCATTTTCATGCATTTTGCTTTTTTTACCCTTATTCAATAAAGGGTGCCACGACGCCAACCCTCGCCCTTCATGCATTCTGCGATAGCTACATGACTTCGGCATATAGAAAATGTCTTTTAAGTTTTCTTTCGTTAACGTAACGCAATGCGGGACCAACTCACTGCGCTTATCATATTGGGTACATTCACAATGTTTGGTATGCAAAAGCTCGCAAACGATATTCGTAAAAAATACTTCTTCACCATCCACGCCTTGACTGGTTGGCATGGGCTCATGTTCGGCAACATCGCCAGCGTCATCATCGTCCATGAACTTGTGAAGACAGCATTTAGCACAGCCATCGCAAATAGCTTCCCACTGCGATCTGTTCATATCCTCTAATGCTGTATCCAGCCAAAATTCTGACTCGATTAACGATTTTGTATAAGGTGTTTTTCTCATTTCATGAACCTTTGAAGGAATTGCGAGTTGTGATTCAAATTATGGAGCTTATTCAGCCAGTAAGACATTGCTAGACAGCTGTATCTTATCATCCAGCGTCAATTGGAGTGAGTCCCCAACTTCAAGTGGCCCTACTCCTTTGGGTGTTCCCGTTAACACTATATCACCTGGGAGCAAGGTAAACACGGCTGAAATCTCAACCAATAAATCAAGCATAGGTCTAAGCATCAATCGAGTATCGCCTGATTGCCTTGTGACACTATTCACGTTTAAGCTGAATTCAAAATGGTCGTCCGCCTTTAAACCCTGCGTTAAAACGAAAGGTGACACTGGACAACTACCATCAAAGGCCTTAGCTCGCTCCCAAGGTTGCCCTTGAGCTTTCAGTTCACTTTGTACATCGCGTAAAGTGAGATCTAATGCCAAGCCTATTCCAGCGATTACATCCCCCGCGTCATTCAGCGATAACTTGCTCGCCCGTTTACCAACTAATAGGGCAATTTCAAGTTCATTATGACACTCGCCAAGACTTTGCGGGATATAAACGGCTTTTTGAACATCACATAAAGCACTTGCTGGCTTCATGAATAACATGGCTTTGTCGGGCACAGCATTGTTTAGTTCTTGAATATGATCAAGGTAGTTTCTACCGACACAAATAGCCTTTCCTACAGGAAGCTCAATCGGCGTACCGTCTAATGTTGTATGTTGATAGTCCACCTGCATGCTTAGCCTTAACTACCTTTTCGAATACGATCAGCTAGGTAACCAACAGAAACGCCAAAATACATAGAGCGATTCCAACGCATCAGGGTATGAAAGTTATTGTAGACCAAGTAAATCCTGCCGTTAATATCATCTGGAAGAATCAGAGAGGCATTTAGATTAACCTGCGGTAAGGCGGTTTCATCGAACCGTGTGACGCCCAAATTTTGCCATGCTTGCAAGGGTAGCATTTTACTTTTTGCTAAACCCGATAGCGCATTAATTTGCGTTTTATCAAAATTATCACTGAGTTTTACCTGACGTCCCCACGTTTGACTGCCATTCCACCCCTCTTGAGATAAAAAGTTAGCGATGGAGGCGAACACATCTTCTGGTGTACCCCATATATCCTTCTTACCGTCACCATCGCCGTCCACCGCGTAAGTTAAAAAAGAGCTAGGCATAAACTGGCTTTGTCCCATTGCGCCGGCCCAAGAGCCAGTAAACTGCTCGACAGAAATATGCCCTTCGTCGAGAATAGTCAAAGCGGCGAAGAACTGACGTTTAAATAATGCTTCACGTCTGCCGTCATAAGCCAGTGATACTAAAGAAGATAGTACCGGGTGCGAACCTTGAATGCGTCCAAAGTTGCTCTCATTCCCCCACAGAGCAACGATAAAACGTTTTTGCACATTGTACTTTTTCGCGACTTTAGTCAGTAAGGCATCATGTTCTTGCAGTTTTTCTACTGCTTGTTTGACCTTCCAGTCCGGCACTCTAGTTTGCAAGTAGGTGTCTAGCGTTAGCTTTTTCTCTGGTTGATTTTTATCCGCAGTCACTACCTTTTCACGTAGCTGAATCGTGGCAAAGGCCTCATCCAGCACCGCTTTGGAATAGCCTTTTTGCTCGGCTTCGAGACGTAAGGAAGCAAGATACTCATCGAAGCTACTCTGTTGCGCTGTGACACACGTGCTCACTGTGATGAATACAATGAATAATAAAAATTTCAGTCCAAGCTGAGTTTGATTCATGAAGAACTCCATAGAGAATAAACTAAATAAGGCGGGCTAATGCACAATTAGAATTTTTTATCGGGTTGATCGCTCAAGCCTTTTTGCCGACGGTGTTTAACCAGCAGACTATCTTCTGTGGGAGGCAACTGTAAATAAAACCCTTTCTCTTTTAGGGCGTCAGCCAATTGCTTCGTATCGATAGGTCCTATTTTTCTGTCTTTATGCATCGGTATCAGCATAACAAAAATAGGCTTACCAAACATATCTAGCAACGCTTGCGGCACATCACTGAAATCAGCTTTTTTCGGGGTATAAAGGTAAGTGTCGGCTTTTTTAGAAGACTTATATACTGCGCAAAGCATTGAATTGTCCTGTATTGTCTTTTGCGAAAAGTGTTTGTAGTTTAGGTACAAACAATGCCTTTCGCCACCCACTTATAATATCAGGTTGGAGTGCCATCGCGTCTAACTCATCAAAATCAAACCAGCACCACTTTAACCACTGATTCAACTGCTTTTTAGATGCCAAGACTTCAGCCCGCGTATTGTTCTCAACAGCTAACTCGTCACATATACGTTTCAATTCAGATAGTGCTTTTTTATAAGCTGAGAAGTCAATCAGTCTTTGAATTCTGCCGGGACAATCAGCCTGCTCAGTAGCACGAGCTTGCATCACAAATTCTAGCAAGGTGTCGCAATGGATCCTCGCTTCTTTCGGTGTTATCGATTGCAACTGAAATAACTTTGCTTTGGTATCTGGCAGCTTCATTGCGACTTCTAGCATAGACTGCTCTCGTAGCACAAAGTTAATGGCCATATCCCTTTTTTGTGCCTGTTCTAATCGCCATGCAGCAATCAATTTAAGCGCTTGGCGTGAGTGAGCACCTAATTTCCAGTTATTTTTTATAGATAAGTAGGCATACTCAGAAGGTAAGTCAGTGCGCTTTTTTTGCGATAAAAAGGCGGATTCAGCGAAAACCCAATCTGTTTGCCCTAAGCTTTCTACCTGCTTTGCCAAGTCATGATAGACCGGCAGCAAATAAAATACATCTGCAGCTGCATAGTGGAGCTGCTCTGACGATAAAGGACGTGCAATCCAGTCAGTGCGAGATTCTCCTTTATCTACATGAACTTCTAATATTTGCTCTACGAGGTTTGCATAGCCCAAAGTTTGCCCCATATCTAATAGATTCGCTGCAAACTGAGTATCATATAAGGGCGATGGAACGACGCCTAGATTGTGCCATAAGGCATCGAGATCTTCAGAACAAGAATGCAATACTTTAACAACGGATTCATCACAAAGAATATTCGAGAATATGCTTAAATCAGCAATGGCAACGGGATCTATCAGAGCTAAATGTTCACCATCATAAACCTGGATTAAACCAAGTTGAGGCACCAATGTTCGCGTTCTGACAAATTCCGTATCGATCGCTAGCGCGCTCGCCGACTTTATCTTTTCGCAGTATTCTATTAGTGCTTTTTGTGTATCGATGTATTCAAATTCAATCAACGCCAATTAGTCTCTTAGTTCACGACGCAGTATTTTACCCACGTTCGTTTTAGGAAGCTCGTCGCGAAACTCTATAGTTTTTGGCACTTTATATCCAGTTAATAAAGACTTACAGTGTTCAATAACTTGCTGCTCGGTAACGTCATCGCTTTTCTTAACCACAAATAATTTCACAACTTCACCCGAGACTTCATGTGGAATACCGATCGCAGCAGCTTCCATGACACCGTCATGCATTGCCGCAACCTCTTCAATTTCATTTGGAAATACATTGAACCCCGAGACCAAAATCATATCTTTTTTGCGGTCGACAATATAGAAAAAGCCGTCTTCATCCATCTTCGCAATATCGCCCGTTGCTAACCAGCCATCTGACATAATTTCGTCAGTTGCTTCAGGACGATTCAGATAACCCACCATGACTTGCGGACCTTTAACAAACATTTCACCGGCTTCGCCTTCAGCAACGTCCTCACCTTCATCGTCAACTAAACGAATATCCGTTGATGGTACAGGCAGCCCGATTGAGCCCTTGTATTCGCTAATATTTGTTGGATTAACTGTTACGACGGGTGAACATTCAGTGAGGCCATAACCCTCAAGTAATACAGTGCCTGTTATCGCCTGCCACTTTTCAGCTACAGGCCTTTGCACAGCCATGCCACCGCCAAGTCCGAATCTGAAATTACTAAAATCCAACTCTGCAAACCCGGGTGTATTGATCAGGCCATTAAATAAGGTATTCACGCCAGTGATGATAGCAAACGGGTATTTATTGAGTTCGCTAACAAAACCCTTCATATCTCTAGGGTTAGTGATCAAAAGGTTTGGACAACCATATTTTAAGAAAGTGAGGCAATTGCTAGTCAAAGCGAAGATATGATAAAGCGGTAATGCTGTCACTACCATGTCTTTGCCGATGGACACCGAACTCTCCAAGGTTCCTGAGACTTGTTCTAAGTTTGCGACCATATTCTGATGGCTTAACATTGCTCCTTTAGAAACACCTGTTGTACCGCCAGTATATTGAAGAAATGCGATATCTGAAGGGAGTACTTTCGGTCTTGAATATGTTTGATTCTCGCCAATAGCCATTGCCTGTGTGAAGCGTTTCGCCTTCGGCAAATCATAATCAGGCACCATCTTTTTGATGTATTTCACTGCAAAATTAACAATCCAACGTTTGGGTGCGGGAAGCATATCAGCAATACTGGTCAACAGAACTTCTTGTACAGGCGTATCTTGAATCACTTTGGCCAATGTATGAGCAAAGTTATCAACTATCACAATCGTTTTAACGTTGGCATCAGTCAGTTGATGCTGCAATTCTCTCGGCGTATACAAAGGGTTCACATTGACAACCGTCATGCCGGCTCTAAGGACACCAAAAAGCGCGATTGGATACTGAAGTAAGTTTGGCATCATAATAGCCACGGCATCGCCTTTCTGTAAGCCTTGGCTTTGCAAGTAGGCGGCAAATTGCATCGATAATACATCTAAGTCTTCAAAAGAAATTTCGTGCCCCATATTGATAAAGGCAGTTTGGTTAGCGTATTCAGTTACAGAAGTTTCAAATATTTCTAAAATAGTAGGCAAATTTGCTACATCTATTTCAGGTTTCATGGCTTTGTCGTAATGCTTTAACCAGACTTTTTCCACATTGATGTCCTTTAAAAAAGTAATGATACGCTGCACTTCGACATAAACAGTCCGGTACAGTCTTATTCTTCTTAATTTGTTTTTTGAATTAACGAGGGTGTCGTGCCCCTACTTAACCCCGTAATACTAAAGGATGATTGCATAAAGATAAACTTTCCTGCTCATTCATCTCATGAATAGGAACTATATTTTATATCAAGCTGGCTATTTTTAATCTGAAATTTTCAACTGACAATGATTCTTAACGATACTCGCTAGTTCGTTAACTGACTCCATGTGCACGTGATGCCCGCCTTTCAAGCTAGTAAGCTGTAAATTTTGAAATAAACCTTGGCGTTCTTTCATTAGCTTTTTCACTTTTTCAAAGCCGCTTTCGCCCAACACAACATGTATGGGACAAAGTATGCTTTTGACGATATTTTCAGCTTGAAGTGATGTTAATCTAATCGACGATTGAGTGCGGAGTCGTTTATCAGTTGTCCACTCTAGATCACCATTGTCCAGTTCTCGAACATTTCGCCTCAAAATAGTCTCTGCATTCATTTCACATAAATCGCTTACTCTCCGCCGCGCTTGAACAATAGAAGCAAAGTCATTTGGTTGTTTTATTGGTTTTGCATTCGCAGCGATACGACTTTCTATCGAACCACGTATTTGTGAAATCGTCGTTGATTCATCTTCGGTCAGTGGTCCGGCAGATTCGATACAAACAAAACTGCTCACTTTTTCAGGGAAACTTGCGCTGTAAATACTCGATATAATGCCCCCAAGCGAGTGTCCAACCAATGCGATCTTGTCCCATCCATTTTGCTCTACTAGATTGTGTAAGTCATTCACGTAATCTAGTAAATGGTAATGCGCATCAGGACTGCGATGAGAAGACAGACCATGGCCCGGCAAATCAATTGCAATCGCATGATATGCTTCTAATTCTGGGAGTAAGGCCGAAAAGCTAGCAGCATTATCCAACCATCCATGGACCAAAATTAGCAATGGCTTTCCCTGATTATTATTGCTTAAGGCAGCGATCGTTTGATTTCCTAGCTCAAATTGTATTTGCTCTATTGGCATGCAAAAAACTCTTGTATAACGTCAAAAATAAAAAAGGCGATAGATTAATCTGATCGCCTTATTTCGAGAACAAGCAAAGCAATAATGCTGAGTTATTTCTCTTGAGTGCCTCTGGCGGGCTGATCTTGCGTAATATCACCCTGAGATGGTCCCACAGGTCGCGATGCTTCAACAGTTCCCGATGCACCATCTTTCACTTTCACGCGAACGGTGCCACTGTGATGATGAAATCCCCAACCTCGGTGATAGCCATAGCGCGGACCAAATGCCCAGTAAGGTGAAAATGGAGAAAAAGAGAAAGCGGTTACTTCGTAATCAACTGTTTTTTTCCACATATGATAACCATCTGCAATCAGCACAGGGTATACATATGCTTGCTCTCCAATCAAACCTTCGGCAGGTTCACCTAGCTCGCCAATAAAGGTCACTAATCGGCCTTTTTCAAATACAAGTGGGTCAATAAAATCACGTACTCTAACTTTAAAACGGCCAGCACTCTCCGATGATAATCTTGGTTTTCCATAATGGTTGTTTGGGTAATGTAGGATTTCGATTTCCGAATAGTCTTTTTTATTGACTACGGCCACAATTTCACCGCCCCAACGGGCTTTTAAACCAACGCCGGCCTGATCGCCATTGACAATCGTCTCATAACTAACGAGTTCAACTTCTTCTCCAATATCGATAGGGTCAGGATAGATAGCGCAGCCACCCAAAGTCAGGGCAAGTGCGGCAATGGAAACTTTGAAAATAGAAGGCATATATTTACTCCCAGTGAGTATTGCATATTAGTCAGTGGGTACTGATTTTTTGTATTTATTTTTTTACATATCGTTGATGTATGTATTTTTTTTCGTCTTTCAACAGCGAGTGAGTCAATAACTGAACACTTAACGAATCACTATTCATTGATACTACTATATCGCAAAATTTGACCAATAAAAGCGACAACAGTTCAGAACAAGATGGCAAACGCGACTTTACGTTTAAGCAAAGATATCGACACCGAGCAGTTGAGAAATATCTTCCCGTTGATTTTGCTTGTCGATGCTTTGATACAATTCGAGCTCTTTCCTGACACGGAGATTGACAGTGTCGTCGTAGTTACTAGTTTGCTTGAAGTCTTCAGCACGCTGAAACACTTCTTCATTTCCAACGACTAATTTTGTTGACTCGAGTTGTTCGCCTTCGATAAGCGCAGCTTTTTGCTGCTCGCTATCAAAGTCTCTGCGGCGCAGCAGTGGCTTATCTTGCGTTGTTTGAACCGCATCTTTGCTAATATAAATAGCACTAGTATTGTTGATATTCGCTGTATCCACTCACTCACCTTTAAGGCTATTCTTTACCTGGCAGCTTTTTCCACGTCACTTTATCTCTCAAATAGGTGGGCGATAAATCGTCTACAGACTTTATATCTCCGGATTCAAGTGACTGCATAGCTATCGACAACATGAACTTTGCGGAGGGATACAGCACCTTAATCGACTCCACTTCACGCTCTTTTTCTTTTTGCTTCAGTTCGTCTGGATATGCGTCCCAGCCTGTCCCTACTTTCCCAATGGTAACACCCTTACTAGTGCTTGTAGTAGCATATTTTTTGAGCGCCTCTGTAGGCGACAACACTGCCTCATCCTGTAAGGCAACTACGACACCGTTCACGACTTCGAAGTCACCCACATAAACTTCAGCCATCCGCGCGTCGATCAATGCATGGGTTCGAGTGAAACCATGTTCTTCATAGTTTTGCTGCGCCATTGCTGCTAATGTTGATACTTCTACCACTGGAAGGTCAGCTCCGAGAGCTAAACCTTGCACGATACCAGTCGCAATACGAACGCCTGTAAAACTGCCCGGCCCACGACCAAATGCAATGACATCCAGCTCCTTGAGCTTGATATTATGCCGTTTTAACAAAGTATCTATCATCGGCAAGACTTTTTGACTGTGTTGCTGCGGACATATTTCAAAAATATCATCTATTTTATTGTCTATCATCAATGCGACAGAGCAGGCTTCAGTGGCAGTATCAATAGCTAAAATTTTCATGGTTTAATCAATCTGTTGTAGGAAGTCATATACAGTTTCTAAACTGCGAGTTCGTTTCATGGCTGGCAGACTACTCAAAAATGTCTGGCCATATTGTTTAGTAACTAAACGATTATCACAAATAACCAATACACCCTTATCGGTTTCATCTCTAATTAAGCGCCCTGCTCCCTGCTTAAGTGTTATGACTGCTTGTGGGATCTGAATTTGAGCAAAAGCATTGCCACCTTGTTTCTTGCAGTCTTCTATTCGCGCTTGAAGCAAAGGATCGTCAGGAGAAGCAAAAGGCAGTTTGTCTATCATTACGCACAATAAGTCATCACCTTTTACATCGACCCCTTCCCAGAAAGCTCCGGTGCCAAACAGCACAGCTTGCTGATCGCGCAGGTACTCGTCTAATAATGCTTGCTTTGTCGTACTTCCTTGAACCAAAATTTGATTTTCAATTTTCTCTTCAACCAGTTCAGCAACCTCTCGCATCATCGCGTGACTCGTGAACAGAATAAAAGCGCGGCCCTTACTAGCATCAATTAACCCACATGCAATATCCACAAGTTTACTCTTGATACTCCTGTCGTTCGGTTCGGGTAAAAAGCGAGGAATACACAATATCGCCTGATTGGCGTAATCAAAGGGGCTATCTAGTGAGAGCGTTTTCGCATTGAAAAGCCCCATCAACTGACGATAATGATCAAAGTTTTCATCTACCATAAGCGTGGCGGATGTAAATACCCATGCAGAGTTCTGAGATTCCATAATCCCAGAAAACTTATCTGCGATACTTAATGGCGTGAGATGCAAAACGACATGTCTTGGCGTAGTTTCATACCATAGACTCACCCCGTTGCTGCTGTCATCGGTCACTTTATCCAAGCGCTCCATGAAGTCGACAATGCGCTCAATCATTAAGTCTAAATCTTTATCTCTGCCTTGCTGAACTATGGCTACTTCAGCCAGTTGCTTCAAGTTTTGCTTTATAATTTCAATCTGTTTAGAGACATCTGTCTCTTTTAATTTTTCCAGCCAATTACCTCGTGCAGGGTTGTGCGGAAAAAGCATGCGTAAATCAGCCATATGCAACTGACACTTTTCAGCAACCTTACCGAGTTGGTCAGCATCTTTCAGCCCAGTTCGCTGTATAGCTATAATATCTTTTGTTAAATCTTGGATCTGCCGACTAGAAATATTCACACCAAAATATTCGCTAGCGATATCTGGTACTTGGTGAGCTTCATCAAAAATCACGACGTCGACTTCAGGCACCAACTCACCAAACCCGGTGTCTTTCAATGCAAGATCAGCAAAGAACAAATGGTGATTGACAACAATCACGTCAGCTTCCATGGCCTTTCTTCTGGCTTGAACCAAGTAACAGTCTTCATAACTTGGGCAATCTTTACCTAAACAGTTATCAACCGTCGACGTAACAATAGGCAAGACTTTGGCGTCTTCCTTAATCGTTTTCAGTTCACCTATATCGCCTGTATTCGTCGTTTCCGCCCATCGACGTACCGAACTAAACTCATTTAACACCTCTTTCTCGAGTAAGGTATTCCCACCGCCATGCTGTGATAAACGATGCAAGCACAAGTAATTTGAACGACCTTTTAGCAAAGCTGTTTTTTTTGTTTTATCTATCGCTTTTTTAACAACAGGCAAATCGCGGTGAAACAATTGTTCCTGCAGGTTTTTGGTCCCCGTAGAAACGATAAATTTCTTTTTTGACAGCAGCGCGGGCGCTAAATAGGCAAAGGTTTTTCCCGTGCCTGTTCCAGCCTCAACAATGAGAGAGCCCTTATCTTTAATGGTATCAGCGACAGCAACTGCCATTTCAGTTTGTGCAGCACGAGGGCTAAAACCTGGAATAACGTCGGCGAGTGGTCCCGGGTTTGAAAAAAAGTCGGCGATATCAATCATTAAAATACAGCTAGATCCATGCAAAAGCGTAAGGGCGAGCATTATGCCAAAGAAAAAACAAATGTACGACTACTCAAGAGGATAGATTTTGCGTCGTGAAGGGAATTTGAAATTGATGACTGGAAACAAAACAGCCCTGTCAGTGGACAGGGCTGTTTATTATTCGTGATACCAAACTTATCTAAACAAGACTTTCTCTTGTTTAAACCAATGGATACAGAATGCTAACAAGCCGCCAGCAATAATTGCTGTTGACCCAAATATAGCAAATAGCTGCACGTAGTCCATGGTGCCTTTAATAAGCTCTTTAATTGCCAATGCGACATTGGTTAATGGCACCCATGCCCAGATTCCTTTTAATTCAACCCCAGGTAACATGGCGAAAATCACAGGAATGATGACAACAAAAACCAAAGGCGTCATATACCCTTGTGCTTCTTTAAATGACCTTGCGTAAATTGATAAGGTAAGTAAGACCGCAGCAAAAATAGCAACCACAGGCACTAACATCAAAAAGACGAGAATAAAGTCAATAGCACCAATAGAAGACATAAACTTCATGACAACTTCGTTTGCCGCACCTTGACTCAGTACGGTCGTCCATATCGCAATACTCAATACTGTCACCAGCGCGGAGGTCACCCCAGCAAAAGCAATAGTAAAAAACTTACCCAATACAATTTTGTTTCTTTCAATGGGTGTGATCAACAATGTCTCGAGTGTGCCTCGTTCTTTTTCACCTGCACCAAGGTCACTGGCTGGCAACATTGCGCCCTGTAAGCACAACATAAAGATAAAGTAAGGAATAAGCCCACCGATATTCTCACCTTGTGTCTCTCGCTCATCAGCAACGTTGACTTGTTCAATCTTAATAGGTTCTAACAGACTTTTTTGTTGCTCTTCGTTTAATGTGAGGTTTTCAAAAGCGACGTTTTGATACTCTTCTGAAAATTCATCCACAATCTTGTTTAACACACTTTCAACGACGGCTAAGCCTGCTTGATTGCGGTAAAGCGTCAGTACAATTTTACCGTTTGTTAGTACATCGCGACTGTAGTTTTCAGGGATTTCAATGACGAAATCAACATTGTCTGCCTTCACATAGGCTGTGATTTCCTCTTTCGTGTCAATATCAGCAGGCAATTCAACTAGTTTAAATTGCTCAACATCGTTGAGTTTCTGAGTGAATTCGCTGCTATATTCACCACCAATAATAGCAAAAGAGCGTTCTTCTGTTTTTGCCCCTTCGACCACTTTAGAGCCAACATAGATAGCTCCCCCAATGATTAAGGGAAACAACAGAATCGGCAGCGCGATCATAAAAAACAAGGTTTTGCGATCTCGAAGGAGCTCTTTAATTTCTTTTTGGAATACTAACCACATCATTATTCTCCCTGTGCCACTGGCTTATTGTTTTTGTTATGTCCAATAGACTCTAAGAATGCCTCATGCAATGAAGGCCCGGCAACGGCCTTGAAGGTATCGAATGTATCATCAAACATCGTCTCACCTTTATCAATGATGGTGACCATATCACATAGCTCTGAGACCTCGTCTAGATGATGGGTCGAGAAGATAACTGGTACATTCTGGCTCTTCAAATCACGAATAAAGTTCAGTACGGTTTGAGTCGCCATTATATCCAAGCCCGTCGTTGGCTCATCCAGAATGACAACCTTTGGCGAGTGTATGACTGAGCGGGCAATAGACGCCTTCTGCTTCATCCCAGTTGAATACGTTTCACTGCGACGATCGAGGAAAGTATCCATATCTAGGCGCTCTGAAAGCTCACTGATACGCTTATCAATTTCTTTCGGACTCATGCCGTTTAGCTGACCGAAGTATGCAATATTCTCACGGCCACTCAAACGCCCATAAAGGCCAGTGCCACCCGACAAAAAACCGATTTGGCGACGCGCTTCTACTGGATTTTGAAGAATATCAATGCCCCCTATTTCAATACTCCCACTATCGGGTTGTAATGCCGTAGACAACATTCGTAAAGTGGTGGTTTTACCTGCACCATTGGGGCCTAATAAACCAAGCACTTGACCATTTTGACAAGCAAAACTCACTTCCTTCACTGAGTGGAAGAATCGTCCTTGCAAACGGGGGTCTTTTTTGTCTTGCTCACTGAGCTTTTTGGGGTTTTCTACTTTGAATTTCTTAGCGAGTTTGTTTATTTCAATCACACTCATGTCCTTATCAAATTCTTGTTATTATTTGGCATGCGAGAGCTTGCCTTATTTTTATACCGCATAGACTAAGTCATATTAGGGTCAAAAGCGAAGGCAAAATACAGTGGTAGGAGCTTTAAATGTTTCAAATTGCTACAAATTCAGTTTTTCGCTTGAGTTGTTTTCCAATACATTGAATACTTTCCATTCAACATACACAAGAACGGACCCCTGATGAGCGAAATGCAAAACGACCACAATAACTCGAACGCAGTTACCAACCCCATACAGGCATGTAACGATATATTCATCCGGCCTTCAGAAGTGTTCAAAGCGCTTGCGGTAAAAGATAACTGGTCGTGGTTACCGTTCATTTTAATCGCTGTGATCAGTTGTCTGCCAGCGTATTTATATTTTGGCGTCATTGACTATTCTTGGTATGTCGATGCGCAATTGAGTGTGCTTGCCCCCAATGCTAGCCCTGCTGAATTAGAAATGCAGAGAAGTTACATGGGTACTGCAGAGTCTGCAAAAAGCAGCGCGCTCTACCTAACACCTGTGATGTTGGTGATTGTTTCTGCTATTTCAGCGCTCTACTATACCATTGTGACCAGAAACGACGACAAGAGTATTCATAGTTTTATGGATTGGTATGGCGTTCAATGGTGGACGATGATGCCATACATTATTGGGGCAGTTGTTTCCTTAGCCATTTTAGTGATGACCGAGCCTGGGAGCCAATTATCACCTTCAGCAATGGCTCCTCTTTCTATGAGCTTTATACTTGGCCTTGATATTACAAACCCTTGGTTAAGTGTGATGAATGAAATACGAGTCGACCGAATTTGGGGCATTATTCTCGGTGCTTCATGCTTGCAACAATGGACTAATTTCAGCCGCAACAAAGCGTATATTGTGGCAACGATACCGAGTATTATCTTAATTGCGTTTTTAACATTGCTCGCGAGCCTACGGTAAGCCTGCCGGCCGAAGCATCCGTATGTCTAAGGTCGGCGCTTCGGCATAAAATATCGCTTGTTGCCGTAAAATGCTAAGGTTTGGGCCTCATAATGCCATCCTGGTACTCCTAGAATTGGCAAGGGATAGAACGGTTTATTTTGCTCAAAAACCGCATTTTCGATTAAGTGCTTGTGCAATAAGTGATCATACTCAACTCGCTGATCCTGCCATGCTCTCAGCTCACCATTTGTTTTCTTACTATCAAGCAAAGACTCTGGTGTAGACACTAATAAGACCTTACCAGTGAGGCCAATAAACGGGTTGAGTAACATCTCATAATTTGCATGGCCGATCACAACAGGCATTATTTGCTTATGCCAGTGCGCTTTTAAAGAGATAAAAATTGCCTCCCAATTCTGCTCTGAAAAGTAGGCATGTAAAGACTTGAGTAAGGTGTCGCCATGAATGAAAAGCACAAGACCGCATTCGTCAAAATGGGTGACGTGATTCCTAACTTTTGTGCGTGGCACAAGCCCATACTTTTTGCTCTGTTCTATATGCAATTGATTCATATAAGCTTTAGTCTTGTTGAAACTTAACCACATAAGACCATTAAAGAAATCGTGCCACGTGCCTGCTCGCGTTGGTATTACATTATCTTCAAATATAATTTCTTCATAATAGCGCGGATCATTGCTCAATTGATCTTGGCAGACAAATCGCTTTTGACAATTCGACTGAGTCTCTTGTGCCACTTTATTTAAATAGGTAGCAGTCAGCAAACTGTCTATTTTGCAGTCAATTCCCTTCCTCTCAATCATTGACGCCTTTATTTGATTCTCAGGCTTCATTTCAGGGGAGTAATAAGAGGCTAATTGATTGAGCGGAGCAGAATTTAAGCGATTTATGTCAGAAAATGTCACGGTTATTGTCTTGTCTAGTTTATTCACGTCAGATGTTTGTTATATTGTGCCACAACAAGTAAGACGATATTCAATAAGTAAGCAAAAATAACAATAAGGAACACGAAATGATTCGACAGAAATCAGGTTTCACTTTGGCATTGTCAGCCGCAATGCTGCTCAGTCTGGGTGCATGCTCACAGCAAAGTGAAGAAGCTGTATCAGAAGCGCCTCAAGCAAACAATTTTGAGGAAGTGTATAACAGTATCAGCACGGAGACCCTCAAACAACATACGAAAACTCTCTCTTCAGATGAGTTTGGTGGTCGTCTACCGACAACGCCTGGCGAGAAGATGACCTTAGATTACCTCACTACTGAGCTTACCAAAGTAGGTTTTGAACCGGGTAACGGAGATAGCTTTTTTCAACAAGTCGACTTAATGCAAATTACTGCATCCCCTGATATGACGCTCACTTTGGGTGAAAATAAACTCGCTTATAAAGAAGACATGGTAGCGGGTTCAAAACGCGAAGTCTCTGAAATCAACTTAAGTGATTCAGAAGTCATTTTCTTGGGCTATGGTGTTAACGCACCGGAATACGACTGGAATGACTACGAAGATATCGATGTGAAAGGAAAAACGGTTATCGTTTTAGTCAACGACCCCGGTTTTGCGAGCCCTGAAGGTGAGTTATTCCAAGGTTCTACCATGACCTATTATGGTCGTTGGAGCTATAAGTATGAAGAAGCCAGCAGACAAGGTGCTGAAGCCGTTTTCATCGTACATGAAACTGCGCCAGCGTCTTATGGCTGGTCAGTTGTTGCGAACAGTTGGAGTGGCCCTCAGTACGGTTTAGTCACCCCAGATGGTGGTGCTAGTCGCGTTGCCGTAGAAGGTTGGATTTCTCGCGAAGCGGCAGTCAAACTTTTTGCCGATGCAGGCTTAGACTTTGATGAGCAAAAAGACTACGCAGCCCAAGGTGCTTATTCAGAGCCACTGAATCTGACAGCATCAGTTACCGTGAAGAACGATTTTGAAAAATCAAAAAGTTATAATGTCCTAGCGACCCTTCCCGGTTCAGAAAAGCCCGATGAGCATATTATCTACACCGCACACTGGGACCACTTGGGTACCGATGAAACTAAAGAAGGTGACCAAATCTATAACGGCGCACACGATAATGCGACCGGCACAGCTGCGATCTTAGCGATGGCAGAAGCCTTTTCAAAATTAAATGAAAATCCGAAACGTTCAGTGAGCATGTTAGTTGTCACCGCTGAAGAACAAGGATTGCTTGGTTCGAAGTATTATGCAGAAAACCCCGTCATCCCTTTGGATAAAACGGTTGCAAACATCAACATGGATGCGATGAATGTGCTTGGAAGAACAAAAGATGTTGCGGTCATCGGCATGGGCAAGTCCGAACTTGAAACCTACCTCGACAAGGCAGTCAAACGCCAAGGCCGTGTATTAACCCAAGAAGACACACCACAAGCAGGCTACTATTACCGCTCTGACCACTTCAGTTTTGCAAAACTAGGCGTACCTGCGTTGTATGCAAAAGGAGGTAGCGAGCCAATTGATGAAGCGACTGCTGACTATCGTAAAAAAACGAATTTAGTTGTTAGAGGGTGTTACCATCAAGTGTGTGACCAATTCCGTGAAGGTTGGGACTTTGGTGGCATTCAAGAAGATACTCAAATGTTGTTTGAGGTCGGTTATGACATCGCAAACTCTGACGATTGGCCAAAATGGGCACCAACAAGTGAGTTTCAGCGATAAGCTGACGACATGAAAATAAGACTTAAATAGCCTCACATGAGGCTATTTTTTTGCCCTTCGGAAATGGCCAAAAAGCCTTACCCTCTTCGATTTTGATTTGTGCATGAATGAAATTTTTTAGTTCCCTCGCTTCATAATAATCATAGCTTGATGCAAGGGCTAACAAATTCCTGCTTTGGCGCAGAAAAGGCTTGCATTTTCTACTCAAAATGGCACATTCAATACCGAGGTAACATAAATAATAATAAACGCGAACATTAGTTCCACATACCTACCTTATATCGACAGAAAACGATAACCCAATCTAATAACCTAGCAAGAAAAGGCGAACCAACCTATGTGTGGTATTTTCGGTATCCTTGATATCAAAACTGATGTGTCTGAGTTGCGCACACAAGCACTCGAATTATCAAAACTTTTACGCCATCGCGGCCCCGATTGGTCAGGCATTTGGCATAATGACAACGCTATTTTATGTCATGAAAGACTCGCTATTGTCGATGTCGATACTGGCGCTCAGCCCCTCATCAGTAATAATGGTAATCAAGTGTTAGCCGTCAATGGCGAAATCTATAATCACAAAGATTTAGAAGCAGGCCTTTCATCACCTTATGAATTCGCGACGAAATCCGATTGCGAAATTATATTGCCTCTATACCAACAAGAGGGCGTTAACTTTATTGATAAGTTAGAAGGTATGTTTGCCTTTGTGCTTTATGACGAAGAAAAGAATACTTATCTGATTGCCCGCGACCACATAGGCATTATTCCACTTTATACCGGTTTTGATGAATTCGGTAACTTCTATGTTGCTTCAGAGATGAAAGCGCTTGTACCGGTCTGTAAGACTGTTCAGGAATTTCCACCAGGACATTATCTCGATAGCACTGACGGGAAACTCGTGAAGTATTACCAACGTGACTGGATGTCGTATGACGCAGTAAAAGATAACGAAACCAACCTAGATGATTTAAAGGCCGCCTTTGAAAAAGCGGTAAAATCTCATTTAATGTCTGATGTCCCCTACGCTGTTCTGCTCTCTGGCGGCCTCGATTCCTCTTTGGTTTCCGCTGTTGCCGCCCGATATGTGGCAAAACGGGTTGAAGATGGTGACCAAAGTGATGCATGGTGGCCTCGACTGCATTCATTCGCAGTTGGCTTAGAAGGTGCGCCTGATTTACTTGCCGCGAAGAAAGTAGCGGACATGATTGGCACTGTCCACCACGAAATCCACTTTACGATCCAAGAAGGTTTGGATGCTATTCGTGATGTGATTTACCACCTTGAAACCTTCGATACTACTACTATTCGTGCAGCCACCCCTATGTACTTGATGACTCGTAAAATTAAAGCGATGGGCATCAAAATGGTGCTATCAGGTGAAGGGTCGGATGAAATTTTTGGCGGTTACTTGTACTTCCACAAGGCGCCTAATGCCAAAGAGCTGCATGAAGAAACTGTTCGCAAACTAGACCGGCTGCATATGTTCGATTGTGCAAGAGCCAACAAGTCGACAAGTGCATGGGGTGTAGAAGCTCGTGTTCCATTCTTGGATAAAAACTTTATGGACGTCGCAATGCGCTTAAACCCACAAGATAAAATGTGTGTCGATGGCCGCATGGAAAAGTGGATATTGCGAAAGGCCTTTGATGATGAAACCTACTTGCCTGCAGAAGTCCTATGGCGCCAGAAGGAACAATTTGGTGATGGCGTTGGTTACTCGTGGATAGACTCTATTCGCGATTTCGTTGAGCAAGAAGTATCTGACCAGCAAATGGCAACAGCTGAATTCCGCTTCCCAATTAACACACCGGACACGAAAGAAGGTTATTATTATCGCACTATATTTGAAGACTACTTCCCACAAGAAAGTGCTGCTAAATGTGTACCTGGCGGCAAATCAATTGCTTGTAGTACGGTTGAAGCCTTAGAGTGGGATGCTAGCTTTAAAGCAGCAGCAGATCCCTCAGGTCGTTCAATGAAAAACGTGCATGGCGGTGAGTTTAAAGGCTAATTGGCCTAAGCAACAGAGTAAACACAAAACGGCATGGGTTCTATTACCTTTGCCGTTTTTTATTGCCTAGCGTCCTCTCTTTTCGCTGCAGACTGAGCAGGTTGATACCAATAATCGGCATCATAGACAGGTGTATTAATGGGTAACAGAGGATTCTCAAGTTCAAAGTGAAGACGCTCATCTAATGCTATTTTGTCTAGCATCTCACCATGATACTCATAAAACAAGGCATCAAAACTGCCATCTTCAATCGCTCTTTGTAAGCCGACCTCAAGCAAGCGAGCCATCGTTACATTACGTTTATTCACAAAAAAGTACATTGCCGTTTTATAATGCAAAGCAACTCCGGGCTTGAGGAGCACGTCTGGATCGGCATTTTCTGCGCTGAGTTCAGGTAATACTTCAATTACAGAGCGCGGGTAAAAATCTGCTTGCTGTCGGGAGATAAGATTAGCCGCTTCTACGTGGTTCTGAGCAGCCAAGACATTGAAGCCATTTGCTTGCAGTATTTTAGTATCAGGCCAATCAACACCTTGCACCGGAGAATAGACAAGAAGTTCTTCCATTGATGTAATTTCTTTTTCATAAAACGGCTTACTTTTATGACTCAATAAGACTCGCCAACCGATAAGGCCCTTAGTAATGGGAATACGAATAGGCAGCAAATCACTTTCTCTTTGCTTGTCAGTCATGCTCCAAACCACATTAACTTCCAAATTTTCTCGCAGCTGTCGCAGTGCTTTGGACTGGTATTTAACTCGAGAAGATGCGCGCATTTCATAGCGCACGCCGGTTTTTTCAAGAGCTAACTTTAATAGAGCCTCAGGATACTTATGGCGCTCATCACCCTCATAGAGTGCACCCGGGTAACTGACGACCCAAGTCGCTGCTTGCACCTTCAAAAAAGCACTACACAATACTAAGCTGGCGATAAACAGTATCTTTTTAGGCATCATCAATAACCACCACAATTATTTTAAGTGCATTGTTTTCATCGGTCCCTAAAGTAAAAGAAAGCTGTATTTTATTCACTTCGGATTCCACTAACAAACCATTGAGATAAAGCTGAGAGAATTTTACCTTTGGCGACATTTGTACTGCTTTTTTTACAACAAACTCTAGTTCTTCACCATCAGCTAGGGAAAGTCGTCGACAATAGTTCATTAACCACTGCTTTAACTCAAGATCTCTATTAAATATGTACTTTTCATTATTGTTCATGACGACGCAGGGGAAATGAAAAAAGGCAAGACTGTCATGAAAGTCCCCTTTGATGAGTAAATTGCACAGTTCTTTTAAAAACAGTTGTTCATTAGGCTGAGGATCCACAAACGCTCCTATTTGATAAGATGATACTACTCGAGTCCAATAAATTTATGAGTTTGCAAAGACAAACGCCAGTTTCGTTGAATGCATGTTTTCACAGCAAAGTCAGTAGCGCGCTTTTGTTGACTGATAGGCTGCAGATAAATCAAAGGTTGTTTGTCCTTAGGCAATAGCGTTAATAATGAATCTAGCTCATCTATGTGCTTTTGCATAGCCACAGGATGTTTTATTTCATTTGCTCTTAGCAATGCGTCTTCCCGCATTTCATAGCCACCCTTCATATTGACCTTTGGAGATACCGTCACCCATGTTTTACTTGAGCACAAAATCTCGAACGTACCACTGGTTTCAATTTGTGTTGTGTAACCCAGTGAATGCGCGAGCTCTGTGAGGTCTCTTAAATCAAACATACAAGGCTCACCACCCGTGATCACGATATGTTTTGCGACATAGCCTTGCTGAGAAAATAAATCGAACAATGATGCTGGAGTGACAGTAAACCACTGTGAGGATTCAAAGTTTTGAGCCATCACGTCTTCTGAACTACTTTCATCTTCTAAATTAATTTGCCATGTATGCTTAGTATCGCACCAAGAACACCCCACTGGACAGCCTTGAAGTCTGACAAATATTGAAGGTGCCCCAGTGTATGAGCCCTCACCTTGCAAAGACTCAAACACTTCATTCACTTTTAAGCTTGCTTGTTGCATATACTCTCTTATTTCTGCATTTCTGTTTGGGATTTTAACAGGGTTCGTATAGAATCAGCACCGTTTTTTACAGGAGAAATGCAATGTCAGCGAAAGTCGTCGTAATATATTCAGGTGGTATGGATTCATTCACCGTGCTCAATAAGGCAATACAAGAAGGTTATGACGTTTATGCTGTTTCATTTGATTATGGTCAAAGGCATAGCAAAGAGCTCGAATTCGCTAGCGGTGTGTGTAAGAAACACAATATAGAGCACAAAGTAGTCGATATTAGTACCGTCAATCAACTTCTCAGTGGCTCGTCACTGACGGATAATATTGATGTACCAGAAGGACATTACGAAGAATCCAGTATGAAGTCGACAGTGGTGCCAAACCGAAACATGATGATGTTGTCGATGGCTGTTGCCTATGCTGTTTCAATTGAAGCTGAAGCTGTCTACTTTGGAGCTCATTCGGGTGATCACGCCATTTATCCAGACTGCAGAACTGAATTTGTTGAAGCAATGAATGCTGTTTGTAAAATTGCTAATTATCAGGCTGTCGAGGTAAGAGCGCCATATTTAGCGTCGAGCAAAATCGACATTTTAACTGACGGCCTTAAATTGGGTCTCAACTATGCAGACACTTGGACTTGCTATAATGGCAGGGAAAAAGCTTGCGGTCGTTGCGGTGCATGTCAAGAGAGACTAGAAGCCTTCGCTGAAAATGGTGTACAAGATCCGCTTGAATACGAAGCATAAAAAAAGCCAGCAAAAAGCTGGCTTTTTAACGTACTATCTACTTTACTTCTGACTTTCGGAAATAAAGTATTCTAATTCTTTGATACAGTGGCGCAATACAGGATTCAATCGAGTATTTTTACCATTCATTACAAACAACTCATGGCTGAATTCGAATAAGCTACCTTTACAGATCGGGACTAACCCCGTTGCTGCGCCCTGCTCTTTCGCGATGTAATCCGGAAGCAAACCTACATACTCGCCAGTCATTACCGCTGCCATACAAACGTCGTAAGAGTCAGAGAAAGTCTGGATTGCTAAACGATTTTCACCGTTGATGTAATTGACTGACGACAAACCTGACATACCGATAGCAGGAAAGTCTTCGATTCGCATATTATCTGGAAGCGCATCAGCTTCTCTGTATTTGGCAAGTGGATGTGTTGGCGCGCAGTATAAGCGTCCTTTACAGTGAACACCTGTTGGATGGAACGTCACTGATTCAGGCTTCACCATGTCATAGGTAGATAAGACCAAATGACATTCGCCAGACAGAGCAACGTGCTCTACTTCGTTATACAGTCGCGTTTGTATATTGACGTGAATATCATCGAATTTCTTCATCGTGCTCTTAACAGCTTTACTGACTGCCAACTGCATCGACGTCGCTAAGCCAGCCATCAAGACAAGCGTAATGTGACCACTATAATCATCGTGTAAACTTTTTAGATTGAACACAAAGTTATCAAACGCGTTAAATATACGTTTTGTTTCCTGAAATACGACCTCGCCTTCTTTCGTCATTTGAAAACCGCCTCGACCTCGGTGACAAAGCACCAAATCTAACCGTTCTTCTAATTTTTTGATTGCAGCACTAATATTTGGACGCTGCATTCTAAGCACTGGCTCAGCTGCAGTAAAACCATTGCAGGAAGCAACAGCGTAAAAGACTCGTAGGAGTTTGATATCAGATTCTTGTAAACGATTTAACATATATCCACCGCATTAGGTATACTTGCCCATACAACTTATCGACATACTATTCAAAGACGTGAGTCATTACAACGTATTTGTTATAAATTCGCATAACTAGAACGCTTATGAATAATATTAGTCCATTTAAAGACGCATAAACAAGATGAAACCAAGTGATGAGCGTGACTACATGTTTATCTGTGTTCATCCGTAAACCGCAACATATAAGAATGTTGCCAACTTCCGTGCTAGCGCTGTAAGCACCTGCAGTTGACCGCATTTAAGTCCCTCACCTCAAAGTCTTCTTGTGGCGAGATATGATATAAAAGCGTATCTAATTGGATACAATACAGCAAAATTCATACAATGAAAAGCGCCTAAACCCTTAATAAATAATATGAATGATGCAGTATTTCCTATATTTAGTGGGAATGTCGAATCGCATCTAAGAGAGCTTTAATATTTCAGCTCGAAGTGTTTCAACTTCATCTCGTAGACTCGCTGCTTTTTCAAACTCCAAGTCCCGCGCATACTCAAACATTTCCTTTTCAAGCGCACTGACTTTCTCCATTAGTTGGCCCGCCGTCATTGCTTTATAGGTTTTCTCCTTCTCTGCAACTTTGCGCAACCTCACTTTTCCAGAAGCCGGATGATTCGTGTCTCCCAAATCCATAATGTCTGTAATCGGTTTGTTCAACTGCTGTGGCGTAATGTTGTTCGCTTCATTATGAGCAACTTGTTTACTTCGCCGACGATCGGTTTCATCCATTGCCTTTTTCATTGAACCCGTAATTCGGTCGGCATACAGAATTGCCTTCCCGTTTAAATGTCGGGCAGCACGGCCAATTGTCTGGATGAGCGACTTTTCCGCTCGAAGGAAACCTTCCTTGTCTGCATCTAAGATAGCGACTAAGGAAACTTCGGGCATATCAAGACCTTCCCGCAGCAAGTTGATACCAACCAAAACATCAAATTTACCAATGCGTAAGTCTCGAATAATCTCTATCCGTTCCACTGTATCAATATCAGAATGTAAATAACGGACTTTTACGCCATGTTCATTCAAATACTCACTCAAGTCTTCCGCCATCCTTTTCGTCAGCGTAGTAATCAGCACTCTCTCATTCAAGGCAACCCGAAGGTGAATTTCAGACAGAACATCGTCTACTTGAGTAGCCACAGGTCTCACTTCGATTTCTGGGTCTATTAAGCCTGTCGGTCTTACCACTTGCTCTATGATGTCACCGTCACACTTCTCTAATTCATAATTACCTGGCGTTGCCGACACATAAATGGTTTGCGGAGAAATATGTTCAAATTCCTCAAACTTCAAAGGTCTATTATCCAAAGCCGATGGTAATCTGAAACCGAACTCCACCAGTGTTTCCTTGCGCGAACGGTCTCCTTTATACATTGCACCAATTTGAGAAACGGTAACGTGAGACTCATCGATAAATATAAGACCGTCTGCTGGAAAATAGTCGAGTAAGGTTGGTGGTGGCTCTCCTGGCGCACGACCAGATAAATATCGACTATAGTTTTCTATACCTGAACAATAACCAAGCTCTAACATCATTTCGATATCGAACTGAGTACGCTGACTAATGCGTTGCTCTTCAATCAGCTTATGATTGGCTTTTAAATTCTCTTTTCGTTCTTTTAACTCATCTTTAATCCGATCAATTGCAGCAACGATTTTTTCTCTTGGAGTAACGTAATGCGTTTTGGGGAAAACGGTGGTCCTGACTACTTTTTTATCTACCGCACCAGTAAGTGGATCGAATAGGCTTAAACTTTCAATTTCCTCATCGAATAGTTCAATGCGCACTGCTTGTTTCTCAGAATCCGCTGGAAAAATGTCAATAACATCGCCGCGCACTCGGAAAGTACCTCGCTCGAAGGAAATATCGTTACGCTTATATTGGAGCTCTGCAAGTCGCCTTAAGATGTCACGTTGATCCATCGTGTCGCCTTGGCGCAAATGCAACAACATTTTCATATAACTCTTAGGGTCACCCAAACCATAAATTGCTGAGACTGACGCAATAATCACAACATCGCGTCTTTCCATAAGGGCTTTCGTTGCAGACAAACGCATCTGCTCGATATGGTCGTTAATCGACGCATCTTTTTCAATGAAAGTATCTGTGCTTGGCACGTATGCTTCAGGTTGATAGTAATCGTAGTATGAAACAAAATATTCAACGGCGTTATCCGGAAAGAATTCCTTCATTTCCCCGTATAGCTGTGCCGCTAGCGTTTTGTTATGCGCCATAATGAGGGTTGGACGTTGAACTTCTGATATCACGTTCGCCATAGTAAAAGTCTTACCACTACCTGTAACGCCAAGCAGAACTTGTTTTGCCAAACCTGATTCGAGACCATCCACCAAGCCTTCTATCGCTTTTGGTTGATCCCCTGCGGGCTTGTATTTTGAAACTAAATTAAAACCTTTCGACATGATCAATCACTTTCTACAATTGGTAAAACAGGACTTTGCTCAATTTCTTTTTTGATATTTTGCTTAAACCAAAAATAAGAAATACAGGCAGTAAATAAATTCGCGACGACGCACCCCCAAAACAACCCTTCCAAGCCATATAGGTAGCTTCCTAGCCATGCAATAGGTACATAACACACGAATAGTCTGAGAATACTGAGTATCAACGCAGACATGGGTAAATGCATTGCGTTGAAAGAGGAGTTGGCAAGAATAATGATACCTTGTAAGCCATATCCAAGAGGTACTATCAATAAAAATAAGCGAATGTCTCTTGCCACACTGGCTTCTTCAGCGAATACGGCAGCAATCCAAGGTGCACATAGAGCCAACACGATGAACACAAACAATTGCCACGCAACAACAAACTTTGCGCACATATCAAACGCTTGTTTTATCCGCGAGAACTGATTTGCCCCATAATTCTGACTAATAAATGGTGGCAATGACATAGATAGCGCGAGCACGATAATACTCGCTATAGATTCTAAACGGTTTCCGACACCCCAAGCTGCCACAGCCTCGGCGCCATACGTGGCGACAACAGCTGTCATTACGCCACCAGCAATTGGGGTTAACATATTTGCTCCTGCCGCCGGGAGACCAATTTTCAATACACCCCGAGCAGCAACAATAAATTCAGCAAATGATAAGAGCCGGGTTTCAATGAGCTGCCTTTTTACCGCTAGCAGATGGATAATCCAAAACACACTCACTGCCCAAGCAATCGCGGTAGCAATCGCAGCTCCCTGGATACCCATAGCCGGAATCGGCCCCCAACCAAAAATGAGGATGGGATCCAACAATGCATTAATACCACCACCGGCTGCCATGATAATACTCGGGGTTTTAGTGTCACCAAACGCCCTAAGAACCGCATTGCCAACCATTGGTATAGCCAGAAACACACCAGCAAGATACCAAGGAGCCATATAGGCACTGATATAAGGCATCAGCTCATCGCTGGCACCCATCAGGGAAAAAGTTGCCTCTATAGAAAAGAAACCTATGGTGGATAGAACCCCAACCAATAAGGCCGCCAACATTAAAGCCCCCGTAGCAATAGACTTTGCGTTGGCCGTGTCACCGCCTCCAATATACTTTGCAATTATGGCAGACGTACCAATGCCCAAACCGATGTTCAGACTAATAACAGTGAATGTAACTGGAAAAGTAAAACTGATCGCGGCGAGCTGTTCGGTACCTAGCATACTGACGAAAAAAGTATCAACTATGCTAAAGGTCATTAACATAACCATCCCAAATATCATGGGAACGGTCATTCGCCTCAAAGTTGTTTTGATATCTCCGGACAGCATATCGTTGTGTTTTATCGTTTTAGTCACAAGCTCTCTTTTTTACTAATTGGGGCTATCAGCTTTGCTTTCTCTCAGAAAAATAATATTGCGATAATTTTTCAACACAAACTGTATGGTCGCCTTCATTGTATGTTTTTTATGAGTATTTAGATTTATATTTTCAATTTTATTTCATGACTTCTGTCATGCCGACTTTTTAACCACATTTTTTCATACCCGAGCTTATAGCCCCATTTATTGACAAGCTATTGAAAACGGTTCAAAAAAACGTCAATAAAATGTCACAATTGTCATTCGCTTTGTCATCATTTGAATTAATACACAGGTTTCAAACTCCGACACCTATGTCAACGTAAGAATTACCCAAAATAACAAAAAAACCATAAACACATGTTTTAATTGATAAATTTTATTTTTTTAGAATCTTAGTTATTTTTGTTGACAACGATAAGATGTTTGTAACTCATTTTTTACCAATTTCATTCACATACTTATCCACAGATCTAGTGGATAAGTGATTGCGCCCTAATAATGACGCTCAGTGTCGAGCATTTGCCAAATTTTTATGTAAGTCACTACTAACCTTAGGGACAAAACAGTTAGGTTACACTTTTATGAAACACTGGTTATAATAACAGTGGTCAAAGTAATTTTAATAACTTATTCATCTAAATATATTAAAATATTGGTATTTTAAGTCTTATGCACTTTTACCTACTCAATACGACGATCTACTCGATATTTAAATACTATCCTTATCAGCCAGTTAGCGTGTTTTAAATAGAAAACTACTTTCTGCAAAGCATCAAAAGTACAAAACGGATAAGAGAATTAGCTTGTTTACTTAATAAACAATCGAAAATTAAACTGAAAAAACCTCAGATCATTGTTGACAGGAAAGCCTTCGCTCATTAATATGCGCATCCGTTAAAAGCAGGTCCCCCTTAGCTCAGTTGGTTAGAGCGACGGACTGTTAATCCGCAGGTCCCCCGTTCGAGTCGGGGAGGGGGAGCCACTTTTAATGATAGTCATAGTAAGACCTGTTCCCCCTTAGCTCAGTTGGTTAGAGCGACGGACTGTTAATCCGCAGGTCCCCCGTTCGAGTCGGGGAGGGGGAGCCACTTCACACTGCAATTTCAGTACAAAATTCTGCACACCTTCAAAACAAATCAAGTTGTTAATTTGCTTAGAAAAAGCGATAATCACCCAAACAAATCTAAATGTAGTTTTTAGCAGTAAAAACACAGCAAAACTATACTTTAATAAGGTTTATACGACCTAGGTCTGTTTACCTAGATTTATCTCTCTATCTTTTAGTTAAAACGTTGAATTCAGTATAAATGACAGAAATCATTCTGCTACTCATAGGAACAGTGTTAGTAAATAACTTTGTTCTTGTTCAATTTTTAGGCCTGTGCCCGTTTATGGGTGTGTCGGGCAAATTAGAGACCGCGATTGGTATGTCAATGGCGACGACCTTTGTATTAACAATTGCGTCGATGTCGAGCTATTTGGTCGAAACTTACATCCTCACACCTTTGGGTATTGAGTACCTGCGAACCTTAAGTTTTATCTTGGTTATCGCTGTTGTAGTGCAATTTACTGAAATGGTTGTACATAAAACGAGTCCAACCCTATATCGCCTTTTGGGAATATTTTTACCCTTAATAACAACTAACTGTGCTGTTTTGGGTGTTGCACTCTTAAATATTACAGAACAACACAACTTCATCGAATCCATTATCTACGGCTTCGGTGCTGCTCTCGGTTTCTCGCTGGCCTTGGTGCTATTTGCCGCTATGCGTGAACGTTTGGCAGCGGCTGACGTTCCTACCCCATTTAAAGGGGCTTCTATTGCCATGATTACAGCAGGCCTCATGTCGCTTGCATTCATGGGTTTTACAGGATTAATTAAGTAATGTTGACGGTGTTTTCATTATTTATGGTCGCTCTCTTAGCGCTGGTATTCGGCGCTTTGTTAGGCTTTGCCGCAATTAAGTTCAAAGTCGAAAGCGATCCACTCGTTGAACAGATTGACGCCATACTGCCACAGACGCAGTGCGGACAGTGTGGCTATCCAGGATGCAAACCCTATGCTGAAGCTATTGCCAATGGCGATGTCATAAACAAATGTCCTCCTGGTGGCGAAGCAACGATAAAAGAACTAGCAGACCTTATGGGTGTTGAAGCTATTCCACTTGATGCCGCGCATGGTGTAGAAGATGTAAAGAAAGTTGCCTTCATTCGGGAAGATGAATGCATTGGCTGTACGAAATGTATCCAAGCGTGTCCAGTAGACGCAATCTTAGGAGCCGCCAAACAGATGCACACAATCATTGTCGATGAATGTACCGGTTGTGATTTATGCGTCGACCCCTGCCCTGTAGATTGCATCGACATGATACCTGTAGAAGTCGACGCTGCGCATTGGGAGTGGAACTTCAAGAAAGTGTCCGTTGGCGATATTCCTATTAAACAAGTATCTTAGAGGTTATTGGGTGTTTGCAGATTACGACAAAATTATAGAGCGATTAAGCTTGAATCAACTTTGGGATTTTCCTGGAGGTGTGCACCCTGCACAAGAAAAAGAGCTGTCGAATCAATCCAACATTGAAGCCCTAGCATTACCTGAGTTATTTTATGTCCCAGTAAAACAGCACATCGGGATCCATGGTGACCTATTAGTCAATGAGGGCGACAAGGTCTTGAAAGGCCAAGCCTTAACCAGTCGTGAGCAAGCGATGTCGGTGCCGGTTCATGCGCCGAGTTCAGGTACAGTGAAAAGCATCAAAGAGCATGTCTCAGCGCATCCCTCTGGCATTCCAGAGTTAACGGTATGCATCGAAGCCGACGGAAAAGACACTTGGTGCGACTTAAAGCCGATTGTAGATTATACTAAGGCCTCAAAAACAGATGTCATTCAAGCAATCTGTGACGCCGGTATTAGCGGCATGGGTGGCGCGGGATTTCCAACACACATCAAGTCAAGTAACGTCAAACCGATCGAGTTTCTTATTATTAACGGAATTGAATGTGAGCCCTATATCACATCAGATGACCGCTTGATGCGAGAGCATGCTTGGCAAATTCGTCAAGGTATTGATATTTTGGTTCACATACTGTCACCCAAACAAGTTATTGTGGCCGTCGAAGACAATAAACCAGAAGCGTTTGAAACTTTATCGATTGCTTGCCAGCAAAAAGAAAATTATCACCTAATTAGCGTGCCAACCAAATACCCGGCTGGCGGCGAAAAACAGCTCATTCAAGTGCTGACGTCTCGAGAAGTACCTGCGCACGGCCTTCCAGTAGACGTAGGTTGCATCATGTATAACGTGGGCACTTGTTATGCAATAGCCGATGCCATCGTTGAGGGCAAGCCACTGATAGAGAGAGTCGTCACGCTGACAGGTCAAGGCCTCTCAAATGCAAAAAATGTATGGGCTAGACTAGGAACCCCGGTCTCCCATCTCATTGATTCCGCAGCTTATGATGCAAGTAAACAAAAAGAAGCCAGATTCATCATGGGCGGACCTATGATGGGCTTCGCCATTACGTCTTTGCAAACGCCTGTTGTTAAAATAACAAATTGTATACTAGTGCCTAGCGACAATGAGTTACCGCATATTGACGGCGAAAGAGCTTGTATTCGCTGTTCTGCCTGCGCTGATGCTTGCCCTGCCTCACTGCTACCTCAACAATTATTTTGGTATAGCAAAGCAAAAGAGTTGGACAAAGCTGAAGAATATAATCTCTTCGACTGTATTGAATGCGGCGCCTGCGCTTACGTTTGCCCTAGCGAAATCCCTTTAGTGCATTATTATCGGCAAGCCAAAGCTGATATTCGAAATCAAAAAGAAGAAAAAGCAAAATCTGATCGCGCGAAGATCCGCTTTGAAGCTCGCAAGGCAAGATTACAGCGTGAAAAAGAAGAGCGTGAAGAAAAACACCGCTTGGCGGCCGAAGCAAGAAAAGCATCAATGAAGTCCGACGGTGGTGCAGCTAAAGACAAAATAGCGGCGGCCTTGGCGAGAGCCAAAGCAAAGAAAGAGGCTCTTGCGAAAAAAGCGTCTGGAACAAAAGTTACCGAACCGACAAATGAGCAAGTAGAAAAGACCGGTTCCCCTGAACAAGCTGAGTCAGCAGGCGCTATTGCAGACAAGGCTGAAGACCAGAAGAAAGCCGCTGCTGCTGAGAAAAAGAAAAAGGTGGCAGCAACTATCGCTAAAGCGAAAGCGAAGAAGGCAGCCCAAGCAAAAGAAGCCGATAAGCCGAGTGAAAGCGCAAAGAGCGTTGAACAGGCAGAGCCTACAGAAAAGTCAGCAGCCTCGGAACAAGCAGGCGCAAGTAGCAGCGAAGATGCAAAGAAAAAAGCAGCTGCCGCCGAGAAAAAGAAAAAAGTTGCCGCCGCTGTTGCAAGAGCTAAAGCCAAAAAGAAAGCTGAAGCTGCAAAAAAAGAGAATAAAGAATCATGAGTAAGTTAAGTATCTCAAGTTCGCCTCATCACCATATCCGCCGAGATACCGGTCAGGTCATGCGTATGGTTTGTTATGCGTGTATTCCAGGCATTTTAGTCAATATATGGTTCTTTGGCTTTGGTGTTTTAGTGCAGCTTTGCTTGGGCATAGCTACCGCACTTATCACAGAAGGCATTATTTTAGAATTAAGAAAAAAGCGAACTGAGCGTATTCTGAAAGATTACAGCGCAGTGTTAACTGCTATTTTATTGGCGATCTCCATTCCTCCCCTTGCTCCATGGTGGGTGATCGTCATCGGCACATTTTTCTCGATCGCGATCGTAAAACAACTCTATGGTGGTTTAGGCTTCAATATGTTCAATCCCGCAATGGCAGGATATGTGATGTTGCTAGTCTCCTTCCCTGTTGCAATGACCTCTTGGATTCCGCCACAGTCTATCGCTGAGCAATCACACAACTTGCTCGACGCGATATATACCGTTTTCACGGGATTCACTAGCACCGGATTCAGTATCGAACAATTAAAGGTTGGGTATGATGGTATTACAATGGCAACCCCACTTGACCATGTTAAAACAGCCTTGGTTCAAGGTTATACCGTATCTGAAGCACAACAAAATGTGATTTTTGATGGCATTTTTGGCAAGGGATGGTTTTGGATGGCACTAGCCTATCTTGCTGGCGGCCTTTATCTGGTAAAAACGAAGATTATCAATTGGCATATTCCTGGTAGCATGATTCTAAGTGCATTAGCATTCAGTCTATTTTTCTACCTGTTAGATGGTGACCAGTATGCATCCCCACTCTTTCATTTATTTAACGGTAGTTTGATTTTAGGCGCCTTCTTCATTGCGACCGACCCAGTGTCTGCATCTACCACCAACAAAGGTCGGCTTATATTTGGTGCGGCAATTGGTGTGTGGATTATCATTATCCGACAATGGGGCGGCTACCCAGATGCAATTGCTTTTGCAGTCCTTATTATGAATATGGCCGTACCTTTAATAGATTATTACACCCAACCTCGTACTTACGGGCATCAGAAGAAACAAGGTAAAGCCTCATGATCATGAATTATATGGGCAAAAACGGGTTGATTTTAGGGGCATTTGCACTGGTCACCACAGGCCTAATTGCTCTGACCTTCAATGGCACTGAAACACGTATCAAAGCAGCTGAAGAGAAGCAACTTCTATCCGTATTAAATGAGCTCGTCCCTGAATCACAACATACAAATGAACTGCATCTTGATTGTATTGTTATCAAAGACCCTTTATTGGGTAGCAGCGAAAGCAAGCGTATATTTAGAGCCCGCAATGAATCTAACAATGTAGCAGCGGTATTGGAAGCAACTGCACCGAATGGGTACAGTGGTGAAATTAAACTGGTTGTTGCCGCTGATATTAATGGTGACTCCCTAGGTGCACGAGTTATTAAACATGAAGAGACACCCGGTCTAGGTGATAAAATTGACATTCGAGTTAGTGATTGGATCTTGTCTTTCAATGATGTTCCTTTTGATGGGGAATCTGATAATCGTTGGCAGGTTAAAAAAGACGGTGGTCAATTTGATCAGTTTACTGGGGCGACGATTACACCCAGAGCAGTAGTTGAGGCGGTTAAAAATGCACTTCTCTACTTCAATCAAAATCAAGCACTTATTTTCAATACGCCGAGTAACTGCAATGCGACGAATGAACAAGAGGTGCTGATTGATGAATGAGTATCAAAATCTGAGTATCCAAGGTTTATGGAAAAATAACCCTGCGCTTGTTCAACTTTTAGGTTTATGTCCACTCTTAGCTGTTACGGCAACCGTCATTAATGGTCTTGGCCTAGGTTTAGCGACCACTCTGGTGCTTTTAGGCTCTAATGTCGTAGTGTCTATCGTTCGAAATTTTGTACCAAATGAAATCCGAATCCCTATATTCGTAATGGTGATTGCGGCGTTCGTTACTATTGTTCAACTGGTTATGAATGCCTTTACCTTTGAGCTATATCAGGCCTTGGGGATTTTTATTCCATTGATAGTTACCAACTGTGCCATTATCGGACGCGCAGAGGCGTACGCATCGAAGAATCCTGTGCACTTTGCAGCGTTTGATGGCCTGATGATGGGAATTGGCTTTACTCTTGTGCTTGTGGTGCTTGGCGGGCTTCGAGAAGTACTTGGTTACGGCACTTTATTAGCAGGTGCTGATTTACTCTTAGGTGAATGGGCAAAAAGCCTGACCATCGTTGTTTTTAAAACTGACAGTCCATTCTTATTGGCAATTTTACCCCCTGGCGCTTTTCTTGGTATGGGTCTACTCATTGCTTTAAAGAATATGATCGACAAGCGTATTGAACTAAGAAAAGCCAGTAAGCAAGAGGCAAAAGTAGTGCACCGTGCACGTGTCACCGGAACAGACATATGAATAAAGAAAAACGCTACGAAATTTTATCTCGCTTAAGAGCGAACAACCCTCACCCAACGACAGAGTTAAACTTTTCAACGCCTTTTGAATTATTAATAGCAGTCATTCTAAGCGCTCAATCCACTGATGTTGGTGTGAACAAAGCGACAGACAAACTTTACCCCATAGCGAACACGCCAGAAGCGATATACGCTTTAGGTGTAGAAGGATTAACACACTACATAAAAACGATTGGCCTGTTCAATGCCAAAGCGAAAAATGTAATCGAAACATGCAGAATACTCATCGAAAAGCACGGCTCAGTGGTTCCAGAGAGTAGAGAGCACCTTGAAGCACTACCGGGTGTAGGTAGAAAAACAGCGAATGTGGTACTTAATACCGCATTTGGCTGGCCTACCATCGCGGTAGACACGCATATATACCGTGTTAGCAATCGTACCAAGCTTGCTATGGGTAAAAACGTCGACAAGGTTGAAGAAAAGCTGCTAAAAGTCGTTCCTGCTGAATTTAAAGTCGATGTGCATCATTGGTTGATATTACATGGTCGTTATACATGCATAGCCCGCAAGCCACGCTGTGGCTCTTGTATTATTGAAGACTTGTGTGAGTTTAAGGATAAGACTGAATAGCTAGATTCACTTTAGTTAATTAGACACTTTATTTCACGTGCAATGCTTTTAATAAATAAGTTGCTGCTTAACTCTGCTCACAGATGTCTTTAGTTCTTTTGATATCCAGTTTTTGAGATTGATGATTTCGGGGTTCTCTGCTTTTTCATGAGGGCATACAAAGTAGTATGAGTATTTCATTTTTACTGCACGCCCAACTTGTTTGAATAGCTTCATTTCGAGCATATCGGTTTCCACTAAGCTCGCTCTGGCGATTGCCACCCCTTGACCAGCTGCAGTCGCCTGAAGTGCAATATCGGTTCGATTAAAGTTTTGTTCCATTTGACTATTTGGAAAACTAAGTCCTTGGCTTAGTAGCCAACCTTTCCACGAGCTTTCGTCAGTGCCTCTTTCGGCAATGACATCTACTAGCCGGGGAAAGTCGAATAACTTCTTCGGACAATCAATAAGCTCTCTATCTTTAGCGATAACATCACTTGCAACGGGGAAAACCCATTCATCACTAATAAAAGACATATGCAATGAAGGATCGTTGACATCGGTAAGGCGTATTGCTGCATCTATACCCTCATACTTCAAATCGATAATGTTATCGTCAGTTAGTACTGACAAAGGCTGACTCGGATATTCTTGGTTATATTCACTGAGTTTAGGGAGTAACCATTTGGTTGCCAATGAAGATATAGTCGTCAAGCTTAATGGAGCAGCAGAAGTACTCCTCAAGCTGGTCAATGTGCGCTCTAGTTCAGCTAAGTTTAATCGCGACTGGTTGTACAAACGTTGGCCAGCATCTGTAATTTTAATAT
This sequence comes from Alteromonas sp. W364, assembly GCF_031846205.1. Lineage (NCBI taxonomy): Bacteria > Pseudomonadati > Pseudomonadota > Gammaproteobacteria > Alteromonadales > Alteromonadaceae > Alteromonas > Alteromonas sp. W364. Next base: position 272,541 of record NZ_JAVRID010000004.1, on the reverse strand, counting down.
ATCTTGTTGTTCTATGAATCAGTACTACACCAGTGATTTCTTCTAGCTGCTTCAGTCTATGACTAACTGCACTTTGGGTTAAGTTCAGTCGCTCTGATGCTTTACTAAAGCTACCTTGTTCAACTATTGCGTTGAAAACTTGAAGACAGGTCAAAGTCGCAGAATGTAATGCCATATAACGGTTAATTATCTCATTTACTAATAAATAAGTGAAATATTATCATTTAAAAAATGGGTGTGAAAGCATTATATTTGCGTGAAAGTTACACTCAGAAAAACAGTAAAGCCTTAAACAATTAAAATGGTGGTATTAGTGAATTTAACCTCAAAACAGCGAATAATTTTCGAAATCATATGTGTACTCGGCACTATGCTATTAGTTAAAGATATAGCCGATAGATTTAACGTTATCGGCGCAGGCTCAATCGCAATGTGGTGTGGCATAGTTGTCGCTACTATGTTTATGAAGAAACAAAATATTACGTGGAAAGACAGAGGGCTCGGTTTACCTGGTAGTACCAAAGACGGGTTAAAATCGATAGGAATTGCTTTGCTAGTTGTGGTGGTGGTAATCGCTTTTATGGCAGCAATAGTTCCTATTGTTTCAACTGTTTTTGGTGTCACAGTTCCTGTAAGTTCTACTGATAAATTTGAGTTCATGTTGGGGAATCCACTGTATTTTGCGGCTTATTTATTGATAGTAATATGGGTTGGTGCAGCGGTTGGTGAAGAGCTATTAATGCGGGGCTTTTTATTAAACAACCTGATGTCGCTCTTTGGTCAAAGGAAAGTAGGCGTAATCGCTGCCGTTGTTTTGCATGCTGCTATATTTGGCATGCTGCATATATCGCAAGGCGTTCCGGGAATTATTGGCACGGGCGTTGTTGCTGTTATCTTCGCGGTTGTATATCTATTTAATGGTCGCAAACTATTCCCTCTGATTATCGCTCATGGAATCATCAATTCCCTAAGTCTGACAGCTTACTTTTTAAGTGATGGAAACATCACCTAATATCTATCGACTGCAAAGTTAACGAAAAAGTTTAAGTCACATTTCGTCGCACAGGAGCTTTTATGGAGTACTTGTTTTCTGTGATCATTTTTTCAATATCAGCGTCGGTAACACCAGGGCCAAACACGATAATGGCCATGTCATCCGGTTTGAATTTTGGCATGCGTAGAAGCATGCCATTGCTTTGGGGGGTATGCTTAGGTTTCTCCTTAATGCTCTTTTTCGTGGGCATAGGGATTGGACAAGTCTTTACACTGTTTCCTCAGCTAAACATATACATGAAGGTTATCGGCGTTGTTTACTTGCTTTATTTAGCCTACGTCATTGCATACAGTGGAGAGCTTAAAAAAGGGGCCAAGTTTGATCAACCTTTGAATTTTTTGAAAGGGGTGTTGTTTCAATGGGTAAATCCAAAAGCTTGGGTTGTATGCGTGAGTGCGGTGTCAACATTTACTACACCGGGGAATTCATACATTGGTCAAATACTTCTGCTTACCTCTGCCTTCTTAATAGTTGGGCCTTTATGTGTTGGCATTTGGATATTCTTGGGGGCTTTTTTAAAGCAGCATCTTATCAATCCTAGCTACATGAAAAACTTCAATATGTTTATGGCGCTTCTACTCATTTTATCTATCATTCCGGTAATAAAAGCTTTGTAGTAAATTCATTAAAAATTATAGGAAGTGGTAATCTAAAAGAACAGAATCAAACTGCATGAGTTCTTGGTAAGTATAGCGTTATTATGTTACTGATACCTTCCTTACCTTTTAACTGGCCAACAATAGGAGTGGACACGCACATATACCGTGTTAGCAATCGTACCAAGCTTGCGATGGGTAAAAACGTCGACAAGGTTGAAGAAAAGCAGCTAAAAGTCGTTCCTGCTGAATTTAAAGTCGATGTGCATCATTGGTTAATATTACGCGGTCGTTATACATGCATAGCCCGCAAGCCACACTGTGGCTCTTGTATTGTTTAAGATTTGTGTGAGTTTAAAGATAAGACAGAATAGTTCTAGAACTGTCTTAAGCGATAAGCAGAATGTCACAAGCTAAGCTTGCCAGTCCGCTCCACCGACAATGCATAGTGTTAAATAAATGTCGGCAAGACTTTTTCAGTGATAATTTGTAAATAAGACTGCGTGGCATGGCCCGTGACAACCACCACGACACCTAGTTCTTCAATAACAAGAATTGTGTTACCACCCGCACCTTGCGCTGAGTTCGAAGAATATACTTTCTCACCCACTTTTATATCTGTTTGCCACCAGAAATACCCATAAGCCGTCTTCAATATTTTATTGCCTGACGAAAATACCTGCTCTTCCGTTAGCGAGGCGGTGTGTTTTCCTACCATTCTTTTAATATACGATTTGGGAATTAATTGCTCATTTCCCCACCTACCCTTATTCATAATCAATGTGCCAATTTTTAACATATTACGAGAAGTGATGCTTGACCCACTCTCGGCCGTTAGCATACCAACTTCCCTTGTGCGCCAATCGTAATTGGTAATATTCATCTTATGGAACAATTCATTTTTCGCAAAACTCTCGACCGAGCCAGGTACAACGGTGCTAAGCACATTCATGACGATAATAGGATTAAAACTTTGGTAACTAAATGTCTTTGCTGACTCAACTATTGGGGCGGTATCTGCAAAGTATGCTTGGACTTGAGCTATTCCGTAATACTTGTCGAGGTTGCCTCGATATTCGGCCACGTTTTCTTTACTAATTTCCAATCCAGAAGACATTGTTAAAGCATCATGTAGCGTTATAGTCTCTGCACCTTTTGCCAATTTGGAACGGTCTACGCCTTTCAAAAGCGACACTACGGGTTTGTCTAAGTCCTCAAGCGATAGGTAGCCCAATTTAATAGCACGACCCACTAACAAAGCGGTATAGGCCTTAGTCGCTGAAGATTGAGGATGAGATAAATTTATACGGCCTCTTGCGTAGTATGACTCAAATACCATTTTTCCGTTGTGTGCAATCAGTAAACTATCCACTTCTGCATGCTCATTATTTGCGATTTCCCTTGCTAGGTCTAAAATCACTGTTTTGTTGCGACCTTCGTCATCGAGTTTCCCAACAGAAATTCCGTCATCAAGAAAAGCGGGCGCGGCATTCACATATGCGTTTTTAAGTTCGGCAAGATCCCAGAACTCCTGTTTAGTTTCAGGTATATTCCAGTGCCTAAGGTTTGCTTCATTTTCTGCTGCCATTGGAGGTGAAAGGTTCTCGCTTATCCCGTTTTCTAGTTCATCTCCAGCTATTGCAGCTTCTGAGTTACCAGACGCTATCGCTATAATTAATGTGATAAAGACGACAATCACCGCTGAAGAAGAAGCTTTCTTCTTACTTTGTTGTTTGCTGTTTGTTTTTTTGTTGTTTGTTTTTTCGTTGTTCATGGTCGAAATTCCTTAGTAAATTTTGGGCGCATTTGCCCGAAGCCACTTGCTCAACAAGTCGTTCAAAACGCCCTTAAAGTTTTTGTGAATAAGAGGGGTTAGTGACGAATGGACTGTCTGTGGTTAGTTAGCTCATTTCTGCCAATCGTTGCTCAATGTTCTTTAGCAATGGGGCAAATTTATTTTTGGCAGCGCGTTTATTTAAAAGGTACACACCCACAACCAGCAAACCAACACAAGCGTAATACCAGTACATACCCGACGGTATTTGAGGAATGCCTTGTTCGTTTACCTTTGCCCCTAGCGTGATGAGTAAAATTGCAATCGTCAGCGGCGCTATGTACCACCATACAACCGACTCCAACATCTGTTTTTGTTGCTGAATCTTTTGTTTTTCTTGGACTAAAAAGTCCTTAACGCTACCACTTTTCTTGGCGTATACTTTTTTCGCAGATATCAGTCGATATGGTATGTACATGCATGCGACAATCGCAATGATTAAACCAATGCTTTGCATCGTGCTTGCCGAATTTAATAAACCCCATATCCAAACCGGGATAAGAGATACTGCGATTCCAATTTCGAGAAAATCGCGACGTTTAACCTCATTATCAATCTTAGTGGTTTGCTGCTCAATCATGTCTATCACCTCAGTTAAATTATCAGGAGTTGATTCGGTTTCAATGGCTTGTTGCCAGTCTTGCTTTAAATCATCTAGTTTCACATCAATCTCCTATGTAGTTAGTTTCAAATTCATCTTTGATGCGCTTAATACGCGACCTAACGGCATTGGAACTAATACCAAGCACTTTGGCGCTGTCATCCGAAGATAGTCCATCTAAGTACATCATCAACAAGCTCGCATCTGTGTCACCTAGCCTATCCATAAAGTGGTTAAGAATGTCTGCTTGGCAGTTTTCCTGCGTAGGCTGAAGCTCTTCCATTGATTGGTGTAATGGAGATTGTTTAATCTCTTTTTGCTTCACAGCAGCCCGCACAAATGTACAGGCCGTATTCAGTGCTACTTTAAAAACCCAAGTTTCTTGTTTCGACTCGCCACTAAACGACTCGAAACTTCTCCAAAGCTGCAGTAATATTTCCTGATACATGTCGTCAAATTCACCGTCATGACTATATCGGGACGCGATGTACCGTATGCGCCCTTGGTTGTTCATAATCATTTGTTTGAATTCTTTACGCATCTGTATCTGCATATTGCCAATTGTTTAGATATTTAATTAGTCGGTGACAAAACACGATTGTGTCAAACATAATAAATTTTTTTGTAATTTACTTTTTGCGTCTCCATGGCTCAATAGCTTGTTTAAAATATCTCCACCAAACGTACTTCCATGGAGTGCAAATAATGATTAAACCAACCCCAATTAACGATCCTTTTACACTTACAACCCCCGGAATTTGCTCTTCTGCCATCCATAGTGGCAATGCGACAGCAGTCAGCCAAACTACTTTCCAAACGATTTCAAATAGCATAATCGGTAGAAATGCTAACGGACGAAACATGCCGCCTATAGCCAATAAAGCAAGTGTGAATAAAAGCGAATGCCCCACACCTCGCCATGCTGTCCACTCAAAAGGACCCTGTAAAATAGACATCAACTGCCATTTACCAATGACAAAAACTAGTCCCGCAAAAAATATTCGAAGTCCCCAAGTTTGCCAAAGTGGTACTAATGGCGCGTCATTTTGCGTTAAATTATCTTCGTTATTCATACTTCCATTTGTAATGACACCGTCATTATTTGTGTTCGACTTACTGTTCATAGCCATAACCTCATTTTTAAAATTTCGCCTCAATACTCCCATGCTGTATGGCTTTAGGAGAATCGAATTTGAAAATCGATACACGAAAGTGAAAATAAAAGTGAATACCATCGAAAAAGAACACGGTTAATGTAAAATAGCGGTAATCACAAGAGGTGTATAAATTGGAACTGCTAGAAGTCGCTCAGTTATTCATCGTATTGCTAAGCTTTGCATTAGGCATCTTTCATTTTCGCCTTAAAGAAAGACACCTTTTGCACTTTATATTTGCGATTTTTTGTGCCTCTAGCTCCATGTATATTGCACATAAATTAGCCAGTAACTATTGGGATCCTTATCACCATTTAATTGGACTATTGGGGGTTGGCATCTCTAGTGGATATTGGTTATTTGCGCGTGCATTTTTTCGAAAAAACAATCCTATTAATCAGCATCACCTTCTCTTTGTAGCCTTACTTTCTGCATGCCTGATATTACGCCACCTATTCCTCTTTTCTCAAAAAATAGGGTTAGTCGATTCAATTTGGCTGCCTATGCTTTCAAACGTTTTAACTGAAATAATCGCAATATTGTATCCTGGCATGCTTATTCTTATTTTCTGGGAAGGTTATAGGGTTTTACATGGCGCAACTGCCATACAGCGGAAAATGGCTGCTATTTACCTATCGTCATTCATTTTTTGCGTTATCAGTGTGATGTTAATTGGAGCTTCACTTCCTAGTACTCTAGCAGCTGGCGCTGGGAGAGACTGGCTTTCGGCTTTCGCATTTTTTGTCATACTGATCAGTACACATGGATTAATTATTTTTCGCCAACATCAGTTTGAGCAAAAAGAAAAAAGTACGAATTCAAACGTTCAGGAAGAGAGCATACTCGCTAAACAAATCCATGTAATGCTGGTTGAAGAAAAACGCTTTTTGGAACCCAATTTGCGCGTTGCCGATATTGCTCGAGAGCTAGACGTTCCCGAGTATCGTATCCGCGCCATTATGCTCAACCATTTTAACGCTAAAAACTTTAATCACTACGTTAATCATATGCGAGTCGAATACGCTAAAGCGATATTAAGTGCGCCTGATAAACGTGACTGGCCCGTACTTGTTGTTGGTATTGAAAGTGGGTTTGCTTCCGTAGCACCTTTTACCAGAGCCTTTAAGGAATTTTCTGGTTGTACCCCTGGGCAATATCGAAAACAACAGTTAGAAATACAATAGTTCGTTCAATCAAAAACAACCCAATCTAAAAATGAGTGAATTTATTTCAGAATTTGAGACCTTGGTTTAACAGAGCGATCTGTTATCCCCATGATTAAAAGCCACAAACAAGTACCTAGTTCGCCTAACGAAGCGGGCAATGAAACAAATGCTGGGAGTTCAACCTCAGGAAAGAGAAAATGCTGGAAAAATAGAATCAAATAACCGAAGCATCCTAACATAAGTAAAATACCCAACATTTTTGGGATGTACGCAGATTTAAAAATTAAATATCCTAAGGGAAATAACCATAAGCCCCAGAAAATTTGAACGACAGATATGCCATTGTTATACGACCTAAGTAAAAGCATGACATTCGTTTGAATTTGTTCAGTGCTTAACGAATTCAAAAAGCTAGCGTCACTGAGTAAAGTTAAAACATTTACTTTATCCACCATGTTAAATAGTGAAATAGGAACGCTTATTACGGAAAAGGCAACCATTAGTACCGCAAGACACCGATTTACATCTTTAAAAATATCGAAAAAAATAAGCGGTAATAATAGATAAATTACATAACTGAGAATTCCGGCAACAATACCTGATCGATAAAGAAACTCCGATGATGAGATATTGCTCAGCGTTAACGCTGCATCGCTCCAAACTATTAATTCAGTTGGTACATACTTTAAGTTGAATATACCTGTTATTACGAGTAGCAAATATAAAATGCCTGCCAATCGGCCTTTAGTATTTAATTTCATATGTGGTCCCTAATTATTGCAGTACACAGTGAGCGCCGCATATTGGCAGATAAGAAAGGGATTTATGCGCCGAATTCGAAATTCGACGTACATAATATTCAGTAAAATTAAAAATATACTACTGTTGGGCGGCGTTTGACGCAGAGTGTCTCTGTATTCCTTGTTTTGAATTTATTCAATTGCTGCTTTTGCTGACTATATCGATCGACAGAGTTTTAAGTTTTTTGAGCTAATGAAGAAAACTCCTTTACACCTTTCCTCCAATAGGCAAATGCAACAACTGTGGCTACCAACGCTAATACAGCTCCAAATTCATCAATGTAATAACTTGAGTTTTCGTTTGTAATGGTAATAGGCGTAAATACCTTTTGAATAAATATATTGGAAGCGCCATGATACATAACGGCGGTCCAGACACTGTCTGTTTTTAACCTGATATAAGCCATGATAGTGCCGCTAGAAACAATGAATAAGGTAAAGAAAAACAGTTGATAGTAAATCGATGTATCGGTATTCCCATACAAACCTAAAAAGATCAACGGCCAATGAAACGCAGACCAGAGTATGCCACTCACTAACACGACCCCAGTAAATGATGTTATTTTAGAAAGCTCAGGAACCAATAGCCCTCTCCATCCAATTTCTTCTCCTAAAATAGACGGAATTGACATTACAAAGCTGATACATGCGACTAAAAAGAAATGAAAAAGAAATATACTTAAATCATTCCATTCACTTAAGTTATAGCTTTGTTTTTTGTCCGCTAAGAATTCACTGTTGTATAAGCCACCGCCACCTAAAGACCAAATAAGTAAATAAGCCACTAATGCAATAGAAAAGGGTATCAGATAGCTTTTCCATTGCACTTTCCAACTCCCCCATTTCCAACCTAGCTCAGATAAGCTCTTCTTTCTAACTAAACAAGTTAAAATCGTAGCAGCGCCGACTGACAACATGAGGGGCGTTGCTTGCCCCATTCTAAATATCAGCCAAAATCCTAGGAAGTAAAAAGCAATAACGAAGGCCAAAAATGTTGCGAGCGTGATATAGGTGTCTTTAGTAGAGTTCATATTAAGCCTTCTCACCTTTTTTTAAAGCAACTCGTTGCTTATAGGATTGCAAGTGTTCAGGAAAACGCTTTCCAAAAGATTTGTTTTGAAGTGCTGTCATGGCTGAATTCAGGACACTTTGAATATCTACACCTATTTCGTCAGACAAGTCTTTAAATGCGTGCGTAGCATCCAAACAATACAAGTTGAGTATCTCAGATTTTTCTTTTCCTTTAGGCGTCAGGTGATACAAGGTTCTTCGCTTGTCATTATCATCTTTTATGCCTTCAACTAATTTTAACTTAAGCATTATTTTTAAACGCTGAGAAGCCAATTGATGAGACAAATTCAGTCCTTGGGAAATTTGCATAATAGATGCGCTCTCTACGCTAGATAAAAATAATAATGTAGATGAGGCAAAAACAGGAAAACCCATTTCTTTTTCGGTATATAACTCTTCCGACTGGCTTTGTATTAGACAATGTAAATCAAAAACGGACTTTGCCATGAACGCATAATTCGCTTTCAATTGATTACTAATATGTGATTCTTTAGTCATGACTTTTATTCTCTTATTCAAACCATATTATATCCGCAACCACTTGCGAAAGTTGTTGCTAATATTAGGTAAGCATTGCATATCAAGCAAGGAACTATTTGTAACATTATTTGAATTTATAAAATTCCATACCCCCTTAAACACACCAACAAGAGGCATACTTCAATATCTAGCTTTATGTTATTTTTCTGGCCAACGATTGCTATGAAGACGCAAGTATACTGTGATAGCAATCGTACTAAGCTTGCTATTGCCCGCAAGCCGGGCTGCGGCGGTTACGTTGTTGAAGATTTGGGTGAGTTTAAAGATAAAGTTGAGTCGAACTTCCTACTGTCGTTTATTACAAGCATTGCTATTGCTAATTTATTGGTAAAAGTAAGTCAAATGAAGTGAGAAAAATATGAATCAATTTCACTATTGTAGAGTGTTTCTATAAGCAGAGGGACTGTGCCCGACTATTTTTTTAAAAGCCGTATTGAATGTCGTCTTAGAATTAAACCCTACTTCAAAGGCGATATTCGTAATTAGCTTATTTTTGTCCTGTAACGCTAACTTAGCTTCTTCTATTCGAAAGTTGTTTACGTATTGAAAAAAATTAGTATTTAGGTGTTGCGACAGTGTTTCTGATATATGATTCTCCGTTTCGGCAATGCTAGCGGACAATTGGTTCAAAGATAAATTATCCTCTAAAAAGATTTTGTCTGATTTCATTATTCGTTCTAATTTTGTAGCAATTGACTGCATTTTTTCGGCACTAATTAATGCTGTTCGGTGCTTTTTACTCATTTTTGTACTATGCGGAATACCTTTGTCTGACTCATTAAGTCTTTTCTGACTTAAGGCTTTTTGGAGGAAAACAGCCAACGCGATAACTTCAAAACACGGGAGAATGATGCCTGTACCAAACCACCGTAATCCCAATGCATTTATGAAAAACTCAAACGCGTACATTAGCCAAACTATTCCCCAAACTAACAGCACAGGCTTAAACCAATCTAACGATTTTTGTTCAATATCTGAAAAACGCTCCAACAATTGTTGATGATGCGAATTATGTAACTTTAATGCCTTGTATAAGAAAAACACGGTATAAGAAATGAATATGAAGGTTGCGGCAATGCAGGTAAACAACGCTATTTTCCACAACTGAGGATCTCGTGTTTCTGGCTGAGCTAACGCTAGTTTTTCTTCGGGGCTGATCAAGAATAAGAAAGGAGTCATAACCAGCAAGACTAAAATGGGACCAATTAAAGTGGCCGCAACGACCTTTTTGGCGACGACGGTGTTTAATGACATAGTCGCATGAGCATAATAATAAAGAGCTGGGCCCAGTAACACTCTAAATGGAAATTGCGCTCCAGCTAAGTACGGCGCATAGACATACGCACCTGAATAGATAAATAACTCCCCTCCTAGATGAATTAATAGCAAAAGCAACAGCGCTTTGAGAAAAAAGTTTTGCCTTTCGTTTGGCCTTTGAAAAACATCTAACAAGGCAAATATTGTTATTCCTATCATGCAGGAATATAAAATAGTGGGAAGAAGGTTAACCATTAAAGATCACTAATGTGTAATGTACCGCAATTGTATAGTTAAAGAATCAATGAAGCTACCAAGCGCTAATCCAAAATAACCGATGTATCTAAACCAGCATCGATGCCCATACCTAACAAATAACGAACAAAAATTAAAAATAATTAAATAAAACGTTCCAATATGCCCATTTGAACGACAACACACCTAAATTTAGGCACCTTTCACATAGAAACAAATATCAAACGACTTACCACTTAAAAAACTTATATTTAAAGAGAGGAATACAATGAAAATTTTTGAACCGGATGGCAAACGTAAAAACTTATTATCTTTGCTTTGGATTTACCTAACCGTGAATTATATCTATTGCGATGTATTTATTTTACACGATGCCGATTATCTAAAAGCATTTTTATCCGGTGCAGTAGGTAACATGAAAATCACAGACGAATTCTTATTGATGTTTTCCTTTATAATGCAAGTTCCTATGATCATGATTGTTTTGTCTGGGACATTAACTTTTAAACTCAATAGATATTTTAATATTGTGGCAGGTATCATTACCACTTCAGTACAAATTGCAACGGTGAGCATGGGAGGCGCAATTTACTTTATGTTCTTCAGCACCTTTGAGATTTTTACCGGCTTGCTTATCATCTATTTGGCATTTACTTGGAAACAAGACAAAACGCCATAGAATGCATCAATAAAGCCTAAACAAAGAAGCTAATTACACAAGCGCGAGTATTTAGCTTCATCGCTTTTTTGCGCTAGCTTTTTAGTGTGAAAAACGGGTCAGTGTCTGTTCAGGTCTGAGTTAGCACGAATTAAGCGTGTTTAGCTTATACTCAGTCAAAACATTCATATTGTTATAGTCACTCAAGAATTTCGGTTCGATTGCGTCCTTTCTCTTTCGCTTTGTAAAGCGCAGTATCTGCTCGCTTTAATACTTTATCTAGCAGCTCATTGTCTTTCAGTTCGTTTTCACTCAAACCACTTATTCCAATACTCACGGTTAACTGTTCACTATTTGGTAGCAAGATTGATTTTATTTTTTCGTGCAAGCGAGATGCAAAAAGTTGAGCATCAATGACGTTTGAGTTGAATAAAATGATTAGAAACTCCTCCCCGCCCCACCGAGCTAGGATATCCGTGCTTCTTGATGCCTCTTTGAAAGTATTTGCCAACTTAGTCAATACTTCATCACCTACACCATGACCATGATTATCGTTTATCTCTTTAAACCAATCTATATCAATAATCAAAAATGATGTTGGACAAAACGATCGCGTTAATTGGTTTGCCATTTTCATAAAGTCATCGGCCGCAGCTCGACGATTTAGGAGGGAAGTTAAGGGATCTAGGCGTGTTAGCTCTAATAGTTTTTCGTTTTGGTTTTCCAAATGCTCTCTAGCTGACAGTAACTCTTGATAAAGCTTGTCCCTATCTTCAGCAGTCTGTATAGACCAAAATAAAACAGACTCAATCAAAGAAACATTCGCAACTGCATTAATTTTCCCAAGCTTTTGACTAACTAAGGTTATTTGAACTTCTGTGCACTGGCCATCCTTAATTAAAGCAGGTCGAATATAGCTTTCAAAAAAGATCCATGAAGCCTTTGATATAAAATCAAATAGACTGACCGCAGGGTTTAAGGGTATGCCAATAAGGTCAACTGCATATTGATTTAAATAGCTAACCTGATTGGTTTCTATGTCTGTAGTCATGAGTAAACACGGAAAATAATCTAGCTGTGTATTACTCAAGCAGTAAACCTGACTATTTCGTTAAACACCTCTTCCGGATGGGTCATATGTAAGCAGTGTCCGTGAGCCTCTAGTATGCTTAATTTAGAATTTGCAATTTTTTCATGAATGAAACGCCCTACGTCTACAGAGGCTAGGTTATCGTTAGCGCTCTGCAAAACTAATGTCGGCATAGATATTTGGGATAACGTAGCTCGATCGTCAGAAAAAAAAGTGACTTCAGCAAACGGTTTGGCATATCTTGGGTCCGTAGAGCAAAAGCTACCCTCTAGCTCATCAATAAGTACTGATTCATTATCAGCGCCCATCACAAGAGGCGCTAGGTAATTTGCCCATCCTATATAGTTTTTATCCATCAGGTTAATGAGCTCTTTTAAATCTTCTTTTTCGAAACCTCCCGCATATTCAGGGGGAAAGTTTAAAAAGCAAGGAGAAGGGCAGATCATAACCAAACGTGAGAAAAGATGTGGAGATTGAATGGCTGCGCGCATACCGATCATGCTGCTCACCGAGTGCCCTATGAATATAACGTCCTTCAACGTCAATTGTTCACATATCTCAACTATATCTTCTGCATACCCATCTAGGGAAGAGTATTTCTTTTTGTCATATGATGACAAATCCGATTGTCCACTACCTACATGATCAAACAGAACAACCCTGAAGTTTCTTTCAAGCATCGGTGTTAAAAACCGCCACATTTTTTGGTCACAGCCAAAGCCATGAGCAAGCAAAATTGTTTTGTCACCATTGCCAATAATATTAATATTATTTCGGACCTTGATATTGGTATTTAAAATCATCTAAACCGTACTCGACCATTAGTTGCATTAGCGATACTATCGTAGCGCAATGTTATTACTACCACTAAGGATAGCCTGTATAACGACAAAGTAAAACTATGCTCTCAAAGTGCTACCCAAAGATTTTAAACTCTATAGCCAAACCGACATAACATTGATGCCCATGATTCTTCAATACAGCATTTATCTTCGGTGGACGAATTTCGAATCGTAAAAGTCGATGTTATCGTGCTAGATGCTGCAATTGCTGACAGAGTTGCGACAAGATTAATAGAAGAGTATTTTACTGATCACCCTTGAATAGTTGGCTTAGGTGAAGTTCACATCCTCAGAGCACAGAAGTTGTGATAACACAAACAGTCGATACGCAATTATAAAACGAAATAGGAGATTTTAATGCGATTACTACATACCATGCTACGTGTTGGCAACCTCGAAGAGTCTATTGCTTTTTACACTGATACCCTTGGCATGCGTTTGTTGCGCCAAAGCGATAACGAAGAGTACAAATATACACTCGCTTTCTTGGGTTATGGCGATGAGGACAGTAATACTGTCATAGAACTGACTTATAATTGGGGTAAAACTGATTATGAACACGGCGACGCATTTGGTCACTTGGCAATTGGTGTCGATGATATCTATGCTGTGTGTGATCAAATAAAAGCGAAAGGTGGCGATGTCTATAGAGAACCTGGCCCAGTGAAAGGTGGCAAGACTGTCATCGCCTTTGTGCGCGACCCTAGCGGTTACGCGATAGAACTTATTCAAGAAGGAAAGTAATGATGATGACAGTGATGATGTTTTTTTTATTGCTGTCAACGTCGCAAGACCCGCAAAGCGAAGCACTTTCTTCACTCAATACAGAGAATGAAACCTCATTTGCTGTGATAGCTCACAGGGGGGCTTCTGGCTATTTACCCGAACACACTTTAGATGCTGCCACCTTAGCGTTTATGCAAGGAGCAGACTATATCGAACAAGATATTGTGCTAAGTGCTGATAATGTGCCCATTGTGTTGCATGATATTCACATTGATACAGTCACAAATGTTGAAAGTCTCTTTCCTGAACGCTCTCGCGAGGATGGCCGTTTTTATGCCATCGATTTCACATGGGCTGAACTGCAAACCTTATTTGTTCATGAGCGACAAAATATACAAGGTGAACAGGTTTACCCTAAACGTTATCGAGGGAGAGCGGCATTTAAAGTCGCTTCTCTTGAACAGCATATTCAACACATAAAATTACTGAATAAAATTCACGGAAAAAATGTAGGCTTTTATCCCGAAATTAAGGCCTCAGAATGGCATTTAGAGCAAGGTAAAGACATTACCCTCTTTGTGGTGAATGTGCTAAAAGAGCATGACTTGCTTGATAAGCAGGCGAAAATTTTTATACAGTCCTTTTATCCGACGACCCTAAAAAGGCTAAAATATGATTTTGGTGTGACTGCGCCACTTGTGCAGCTTATCGCTGAGAACGATTGGGCCGAAAGCTCTGCAGATTATGATTATTTGCGTACTCAAGCAGGTTTAACAGAAATAGCTAGCTACGCGCAAGGTATTGGCCCTTGGTTGCCACACATTTATTCATTCGAGGAAAGCCAACAAACTGGCCTTGTTGCAAATGCTCAAGCTCTGGGCTTGAAGGTTCATCCATATACTTTCCGTGCCGATGATTTGCCTGAAGCTATGACATCAGAGAGCCTATTAAAACTCACCATTGACACAATTCGGGTCAATGGGCTATTCACTGATCATCCTGATATCACATTGAATTATTTAAAGAGCAGCGCTCGAAGCAAGCAAGAATAACACATTACAACTTAGCCAACTGAATAACTACTCTGCGGTTTTTAGCTCTTGAAAGCTCGTTATCATTAGGTGAAACGTGTCGTTTTTCGCCGTGACCCGTTACTTCAATACGGCGAGTATCCACTCCCATAGATGTAAAGAAATCTCTGATTTCATTTGCCCTGCGAATAGACAGTTGTTCGTTATTCCATGAACCACCATAGCTATCAGAATAACCATCAAGAAGGACAAGCTCTAAGTCGAGATCTTCTTTCAAATACTCACCAATCATATCTAATCGGCGCTTTGAATAATTGGTCAATTCAACACTACTTTTCTTATAGCTCAGCACGGTGTAGGCAATATCTTCAAAGTTGAATGGCAAAAGATTAGCTACACAATCGGCAAATGCATGATAAGAAGGTTCAAAATTACTGGAATTTAAGGCCACGGCGACTGAGTCAAATCGATTATTCCAATCTTGGTAATGAATCGTTGGCCAGTAGCCCTTTTCTAACTCCGTCAACATTTCCCAAGCTGACTCAGATGGTAAATCACCATCATATTGCTTTCGCAGGTTCATTTGACCGATGGTCTTGGTCAACTCTCCTGGCATCCACTTAGGTGGCGTTGAATAAACCGTAGCCACATCATATCGATTGGGTAAACGAAGCATATCCAATACAAATTCTAAATTGAGTTGTTTAGAGGCCTCGGTCACAAATGAAGCAAGCCCATAACCTGGTACAGGATGCATTAATTCACACTTTAATCGTGTTTGTTCACCCAAAGACCATTCAGAATTCTCTACAGATGCTTTATACTCACGCAAGTTGGCTGATGCAATGAATGGGATCAGACAGAACATGCTAATTAGGAATTGATTTCTTTTTTTCATTTTAATTATTTCATCTAAAGAATGTCTCAAGAAGATTACTGTTACTATCGACACCAAGCAGCAAAAACTTAAGCAAATTAACATCTTTGACGAGTGCGACCGCTCAGCGGAAATGCCCCCACTCGCAACACTCTAGCACGCCACGATTGAAGGAAGATTGTTTCATATGTCAAATACCAACGCTTTATTAAAAGACCGCTTTCGCGGTTACTTTCCCGTAATAATTGACATCGAAACTGCTGGGTTTAATGCGCAAACCGACGCAATATTAGAAATCGCCGCGACAACACTTAAATTTGATGAGCAAGGCTTGTTGATACCCGACACGACTTTTCACGAGCACGTTCAGCCGTTTGAGGACGCGAACATTGAAAAAGCGGCTATTGAGTTTAATGGCATCGATCCCTTTTGTGCGCTGCGCGGTGCGAAAGAAGAAAGCGAAGTATTTAAAGCCTTATGTAAACATGTCAGGAAATATCAGAAGCAAGCCGATTGTCAGCGCTCGGTGATTGTTGCGCACAACGCCACATTTGATCAAAGCTTTGTTAATGCTGCCCTAGAACGGCATTCAGTGAAAAGAAGCCCCTTTCACCCCTTTGTGTCATTCGATACAACAACACTTTCTGCACTTGCCTTAGGACAAACTGTACTGGTGAAAGCCTGTGAAGCGGCTGGTATCGCGTTTAATCAATCAGAGGCTCACTCTGCTCTTTACGACACGCAACGCACCGCAGAGTTGTTCTGTTACATCGTAAACCGATATCAGTCATTTGGCGCTTGGCCCCTCGCAAACGCTATTGAGAATTAATCGCAAAAACACTTGCGCTCAAACTAAATAACAATTATTATCATTTGCATATTGATTAAGAGGCGTTTGAAAATGTTCGTATGCATGTGTTATGGCATCACTGACAAGCAAATAAAAAATGCAGTGGAAACCCACGGCGTTGGCAATATGCGTGAACTTAAACAAATTATGGCACTGGGTAGCCAATGCGGGAAATGCATTGAGCTTGCACAGGAAGTTATCGACAACACTATTATCGATGAAAGCCTATTTAAAGACGTAGGCTAAATTACTCTTTTCCACTCAATAAAAAATTTCAAATACAAAAAAACCAAACTGTCTGTTTGGTTTTTTTGTTTACACCCGAGAAATACAGGCTTGCGAACTAGAACTACTCGCTATCTGTTTTAACAGCAGCTTCAGTAATTAGAGGTTGTAGTTCACCCTGTTGGAACATCTCAAGAACAATGTCACAACCGCCAATCAATTCACCATTAATCCACAATTGCGGAAATGTTGGCCAGTCAGCAAACTTTGGCAACTCTGTGCGTATATCAGGGTTTTGAAGGATATCTACGTAAGCAAATTGCTCACCACAGTTCATAAGCGCTTGCACTGTTTGTGCTGAAAAACCGCAAGAAGGTAACTTCGGTGATCCTTTCATATACAAAAGAACAGGGTTTTGACTAATTTGCTCTTTGATTTTATCAATTGTTTCCATTAGAGAACCTTTTATTAATTGTTGCAATGCATCTAACAGTGAGGGTGTAATCGCAAAAAACAAGCGCCTTACCGTTAGAAAATCTAGATTTAAGCTTATGAGGTGAATATTAACGATATTACGCAGAAAAAGTAGTAAAAAATGATCTTCTTTGGGTTTATTTTCGAACTAGTTATAACTTATTAGCGAATTAATTCGTGATTATTCTTGGATTTACTATAATCATCCCAACTATATAGTTAAATAAAAATTCAAACTTGAAACACAGACCCAAAACGGAGAACAAAATGGCTTTTGAATTACCGGCACTACCTTACGAAAAAAATGCACTTGAACCGCATATCTCTGCAGAAACTTTAGAATTTCATTACGGTAAACATCATGCCACCTACGTAACTAAACTAAACGGTTTAGTTGAAGGTACAGACATGGCTTCAAAATCACTTGAAGAAATCGTAAAAAATTCAGAAGGCGGTGTATTTAACAATGCAGCTCAAATCTGGAACCATACCTTCTACTGGAACAGCCTAAGCCCAAATGGCGGCGGTGAAGCAACTGGCGCTTTGGCAGATGCTATCAACGCAAAATGGGGCTCTTTTGCTGAGTTCAAATCAGCTTTCAATGATAAAGCGGTAAACAACTTTGGTTCTAGCTGGACTTGGTTGGTAAAAACTGCGGATGGCAGCTTAGATATCGTAAACACAAGTAACGCTGGCACGCCAATTACTGAAGAAGGTGTAACGCCTCTATTAACATGTGATTTGTGGGAACACGCTTACTACATTGATTATCGTAATGTTCGTCCTAACTACCTAGAAGCCTACTGGGCACTAGCGAACTGGGATTTTGCAGCAAGCAACTTTGCATAATCGAACAGAAACATTATAAAGCCCGCGTATGCGGGCTTTTTTGTGTGTGCTACTGCCCTAATCTATAGAGTCACTCTTAAGTCTCGCTCGGCGCTTTGTTTAACATTTTACTACTAACAAGCAACACCATTACCGCACCAGTAAGCGCAAATCCGCTCGACAGCAAAAAGCTGAACCTCGCCCCTTCGCCTTGTTGCCATGTTTGCCCGGCAACAAAGCTACCAATTGCCCCGCCAACACCGAAAGCAATGCTTACGTACAAGGCCTGCGCTCTGCTTTGAAAACCTTCAGAGAAGTAATGGTGTAGGAAATACACAGATGTTGCATGTGTCATCCCAAAGCTAAAGGCATGTAAAATTTGGCTAAAAATAATGCTGCCAATGAATTCTGGGATGATTGCCAAAATAAACCAACGCAAAGTGGTTAATAGCAATGAAACAAATAACACCCACTTCACTCCTACCCTCGCGATAACTCGAGAAGCGACGAGAAAGATCCCAATTTCAGCCAATACGCCAATCGCTATAAAGAAACCCGTTTGCTTGCCGGAGTAACTTAAGTCAGTCATGTAAAGTGCAAAAAAACTATAGAAAGACCCAAAACTCATTTGAAGCAAAATGGCAGACAGCATAAAGACAATGAAAGGATAGCGTAAGGCCTCTTTCCACGTACTAGTATGCTGATTGTTCTGATCCGTAGAAACTGGAGGTGATGAGATCAGCAAGGAACTTAAATACAAACCGAATAAAGTGAAACTTGCTGTATAAATAATTACTTCGGTACTGAAGTAATCTAACAGCGCGCCTACCGAAAGGCTCATTACGATAAAACCAATACTGCCCCATAGTCGAATTGCACCATACCCACCTCGTGAGAGCTTAGTAGCGCTAACCGTCATTACTTCCAGTTGTGGTAATACCGCTGTCCAAAACATCATCATGATGCCGAAACTAAACGTTAAAGACCAAAAATCGAAAGAAAAGTACACTGCGCTGAAGGTGATAAACGCGAGTAAACATCCAAAGCGCACTATATCGCCACCGCGACCTGTCTTATCTGCAATACTGGCCCATAGGTTTGGACCCAATACCCGTGTGAGTGTAATGATAGCTAATAGGCTGCCGATTTCTTCAGAGCTAAAACCACGACCGTCTAAAAATACGCCAGCATAAGGCGTAATGACACCTAATTGGCCGAAGTAGAAAAAGTAGGTTAAAGATAATAAACCCAGATTTACGGAGCTATTCGCGGCAGCACGGCTTTTAGTTGTTATTAAGAAACGTAAAAACACGTGCATTGCCTTAAAGTTAATTATTTCTGTGCAGGAATGACCGGGGTTATCGACTCAACACCAGTATTTTGTGCGCGATGTCTTAACAGATGGTCCATAAGCACTAAGGCTAGCATTGCTTCAGCAATAGGTACGGCACGAATACCAACACAAGGGTCATGTCTGCCTTTGGTAATAACATCATCAGGTTTGCCATGAATGTCTACCGACTGACCAGAGATACTGATACTGGAAGTAGGTTTTAAGGCCATATGAACAAGGATCTCTTGGCCACTAGAGATACCTCCCAAAACACCACCAGCATGATTAGTGTGAAAACCGTCTGGAGACATTTCATCACGATGTTCAGTCCCCTTTTGGTTAACAACCTGAAAGCCGTCGCCAATTTCCACGCCCTTTACTGCGTTGATGCCCATCATGGCATGTGCAATCTCTGCATCTAAACGGTCAAAGACAGGCTCACCTAAACCGACAGGCACATTTGTCGCACTTACGCTGACTTTGGCGCCTATTGAGTTACCTTCTTTCTTGAGCGCTCGCATATACTGGTCAAGCTCGTCTAGTTTTGTTTCATCAGGACAGAATAATGGATTAGTGTTCGTCACGGTATGATCCACTTTATCCATCACGATTGGACCCAACTGGCTAATGTAGCCATTTATTTCAATGCCATGTAACTGTTTTAAATATTTCTTTGCAATTCCACCGGCGGCAACTCGAATAGCCGTTTCGCGCGCTGATGAGCGACCACCGCCACGATAATCTCTGAAACCAAACTTCTGCTGATAAGTATAATCTGCATGGCCTGGGCGAAAGGAATCTTTAATCTTTGAGTAATCTTGACTGCGCTGGTCTTTATTATTAATCAGTAAACCGATACTAGTGCCTGTCGTTTTACCTTCAAACACACCACTTAGGATTTTGACCTCATCATCTTCTCTTCTAGCAGTCGTATACTTTGATGTGCCTGGCTTGCGTCTATCTAAGTCACCCTGCAAGTCACTTTCGTCTAACTCTAAGCCTGGAGGGCACCCGTCAACAACGCCACCTATGGCGATGCCGTGACTTTCACCAAAAGTGCTAACCGTAAAGAGTTTTCCAAATGTGTTGCCGGACATGTTTCTTATTTCCTTTTTATTTCTTGTAGTATTTTCTTGCTTGCCAGTCGGCAATGACTTACTGCTGGTTTTGTTGCCAGTAATTCACCAGCGTTTCTTTTTGGACTGCAAATATGCCACTGCCGCCGTTCTCAAATTCACACCATTGAACCTCTAAACCAGGGAAGCGATGCGTCATGTGTACCTCACTGTTACCCACCTCAACTAAGATCCAAGCATGATCATTTAAATAATTCGGAGCTTGTTGAAGCATCACTTCGACTAAATCTAAGCCGTCATGTCCTGCAGCAAGCGCATGCTCTGGTTCATGCAGAAATTCATCAGGTAGGTCCTGCATATCCTGCTCATCCACATAGGGCGGGTTTGATATAATTAAATCATACCGCTGACCATCAAGGCTTGAGAACAAATCGGATTGCAAGGGAAAGACACGATCTTCTAGCTGATACTCATAAATATTCATCGAAGCGACGTCTAATGCGCCCGTATCGATATCAACAGCGTCCACAACGGCTGAGTCAAATTTATTAGCGATGGCTATCGCAATGCATCCACCGCCAGTACAAAGGTCAAGGATATGCTGTGGTTCAGAATCAGAGCTTAGCCATGGCTTGAAGCCATTCTGCAGCAGTTCAGCAAATGGTGAGCGAGGTATCAAGACCCGCTCATCGACATAGAAGGGCATACCAGCAAACCATGCCTGATGCGTAATATATGGAAGCGGGCGCTGCTGGTCAACACGTTGTTGTAACCAGTCAATCAATATCGCTTTTTCTGTTGTCGTTACCTTTGCCTGATACAGGAGCTCAAGTCTTGAGGCCGGCATATCGAGAGGTAAATTTAAGGCTTGGAAAACTAAACTGGAGGCTTCATCCCATTCATTGTCCGTACCGTGCCCAAAAAACACACCGGCTTGGTAAAACACAGAAATACTATAACGGATCCAATCCAGTACACTTTCTAATTCCTGAGCAACATGCGGCTCTATTAACGAATCGGAAAGAGAATCATCACTGTTAACCTCAGGGAACACTTCATTGTTGTCGGAATTGTCGACAGCCATTAACTTACTAACTCAATTAACTATAATCCTGATATGATACGCAATATCAGAACGAAATTCGCTTGTTATCTGCCACAAATGCCAAAAAAAGTTAAAAATACAGAATCTCATTCCCATAATCAGGATGAACTCTCGTTCAGCCGTTTGTTTGCTGATGCTAAACCAGTAAAGCATGACAAATATGTATTAACAGTGGATGAAAAAAAGCAAAGTCGACGTAAGAAGCATCAAGCAACAAATCAACTTGAGAAAAAAGCGAATGCGTTGTTTGAATTTTCAGATGGTTTTGAGGCTAACTTACTCAATCACGGTCCTCTTAGGTATGTTAAAGAAGGCGAGCGAAGTGACGAAGTCAAGCGACTCCGCAATGGCGAAATACCACCCGACCTTATACTTGATTTGCACGGCATGAATGCTCAGAACGCAAAGCACGAGATCGCTGCGCTTATTTACGAAGCACATAAAAAGCACTTGCATTGCGTCTGCATTGTACATGGTCTTGGTGCAGGAGTGCTTAAACGTAAAGTGCCTAGTTGGCTGGTTCAGCACCCGTTTGTAATGGGTTTTCATCAGGCACCACTCGAATGGGGTGGCTCAGGCGCATTACTGGCACTTATTCAACAGAATGACGAGCACAGAAAGTACGACTAAAAAAGCGCAGGTTATCAGCAGATTGCCCCTACGCCCTTTGCGTCGATAGCGTCGATGCTACTTATTTGTGTTCTTCTGGCGCACTATTATGAATAAACATATAAGTAAAATAAGCACTCATAATAAGCATTATTAAAATGCCTAACAAAGAACCCCAAACAACTGCATCACCAAAAATTAAATCTAACATAACTCACCTCGTTGGTTTGTTTCTCTATGGTAAGAATAGTTAAATTTTGGCTCTCTAATGCTGATCGAGATCAAGTCTTTGTGCCCGATTAATATAAGTCAGACGCAAAGTTTGAGGTAGATCAAATAGGTTTACGAAAAGAGACGCATAAACCAATTTTTACTGAGGTCTTCTTCGCAAACTTTCATTTGTTTGGCGTATCTTTTCGAGCGCGCATCAACTTTTTTAGCAACACCGACCAACCATTGCTTCTTACGGTATGACTTGCGTTTATAGCCGCCCCAGCCCTCGTGATAATTGAGATACTGCGCGTTAGCATCCCATTTAGATATGCGATTAATTTGATGGGTTTTAGTGATAAACCACCCCATGAAGTCTATCGCGTCCTCAAAGTCTTCGCGACTAGCAAATATATTACCTGTCTCTTTTTTATAATCCGACCAGGTCATTGTCTTTGCTTGTGAGTAGCCATATGCGGTACTCACTCTACCCCACGGTATGAGACCAAAAAACACATAATCTCTCGGAGGCAAGGCATCATGCCGAAATGAGCTTTCTTGATACATCATTGCCATCGGAACATGAATCGGAACGCCCCACTTTTCTCGCATATCATAGGCTGCGTCAAACCAATCTCGTTTTTCGTAAAAAATGGCACAAATGTTTTCTTTTTCTTTGGGTGGCTGAGTGACGCAGGCACTTAATAAGAATAGAAAAGCAGAAAAAATGAATAAATGACAAATATTTTTTAGCATGATGGGAACTTTTACACCTACAAGAACTCATAATATTACTGAATTAACGTGTTTCCCTGTTAACTCACTTCAAGCCCAACATTTGTTTGGGCTTTTTTTTTACAATAAAAAACGTTAATGAAACAAAATACGATGCGCCTTAAACGCACCGATCTTTTTATTTTGCGAAGTAACGCTCAATAAAGTCAGCAAAATCAAGCGTATCACTTTTTTCAATTTGCTCCCGATTGGCAATAGACTCTCTCGCTTGTTGCTTAAAGTCTTCTTCGCTGATATGAAGATAATCTAAACCACTCGCATACTTCTTATACTCAAGTGCGAGTTCTAAGCCTATTCGACTATTATCAATATTATTTTCAATCAAAGTGTTTAACCAACGTGCAGAAGGTGTTTGCGACGGATCTTTCACTTTTAAGAACTCTTTCTCAACAGAAGCACTATACTTTTCATTTCCATTTGCAGAATCCAGTATTAAGGCGACTTGTTTCAAATCACCAAACAGATCTTCGGCCCAGTCAGCGAGACTAATTTCTTGTTTATCACGCAGTAGATTTAGTCCAGGTTTTCGCCCTTCTAACACTACCTTGTTGAGGTTAGCTTCACTTTCTTCATAGGCTTTTTGCTCGAATTTGGGAGATTCGTCAAGCAAACAGTAAAGTAAAAATACATCAAGGAAATAGAACTGATTCTCTTCAATACCCAGCGGTGAGAATGGATTAACATCTAGCGCTCGCACTTCAATATAGCTAACACCACGGTCTTCTAAAGCATCACTCGGTTTCTCGAGCGATTTAGCCACCTGCTTTGGACGAATTGGACTATAAAGCTCATTCTCAATCTGCAATACATTGTCGTTTAGTTGTTCCCACTGACCGTTTTCTCCGGTTGGGAATGCCCGGTATTGTTCCGACGGTGTGTTGATTGCCGCGCGTACTGATTTTACGTACGACCCTAAATCGTTGTAGCAAATATTTAAGGATGACTGTTCTGAGTTTGTATAACCTAAATCACTCATACGCAAAGACGTTGCGTAGGGTAAATATAAAGTACCTACTCCCAGCTTTTCAAATGGAAACTTTTGCTCTTTACCTGCTAAAAACGACTGACAAAGAGCGGGAGATGCGCCATATAAATAAGGAATTAACCAAGATAAACGTCTGAAGTTTCTAATCAAGTCAAAATGATAGGCCGAACGTTGCTCTACGGTGTTTTCTACTTCATTCAGATCGCACCATGCCTGCCAAAACTCATCAGGCAATGAAAAGTTGAAGTGAACACCTGCAATAACCTGCATCATACTGCCGTAGCGATTATGCAAACCTTTCCGGTAGACCTCTTTCATTTTGGCTACATTTGAACTGCCATAACGCGCAATTGGAATGCTCGTTTCCTTATTTACAAAGCAAGGCATACTCATTGGCCACAAGCGTTCTTCTCCGATATTGTCATACACAAATTTGTGGATATCGGCCAGTTGCGCCAAGGTAACTCGCGCTTGCTTTTCAGGTGGCGTAATAAATTCCATCAAACTTTCGGAAAAGTCTGTCGTTATTGATTCATGAGTTAAAGGAGCCCCGAGTGCATCACCATGCATACTGCTTGCTAAACCACCGTTTGGGTTTACTCGCAATGCTTCCCTTTCAACACCATGCTTAATGTTTGGCAAAGAAGATTGGAACTGAGACTGTGACAATGCGCTAAGGCGATTTGAGAAGGTTTGCGGATCAATAGCCAAATTATTATTCCATTACTGGGTTTAAAAAACCCCTGCAATAATCTACTGCAGGGGTACTTTTTTTTGATTATCTCTAGTATAGAGGGTTAATCAATAAATCGCATCAAAGAATCTGTTACTTTGGCACGCTAAGATCGACAATCTCACGATCTAAGACAGTCAATTGCTCACGCAATGTCTCTGCATCACCAACAACAATAATATCCATTGAGTCAGTATCTAACCAACGGGCAGCCAATTTATTGAGTTCTTCAGTCGTCACTTTGTTAATAATGTCTTTTTGACGATCTCGATACTCTTTATCTAAGTCGTAACCGAGCATACGGATCAAAATACCCGCTTTACGCGTCGGTGTTTCAGAACTAAGCGCATCTCGTTGAGTGTAGGCTTTTTTCATTAATTCAAGTTCTTCTTCGGTCATTCCTGACTTTTGATACTCAGAAATTTCACTTAAAAACTCTTGAATACTGGCGACAGTATGTTGACCAGCAACATCAGCCCCGGCAGAGAAAGTACCGGTAAGTTTACCACCACTAAAGCCACTTCGAGCGCCATAGGTATACCCTTTATCTTCGCGAAGATTCAAGTTGATACGACTATTGAACATGCCACCTAGAGGGAAGTTCATCAATCTCGATTTAAAGTACTCGCCTTCAGCGTCATACACCATTGCATGCTTAACAATTGATATTACTGATTGAACGCCACCTGGATTGTCCACTAAATAAATCTTACCTTTTTCTGGCGCATCAAATTCACCAAAACTAGGTAACTCATATGATTTAGCTTCCCACGTTGCAAGCAACTTTGTTGCTTCTAGTGCTTGCGCTTTGGAAATATCACCTACAACCACCATATCGACTAAATTCGGTCGATAATAAGCATCATAGTAGGCTTTCAAATCATCTACAGTAATTGATTCAACACTGGCAGTTGTTCCACCTTCAGGCTGACCTAAGATAGTATCTTCGCCATACAAAACAAGAGCACGTGCTCGACTTGCCAGCGCTGATGGATTCTTAAGTACTTGCTGTAAGCCTTGTAAAGTATTTTGTTTCAAACGAGTGAAGTCTTCTTCTTTAAAACCGGGTGAGAACAGCTTTTCTTTCAAAATAACTAATGTTTCATCTAGGTTTTTACTGAGTGAAGTCACGTACACATTTGTGTAGCGACCAGAAGACGTAAAGGTGATACGACTACCCAACAACGCTAAGCGATTAGCTAGCTCTTCATTACTAGAAAGGGCTGTAGACTCATTCATCATTTGAGCAGTCATTGACGCTACACCTGGCTTGCTTGGAGAATCCAGTAACGTACCTCCCTCCATCGCAATATTCATAAATACAGTAGGCGTTTCTTTTGTATCTACACCTAATATCTCGATGCCATTATCTAAGTTGTGCTTCCAAAAGTCTGGAATCCCTACGATTGGGTTCACACCAGCGCTTGGCTGAATACTGCGGTCAAAGTCATCTTTAATGACGGCTTGTTTAATATCCGCTTGTTCGCCTGTTTGTGCTTCAAAATTGCGCTCAGGTAAGGTGAAGTTCTGCTCTGCAACAGCAAGTTGTGCTTGTCCTTTTGGTACAATGCTCAGTACAACTGCTGGTTTGTTTTTAACATATTGATTATAAACTCGCATTACATCTTCTTTTGTCACAGCATTATATCGCTCGATATCGGCTTGAATACCGTCGGGCTCATTGCTAAATATTTCACCGCTCGCTAATTGGCGAACCTTTCCTGCAACACTTTGCAAGCCAAAAATAGTGTTACTTTCGATGCTCGCTTTAGTGCGTTGTAAATCATCGTCTTGCACGCCGCGCTCTTCAAATTCAACCAATGTCTCATCAATGATCGTCTGCATTTGTTTAAGGCTTTGTACTTTCTGAGGGTTAACAAGAGAAAGCAAGGTAAATTCACAGGCTAATTCACGACATGGATGCGACGCGAATGCTTGAATCGCTAAGCCATTCTTTACCATATTCTTGTATAATAACGACGTTTTCCCACCGCCAAGAATATCCGCTAACACGTCAAGTGGTGCTTCATCTGGATGCTTCGCATATACCGTTGGCATAGTGATTTGTAGTAAAGGCAAGTGCACTTTATCTTCTAAAGTGATGTAACGCGTCTCAGCCAGTTTTGCTGGTGCTTTTTCAGCTTTTGTTACTTCAGGGCCGCGAGGGATGCTGCCAAAGTATTTTTCGACCCATGCTTTCGTTTCAGTTTTATCAATTGCACCGCCGATAGTGAGCACGGCATTATTTGGTCCGTACCATTGTTGGAAGAATTTTTTTAGGTCATTTACATTAACACGGTCAAGATCTTCTACATAACCGATCGTTGACCAAGAATAAGGATGTCCAACAGGGTAAAGTGCTTCGCCCGTTCTCTCAAAGCGCAAACCATAAGGTTGATTATCGACACGCTGACCACGTTCGTTTTTAACGGTTTCACGTTGATTTTCAAACTTCTCTTGAGTCACGGCATCTAACAAGAACCCCATTCGGTCTGCTTCTAACCAAAGTACTTTTTCAAGTTGATTTACCGGAACAGTCTGATAATAGTTAGTGATATCACTATTTGTAGAACCATTCATTGTACCACCGGCTTCGGTCACAATTTTAAAGTGCTCTTCATCTGCCACATTTTCAGAACCTTGAAACATCATATGTTCGAAGAAGTGCGCAAAGCCTGAACGTCCTAGTTCTTCTCTTGCAGAACCAACATGGTAAGTGATGTTCACTTCAACCAAAGGATCAGAATCGTCTTGATGAAGAACAACAGTTAAGCCATTGTCTAATTCATATTTTTCATATGGGATAGTTGAGCCAGATAAGCCAGTATCAAGTTGTTCTTGATCCTTATCCTTATCGGCGGTGCTACATGCCCCGAGTACGATGACTGATGCAGCAACTGCGCTCAGTGCAAGATTTCTTTTTAGATTTTTAATCATTTTTAACCTGTTTTTAATTATTATAAAGCGGTATTCTTTCGCCGTTCTCTCGTCTTGCAGAGTTTACAAAACCCCTATTCAATACTATAACCTTGAATATCGCTAAGCTCCAATATGAACGAAAATAAAAGTGTAAACAGATAATTCAGCTTGTTTACACTAGTCACATTGCATTAGTATGCCTACAAGCCATTAACGAACTAACGTCTGGACCTAACTATGTCATCAAACCTTCCACTTCTTAACTACGATTTTGCGCTTAACCAGTTGGGTGGAAATGAAAGTTTGTTAAGCAAAATGTTGGGGAAGTTTTTAAATGAATTTGAGTCAGTGTCAAGCGAGTTAACCGAACTGCTAGCCTCTGGAGATATGAAAAGCGCTAAGATGCGCGTTCACACCATAAAAGGGATCAGTGGTAATCTGGGCCTACAAGCATTGTATGAATGTGCAACAACGTTCGATGCTCAGTTAAGAGAAGCCAATTATCAAGAAGAGACGTTTCAACATTTCAGCGCCTTAATTGAACAAACCTGTGCTCAAATACAAGAAAGTGAACAAATCAAAGCGCCAGCAAAAACACTTGTTCCACCTACTCTTTCTCTCGAGACCAGCAAATTGGAACTAACGAGAAAACTCGAACGCAATGAATTTATCGATGATGATACCTTAATTAATCTTGTATCTGGTTTATCCATGAGCGAAGAGAAAAGTAAAGAATTGATCGATTTGATTGAAGAGTTGCAATATCAAGACGCGCTGAATTTAGTCTCTGCTCAATAATTAATATCGCAACAACATGCTAAGCCTAGTCTTTGAGCATACCGATTTCTTAGTCGTTAATAAACCGACCGGAATGCCTATGCATGACGCACAAAATGGCATAATTCCCAGTGCGCAAGTTATCTTCGGCGTGAGTAAGCTATGGCTTGTGCATCGTTTAGATGACGCAACTTCTGGCTGCATAATACTTGCTAAAAACCAACAAGCTGCGAGTGCCCTATCTCAATTATTCCAGCGTAGAGAAATACAAAAATATTATATTGCTATCAGCGACAAAAAGCCGAAGAAGAAGCAGGGTAAAATTATAGGTGATATGCAAAAGGCAAGGAATGGTAACTATAAACTGACGCAAAGCAGAGTTAAGCCAGCAATTAGCCAGTTTTTTAGTTTTCCCTTACATCCATTGCCACTCGCTTCTGAAAATAACACCTCTGCAAGTGACGCTAATTCAAATGACAGCTTGCCAAAGAGCTTGCGCCTATTTATGGTCAAACCGCTCACTGGCAAAACACATCAAATACGCGTGGCTTTGAAGTCACTCGGTAGCCCGATCTTAGGCGATCAGCGTTACTCTAGTAGTCAAGCAGATAGGCTTTATTTGCACAGCTATGGCTTATCATTTAGATATCAATCTGAACATTTTCAATTATCGGCATTACCGCTAGCGGGATCTTTGTTTGAATCCTCGATAATGCAGCAATGCTTTGCACGCTACGGTCAACCATGGGAGCTTAAATGGCCTTAACTTTTAAAAGAAGTATCATTATGGTGCGCTTAGCATGAAGGTTGGCATTATTGGACGTGGTGCGATAGGCGTATGCCTTGCTTCTTATTTGAGTAAACAAAACCAAATGCAAACGGTTTTATTTATCCGCGATACCTATGAGCCCATTTCACCTCTATATCTCCAACAGGTAGACGGTGTCGACATTGCGATCACCGCGCCGCAAGTAAACTTGAATGCGGAAACACTGAAAGATATCGATTTGCTCATCTTACCCATCAAGCATTACCAAGTGGAAACCACCCTACTGGCGCTGCAAGGAAAACTGTCTCATCATACGACGGTTTTGCTCTTGCACAACGGTATGGGTACTCAAGCACTCATTGAAAAGCACCTACCAAATACCCCATATTTGATCGGAATTACCACGGATGCTGCTTATCAGGTATCGGCTAACCGTTTTCATCAGGCCGCCTGCGGAAAGTTAGAGATAGGCTGCCCCATACAAACTTCTGAAATCGATTCAAGAAATGTGTCGACGCGATCAATGACCGAATTAATGAAGTTACACCCGCGCTTGACGTGGAGAGAAGACATTGAATACGCTCAATATCAAAAACTTGCTATAAATGCTGCGATAAACCCGCTAAGTGCAACGAAAAACTGCAAAAATGGTCAAGTTAAACACTTTAAAGATGAACTAAAACAAATTAAGAGCGAAATATTTGATCTTTATGAATTTATGAATCTTCCAATTGATAATCATGAACTTTCGCAGCAAATAGACGATGTTATCGACTTAACAAAGAATAACTACTCATCAATGCATCAGGATTTTAATAAAAATCGACAAACTGAAGTTGATGGGATCCTCGGCTTTTTGCTATTAAAAGGCGAAGAAACAGGAATGAAGCTACCGTTTATTGAGAGCCTCTATCAACAAATAGTCTCAAGTGGCTCAGCATGAATCCGGCAATGTTTATCGCAACACCTCGATAAAACTTGCACTATTATTTAAACAAAAAAAAAGCGCCCTGAAGGCGCTTCTTTGATATTTAACTATGTTGCTACTTGCGTTTCTTGTTTACTGCTCTTGGCTTTGCGGCTTCATATGCGGGAACAAGATAACGTCTTTGATCGTCGGGCTGTCAGTGAATAGCATGACTAAGCGGTCGATACCAATTCCTTCACCAGCTGTAGGCGGTAAGCCATACTCTAAGGCAGTAATATAGTCTTCGTCAAAGTGCATAGCTTCATCATCACCGGCATCTTTCTCTTCAACTTGTTTTTTGAAACGGCTTGCTTGATCTTCAGAATCATTAAGCTCAGAGAAGCCATTTGCCAACTCACGTCCACCGACGAAAAATTCAAAGCGGTCAGTAACGAAGGGGTCTTCATCATTGCGTCGAGCCAATGGAGACACTTCCCAAGGGTATTGCGTGATAAAAGTGGGTTGGTCGAGTTGTTCTTCTGCCGTTGCCTCGAAAATCTCGCACAAGTACTTGCCTGGCCCCCAAATACCATCAACTTCAGGCTCTTTAATATGTAGTTGCTTGGCCATTGCTTTAAGTTCATCTAAGTGGTTCTCAGGATCGTTTATCGCAGCAGCATTTGCATCAGGCCAGTATTTCAAAACGGCATCACCCATGCTTAAACGCTGAAAAGGTTGTCCGAAGTCATACTCTTTCGTTTCAATGACCTCGCCTTCTGCATTTTTAACAGTATTAGTGATAACACTTGTACCCATAACGGTCTCAGCCAAATGACGTAACATTTCTTCTGTTAAGTTCATTAGGTCATTATAGTCGGCGTAAGCTTGATAGAACTCAAGCATCGTGAATTCTGGGTTGTGGCGCGTCGACAAACCTTCGTTGCGGAAGTTTCGGTTAATTTCAAACACTCGCTCAAAACCGCCAACGACTAAACGTTTTAAATACAGCTCAGGTGCAATACGCAAGTACATATCGATATCAAGGGCGTTATGGTGAGTCACGAAAGGTTTTGCAGTCGCACCGCCGGGGATAACTTGTAACATCGGTGTTTCAACTTCCATGAACTGGCGATCAGCTAGAAAATTACGGATGCCATTGACTATTTGGCTACGTACTTTGAAAGTGTTTCGAGTATCAGGATTAGTGATCAGGTCAACATAACGTTGGCGATATTTAGTTTCTTGATCAGCCAAACCATGGAACTTCTCAGGTAAAGGTCTAAGTGCTTTAGTTAATAGTTGATACTGATCCATATTGACATACAAGTCGCCTTTACCGGATTTATGTAGATCGCCACTCACTCCAATAATGTCACCGATGTCTAAAGAACCGTATTTCTCTTTAATGTCTTTCTGGATGTCTTTTGCTGCATATGACTGGATCTGACCGGTCATGTCTTGTAAGAGCAAAAAAGGTCCTCGTTTCGCCATGATGCGACCAGCGATACTCACCTTGTTTGCTTCAGAAGCCAAGGTTTCCTTGTCTTTATCACCAAATTTAGCTTGTAAGTCTTGTGCGTAATGCTCGCGGTCAAATTGATTTGGGAAGCCATTTGATGGGCAATTTTCACGGATTTGCGCTAATTTTCCTCTACGCTCCGCAATCAATTTATTTTCATCTTGCTGATGGTCACTCATGTGTTGTCCTGTTAATGCTAATAGTTTACAAACCAGACTTGAGGCTGGCTTCAATAAATTTGTCTAAATCACCGTCTAAGACGGCTTGAGTATTACGCGTTTCAACGCCTGTGCGAAGATCCTTTATTCTGGAATCATCAAGAACATAAGACCTAATTTGACTACCCCACCCTATGTCAGACTTACCGTCTTCTAGGGCTTGTTTCTCGGCATTTTGTTTTTGTAGCTCATACTCGTACAATTTCGCCTTCAACTGCTTAAATGCCTGATCTTTGTTCTTATGCTGAGACCGGTCATTTTGGCATTGCACGACAATGTTTGTCGGTAAATGCGTAATACGCACAGCTGAATCGGTTCTATTGACGTGCTGACCACCAGCACCGGACGCTCGATAGGTGTCAATGCGTAGGTCTGCCGGATTAATATCTATTTCGATATCATCGCTCACCTCAGGGTAGGCAAATGCCGATGCGAATGACGTGTGGCGACGATTACCTGAGTCAAAAGGAGACTTCCTCACTAAGCGATGCACGCCAGTTTCTGTTCGCAGCCAACCAAATGCATATTCGCCGCCAAAGCGAATCGTTGCACTTTTAATCCCCGCGACGTCTCCATCGGATACCTCAATCAACTCTGTCTTAAAACCGTGCTCTTCGCCCCAGCGCAAATACATGCGCAGCAACATATTAGCCCAATCTTGCGCCTCAGTGCCGCCAGAACCGGATTGAATATCTAAATACGCGTCGTTGCTATCGTTCGGACCAGCAAACATACGTCTAAATTCAAGGACTTCAAGCGACTTTACTAGCTCAGCTAACTCGGTCTCAGCCTCGTTAAGCGTATCTGCGTCCTCGGCTTCAACAGCCAATTCTACCAGGCCTTCAACATCCTCGACGCCTTGCTCTAAATTTTGAATGGTCACAACCACTTCTTCTAAGGCAACTTTTTCTTTGCCTAAACCTTGTGCTTGCTCTGGATTATTCCATACATCGGGGCTTTCTAATTCTCGAGAAACCTCTTCCAACCTTTCCATTTTAAGGTCGAAGTCAAAGGTACCCCCTAAGCGAATTCGTTCTTTCACGAACATCAGCAATGGCGGTTTGAATAGGATTTAGTTCAAACATAAGTTCCAAAAAGTAGCTTAAAAATCAATGCGGGAATATTACAGAAATTTGCGCAGGTTTAATAGACGAAAGTCCTCGGAATTCAGATGAAAACCGAGGTATTATTTATTTTTTTGACTGTAAAACAGCTTCGGCCAATGAGCGGCCAATGTTGTGCAGGTTTTTAATCGTTTTTTCATCGCTGACAACGTTGTTGTCGTTCACCAACTTATTAACGCCACTGACGGCTAGTTGATTAGGCAATACGTTAATACCGATGTTGCCTAGAAGCATTCTTAAGGGAACAAGTCCTCTAATACCGCCCAAGCCACCGGGTGATGCAGCAATAATCGCAGCGTATTTTCCGCGGAAAGCTTGTAATGGCTTTTCACCCTCTTCCATTCGAGACGCCCAATCAATCGCATTTTTAAGAACCGCACTATAGCCGCTGTTATATTCTGGACTCGCTATTAAAAAGGCATCGTGACTCATTAATAGTTGCTTAAATTTCGTCGCGTTTTCTGGCATGCCAGACTCAGCTTCTAAATCCTCATTGAACAAGGGCATATTGAATTCTGACATATCAATTGTAGTGACTTCTACGCCTTCTATCTCAGCGCCTTCAGCTGCACACTTTGCAATGCTAAAGTTAAATGAACCCTTTCGAGCGCTTCCTGAAAATGCTAGTAGTTTTACCATGGTATCCTCTGTCGTGGGGCAGTCTCACCACCCCAACTTTATTATCTGAACAAATTGGTACGCATATTATGATTTATTGTTCACCACAACATGCACACTGACACTTCTGTACTGTTCAAAATGCCAATGGGCCTGATGTTTACATCGCATCCAAAGTTTGAATACCTAAAATTTCCAAACCTGTTTCTAATGTTCTGGCAGCCAAACTTGCTAAACCTAAGCGACTTGCGCGATTCTCTTCTGAAACATCAGACTTCAAGATTGGATTAGCCTCGTAAAAACGCATGAATGCACTAGCGACTTCATATAAGTATGTACACATCAAATGTGGCGTAGCTTCTTTTGCAACGGCTTCTAACACTTCGTCAAACTGCATCATTTTTACCACCAGATCGTGCTCTTGAGCTGATTCAACGGTTACCTTAGCGCGGAAAGCATTCAGGTCTTCGTTCGCATTTCGAAAAATACTTTTCACTCGAGTGACAGCATACTGCAAATACGGGGCGGTGTTACCTTCGAAACTCAACATTGTATCCCAGTCGAAGATGTAGTCGGTTGTTCTGTTTTTGCTTAAATCAGCATACTTAACAGCACCAATTCCGACGGTCTTTGCAACATCAGCCTTGTCCGCAGCGCTCAAGTTTGACTCTCGTTGATTAATCAGCACACCCGCTCGCTCGATCGCTTCGTCGAGCAAATCAGAGAGTTTAATTGTTTCACCAGAACGCGTCTTGAATGGTTTGCTATCTTTACCTAACATCATGCCAAATGGACAATGTTCGTAGCTTTCATCTTCACGTAAGTAGGCGGCTTTCCGCGCAACAATTTCTGTCTGCTTAAAATGCAAGGCTTGACGCGCATCTGTGAATATTAAGGTGCGATCTGCTTTCAATTGCTTCGAACGGTAGCGAATTGCAGCCAAATCAGTTGTTGCATAAAGATAACCACCGCCCGACTTTTGTACGATATACACAGCGGGATCACCGTCTTTGTTGGCCAGTTCGGGAATAAACACAACTTTGGCCCCTTGGTCTTCCACCGCTATATTTCTTTCACTTAGGTCTGCAATCACATGCGGAAGATCGGGGTTGTATGCGCTCTCGCCCATGACATCGTCGCGACTGAGGCCTACATTAAGTTTCTGATAAACTTCTTCGCTGTGTTGAATACTGATATCAATGAATTGTTGCCATAAACCTAGGCACTGCTCGTCACCGCTTTGTAATTTAACGACAAACTCTCTTGCACGGTCAGCAAAGCCATCTTCGTTATCGAATCTCACTTTTGCTGCACGGTAAAAGTCTTCCAGGTCTGATAGCGCCGTTTCGGCAACCGATGACTTGTTAAGTTGATCACTCAAGTGGGCCAGAAGCATCCCAAACTGTGTTCCCCAGTCACCCATGTGGTTCTGACGAATAACATCATGGCCTAAAAACTCAAGTACGTTGACAACCGCATCACCGATAATGGTGCTACGTAAATGTCCCACATGCATTTCCTTGGCTAGGTTTGGTGACGAATAATCAACAACAACGCGCTGTGTCGGCTGCTTCTCTACTGTTAATTGAGCATCCGCTAGGGCTAGTTCACACCAGTGTGATAACCAGTCGTTCTTAAGGTGAATGTTTATGAAGCCGGGACCCGCTATCTCTAATTTTTCAGCAAGGTCTTGCAACTCAACATGCTTGAGTATTTCTTCTGCAATATCTCGTGGCTTCTGTTTAAGCTTCTTTGCCAGCGCCATTGCACCATTGAACTGATACTCACCGAAATCAGGACGAGTACTGCGGCTTATCGGGATAGGCGCATCTTCAATGCCCATCGCTTGGATTGCTTGTGAAAATCTCGCACTGAGTAAATGATGAATGTTCATTGCTATAAAGCCCTAGTGTTCTCGTGTTGTTTTAAATTCAATATCTGGGTGACGCTCTTGCGCTAAGGATAAATTGACCATTGTTGGAGCAACATAGGTTAAGTTATCGCCGCCATCGAGTGCTAAATTTGCTTCTGCTTTACGTCTAAATTCGTCCAGTTTCTTAGCGTCCTTACAATAAACCCAGCGAGCTGTCGCCACTGCAATTCCTTCGTAAATAGCGTCTACATTGTACTCCGCTTTTAAACGGGCAACGACCACGTCAAACTGCAGCACACCCACTGCTCCTACTATTAAATCGTTATTTTGTAAGGGACGGAATACCTGCACGGCACCTTCCTCAGACAATTGAATTAAACCTTTCTGCAGTTGTTTTTGTTTCAATGGATCTTTTAAGCGGATACGTTTAAATAACTCTGGAGCAAAGTTAGGTATCCCGGTGAAACGATACTTGTCACCTGAGGTAAATGTATCACCAATTCGAATTGAGCCATGATTGTGCAGGCCGATAATGTCACCCGCATAGGCGTCTTGCAACAAAGAGCGGTCACCGGCAAGAAAGGTCACAGCGTCTGCAACTCGAATATCTTTGCCAATGCGTGTGTGGTGCATCTTCATCCCTTTTTCATACTTGCCAGAAACGACACGACAGAATGCAATCCTGTCTCTATGTTTAGGGTCCATGTTTGCTTGAATTTTAAATACAAAACCACTGAACTTTGAATCTTGGCTTTCTACTCTGCCTTCGTCGTGTTCTCTGCCTTGTGGCTTTGGTGCCCATTCCACTAAACCATCGAGCATGTGATCAACACCAAAGTTACCCAATGCCGTACCAAAATACACTGGCGTTAGCTCACCGGCTAAGAAAGCCTCTAACTCGAATTCATGCGACGCACCTTGAACCAGTTCTAGCATGTCTCTTAGCTCATCGGCATAACTACCAATGGCTGTATCTAACTCAGGATTATGTAAGCCTTTGATAATTTTCGTTTCTTGTATGGTGTGGCCTTGACCACTTTTATACAAAATTGTTTCGTCTCTCAACAGATGGTAAACACCTTTGAACTCTTTACCCATGCCTATTGGCCACGTAATTGGAGCACATTTTATCTTGAGTATATCTTCAACTTCATCAAGCAACTCAATAGGATCACGCGTATCCCGATCAAGTTTGTTCATGAAGGTGATTATTGGTGTATCTCTGAGTCGCGTGACTTCCATCAATTTGATCGTTCTTGCTTCTACACCTTTTGCAGCATCAATCACCATCAAACACGAATCTACAGCGGTTAGTGTGCGGTAAGTGTCTTCAGAGAAGTCTTCGTGCCCTGGAGTATCGAGGAGATTAACAAGGTGCTCTCGATAAGGGAATTGCATCACAGATGTAGTAACAGAAATACCACGTTCTTTTTCCATCTCCATCCAATCAGATTTTGCATGCTGGCCGGACTTTTTACCTTTAACGGTACCTGCTGTTTGTAAAGCATTCCCAAACAACAACACTTTTTCTGTGATAGTGGTTTTACCGGCGTCGGGGTGAGAGATGATTGCGAAGGTTCTGCGCTTCTCTATTTCACTCTGATAGGTCATGATGTCTCATTTAATGGCACGAATTCAAGGGCGCGAATTGTACCCTCTTCTGAGGCGTTTTTGAATGCTAAAAAGCAATTAGAGTCTGTTTATGTAAATCTACAAGACTTTTTTCATGATGTAGGCATTTTCTCGAGTTGGCGGGTTTTTATCTGTTTTCTTTGTCTCTACACCGTGACTCACATCAACTGCAGTATCATAATAGTTTTTACGCTCGCCTATCAATTCAAACCCTAAGGCACGGTAAAGGTTAATCGCCTTTTTGTTTGAGTAACGAACTTCTAACAAAATGGATTTTTGTTTCATTTCCGCCGCTTTAAGAAAAGAAACTTCCATGAGTTTACGACCAATTCCTTTATTGCGATGAGCTAGGTCAACGGTAATATCCTCGAAGGTAAACTCATCCAAAACACTACTCAACAAAATATAACCGACCACCATCTTATTTTCCTTCGCTACGAGCGAAAGTCCATTCATTGCTGACTGATGAAAGGTTGTGAAAGACCAAGGGTTAATCCTGGCCGTTTTAAATATTGAATAGGCAATGGCAACGTCATCTTCTTTAAAAGCCGAGACGGTGATCATTTAACGTCTCTTCGGAGGTGCTGTATGGCCAGCCAAAGGGTCTTTTTCATTGCAGGGCTTTGCATCTGCTTTAATTGTGGAGTCACTAGCACATTGTCTGATAAGGCAATGTGGGGAGCGTCTTCTATAAACCATTGTAGATTCGCATCTTGCAGTGAACCAAAACCAATGGCTTCAAGCACTTTTTGAACAAAAGGAGAATTTTCATCCACACGCTCAGGATCTTGTTTTACTTGAGTTTCAGTAACAGGTTCTTTTTCATCGATTAATGGCTCTTCAGCCGATTGCGCTTCAAGCGTTCGAACAAAAAGAGGGATGGACATGGCTTGTAACACAGCTTGTTGGTATTCAGTCGTCATGTAAAATGCCGTTACCTAGATTACCTATTTGGCTATAGCATAGACAATTAAGATGCGAGTTTACAGTTTTTTAAACGCGCGGTCACATGCTGGAGTCAATTATGGATAAGTGGCAGGGGTGGAGGGACTCGAACCCCCAACCATCGGTTTTGGAGACCGCTGTTCTACCAATTCGAACTACACCCCTGAAGTGCCGAGCATTATACGTCTAGGAAAAAAAAAGAAAAGAATTTTATGCATAATTATCGGAACAGACAAACAAGTGATTATTTTTTAGGCTGCAAACCTACTGCGTCGTACCATAATTGGTAAGTGAGTTGTAAATATTCACTTTGAATCGCGCATTCTTGATATACATCGTCGATCGCTATTTCATTGTATTTGGCGTAGGCACTCAACAATAAGTCATGCTGTTCTGAGTTAAAATTATTCACTTTCGCACAGGAAAGCAAGTCGAAATAACGATTGCCTATTCCAGCATATTCCCAGTCTAAAATGATTTTAGTCGGCGGACATAAATGCGCCCAAACGAGATCATTATGACAGAAAACCCATGATGATGACTGCTCGTTAGCTTGCTTGTTCCATTTCTCGGTCACTGCGGCAACTTGTTCAATCACAAAACTAGAAGGGCTGGGGATGGACTCAAGATAATTGCGCCATTCTGCAGGCAAATCAATGACCCGAGTATTGACATTAATTTTATGAATTAAAGACATGGACTTCACTAAGGCGTTCACATGCAACTCATCAAAGAATAGAGGAATTTGGCTACGATGCTGTTTAATCCACTGCTCTACATATATGCCGTTATCAGGACATATATACAAAGGCGCTGGAGCTACTTTTTTCTTAGCCAGATGTGCTTGTAATTCAAACCTTTCGAGCCGATCAATATTCGTTGCTTCTTCACCTTCAAAGCATTTTACTAAGAATTCATTTTTTTCATCATTCAGATAAAAAGAGTGGTTAATTGCACCACCGGATAAAGGGTAAAGAAGCGCGTCATCAGACAAACCAAGAGGTTCGCTAAGCAGCGTTAATAGTTCCTCTTTACCCTTTTTCAACTCAGCAACCTTTTATTAAATCCTTACGCCATTGCCACAATCCATAGACAGACATTAAGGTGTAAAAAATCATAAGCAAGCTCGTTGGATACAATCCATTTTGATAGACCAAATAGGCGCTTAAAGGGTTAACGGCTAACCAATAATACCAATTGTCTATTTTCTTGCGAGCAACCATTACTGTTGCAAAAACCGAAAACACCGTTGTACCCGCATCTAAGTATACCCACTCAGAAGTGAACCACTGACTTGCTAACAATGACAGTAACAGTGTAATCAAACAACCAGCGGACAGAATATACAAATGCGACAATAAGGACAAGTGACTTACAGGTAACGAAGGGGCATGGCTCTCTTTACTTGATGACCAACTGACAAAACCAACGACAGCCATCACAACATAGTACACATTTAGCATCATATGGAAGATTAAGGTGGTCTCCCAAAATAAGTACGCATAAATAATGGTACTAATCAAAGCGCAGGGCCAACACAGGATGTTTTGTCTAGAGGCAAATACGACATACAGAATGGACAGAAGCACAGCAATGACCTCTAATGGACTTTGCTGTGCAAACTGCTCTAGCGCCTGCTGAAAAAATTCGTTCAACGTCCAGAGCCCATCTTATCCCCGTTTAAAAACTTACAGACAAAAACGGCTTGTCCCGTTTCAGAGTAGGTGCGTTTCATTTCCCTTCCTAACACCAACATAACATGCTCATACTCGCCACTAATAATAGTGCTAGCTGCAGAGGTGCTGGTATCTAATTGAGAGTCGTCATTTAGACGGTCAATAAAGGCCTGAATGGGGGCAATGTATTTTTCATTTAATGGGTAAAGTGATATATCAACCACAAGTTTCATCATACTCTCCTTTTTAAAAACGGTAAGTAGCTGTAAGACCTAACTGCCTTTCTTGACCAAACTGATAATACGGTTTGGCTGGGAAATAACCGTCTCGAGGATCGTTATTGAAACCACCAAAGCCTCTTGTTAGTACCTCTCTGTCGAATATATTCTTGGCCCATAACTGTACCTCAACATTCTCTGACTGCCAGGTGACATAAGTATTTACCAGAGCAGTGAAAGGTGCTGTTTCATCATGCCCCACAGAAAAGCGGTGCCTATCCTTTCCTTCGAACTCAACTAACCATGATAAAGCATCCGTTAGCGCATAATTACTTGAAGCGTAAAGAGTCCACTTTGGCGCTTGCGCTTGAAACTGTTTTGGTACGAATGTGCCGTCTACCGTCTCATAGTTACCAAAAGTAGCGTCTAAGTAACCTACGTTTACGCGCATCGTCAAAGCATCATTGATTTGCCATTGGGTTTGCACTTCCATGCCTTTGTTTAAGCCAGTGTCTGCGTTACCGATAACATCGATGAATTCGACTGCTCCGCTACCGTCTTCACGATCTAAGACTGCAAAGTCACTAACCTGCGCGTCTTCACGCTCCATATAGAAAAACGTGAGTGAAAGCTGTCCTTTTACGCCATTGTCGCTTGCTATCTTACCCTTCACTCCTAGCTCGTAGTTCCAGTTATATTCAGGTTCAAATAAGCGATCAGAGTCACCGACTCTTTCATCCGGATTAAATCCGCCAGCTTTATACGATCGTGAGATACTACTGAAAATCGATGCTTGGTTTATACGATATTGTGCACTGACTTTTGCAGCAAAAAGTGTATCGTCTAATGACTCTGAAAATGCGTTGGAATCAAGGTAGTCAGCTTCAAACTGTTCTGCTCTTGCGCCGAAGGTAAGAGAGAGAGGCTCCCCCACTTGCAAACTGTATTCACCATACATGGCTAATGAGTTTGGATCGTAAGTACTAGTGAAATCGGCAGAGGCAAAGGTATATTGACGCAACAATGATTGCTCACTGCTTTGATAGTAAAAACCAATGACCCAAGGCTGTTCCTCAGTAGAAGCAAAGCGAGCATCAAGGCTTTGGTTACTGATGTCTCTGGTGTACTGATCAAATGACGCGTACTCATCAGGATGAAAACCAACAAAGGTCCAATCTTCGTCATAAGCATAGTCTAGCTCAGCTTCGAGTTGAGTTACTGCGATGGAAAATTGGGTATCATCCCAATCATGTATATACTTGACACTGACCGCTTGGGTATCGGTGCGATCAAATCCGGGTTCGTCTGAACGAGTTAGGTTGTCATTATCAAGTGAAAAAGCGTCATAACCATTGTCTATATCAAAATGATAAAGTTTTAATTCAAGATCAGCGTTGTCTGCCAGACTATAGTCTAAGCTGACTTTTGCTGTAAATTCGTCAATATTGTTCGTGTCATCTTTACCCAAAAAGATATTCTCAACGAAACCATCACTCTTCACTTGTTGAATAGCAACACGACCCGTAAGACCCTCTGCGATCTGATCTGAATATGCGCCGCCCCACTTCTGATAGCCAGACTGACCTAACCCCAATTGCACAAAGCCCTCTTGAAAATCAGTGCTTTGATTGCTAACTATTTTAACGATACCTGCTAAACCCGTTGCACCGAAGCCGGTTGACTGTGGGCCTGATAATACTTCAACTTGTTGAACGTCGAATAGGGTTCCAAGGCCACCGATACCAGAAAAGTTAATTTCATCGACAACTAGGGCGACAGAGGGGTTAATAGGTTCTGAAAATTGACTACGCTCACCAATCCCGCGAATTTGAATAAATTTGCCTCTTGATGCCCCACTAGAGAAATTTAAGTTGGGTACAACTGCGATGGCATCTTCTAAATGCGTCGCTTGTCTTAGCTCTAATAAAGACTCGCCCAATACAGCAACGCTCGTGGCTAAATTATCAGGACTCTGTTGACGCAAGTCAGAAGTAACGACAATGCGCTCAATGTCTGCTGAGTCGTCGTTAACTTGTGCATGTGCAATGTTGGAGGTCAATATAGCGCTGAGTAAACACAAAGCAGCAGATGACTTCTTTCGATGTCTTAGATGTAAATAATAAATATTTTTGTTCATTTTAGCTTCTCTTCAATTCCATAGAAAAGAGCCGGTTTTGGAGCAGGTAATTGATGTGTGATACAACCATTCCTACGCCGGTACTAACCGGATCAGGTAAATAAGGGTTTTCTTCCGAATCTCAGCAACCTTAAGTTGCACCCCCTGGTTAAAAACAAATCGCCTAAGCAATTTGCGATGCGATGATATCAACAATAAAGGCTTTGTAAACCTTTTATTAATTCAATTGTTTATAACGCATGCAATATTGATGTGACAGTTTCTACAAGATATTAAGAGACTTCATTTCTTCCTGAGTTTGCGCCACTAAAGCCTCTATCGTTTTGCCGTGTGGCACCGGTAGTTTTGTGTCAGGGTCGACTCTGACGAAAACAATGTCATCTGCCAAGCAAATCGTTTTCTTTGTTGCTTTGTTTCGCACTAAACAGGTCACTGTGATTGAGGTTTTACCGACTTTCTTCGTTGCTAAACCAAACTCAACAATATCCCCTTGCGTTGCAGGTGATTCGAAAGAGATTTCACCGATATGCTTTGTCACTAGGCAATTTGTTTCTAATTGGCAAATAGCGTAGATCGCAGCCTCTTCATCAATCCATTCAAGGGCACGGCCGCCGAACAGAGCATTTGCATAATTGAGGTCATTTGGCATGACTAAACGTCTTGATAAAAAACGCATTTTTTTCCTTATCGAGTTAGAATATAAATAAATAGCTTGTGTATTATAAAGTAGAGCCTAAAGATTGACAGACAATTCATTGAAAACCTGGTTTGAGGAGCGAAAGAGATTCGCTTCGCATAGACAACTTCTAGTGCTGTCTGGCTCCTTAGTTTGGTGCCAGTCTCAGTTAAAAGAGCTCGCGTTACCTGCTTCCTGCTTGTTTATTTCAAAACAAGCGCTTATTGATACTGATAATGAACATAAAGTCATTCAGAATAAACACTACAAACAGTACTTAGGTTATGAATTCTCGTGTGTTATTTACAATGCTTTCGATGGTTTAAAACCTAGCGCTGTACTTGGGCTTGAAGGTACTGTTCAAAAAGGTGGGCTGTTTATTATAGTGTGTCCTGAGCTACAGCATTGGCCTGAATACGAAGCTCAAACGCCAGGTATACAATTTAGCTATGGCGAAAAACATACGCATAGTGCATTTATTCAGCGATTTTTGAAGCAAGTTCAGCTTGATAAATCGAGCGCGATATATGCAAAAAACAGTAAGGAATGTAAACTCCCCTATTGCAAAGCCATCGATAACGTAAAGAGCGCGCCAGTTGAGCAAGAAAAAGTTTCAGGGGCTTGTGTACTAACTCCTCATCAACAAAAAACGAAGCGTGATCATCTTAAAGCCTTACAAGACAATACCTCTGTTTCTGTTATCACAGCAAAACGAGGACGCGGCAAATCTACCTTGCTAGCACAAATCGCAGCCGACTTCTGCTTGGCTAATGCACATAGTGAAATTTATATAACTGCGCAACATCGTTATAATTGTGAGAGAGCAATAAACGAGTTTAGCGCTTATATTAGTCAAAACGCAGAACATTCGGGCGCAAACGACGGCAACCTTGCATCGACTAAAATCACATATGTCCCTATCGACCGCCTTACCAGTCTAAATAAACAAGCTTGTTTACTCATAGATGAAGCAGCCTCTCTCCCTCCGGAGCTTCTTCTCGACGTATGTGCTCACTT
Source organism: Alteromonas sp. W364 (assembly GCF_031846205.1). NCBI lineage: Bacteria > Pseudomonadati > Pseudomonadota > Gammaproteobacteria > Alteromonadales > Alteromonadaceae > Alteromonas > Alteromonas sp. W364. Next base: position 228,741 of record NZ_JAVRID010000004.1, on the reverse strand, counting down.
TGATAAAGTGATAATGGCAAGTACACAAGTAGGTTATGAAGGCAGTGGCTTAGGTTTTACGTTAAGAGTATTGCCAGCATTAGCAAAAGAGGAATACGCTTGTATTACTAGCCAACTATCCTCTCCTATCAGATGGTATGAAAGCGACGTTTTAGAAGCTAGTTTTGAACAGGCCTTTGCTCCAAGCATAAACTTTAATCAGAATATAAAGGGGACGCTAAACAAAGTTCAAAACAAGGCAGATAATCTGAATGAAGGACTTCAAACGCTCAGGCTAAGCAAACAAGACCTCATAAACAATAAGGAACTGCTACTTTCAGTATTCAGCATTCTACTTCAAAGTCACTATCAGACGACACCTGATGACTTAATGCGCATGCTAGACGCTAATGATCAGCTTGTATTTTTAACAGTATTAAAAGCTGAACAGTCTGAAAATATGCCGATTGAAGCCCTTGCTGCGGCATTGGTGCAAGTCGAAGGTGGCCTACCACATAAAGAATCCGCGCTTATAAATCAAATAGCAAGTGGTGAACGACGCGTTCCAGGACATCTAGTTGCACAAAATCTGTGTACCAGCTATTCAATAGAGACCTTTATGTCACAAGTTTCGTGGCGCATTAGTAGAATCGCAGTACGCCATCAGCTTAAAGGCTATGGTATTGGTACTTATTTGCTAAATCATCTTGAGCAAAAAGCGAGAGAAGACTCTTCGATAAACAGTTTACAAACATCATTCGGTGTTACCTCTGAATTAGTTAACTTCTGGTATAAAAATGATTTTCAGTTTGTTAAAGCCGGAATGAGAACAGACACCTCAAGCGGAAAACATAGCATTATCATGACAAAGCCGTTAACTAAAAGTTATGAGATGCATCTAAGGGCCTTACTTGAATTACGAGTGCTTCAATTGCAACTCATAGACATTGAAAACGAACCCGCTATTGAGTTTATAAGAGATAAATTAGAAGCCGAGCTTAGTGGCTCCTTACCCGTTGATGGCTCCTTACCCGTTGATGGCTCCTTACCCGTTGATGACTCCTTACCCGTTAAAAACAGCAGTAAGGCTATTATCCAGCGCCAATTACACGACTTTGTTGAGGGTAAACGAAGCTTTAACTTAAGTATGCCAGCTATATACAGTGCAAATATGCTACTTCTGCGCGCTGACATCACAAGCTCTGAACAAGCAACCTTACAAAATACAATTGAGATCAGCATGGAGACCCTATTCTGTCTTTTAGCAGGCCACATGCCGAAGCAAGAAAAAGGGTTAACATTAGAAGCTATGAGGGAAACGTGTAAACAGTTGCTCACTTTTTTAAAGTAGAAATAAAAAAGCTCCGTTTAAACGGAGCTTTTTTCTGCTTTAGCAATCTACTAAATTCGTATGCCTTTATTCGTCGCTTTGGTTTGGATATAAGGTATCCAAGCGTCTGCATTTTTACGAATAGCGCGGAACGTTTTAGCTTTGTTCGCGGCTAACATAGCAGCTTTGTAATCACCAAGGTAAAAATGCGCTTCAATTAAAGCGTAGTGCACTTTACCTTCGTTTTCTGCATTGTTAACTAATGCTTTATTCAATGCTTCAACCGCACCTTTATAATCACCAGCTGACAATAACATAGAACCTTGACGACGATACAAGTCTGGATCGTTACCCACTTTTGCAGCTTCTCCAAAATACACAGCGGCTTTCTTGAACTCACGCGCTTGGTATAAAGAATTCGCTACACTAGAAAGGTTATCCTTATCTCTTGGTATCAAACCAGACTTAATGTGCTTCTCAACGATTTCAGCCGCTTTATGTGGAATACCATTAACGGCATACAACTGAGCAAACTGTTTATGTTGAGTTGCTGTAGTCAAAAAGCCTTGCATATAAGACAACTCAAACATCGCTAATGCTTTTTGGTACTGCTCTGTAATTTGATAAAACAGACCTAAACGCGTATACCAAGTATCTGAGTCTGGGAAAACGTGAATAGCTGTTTCCATAACATCAATAGCTTCGTTATACATCTTACGTTCATAGTAAGACTGCACTTTTAAAGAGTATGCGCCTTCTTTAGGTGGGTCCATTAAAGCGATCGCTTTATCAGCGGGCTCAATGACCTTCTCCATTTGCTTCATCTCGATATAAGATTTAGCAATTTTTAAATAGGTCAAGCCATCTTCTTTACACGTAAAGTCCATCCACTTATCGAACCAACTCATTGCCACTTCGTAATTGCCTGCCTCATATTCAAGGTCGCCAACTAGTTTCAATAGTGGTGCATGGTCGTTGTCATTAAGTACCTTAGTTTTTACGGCACGCTCAAGATAGTCTTTCGCTTCAGCTCTTTTACCATCTTCTGAAATCAATAACTGCCCCAAAAAACGGTCTACCGATGCACGGTCGAACGGGTCTTTAGCCTCAATTTCATATAGAAGCTCGATAGCTTCTTTCGTTAAGTCTTGGTTATAAGCTTCGAACGCTTTGTTCAGCTTTTTACCCGTTCTTTCGCTCAAGAGTTTGGTCTTAGCAGGTTTGTACCCTGGGCACTGAACCTGCATAGACGATTGAGCCATAGAAAGAGACGAATAAGAACCTAAAACTAGCGCGGAAGTCATTAAGACCGTTGCCTTTAGATTTTTAAATTGCTTCTTCATATTATTGATCCAACTTAAAGTCTAATTGAACTTCAAGACCAAACTGTTTCTGAGCAACGCCGTCAACAATTTTAGGTCTATATTTCCACTTACGTAATGCACGTTTCGCAGAGCGGTCAAAAATACGTTTTGGATCCGCGTCGATTACCTCGACATCCTCAACACCACCTACTTCGTTGATTGTGAAAGATAGTTTTACCCATCCCTCTTTACCATCACGAGATGCTTGAGGCGGATACTCTGGTGGAATACGTACAATAGGTGCTGCGTCACCATCACGCATGGCACCCACACCGCCAATACTTACACCAATGTCACCTGTATCAACACTAGGAAGTGCTAAACTAAAACCAGTATTATCTGGTTCAGCTTGATCAGGCTCCAATGGCTCAACCTTTGGTGGCTCTTGAGGCGGTGGTGGCGGCGGTGGTGGCTTTCTCACGCGAGTATTAACTTCATCGTCAGGCTTTTGCATAACGATGTCGATTACTGGTGGCGGATCAAGCTTTTCTTGAGCCTTACCGTCGTTTTCGACCAATTTAGCCATTACGACAAACAGACCAAAAGCAATGGCAGCGCCTAATAATATCGAAATTATCGCTCTTATCATGTTAACTCCTCACCGCTACTGCTACGCGATCAATGCCAGCATCTTTCACTGCATCCATCACTTCAACCACAACACCATGTTTTGCTTTGGAGTCGGCTTGAATGAAAACAACTTCTGAAGGTTGTTCTGCTAGCAATTTTTCAAGGTTCGCTGTGACAGTCTCAACTGATATTTCACGACGGTCCATCCAAATATCACCATCTTCGGTAATCGCGATAAATATATTCGCTTTCTTCTTAAGTACCGCAGTCTCGCCTTCAGGTTTGTTTACTTCCATACCCGCTTGCTTAACAAATACCGTGGTAACGATGAAGAAGATAAGCATGATGAAGACAACGTCCAACATCGGCGTCATGTCGATCTGGGCGTCTTCTTCTTGTTCTCTTACTTTACGACCCATACTAATCTCTCTTAATGATGAGGCAGACTATCGATTAATGTCTCTTTCATCATCTTCGCTTTCGCTTCAAGACGTGAACTGAAAAACAGTCCAGAAAGAGCCGCAACCATTCCAGCCATAGTTGGAATTGTTGCCATCGAAATACCAGCAGCCATTATTCTTGGGTTACCAGTACCTTGTGTTGCCATACTCTCGAATACACCGATCATGCCGGTTACTGTGCCTAACAGTCCTATTAATGGACACATAGCCACTAATGTACGGATAATTAGCATTCTTGCATTCAAAGAATCTGACGCCTGTGAAATCCACGTGTCACGAATTCTATGCGCATACCATGAAGTGGTATCTGTTCTTGCGTCCCAGTCAGCAATAATTTTTTTCTTTACTGATGGAAACACAGAAGTTAAATACCAATAACGCTCAACCATTAAAACCCACATTAGGAAAAGCGCGGCAGCAACGAAATACAACACGTCACCGCCGGTAGCGATAAAGTCCCTGACAGATTCCCATAATCCAATCAGGTACAACATATTAAGCTTTCTCCGTCTCAGCAGCTGCTGCGATGTAACCAGCAGTTTGCTCATCAAGTACGTGAACTATAGACTTAGCCTTAGCAGCTACGATGCTATGTACCAAGATTAATGGTAGAGCAGCGATAATACCTTGAGCAGTAGTCACTAGTGCCATTGAGATTGAACCAGCCATGATTCTTGGGTCGCCTGTACCGAACAAAGTAATTTGTTGGAAAGTTTCGATCATACCCAATACCGTACCTAGTAGACCTAGTAACGGTGCAATTGCAGCAAAAATCTTAATGATATTAACGCCAGCATCGATTCTTGGTAGTTCGCGGAGAATCGCTTCATCAAGTTTCAATTCTAGTGTCTCAACATCAGCTTGCTTGTTGTCAGCATACACTGTAAGGATACGGCCAAGCGGGTTTGAAGTATTTGGTGAGTCAACATTCTTAAGTTGTGACTTCATCTTCGCACCAACAGCAGATAGAGTAACAAACTTATACAAACCAATTAAAAGGCCGATAAGAAGCATAGCAGTAATGGTATAGCCCACTTCTTTACCAGCATGATATCTTTCAGACCAAGTCGCTTTTTGCTTGAACAAGTTCAAGATCACGCCACGCGATGGATCCACAAACACTGGCACAAACCCAGACTGTGCAGCTAGTAGGTCTTGTGTAGTATTTACCTGGAAGCTATCTGGCTGACGACCTAGAGGAGTCACTTGACCTTCAGATTCGTCATAGATCAGGTAGCCTTGCTCACCGATTAAGTTGAAGGTACCGATTCGTAAGATAGATTGTTCAGACTTACCACCGTCCAAGTTAGCAACTTCTTTCGTGAAACGGCTTACTTGACCTGATGCAGTCATTTCAGTTTGTAAAGAAACCCAAAGCTTCCTCAATTCTTCAATATTCGGAAGACCTTTGGAGTCACTAGACATTTCTTTCAAGAACTCTTCACGACCTGGGAATTCAGCACTCACGATAGAGGTTGAAATACGACCATACGCGTCAGATGAAGCTTGGCGAACAACACCAAACATTTCACCAAGGTCGCCCTTAGCTTGGTCTAGTTCAATTTCTTTGTCGATAAGCGATTGTTCGTTTGCTGCAAACTGTGCTGCTAAACGGTCGCCACGTTGCTCTTCTGCTCTAAGGTCAGCTTTCGCTTGACGCAGAAGGCCCGCTTGTTGGTCTCTGTTACGCTTAAACTCAGCTTCACGTTGCTGGTTTTCACGCGACTGTGAAGTTGCATTTTGCTCAACCTTCTTCAAAAGGTCTTGCAATGTTGTTGATGTTTGCGCTTGTGCAAAAGACGACATACAGGCAATCGTCGCTGCAGCAACAAGTGTTTTAATTGTTGTTTTCATTTAACTTACTCCGCAGCTGCTTTGATTGGTAGTTTAATAAGGTCTTGTGGAACCAAGCCTTGCGCCATACGTACAGCTTGAATTACCGAGCTGAGGTATTCATCACCTAGCTGCTGGTAACTGCGAGAATCGTTATCCCACACCCAAGCGGCTTTTTGATCCTTAGATAGCGCTAACAAAGCAGTACGGCCTAGGTTGAAGAAATCAACTTGGACACTCTGACCATTGTCATCGATTTGACCTGAATAAGATTCAATTTTCGTACCGTATTCATTTTCTGTTTGGTAAGCTTCAAGAACTAAGCGGAAACGCTCGGCAACTGTTACGCTAGAGTTGCTCATCACGTCACGCAGTCTTTGTACACGTTCCTGCCTTTCTTCCAGATTGATTGGAATATCCAAATTGATGAACTCTTCCAAGCTGTCAATCATTGCAAACATAAGAGGTACGATGTTTTGACGCGTTTCGTCAATTGAATCGATTTGACGTTGTAAAGAGTCGATACCGCGCTGTTGGTCAGCAACCAAGTTCGCGAGGTAATCGTTATACACTTTCAAGCCTTCAGTCGTATCGATGACGTTTCTGTATTCCGCCAACAATTCTTGTGATTGCTCAAAAAGGTTATTGATTTTTTCTTGAGATTTCGCTGCAGCTGTATGAATCTTTGCTTCTGCTTTCTGTAAATCCTGAAGCTGATCTGCAGAGACGACCGTAGCGTTTCCTAGTGCTAAGGCACCTAGAACGCATGACGCTATTTGAGTTCTCTTGCTCATTTTGGACATATTCCCAACCATAGTTTTAGATGTTCACGCCGCTTTTTTAAAGGGCATTGAAATTATAATTATCATAGACGTGCATTCACTTACGCATGCACTCCCTTTAGATAGTCACAGGATGTTAGATAAATGTCAAGAAATCGCTCAGGAAGAATCAATGAGAATGCGGATTTTTTTAAACATTTAATTTACAAATCTTCTCTTAGTTTTTTTGTTCTTATTGAGTACAATAAGGATCAAGAAATCAGTGATAGTTAAGTATCGCCAACCGCCATAACATAAAAACAAATAATAAGGCTTTGAATAAAGAATGAATGCTAATTACGTTGCGTTGAACGCAGACATCCATAAAAACAAAAAAATCAAAGAGATAACTAACTTCGAACATGCTAAAAACTTCCATATTGCAAGTATTACTATGGATGAATTTGGCATGGCCAGCACCAGCTACCCAATCGTATTTTTGCGCAACGAAGACAAGTCTGTATCCGCTGCAACTATCCTTGGCTTGGAGCCTGAACAAAACTTGTTCATAGATGATGCTGGAAAATGGACGGTAAGTTATATCCCTTCAATTGTTCGCCGCTACCCCTTCAGTCTGGTTAGAACATCACCAGATTCTGAAGAAATGGCCTTGTGCGTGAATAATGACAAGAGCTTAATTAATGATAAATTCGGAATCGACTTGTTTAAATCGGATGGCAGTCCTAGCGCACAGGTGTTAAAAGTGCAGCAGTTTCTTGCTCACATCCACAATATGCAATATCGCTCTAAGGAGTTCTTTCAGCTATTAGACAATATCGGTTTGTTTTCAGAGAAGGCTCTTGAATTTCAGCAAGACGGCGAAGCTAAGTCGATTGGTGGTTTTATGGTCATAGATTACGAAAAGCTACGTAACTTGTCTGATGAAGATTTTATTAAACTTAGAAAAGTAGACAGCGGCCTAGAGTGTATTCATATCCATTTAGGTTCATTAAATCAAATGCAAAACCTTGTGCGTTTAAATACAATAAAAAAGGCAAAGTAATATGTATTCTCCTTATTTTGATGCTAAGCAGATTACATCAGTAGCTGAGGTTTTTTCCGAATCAAATAAATGTCGTTTAACCAACTTCTTACAGCCCGAAGATGCAAAAAGTTTGAGTCAGACTCTGCAAAGCATCCGTGAGTTTGATTTAGTCTTTCATGCAGGAGGTGAAAACAAAGCTGTACCTGAAGCTGAGTTGCGCAAGCATAGCGACGAAACGAGGCAACAGTTGCAGGCTGAGATTTTCGGTAACGCAGCAAAAGGTGTTGGCTTTCTTTATGGCCGTCACATTATCCAAAAGGATGATGAAAATCAGAAGTTGCGTCAGGTGATTGAATGGCTTAACAGCCCCACTACTATCACTTGGATTAAATCAGTTACAGGCATGCATGATATTACACACGCCGATGCGAATGTCACTCGGTTTGCTCGCTCTGAATTTTTAACTCGTCATAATGATGTTTTACCAAACGAGACAAGGCGTGTTGCCTTCGTGATTAACCTATCACCAAACTGGCATGCAGACTGGGGTGGTTTGCTACAATTCTTTGAAGCGGATGGAACGAGCACACACTCTTGGACACCCACTTTCAATAGCCTAAGTCTATTTGATGTCAAGCATATACATTCAGTAACGTGTATCGCACCTTATGCGCCAGCTCTGCGTCTCGCAATTAGCGGTTGGTTCCGGGCTTAAGAACCAACATAGCGCTGTTCTAACCAACTTTGGCGATAATTGAATGCTCGTTTAATTGCGAGTATTTCTTTATCGCTCAAATCTGGATGCCAAATAGAAAAAAGTAAAACAACCCTCACCTTCTCTGTGTCATTTATTGCAGAATGCAGGAAGCTATCATCAAACACAACTAACTCCGCTTCTTTCCAGCAATAATGTTCATCTGCGACGGTTAATTCACCACCAGGTATATCTATTCCCAAGTGGACCGTTAGACTGTGGTTTGATAGACCAAAGTGAGGAGGAATTTCCTGCCCAGGCTGAAGTATTGAAAAGAAAACTTCATCAGGACGCTCCCCACGCCCAGAAAGAGGCAAAGCTTCTAAAGCTTTGAGTGTTTTGGGGAAATACTTTTCAGCGAATGGGGAGCGCTTCCCTTCTTTGTATAAATCCAGCGCGGTCCATGAACTTTGCCCTGCCAACTCCTCTAAATCGCTATTGGCTCCGAAATGCGTATCTAGGTATGGGCGTGTTTGCATCTCCTCCAAGGTCTGTGTTGAATGAAACTCTTCTGCTATTGACGGATACTGAGCCATAAATTCATTCGCCCATAAGAATTCTCGCAAAGGCCAAATTGGAATGGCTTTGAGCTCGGGCACATAAAAAAGATGTGGTTTTTGAGATTCATAATTGTATGTAAATGGTTTCAAATGAGTTTGAGGCCACACAGCATTTTTCACACGTATCGTGTCACTTGAGTCACCGACAGCCTCAATATGAAGTGTGTCAAATAGCTGAACCAACCTTCTGCCAGCATAAACGACTTTCTGCTTGACCAAGCTCGAAAAATTTTGCTCGTGAAGCTGAAAAAACCAAGCTGGTGCCAAGTCTAATAGCAGCGAAAAACAATAATCCACTTCTTGTTTTAATACAGGGTCTACCTTGCTGCTCGTAGCCAACAGGTAGCCAAGATTCAGATAGGAAATTGGACTATCCGGTTTCACCTGAATACTTTTTCGGTGAGCTTTAATGGCCTCATCTAATGACCCCAGTTGCTCTTCAACATTACCCCAGAAGTTTAAGACTTCAATATTTGTAGCATGCTGTTTGACGAGTTCTCGAGTTTGACGCAAACCATTCTCTATTTCATTACTATTTAACAATTGAGTAATTCTATCAATTTCGTATTTGATGTCTTGAGCGTTATTTGGTCTAAGAGTAGTGGAGCTGGCCTGCTTGCCCCTGAGATCTTTGTTGCTATTACCTGACATTATGCCCTACCACTTTTTTGTGCCAAAAACTGCCATCCTAGCAAATCAAAACTGTCTTTTTGATTTACGACTTCAAATGGCTTATCTTTGAGTATGTCAAAACCGAAGCTTTGAAATACAGAACAAAAGTTAGCAAAGTCTTTTTCGGACAATGCAGCTTGAATTAATTGACTTAAACGAGAGTACTCAGCCTCAATTCTTAACACTGTCTGGTCTATTTGCTCTTTCAGTTCGTCAACCGTTTCCCCTGCTGACAAGCGCTGAATAAAGTAGGCGACTGCCTCGAACACTTGCCCGCTGATAGCTTTTGTTTTTTTAGTCGGCATAGCCAAATAATCTTGACCAACTTTTTCAATAACGCCAATAGATGAGTGCCCGTTCGCCAATAACGACAGGTGCGTAATTAATCCATTTTCGGAAAGTAAAGCATGCAATTCCTTCTGACGAGCCTTATTTGATTTCACCAACGCACTATCAGCATGGTGAATCAAGAACTGACAAGAACCGGAAGGCTTTAACAATCGATTTATTTCAACAAGTGCCTTTGCTTCGACACTAATAGGTTTATCAAGCGCATATTCAAGGCCAAACTGACTAGTGATGAAGTCAAAGGTCTGGTCTTTAAACTCCATATTTTTTATATCGACATTAGAAATAAGTGCTACGTTTTTTGAACCCTGCTTAACAATAGATGGGTGAGCTGTGATTTTCGCTTGATCAACACCCGTCAACTGAAGCGTTGGTTGAACTTGCACTAATATCTTTAGTACAGAGCCATTTCCTGTCGCTAAATCCAATAAACTTTGGGTTTGACTTTTGTCAGAAACGAAACCAGTCCAAAGCGTTTCTAAGGCGCTTTGTACTAACTCATCAGATTGTGTTACACAGCTTTCAAGCGCACCAGTTTCCCAATACAAATCCCAAGCCTTACTTTCATTAATCATTATATTTTTCCGCGATGGGTACTACGTCGAATGGTGCCGTTAAGCGCATTTGCTCGGAATGATAAGGCAAAGTGCCGTGCCACATGAAAGATGGAAACAGCACAAGCTGTCCAGCTTGAGGAGTAATCGATAAGTCGGGTGTATCTTTATCTCCCAGTTCAAGAGGTGATTGACCAAACCTTATGCAGCCTTCTGATTCACTTAGATTATCTGGTACAGCAATATAACATGCGGAGCTTATCCAACCGTCAGGGTGCACGTGATTTACATGGAAACCCAAATTATCGAGTTTTACCGACCAACTTCCAGTAATTTTAAAGTGTTTGCTTTTGCGCCTTAGGAAAGGATGCTGATCATCATCAGGGAGTGCCGATATGTATTTTGAAACCGTGCTTTCATAGGCCCATTTAAGCTTATTTAACAATGGCTCTCCCCGCTCTAAAAGACGCCCCGGAGTTTGGGTCCCCTTGCGCAAAGTTTGTTGCAACGGTCGGGTATTTGTCGTGTGCATAGAGCTAAGCAAAGCTTTTAAATCGGATAGAAACATCTCAAGGCAGTCGTACCCTTCCGGAACAGGTAATTCAAAGGCTTTAATCGAATGCGATAGCATTATAAACTCTTGATAAGCATTTGGGTCTGTCAATTTTAAACAAGTGGCGTGATATGCCTGCACTAACTGATTCTCAGGGTACTCGGCCTTCAGCTTGTCAATAATTTTGCTTGCAGCCTGATAGTCTTCCATTTTGATCGCGAGTTTAATAAATTCAATACCATCCCTAAATGACTGCCTTTCAGTCCATACTTGTTTGGCCAACTCATAGGCCTCTTCATAATTTTGCTGATTTGCTAAGAGCATTGACTTAGCCGCTAACAAACCAGATTGACTTGGTGTTGAATTCAAACCAATTTCGATCTGTTCTACTGCCAAATCGTAATGTTCCGCATTAATCAGCATGTCTACATAGTCTTCACGCAATTGGCTTAAATCTGGCTCAGTCTGTAAAACACGCTGATAACTACTACCAAATTTAGTCATGTTGTTCAGTTGCCAAAGCATTTCGTTCAGTTGATTGTGCGCAGCCCTATAACTTGGCTTGAGCAAAATTGCTTGCTCAAAAGCGTGCTCAGCTTTTTCGTAATTTCCATCTTCGAATAAACAAAGGCCAAACTGATAATGAGCATTGGCTGATGCTTGTTCATTTAAAACATCTAGCAACAACATTTTCGCTTCGCTAAGCCTTTCGCTTAATCGAAGCGCAGCTGCTAAGCCAAGTTTTGCAACGGTGTAGCTCGGGTTCTGTTGAACTATAAGCTCATACAAATTCGCAGCAGACTCATATTGCTTTTGGCCCAGAAGTACGTCGGCTTCAAACTTTTGCGTCACAGGGTGCTTTGAAAAAACCATGCTGTAAGCGTTAAGCATCTGTCTAGCGCTTTCATAATCAGCCTCCTCAATATGTACTAACATCGCGTTTTTAAAGGCATCAAGGTAGTCCGACTTTAAATTTAACGCTTTTAGGTAATGCTCTAAAGCTAGCTTAGTGTTGCCTAGGTCCTTATATACGTTTCCAGCGTTATTTTGAAACTCAGCTTGATTAGGGTATTGACTGAGTAATTGCTTAAACAACAATAAACTCGCGGGAAGTTGACCTAGCACCTTAAATGCCAGTGCCTGCAGATGCTGAACATTGGGATGCTGCTTGATAGCAGTCGGTAAAGCTTCAATAATAGAAATGGCTTTTTCTGCTTCATTACTCTGAATTTTCGACGTTATTTGCTGCAGAATGCGTTGAAACTGCTGTTGCGAACCTGACATAAAACCAACACTCCTTTATATGACATCAGGATATCACTTTATTCTAAATAATCATTGTGCCAACTCAAAAAAAAAGCCAACACAAGGTTGGCTTTTACATGTTTAACTTAGTAAGAAGTCAAATTAGAACGTATAAGTACCACTTAGGAAGAAGCGACGACCAAGTACGTCGTAAACTTCTGGGAAAGTGTTAGCTTGTTGCTGTTGATCACCAACTGGCGTTGGATCTTCTTCAAACAAGTTTCTTACACCGAAGTTAACTTTGAAGTCGTCAGTTACTAAGTAAGCTGCACTTAAGTCAAAGTAGTATGCCTTAGCTAGTTCTGGTACTACGATATCATTACGGTTAACGCCTGCAGTTGCGATGGTATCATCATCAACTTCTGACAAGTAACGCAATAGACCTGATACTGTTAGAGGACCAGTGCTCCAGTTCACGCGAGCGTTATACTGGAACTTAGAACGTGGAATACCACAAGTGTTACCGAATGAACCAGCACACTCATTCACATCAGGTAGGTCAGCAACTGGCTGAACATCGAATGTGTCAAGGAATGTACTACGGAAGTTAACACTCATTGTAGAGGTATCTTCAAACAGACCGAAACCAACTTCAGTAGAGTAGTTTACGTTGAAATCGATACCGCTAGTAGAAATCTTAGCGATGTTTTCATTCAATACATTTACTACGTCAACGTTACCGTCTGGACGACGAGTAATCGCTTGACAGAATGCACTGTTTACGTCTTTAACTACGTTGTAACAAATGTCTAGTACGTTAGCTACACCACCACCAAGTACAGAGATTGCATCTTCAATTTCGATATCGAAATAATCCAATGTGAAATCTAAGCCTTCTAATGGCTCAACAACCAAACCGATAGTGAATGTATCAGAAGTTTCTTCACCTAGGTCTGGGTTACCACCGAATAAACCTTCGATTTGCGAGTTAGCTTGTGTAAATACACCAACTTGACCAGCAGGAACGCCTGTGGCTAAACATAATGCAGTGTCTGTGTCTGTAGTGATACCATCAGCCGAACATGGATCTGTTGCACCAGGGAAACCGTTAGATTGACCCAAGAACAACTCAGATACGTTAGGAGCACGAACAGCGCGCTGGTAACCAACACGAACACCGATTTCTTCAGTTGGCTTGTAGTTCAATGCTGTTGCATATGAAGTTACTGCGCCGATATTTGAATAATCAGATGAACGGAAAGCACCCCACAAACTTAACTCTTCAGCTAAATCGTGACCTGACAAGATTGGAATAGACAATTCTGCAAAGTACTCATTCGAGCTGTAATCACCAACTGTTGCACGACCAGCGTTGAAACCAAGAACGTCACCACCAGAAAGGAAAGTATCAGGACGGAAATTTGATTCGTCACGACGACGCTCAAAACCTAACACAAGACCAATCGCTTCGTCTGCGCCAGGAAGTGTGAACGGAAGTTCACCCGCTACTGATGCTAAGAATACGTTTTGTTCAATTGTTGTTAGGTTAGTTGCACCAACGTTAATGAAGTCAATAGCATCTTGAGAGATATTGCCCGCACCGAAGATGTTCAATGGAGCACAACCGCCAGCAGTGTTTTGACAAGCAGTGCCATCGTCGGTCACTAAGATAGCTTGACGGAAACGACTTTCAGAAACGTCATTGTTAAGCGTGTTGCTTTGCGACAAGATAGAACGACTTAAATAAACGTCATAGTTCCAGTAGTCATTTATTGCACCGTCAACACCGATTAGAACGCGGAATGCATCACGAGTATCAACAGATTGGCGTGAACCATTCTCAACCATACGACGACCGATAAAGCCTAAGAATGCATTGTCGTCACCGTCAACAATACCGTCACCGTTGGTATCAGTACGTTCGCCGTCAAGGGCTGTTTGAACACCTGCACCAAAGAATGGGCTATCTGGGTTAACTTCTAGCGAGCTTAGGAAAGCAGGAGTAGGAGCAAGTTCCTGTGGTACTTCGTTACGTACGAAAGTCATTTCACCATACAAACGAGCTTCGTCAGCTAGGTAGTAGTGAGCAAACGCTTGTACTGTGTGACGAGTCTGTGGCAACTGAAGGAAGTTATCAGGTGCGTAGTTGAAGCGGTCAGCTGGGTCTTGGAAAGCACGACCTGAACCGTCTGGCTCAAAAATACCTAGCACTTCGCCATTTGGTAGCGTTGGGCCACCGAAAACACGCGTTCCTGGTACACCAGAAGAACCACCTGGTACCAAAACGCCGCCACTTTCGGTTAATGCAACGTCAGAGAAGCTTCTGTCTGCTTGGAAAACAGGCTTACGCTCTGAATAACCCATGTAAACAACAGCGTTACCTTTACCGTCGGCAAAGTTACCACCCATAGTGATATCGAAGTTGAATTTCTCACCATCACCATCGCCAGTAATGTCATAAAGTGCAGAGAACTCTACGCCTTCAAAGTCATCAACTAAGTCAAAGTTTACAACACCACCAAGAGCGTCAGAACCGTATACCGCTGAAGCACCACCTGTGATGATGTCAACTTTTTCGATTAGGCTTGCAGGAATAGTGTTTAAATCAATAACACCATCTTGGCGTGAAGGTACCCAACGACGACCATTTACTAGTACCAAGGTACGAGCAGTTCCCAAACCGCGAAGGTTAACAGTAGCAGTACCATCACCAGGGTTGTTTGAACTTGGACCGAACGCAGGAAGTGTTGAAGGTAGTTCGTTTAATTTTTGTTCGATGTTCAAGTTACCAGAAATATCGAATTCGAAATCTGTTACTTCAACAACTGGAGTTACAGAAGTAAGTTCTTGACGTTTAATACGCGAACCAACTACTTGAATTTTCTCGACAGTGTTAGCACCCTCTTCAGCTTGTGCCGCAACGTTAGTTGCGATACCAGCTGTCGAAGCAGCACCAAACAAACAAGCCAGTTTTACTGACTTTGCTAGCTTTGTATTTGTAAACATTTATGTCTCCCTAGACACCATAAGCTCGAAAGCTTGTGTGAAATAATCGTTTATACGATTTTTATATATTGTATGGGTTTCTATTCCCATACCGACAATAATATACACACGCTACAATTTTGGTCAACACTTACAATCACAAATTCAGTACTCATCTGTGGTAGAGCTTAAAGCATCCGCTAACTTTGCGCTTTACAATACCACTCTATTTAACAGTTACATCCTAATAATACTAATTTATTATGATGAAAATTTCAACATTCTAATTGGATCACTACTTTCAGTATTATGTACCTACTGAATTACGACTATCGTCTTTCATACCTAAAAACTGCAATTAGTTTAAAAAACGTCCAAGAAAAGCATAGAAATATTTCATTCTCATGAACTTGAATGGTTTTGAATGTACTAAAGTGGATAAGAGATATATGCTTGATTGTAGACATTTACGATTCAGCCGATAAATCGAAGAGATGGCCTAGCCAGAAGCTAAAGATGTTGGAGAATGAGCATGAAACTTGATGATGATATACACAACTATTACGAACACTTGGTGCTCGAAAAAATTGAAACCATGGGTTTTAACAAAAGCAAAGATGCGGACTTCTTAGCAGATTTGACGTGCCTTGTACTCAATCAATTACCACCACGTTATATACGCTATGAAGTTGATATGGCATTTTATTTACCCATGTCAGAACGTAGGCAAATGGAGATGAATGTCTCACACGCGGTAAACAATGCGACAAAGTACTTGGAAGCGAATCCGAAGCAACAAGAAGAGGTGGAGTAACGTTTAGCTATTTGGCTTTAGAAATTTGGGTGGTAAGCTCCAGCCACATCTCGGCACATGAGTCCTTTGGTACGGCTGCTCCCTTCCGGGCCTGACCGGGTTTCCAAACTATCATTGCGAGAGAACCAGAGCTCACCATAGAAACCGCCTTGTTTCCAAGACGGCGTGGATTATGACGAACTATACTTGCGCTTGCAACAGCTATCACATAAAAATTTAGCTTTTTTGAAAGCGACTCTCTGCCATCTCGTCAGCGACCTGCGCCGTAGCCTGACCAGTCTCGGCTGCTTGATCAAAAATACGGCTCAAAGTTTCGCCAATTCGTTCTAGGTGAGCTTTCAGATTTTCAGCGTTACTCTCTGTACGTTGATGGAATATATCAATAATACCCCCAGCATTGATGACATAATCAGGTGCGTAAAGTATCCCTTTTTGCGCAAGTATTTTGCCCATTTCATCAGACGCTAATTGATTGTTTGCCGCTCCAGCAATGACTTTTGCGTTTATATTAGAAATATTATCAGCATTAATAGCGTTACCGAGTGCGCAAGGCGCAAAGACATCAACATCTAAAGCATCAATTTCATCAACCGAGACAGCAGTCGCTCCGTATTCATTAACCGCGCGGTCTAGGCCTTCAGGAAAAATATCCGCCACAAAAAGACGAGCTCCCGCCTTATAAAGATGCTCGGCAAGCCTTAAACCTACGTGACCAACCCCTTTTATTGCGACAGTTTTGCCACTTAAATCGCTACCGAAGCGATGACGAACAGCAGCTTGTAGGCCAACAAAAACACCATAAGCTGTCGCTGGCGCGGGGTTGCCATCTGCAGGACTTCCATCAAAGCTGTATTTAGAGAAAGTTCCTCCAACATGTTCAGTATGCTGCCCCATCGTGAGAATATCTGAAACGGAAATCCCAGAGTCTTCCGCAGTAATATATTTACCCTTAAAAGTATCTACAAAACGACCCATTGCGGCCATCATATCGGCAGTCTTATGATTTCTAGGATCACCAATAATCACAGCCTTACCACCGCCCTGTTCCAGGCCAGCCATGGCAGCTTTATATGTCATGCCCTTAGACAAACGAAGTACATCAGTGAGTGCTTCGTGTGAATTTGCGTAATTCCACATTCTACATCCCCCTAAGCCTGGACCTAAGTGTGTATTGTGCACGGCAATAATTGCTTTTAAGCCTGTTTCTTCGTCGTGGCAAAACGCGACTTGTTCATGAGATGCAAATTCTGGATGATCGAAAACCGACATAAGTACCTTTGTTTTTAATTATATTTGGCTAAAGACGATAAAATATACTGCGAGTATAAACAGTTGGCGAAATTGTAGCCGATGACACAGAGGATGTATCTTGCAATTTACAGTGTCTGCGTGAAAAGTTGTCAAATAAATGTGTTTATTATTTCCTTTTCCTAGGATACCTATCCTATAATGCTTTAGTCAAAAGTGATAAATGTCTCACAATGGTGGAATAATGAAGCTAGATAAATTTGATCGAGAAATTCTGAGAGTTATGCAAAAGGACGCTACGGTGTCTATGGCAGAGTTAAGTCAGTGCGTTGGGCTTTCGCATACTCCATGCTGGCGAAGAGTAAAACGAATGGAAGCTGACGGTGTAATACGCCAAAAAGTAACCTTGCTCGACAGCAAAAAGCTCAATTTAGGGGTGTCAGTATTTATCTACGTGACTCTGAAAAATCATGATGGCGACTCCCTCATTGATTTTGAGAAAGCCGTTCAAGAAGTTGACGAGATAGTGGAGTGTCATACGACGAGTGGTGACAAAGACTATTTACTGAAAGTCATTGTCGAGAGCATTGAGGAGTACGAGCAGCTTTTAAAAAATAAATTAACTCATCTCCCCCTGGTCGATCACTTAAGTTCAACTTTCGCCCTCAAACAAGTGAAGAACACGACAGAACTCCCTATCAAGAACGTATAGCGTCAACTTGGTTTTCTGGTGCCGCTTTTTTGAACGCATCCAGTTTATTGCAGTTTTCCCATATCTTAGAAATAAGTGGATATACACTCATATCCACTTCAAATCGAATAGCATTGTAGACCTGAGGTATTAAACACACATCCGCAAGCGTCACATCATAACCGTAAGAGTATTGTCCAGACCGTGTTTGTAAACGTTTTTCTAAGGCGTCAAACCCCGTTGTAATCCACTTCTGATTCCAAGCTTTTACATCCTCAGCGCTGGCATTAAAGTCACTTTTTAATGTTTCTAATATACGTAAATTCGTAATAGGCTGAATGTCACAGGCAACATCTTGAGCCAGAGCTCTCACTCTAGCCTTATCTAAACTATGACTCGGTAGTAGCTGTGGTGAATCAGGATACTTGTCATCCAAATATTCCAATATTGCCATCGACTGGTTTAATACAACATCTTCATCGTCATCAATGAAGGTGGGCACCAACATGGATGGGTTGATTCGCGTGTAAGGCTCAGCTTTCTGCTGCCCCCCGCCTTTTACCAAATGAACTGGGATATAATCAAACGCTAACTGCTTCAAATGTAGGGCAATTCTCACTCGGTAAGATGCCGAAGAACGCCAATAACCATGTAGTTGTAGACTCATTTCAAACCTTCCTTTTTGGTGCTAAGTCTATTGACCTAGCACGAGTGATCACAAATTAAGCCTGTTTCACGGTTTGGTCGATTGCCCCGAATATACTGTTGCCTTGCTTGTCAAACATCTCGATTTTTATGGTATCTCCGAAAGACATGAATGCAGTGCTAGGTGAGCCATCTCTTATCGTTTCAATCATTCTGACCTCTGCGATACATGAATAACCGAGACCACCTTCTGAAATCGCAGAACCATGGTCAGTCCCCTGTTTGTTTGACACTGTACCAGAACCGATAATTGCACCCGCTCCTAAGTTGCGAGACTTCGCTGCATGAGCCACTAACTGACCAAAATCAAAGGTCATGTCTTCACCAGCTTCTGGCTTACCGAATAATTCTCCGTTGTAGTGAGAGATAAGAGGTAGATGTACCTTATTATTTTTCCAAGCATCTCCGAGCTCGTCTGGCGTGACAGCGACAGGTGAGAACACAGAAGAAGGTTTGGATTGGAAGAAACCAAAGCCCTTGGCTAATTCACCTGGAATTAAACCACGCAATGAAACATCGTTGACCAACATTAAGAGCCTGATACTGCTACCCGCTTTATCCGCATCGACGCCCATAGGCACGTCTCCGGTAATTACGGCAACTTCGCCCTCAAAATCTATTCCCCAATCGTCAGATGGTAAAAGTACGTCGTCTCTTGGGCCGATAAAGTCGTCTGAACCACCTTGATACATTAAAGGGTCTGTCCAAAACGTTTCGGGCATTTCAGCACCACGGGCCTTGCGCACAAGCTCAACATGATTAACGTATGCGCTTCCATCAGCCCATTGGTATGCTCTTGGCAGCGGGCTTTCGCAATCATCTTCAGAAAATTCGACCACATTAAATAACTTACCTTCATTTAACTCGTCATAGCGCGCTTGCAAAAGCGGCTCTACTTTTGCCCAATCGTCTAAGGCTGCTTGTAGCGTAGCTGCGATATCACCTACGGCGACGGCTTTGCTCAAATCGCGGCTAACCAACATCAGTTTTCCGTCACGAGTATTGTTCTTGTAAGTTGCTAATTTCATTAATTAAACCTTATTGCATTGGCTGAATATTATAATCATTGACGCTAACGATAAAAACATCAAATAATAATTGCTTGTTTGGCGTCTATTATAGCCGTGATAGCCGAATCAAACAGCCGATTTAGTATCTCTTGCTACACAAGATACAAACACAAAAAAGCCCCTTTATTAGGGGCTTCAAGCGTTTTATGTAATCAATACTTTACAGTAGCCTTACTTATGCCATATTCGCGCAACTTGTTTGCTATAGCTGTATGGCTCAAGCCAAGTTTTCTCGCTAGTTGTCTAGTCGATGGATATGAAGGATACAGTCGCTTCAGTAACTCTTTCTCAAACTTCTTCACTTCGTGCTCAAGCGTTCCCTCGAAATTTTCATCAATATAATTCACGGTTGTGCTGCAACTAGGCAACTGAATTGCTTCTTTGGTTATTTCATTGCCATCCATTAGCGCAATGGCTCGATACAAAGCGTTTTCTAGTTGACGAACATTTCCAGGCCAAGGATAGGCTTGCAAATATTCTACGCACGATTTACTGAGTTTAGGTGAGCGAATACCAAGCTTATTACTGTGAGAACGAACAATGTTTTCAGCCAGTGGAATAATATCAGCCTTCCTCTCCCTGAGAGGTGGCACTACCATCGCCAGCACATTTAGGCGATAAAAAAGATCTTCCCGGAACGTACCTAATTCAACGCATTCAGACAAGTCTTTGCCGGTTGTGCAGATAATGCGCAAATCAACCGGTATTGAATGGTTCTGACCAGAACGTCGGTAACAACCATCCTCTATTACGCGCAACAATTTAGACTGCAATTGCTGAGACATCTCAGATATTTCATCTAACACGAGGGTGCCACCTGATGCTTTCTCTATCAGTCCAACTTTTGTTTCTGAGCCAGTAAACTGTCCTTGGTCAATCCCAAAAAGTTCAGTCTCGGCGACATCATCTGGTAAAGAAGCACAGTTAAGGGCGAAAAAACCTTGGTCAGAACGGGGGCTGCTATCGTGACACGCTCTTGCGATACGTTGTTTGCCCGTTCCCGCTTCACCATAAATAAGCATGTTACCGTCTAATTCAGCCATTCGTTTGGCATCCCGAATGACTTTACGCATTGCGGTACTCGATGCTTGGAACGAATCGAAGCTGTTAGATGCGCTTTTATTAAACATCGTAATCTGCTGACCTAAGCGCGATTCAGACTTTAAAATCACCACGGCACCGGCCAGCACTGTTTTGTCATTGTCAGGGACATCTACCGGTAAAATATCGGCAATATAATCTTGCTCTATGAATTTTACGCGCTGTGTTTGCGCATATATCTCTTTCGAATCTAGCCACTTGGTAATCGCAAAACCACTTAACACTTCATCTATATTAAGTTGAAGGATTTCCTCGGGACTTAATTCTAAGCCACTCGCAACCGCGTCATTGAACAAAATAATCTTGCCGTTAGTGTCTGTTGAGAAACAAGGGTCAGGTAATGTTTGTAGCAGCGCTCTTAATTGGTTTCGTTCACGCTGAATAGGCATAAAAGGCGTTGTTTTTACATCATCAATCCCCTCGATGCGTCGAATCTTCGGCATAAGGTGTTGAAAATTTTCAAACTCAATCGTAGGGAAATCAAGGAAGATCTTTCCCGTTTCATCAATTTCGATACCGCGCAAGTCAATATCGTACTCGGTAAGAATATCCAGTACGTCTTGCGTTATCCCGAGCCTATCTTGACAATTTATTTCCAATCGCATGATTTAATTAGTATCCGAGTGCTCACCCCAAGGTGAAATTTAGCTAATGAGTTAACATAATATACGCGGTTTTACCCAGCTAGATCAGTTTGCAAACTCTCCTCACAACCGGCTTTTGCTGTTAACAAAGACAGGTGTGAGGCGAATTAAATTTCAATTTTTGAAATTGTTTAACTTGCGATTTTTTCTTTCGGTGGGAACTTCGCTTCGAATAAGCCGAGTTTTTTAGCTTCCTCAACTAGCGCCATGATATCGAGTTGTGCGATATCAAAAAGGTCATCAAAGTGATTTAGCACATAGTAAAGTGGTTGCATAATATCAATACGATAAGGTGTTCTTAGCACGTCTATTGGCTTTAATGGGTGGCGCTCGGCAATATCACTTTCTAAAGCGTAATGCGTTTCGCCTGGTGACGAAAGAATGCCACCACCATAAATCCGAAGGCCCTCAGGGGTATTAAGTAGGCCAAACTCAACAGTAAACCAATAAAGTCTCGCTAAATAGCCCCTATCCTCTTTATTCGCAGCTAAACCTAACTTGCCATAGGTATGTGTAAAATGAGCAAATGCAGGGTTTGTTAATAATGGGCAGTGCCCAAATATTTCGTGAAAAATATCCGGCTCTTGCAAGTAATCAAACTCTTCTTCGCTTCTTATGAATGTTGCAACGGGAAACTCTTTGTTAGCTAAGAGTGTAAAAAAATCTGTGAAGTTAATTAGCGCAGGGACCTCTGCCGTTTTCCAGCCAGTCTCACGCAGCAACACTTCGTCTATATCTTTAAGTTGAGGGATTTTGTTTTCAGGCAGAGCAAGCAAATCAAGGCCGTTCATATACTGCTCACAAGCTCTTCCCGGCAGTAATTCTATTTGCCGTTGATACAGTTTTTCCCAAACTTTATTCTCGGTATCAGACCAAGCAATAAGGCCGTTTTCGTCTGACTGACGAGAAACATACTTCGTTTTTTTCGCTGGTACTTTTTGTTCAGTATCGCTCATCATAAATATTATGGATTCGTGTTAATTTCGACCGGAGGATGGTAACCAATTTTATTAAGATCTTGTCTATTTTGCGCGAAGGGAGAGCTTCGAATTAAGCAGCTATTGTAAAATTTAATTTACGAATTTACCCCAGAGCACCTGTAAATCCATAAATTGGCGAGGTAGTTCGCGGGGTTTTCGAGAAAGGATAAACCCAAAAGCAGTTTTGTGCTTTTGGGTAATTACTAACGAAGTGATACTTTTTTATTCAGCATGTAGCAAGTTTTAATGTCTAGTTAAAGTCGACTGATTTCACGGTTTATTTCAAACTCTTTCGACGTCACATAACCTTCTATCTTACGCAATCTTTGTTCTGCAGAACGAAAGCGTTGTTGGATATCGAAAAAAGCTTGTCTAGGCGGCTCTCCTGCTTGCCAAATACGTGATTTCACCTCTATCTTAGCTTCATCGCTTTTCGCACCAGCGGGATTTTTAGCTCGTTTCCCCCAACCTCTGTAAACGAATGTCGACTCGCCGCTAACATGGGTCGATTGTGTGTCACCAAGACTGCTTCCGCTTGGCTTTTTATCCAAAATGAACCATGCAGCAATATAAGTAACAAATATGAAAGGACCAGCCATAAGAAAGAAGGCAGTGACCGTTAAAATTCTAACCAGCCAAGTTTCTAGTTTAAAGTACTCTGCGACTCCTGCGCATACGCCTGCAATTTTGCCATTCTCGGGGTCGCGATACAAAGTGGTTCCAGTGTTCATGCTCTTTCCCTCCACTTTGGTGCTTCTTCATCAAGAATACGTTCTAAAGTATGGATTCTATCCGACATCATTTCTGCTTTTTCGGCAAGCTTTTGTAACGTTGCAAACTCTTCTTCTGACAAGCCTTGGCTAACTTGTTTTTTGCTTCGATAGTGCAAAATCAACCAAATTGGCGCGACAAAAAGCGTAAATAAAATTAGCGGAACGCCCATGAAAATAACTAATAATTCGTCCACAATATCTCTCCTAGTGATGGCTAGTGAGCGGAGGGCGGCACTCCATGTGCCGCTTCAACTGGCTCTCTGATTGTTCAAGCATATCTTAAAATTATGCTTTTTTCGCCTTACTTGGCTTCTCAGTTTTCGCTTGCATTTTTTTCTTCAATGCTTCGAGCTCACTATCGATCTTGCCACCAGCTTCTAATTCTGCGAACTCATCTTTAAGCGTTTTCTTACCCATGTCATAAGCTTCTACCTGTGACTCAAGGTCATCAATCTTGCGTTCAAACTGCTCAAAGCGTCCCATAGCTGCATCGACGGTTGAACTGTCTAAGCGCTTTTTTACTTCTAAACGCGAGCTCACTGTCTTCTGACGCATGATAATGGTTTTTTGACGTGTTTTTGCATCCGCTAGCTTCTCTTGAAGCTGTCCTGTCTCGGTTTGAAGCTTCTCAAGCTCTGACTCAATCAAGCCCAATTCGTGCTTTAATGCATCAGCAGATTCACTCGTCTTTTGCTTCTCATGTAGCGCGGCTCTCGCTAGGTCTTCGCGTTCTTTGCTAAGCGCTAACTCTGCTTTTGATTGCCACTCATCGGCTTCTGCCGTCAAGCGTGCGATTTGATTACTAACATCTTTCTTATTAGCAATCGTTTTTGCTGATGCTGAACGAACCTCTACTAAGGTATCCTCCATCTCTTGTATAATAAGGCGAACCATTTTTTCTGGATCTTCAGCCTTGTCTAACAACGAGTTGATGTTAGAGTTAATGATGTCTGTGAAACGTGAAAATATACCCATCGTTATATACCTCTGTAGTTAATCTAAATAGTTGCTCATCAACTTTGATTTGCATTCTGAAACTTACTGATGAGTATTCAATATGCTTGCCAACTCTTAATAACGAGATAAGCAATTGTTTTATATAGATAATAATTATTTTTAAAGAAGTAGAGGAATATTCTCAATTTTAAAGTACACTAACTTTTAGTGAAATTGACTATTTATCAAGGGATTTTTAATGAGCCGGTTCAAACAACAAGACAATCTACTCGGCCAAGCCAATAGTTTTCTGGAAGTCTTAGAACAAATATCGCAAATCGCGCCATTAAATAAGCCAGTGCTGGTTATCGGCGAGCGAGGCACCGGTAAAGAACTAATTGCGGCACGTTTACATTTCCTTTCCCAACGTTGGGAGCAAAACTATGTAAAACTCAATTGTGCCGCACTTAACGACAATTTATTAGAAAGTGAATTATTTGGCTACGAGGCTGGTGCCTTTACGGGGGCGGCAAAACGTCGAGAAGGACGTTTTGAATATGCCGATCAAGGAACCTTGTTTTTAGATGAATTAGCAAATACTTCGGCACTTGTTCAAGAAAAGCTCCTTCGTGTCATCGAGTATGGCGAGTTTGAGCGCGTAGGTGGCACCCGCACGGTTAAGGTAGATGTGCGACTGGTAGCTGCTACGAATGAAGACCTTCCGACTTTGGCAGAACAAGGTGAGTTTCGAGCGGATTTACTCGATCGTTTAGCCTTCGATGTCATTACTATTCCCCCACTTCGCCATAGACAAGAAGATATAATGAACCTGGCTGAACACTTTGCAATTAATATGGCTCGAGAGTTGGAATTAGAGCTTTTTAGTGGGTTTACCGCAAAAGCAAAACAAACCTTGATGGAATACGATTGGCCCGGCAATATCCGTGAGTTAAAAAATGTAGTTGAAAGAGCCGTATATAAGAATAATCCTCATTTGCCTGTGCATGAAATAAACGTCAATCCTTTTGAGTCTGAATTCAGACCCAAGCAACGTACCAAGGCACCGCTTAACCAAACACCGATAAGCGCTGCGCCAGTTGACAACAACTCCCTTGTTGACGCAATCGATGGCTCTGTAGCAAATCATCAAGCTCCACCAATTGCAGCTAGTTCAGACAGTAGCCCATTATTTGAATTTCCGTTGGACCTAAAACAAGCATCACAAGATCATGAAATTGCTATGCTTAAGTCCGCCTTAGAAGATGCACAATTTAATCAGAAAAAAACTGCAGAAAAGCTAAGTTTAACGTATCATCAATTGAGAGGATATCTTAAGAAATACAATCTTTTAGACAAAGCTGACGAATAATCATGGCATCACAAAGATATAGTAAGGCAAAAAGCACAATGAGGCTTGCCCTGAGCTCGAGCTTCATCGCATCGGCCTGCTTTATTCTGTTTGCCTGTACCAGCGAGAAAACCGATATCACCAAAAACGGTATCACCTTTTGTTCAGAAAGCAGTCCTGCATCATTTAATCCACAACTAGACACTTCTAGCACAACCGCTGACGCATCATCACATCAAATTTATGACCGTTTACTTGAATTCAATACTGAAGATGGTCGCATCGAACCTGGCCTAGCCAGCAGCTGGTTAGTGAGCAGTGACGGACTAACATATACCTTTCAGCTTAGGAAGGGCGTGCAATTTCATAACACTGAATACTTCACACCTAGTCGGAATTTTAATGCAGATGACGTAATATTCAGCATAGATCGTTGGCGTGTGAACTCGCATCCATATCACGACGTGGCAGGCGGCAATTATCCGTACTTTCAGAGCCTAGGCCTAAAAAGCACAATCAAAGAAGTGACTAGGATAAACGGCTATCGTGTTGAGATTTCGTTATATAAACCTGACAGCTCTTTCTTAGCAAACCTAGCAACCGACTTTTCGGTTGTGCTTTCAGCAGAATATGCCATGGAATTGCTGAAAGATGGCAGCCCTAGTGATCTCGATAAATTCCCAGTCGGCACGGGCCCGTATAAGTTTGTGGCTTATCGTAAAGACCAATATATACGATACGAACGACACACTGATTATTTTTTAGATACCAAAGGGCCAGAGCACTTAGTATTTGATATCACTCCGAAAAGCTCGCTGCGTGTCGCCAAATTAATTACCGGTGAGTGCGATGCGGTTGCATTTCCATCGCAAAATGATCTCGAAATTATTAGAGAGCGCGAAGACTTAACACTATTGGAGAAACCTGGCCTAAATATTGGTTTCTGGGCATTCAACACCAGTAAACCCCCCTTCGACAATCCAAAAGTACGAAGAGCCTTAGCACTTGCTATTGATAAGACATCATTGCTTGAAGCTGTTTATCTAGGTCAAGCGACGCGAGCAAAGAGTCTAGTGCCATCAGCATCTTGGGCGCATCAATCCAATATGCAAGACCTAGGCTATAACCCTGTAGCCGCACGTAAGCTTTTAGACGAGGCAGGGATCCCATTTAACTTCACCATGAATATTTGGGCCATGCCAGTTCAACGAGCCTATAACCCAAACGCGATGAAGATGGCTCAATTGATGAGGTCTTACCTAGCTGAAGTTGGTGTTACCGTGAATATCGTCAGTTATGATTGGGCCAGATTTAGAGAAAACCTAACCATCGGGATGCATGATTCGGTATTAATTGGCTGGTCTGCAGACAATGGCGATCCAGATAACTTTTATCGTCCTTTGTTAACATGCTCTGCAATACCGTCTGGTACCAATAGAGCACGATGGTGCAACGAAGATTATGACACGCTGATCGAAAGCGCATTAAAAACGGATAACGCCAACGAGCGCAGAGTGTATTATCACAGAGCAAATAACATTATTTTTGACGAAACACCGCTCGTCCCTATTGCTCACGCTTATCAATATCAAGCGGTCAGCAACAATATAAGTGGTATGGTTATCAATCCTTTCGGTGGGATCCGCTTTGATGACGTGGAGCGTAAACCTTGATTAACCTGCTTTTACGCTACATCAACTTGATGGTGATTACGATTGCAGTGTTGGTCGTTATTTCATTTGCTCTTCCCTACTTCTTTCCAGGCGATACGTTAACCAACTTATCTGGCATTGTGCCTGAATCTGATGCTCAAAGAGCCGCGCTTGAGGCGGCATATAAGCTAGACGGTTCGGTTTTCGCTCAATTTTGGCATTACTTAAATACATTAGTGAATGGTAACTGGGGCGTCAGTTTTACCTCGCAAACGTCTTTATTGAAAGAAGTCAGCATTGCCTTCCCTGCAACAATTGAATTAATCACCTACGCACTGCTTATTTCCGTTATTTTTGGTATTCCGCTGGGCTTCCTAGGTGGCCTTTGGCATCACAAACCTTTTGACTTTGGTGTCGTCACATTTAGCGTCGTCAGTTATTCATTCCCTGTGTTTTGGTTAGCATTAATCTTCATCACTATATTTAGTTTACAACTCGGTTTCTTGCCTCTGTCTGGCCGTGTTAATTTACTTTATGATGTGCCTCATCAAACAGGCTTCATCCTGCTTGATATTCTAAGAGCAGACATGCCGAACAAGGCAGATGCCTTCTACGACGCTATTCAGCATATAATTTTGCCCACCCTATCAATCGCCTTTGTCACCACTGCAATTTTTGTAAGATTTACCCGACGCTCCATTATGGACGTAATGGAGAAAGGGTATATTGATGCGGCAAAATCACGTGGTTTCACCACCAAACAGATATTTTTCAAACATGGTTTGCGCAATGCTTTACTGCCTATTTTACCTCTCATGGCGATGCAAATATCAACCTTGATAACGAATGCCATGGTTGTTGAAACTATTTTTTCTTGGCCAGGTATTGGTAACTGGCTTATTCAAGCAATTTACCAACGGGACTACCCTGCAATACGCATTGGTATGTTGGTCGTTTCTATGTTCGTGGTAAGCTTAACCATCACTATTGAGTTTTTAAGTCGAGCTATCGACCCAGCAAGGGATAAATTTGAACGTGGCGCAGTTTAATCTTTATCAAGAGGAGTATCACCCTTCTCCAATTATGCATATTTGGCTTGAGTTTAAACGAAGCCACTTCGCGCTAGTTGGCTTTGCGGTCTTATTGCTTTTTTGTGTTATTACAATTTTAGCGCCTTTGTTAGCGCCTTATGATCCTAACGTGCAAAATACGAATGCCATCCTATTACCCCCTGCGTGGGAAGGAAATGGTACTATCGCACATCTATTCGGCACCAATGCTTTGGGTCAAGATGTGTTTTCAAGGACATTACATGCATGCAGAATAACGTTTGGTTCAAGTGTTATACTGGTATTCATTGCTTTAGTGGTCGGCGTAGCCTTGGGCACGCTTGCTGGGATGAATCGAGGGGTCAAGTCAAGTATATTAAACCACCTGCTAGATAGTCTTATGGCAGTCCCTACACTACTGATTGCGATTATCATTGTTGCTATCTTAGGCACAGGCTTAGCAAACAGTATGTTAGCAATCATTCTTGCTCTCATACCGCAATTTGTACACCAAACTCGTAATTTTGTGCGAGAGGAAATGAAAAAGGACTACATCCTACTCGATCGTCTCGACGGAGCATCTTCATTTCGCATTTTTTGGAAGTCTATTTTACCAGGAATGTTTGAGTTGCTCGCGGTGCAAAGTACTTTGGCTTTGTCTGTTGCGATTATCGATATTTCAGCGTTAGGCTTCCTAAATTTAGGCGCGCAAAGCCCAGTAGTCGAACTGGGGGCTAGCTTGTCGCAAAGTTTAGAAGTCGCTTATTCCGCACCTTGGTTAATTGCCTTGCCCGGTTTTTGCATTTTTCTGATGGTGTTATCAATCAACATTGTTGGTGAAGGTTTACGTTCAGCCTTACGCAATAGGTTAATACACTAATGCCCTTACTTGATATCAAAAACCTCACGGTTGAAATCGACACTGGCAATGAGTTTGTCAAAGCGTTGGATAAAGTGAGTATTACTGTTGAAGCAGGCGAAATTCGGGCATTAGTTGGCGAATCTGGCTCTGGAAAAAGCTTAATTGTACGAGCAATAATTGGAGCTGTTCCTGACCATTGGATAATCACTGCAGATAGAATGACGTGGAAAGGGCAAAACTTGCTTACGATGTCCAATGAGCAACGTCGTGTGATCATGCGCCGCGAAATAGCAGTTGTTTTTCAAGATCCGACCTCGTCACTCGATCCTTCAGCTACTTTACGAGAACAGTTAGAAGAAAGTATTCCCTCTGAATTTTTAGATAAAGGAATGTTTTGGCAACGTAATAAACAACGCCGAGAAATCGCCATCGGCTTAATGCACAAAGTGGGTATTAAAGACCACGATAGTTGCATGCAACGATATCCACATGAAATTGCCTCTGACATTGCGCAAAAGTTTATGATTGCCATGGCTTTAGTGTCTGAACCTGAGATATTAATTGCGGACGACCCCACTCGAAGTATGGAAAGCACGACCAAAAATCAAATATTACGATTACTCAGTGCTCTCAACGAATCAAAAAAACTTGCTATATTGTTTGTTAGTCACGATTTGTTAGCAATTTCGAGCATGGCCGATAGCATGACAGTATTGTACTGTGGGCAAACCGTGGAGTCTGGAAAAGTAAAGCATCTGCACCGAAGGCCGCTGCATCCCTATACAAAAGCATTGCTGGATAGTGCACCAAGCTTTCAAATTAACTTGCCGCCTAAATCACACTTAGTATCATTGGAAGGTACGATCCCTACGCTCCAACATTTACCGATTGGCTGTCGCTTAGGACCACGTTGCCCCAGTGCTAGAAAAGAGTGTGTCAAAGTTCCGGAAGAACGGTTCATTCAGCAACATGCATATAGTTGCCACTTTCCTTTACATTTACCCACTGGCAATGACAAGAGTTCAAATGACACTGAAGACTTTAACCTTGGCAATTCCGAAGGAAGTCGACAATGACCGCGATTCTTGAGGTAAAAGATCTGATATACACTCACCGTGTAAAACGGTCGATTTTTTCAAAGCCAGATGAATTTGTGTTGGGTCCTGTTAGCTTTAAAGTTAATGCGGGTGAAACCTTAGCTATCACTGGACATAACGGTTCTGGAAAAACACTCTTAGCCAGAGCCTTGGTGGGTGGAATAAGTCCTCAACAAGGCAGTATATTGTTAGAAGGTAAAGAGGTTGAGCAAAGTGATAAACAAACTAGAAACCATGATGTCAGACTCATCCTTCAACACAGTAAAAACAGCTTAAACCCCGCGGTTACTGTCGGTGCAGTCCTTAATCAAACCTTGCAACTGAATACAGATTTTGATGAACAAGATCGAAAGGTAAAGATAGAACAGACTCTAGTTAAAGTGGGGCTATTAAGAGAGCACTACTATTTTTATCGTCATATGCTATCAGATGGTCAGCAACAGCGTGTTTCGCTAGCAAGAGCAATGATATTAGATCCAAAGATCATCGTCGCCGATGAACCGTTTGCGGCCTTAGATCCCTCTGTCCGTTCTCAAACCGTTAACCTCATATTAGATATTCAGCAAGAGCTGGGTATGGCTTTTATCTTTATCTCACAAAACCTTGGGATTGTGCGACATATCAGCGACCGAGTAATGATCATGGATAAAGGTAAGGTAATAGAAGAAGGACCTACCCAGGCTGTATTTAAACAACCTGAGCATGAATTGACGAAGAAGCTTATCGACTCGCATTCAAGTTTAGTGGATAAGCATTTTGAGCAGTTTTGATCTACTAACCTGGATTTAATTTTGTGTGCAGTGCGATGACTTTCTCATCAGATGGGAAAAAAGCATATGCTTCTTTCATGATTTCTTGTGCTTTTTTATTTTGACCTGAAATGAGATACATCTCTGCAAGTTGGACATACAAGAGTGCTTCTGGCCATTGCATTACATTATCTTCTAGGAATTCGATGTAGCTGTATACTTGCTCTTTGCTGATCGAACCTTGTTGCTTCCCTCGCTTGAACGTCCATTGATATTTTTCGTGCGTAAATAAACGCTCAAAACTCTGTGTGGGTGTTACGGAGTAAAGCAGACT
Source organism: Alteromonas sp. W364 (assembly GCF_031846205.1). NCBI lineage: Bacteria > Pseudomonadati > Pseudomonadota > Gammaproteobacteria > Alteromonadales > Alteromonadaceae > Alteromonas > Alteromonas sp. W364. Next base: position 197,674 of record NZ_JAVRID010000004.1, on the reverse strand, counting down.
TTCATCTTGTTTATTGCCCTGTCGATACTCAATCAGGGCATTCATTGAGGCTATTGAAAGAAGCAAAAACATAATAGCTTTATAAGATATGAGTCCTACAGCGGGGATGATAAAACCGCTAGCCACCGGTGTGAACTTCACGACTTTCTTTCTTCCCTTACTCGCCAACGCCAGAATAATAGCAAACGCGAAAAGGTGTGGCGCGGATGCATAAAATGGAAACTCTAAAAGCGAGTGACCAACAAAAGGCAAAGCTAAAAGCAAGACGCTTGGGTCAATCCACCCATTTTTCAAACCTAGTAGCCAAGTAATCATAAAGCCCACAAAAGCTAAACCAGACACAACTCCAAGTTCTACCATCCATTGCAGCGGCTCGTTATGGATATGGCTTGTAATAGGAAGCTCCGTAGGTATTCTGTTCTGCTGCTCTTCCAAGGCGATTTTTTTGAGCATAAACTCTCTCGCCATGTTACCCGCACCAACACCTCGTAATGGCTTATCCATGATGAGATTAACGCCCACTTGGTACATCAATGGCCTCACCCCAACTGACTGAATACCAATGGGTGCCGTCACTATTTGATTTGGGCGAATATCGAACCATTGTTTAGGGGTAAAGCTAGTAAGAAGACATACAATACCGAGAGCAAACGTTAGCTTACGCGATTTGTATTTGAATGCGCAATAACTAAGGTAGGCAAGGACGGCAATGATCGGCACAACACGGCCAGTTCTGGCCTCAGCCAGCATAGTTAAATGGGCGTTCAGTATAATAATTAAGAATACTAGCGTTATTGCCAATCGACTTTTTTTTGATTGATTGAATAAGAAATATATTGCTAACAATGACCCAAAAGCCAGATAAGAACTGAATACATTTTTTTGACCAAAGGTTCCATGAGGTTGGGTGCTATTTGCAGCGACAAACCATAAACTTGGTTCATAGATCAAATAATACTGAACCATCCCCCAAACAGTTTGCACGAGTGCAGACAAGAGCAGAATGGCTAACAATATCGTCTTAAAGCGTCGACGATTGCACTGTTCGACTATAAAAAAAAGTATTAAGGCACTGCTTATAGCCAGCGCAATTAAGAACATGTCGTATTCAAGCGCTTGCTTCGCATAGCTCAAGGGCAGTAGCAGCAATACAATGCTAAGAAAATACCCCACTAAACTCTTACTTAACTTTATACTGCATTTGAGGCTAATGAAAAGCCCGCCCATCGCGAATATCAAGGTAAACCCGAGCCATGTAGCATTATTGAATGCTAAACCTAATCCAAAACCGCCAAGTTGATGTGTTGTATAATTCATCAGTATAAGGAAGGTGAGGCCAAATAAAGCTAGAATAGTGTTATTTGAAATTGACTGGTAGCTTGATTGATGAGGCATTACCTTTTGTTCCTTATGCTTGAAATCAAGATGTTGAAAGTGAGAGCAACTTCATTTCTCTATACTATTCAGCAAACTTGCAAATATCAGACCAAAAAAAATCCCGCATTAGTGCGGGATTTTAAAATACAGTTATTATTCGAATAATATCTTAGTCTTACTAAAAGATACTAATAACTAGTAACTCACGGTGATTGTAAAGTTTCCTTCGTAGTTACCATCGATTAGTAACTCTGCTGGACCACCTGGCAATGTAAGTGTGCCACCTAAGCCGACAGTCAATGTGCCACCAACATCCGTTTGAAAATCACCAGCAGTAAATGCAGACGCACCAGAGTTGATACTTTCAGTAACGGTACCGTCTGTTACTTGGAATGCACTCAAGGTAAATTCTGGACTACCTGGAGGCGCTGTAGAGTTGATTAGAGCTACAGTATCAACGTTTGTATTGATTTTTAGGTCAGTGAAGGGCGCAGCTCCAGCGATTGTGTAACTTGCTGCAGTCCCAGGAACCAAGACTCTAATGCCACCAGCAGGCTGACCTTGAGTTCCATCTGGATTAACCGTTAGCGTACCATCGGTGCCAGAAACTACAGTAGCAGTAATAGTACCGAAGCTTAATGCTGCATCTTCAGTCAAGGTAAAAGCATTTTGCACTGTTACCGATGCAGTAGTGGTTTCGTTCTGTTGTGAAAAAGCAGCAAAAGAGGCAAGAGTAACACCTGCAACTACTAGCGATTTTTGAATTTGATTGCGTTTAAACATGGAAATCTCCAATTTACTTTATAAAATTAAATGACACAGACACGCATGTTTAATTGCGTTGTCTAAGCCTAAATCAAACATCATAGTTCGAATGTAAGGTTTTCGCCTGACAAACTCTCTATCGACCCTCAATTTTGAAACTTAAGTGTAAAATTAAAAAAAGTTTTAAATAATGCCTGCGTGTTACTTTCTAACGTAGTCATTGATGGAGATATCTTTGGTCACAGATAGAAACTTCTGACCAATTTGCTCGTTAGTTCCTACAAAGTCTAAACGCACCTTCATATTTTTGGGTTCAGTAAACCCTTGCCATTCCACTTTGATGACTCGTCGATCCTTTTCATGGAAGACATTTATACCTCGCAATATACCAATCGTTTCTGACTGCCCACTTTGTTCATCTATTACAGAAACATTGATATCACCATTGATACTGCTCGTTCCTGTCTTTCCTAAATCAATCTCAAAAAATACTTTTTTCTCATTTTTAACATTTACCTTAATGTCGTTTAATCTCAGGCTTGCATTATTTTTCTGGTTTCTAACAATTACGGGGACTGTATAACTTGTGAGTACGTTTATTTTAAAACCAATGCCCTCGTCCCTGCTCTCAGCGGCTGGGTTTGGTGCTGTAGGTAATGCTGTGACTTTTAAGTGGGAACGATACTCAGGAAGGTCCATGTCTGACTTTCTTCTCAGCATCAGTTTGATAACTTGTCTTTCACCTGGTTTTAGCGTTACTTGACGAGGTGAATAGCGAATATAATCGCTTGACGCAAAGCTGACATCGTTGTCAGCGAGTAAAATATAGTTACCAAAATCGTCAGTTGTATTTTCTTGCCATTCTATTCGATAACTCCGAGTCTGTTCAGTGACGTTTATCAAAATAATGTCTTTTACGCGATCTCTGTCCTCGAATGCAATCCGAGTGGGTGATACCAACAAATTAGCATTAACGCTCTGACAAAAGCCAAACACAAGCACTAACATAGTGAATATATATTTCATTTTCTTTTCTTCCTTCCTACTACTAATAATTAACCGTTACTGTGTATTGCGCTCTAAAAACAGTATCTCTAAAATTTGTTCCCCCCGATCCAGACGTGGCAAATACACCTCCAACGACAAAGTCGACATTTCCACTTTCATCTGTAATTACGAACTCTTCTGCATCATATCTTTGCACAACAAACTGTTCCTGCGAAACCTGATCGGTGACAGTCCCACCCTGGTTCGCCTGAACGGTGATATATAGCCGGCGCTCTGGATCAAAGCCTTGAGCCCGCATAATAGCGGGCTGACCAACTTGTAAAAGTCTCACTCCTCCACTCGTTCTAGTGAACGAGTCGAGATCTATTTCAATGGTACCTACCGTAGAGTTGTCTAATACAGCAACAGTGCCAAGGTCAAGCGCCTGAATCTCTTCAACTGTTTGAGCATATAGTTTTTGCCAAGGGCTAACAGCAAGCGTCAATAGACTTAACGCTTGAAAAAATACCCTGATGCCTTTTGCTCTTAAAAAATATCGGAATGGTTTCAGACAATCGAACTTCATACTCATATTAATGCTCATATATTGTTACCTACTTTAAAACGATCCTTCCGAACCGAACAAGTAGGAAGTATCACCCTTTGCTGCTCACAGAAAGAGCTTGCTCGTTCTGCACTGTCAAAAATACCAACGCCGATAACATATTTACCCTCGTTTTTTGCTTCATGAAGTGTAAAGCGAATGTTTTGCTGTTTAAATTTCTGTTGAACTATTTTAAGGTATGCCTTGGCCGCATTTTTTATTGAAAACTCGCCTATAAATGCCTGATATTGGGTCTTGTATGGTAGTTTTCGCATGTTTAGTTGAACATCAGGAATAAATGAACCAGCTTTCCTTGCATCAACCCTAAATGAGTAGTCCGCTGTGAGCTCATTTTCATCTAAAAACTCCGTAGACACTCTTAAAGAGTAAGTGTCAGGAAACAAGACATCAGAATAGAAATACCCATCATATTCACTCTTAATCGTTTTAACGAACTCGCCGTTACTTCTAAAAATATCGATTGGCGCATTACGCAGTGCTTTCGCATATCCAGCTCCGTCGTAAACTTTCAGCTCTCCCTCAAATTCAATACCTTGCACAAATGGATAGTTGATTAGGGTCAGCAGGCCCTCACGAGGTGTCAATGAGGTATTTTCAGTCGATTGCAGTAAGTACGGGTCTTCTAGCGACTCTAAATCCACACTCAAATCTGTTTTTCTAAATGAAGGGACTCCATCTAGTATAGCAATGCCAAACTCATCACTTTCAGCAAAACGTGACAACTGATCAGCAGCCACTTTTACCCTCGGCAGCACCTTATCTTCGGAGTCAAATACAAAGTTCTGATTTACATCTTCGTAAAGCCTTACTGCGACCAGTCCGTTCGATGTTAAAGGCAAACTACTGGCGACATAGCCTCTTCCAAATGGCGCCTCAGACATACTGAAGCGGGCGTTCAATGATATGGCCATATCGTCGTTTGAATTGTGCGACAAACTGCTAAAAATTGCATAAGTTGGCTGTTGCCACTGAAGACTCCACTGATAAGCATTCAATCCAGTCTCAAATTCTCTATTTACTTTAAACCTGGTTGAGAGATTATTATAAAACTCATAATTTATTGAGGCTTCTGCACTTTTCCAGTCAAGTCCTGTGACCTCATCGATACTATATCTAGCGTTAAGACGGGTAAAAACATTACCGGTAGTCGTACTAAAGGTAACTCCCCCTTGTTTTGATGTGTTTCGTTCATCGCCTACTTTGGTTTCCTGATAACCGAAATCGTGACTCAGAAAGCCATAACGAGAAGATAAAGTCAGGGTGTTGTTCAGATTAAGAGAGGAATCATTGTTCTGTAGCCAAGACCCCGAGACAATATTGGCATAAGATACCCGAAAAAGGTCTCCTGTGTAGAGGTTACCACTCATTCTCAATGCTAAATTATCAGTTTGGCTTTCCCCGTCTCCAAATGCGCTACTAGCACTTACATTCAGGAATTGATCAAATAACCTTGATTGCAATGACGCTGAAACAGTGTGAGTATCGCTGCCCGATGTGCTCAATGCGACACTAGATAAAACTCTAGGACTTATTCTTGCCGTGGCTCCAATAGAATACAGACCGCTTGAATCGGACAGGTTGATGTTATGTGAAAAGCGTGTTGATAACCACCCTAGAAATGAATAAGAGTATGCACCTGATAGAAACAGATCTTGTTCTTCACCAGTTGAGGAAGAATCGTTCAACAATGTAGTATTTGCTTGAGTTAAGGACACATTATAACGAAGTTTCGGGTTGAATATATCGGCGTCCAAATTACGCTCATAACGTTCTCGTTGTATCTGTCCTTGTGGACCATATTTGACTACATCGAACGTATTCAGGTTAGCAAAAAGTGGTATATCGAGAAACTCGTATTGTCCTCCACTGGTATTAAGCTCTTTTCTTGTCAGTACACCGTTTTGATATAACTCTACATCCCATCCATCCTGAATAATGCCCGTAATATTTGTAAACTCAAAGTCAAAAGGTTGTCCTAGCTTCTGGTTACTGATATTTACGCCAATCGACTCAGAGCCTGTCACTCCGCTCACTCGAGTAGGTCGAACATCGCCGAATTGAAAGGTGGATGCATTTAAAGGACCGAGCAGATCCTCATTTAAGGACTGTTGTTTGAAATTAACATTTGCCGACTGAAAAATATCAGTGTCATCGCCACGTACAAAAAATCGAGTCGAGAAGCCTGCAATATCTTGGATACCCACAACGCTATAAAAACTATTGAAATCATCGTCCCTGTATATTGATGTGAGGTTTGCATCAAACATTTGATGAGAGCGTTCAAAGTAGCCGAAATCAAAGTTCGGGTATTTAATAGTAAGGTGTTCTCTTGAATTTACATTTGTTTCTTCTCGCTTCAGCTTTTCTTGTGCTGGCAAAGGGATACTAGCTTTAGCGTTAACTGATAAACTTTCACTCTCAAAAGTAAGAGACAGGCCAAACCAAGAAGCGACTAAGTCAAAATCCATCAAAACTTCATTGTTAAAGCTTTGCACGTTTTGTGAGCTTATGTATGTCTTGTTTTCAGACCTTACAAGCTCTCCGGCGTTGCTGCCTTGCACTTCATTGTATAATATTAAGTCAAACGTCCTGTTTTCAGATATGTACCAGCCCTTCAATTCGAGTCGCTGTTCTGAATTTACTCTTGTGATTGGAAAATTCATTACGTTGATTACTTCTTCAGGGTTAACAAATAACCCTTGGCCTGTTACCACAGCAAAAACCTCACCGTAGTTCAGTGAACCAACCCTAATTGTAACGATTAGCTCTTCACCAATTTCAAAACGTTCGGATAATGTTGCCAGTGCAACCTCTTTAGTTGAACTCCCAATTAAGTTGCCTTCAGCATCATAAGTTTGCTGTCCGTAGACATCACCACTAACACTAACTAGAGTGAACAGTAATGCTGAAGTGATGAGGTTTAGTTTAATCACAGGATTATCTCTGTTCTTCTATGCTTTATTGAATTCTTTCGCCAACAGCAGTGCTAACGGCACAATAATCCCCGCGCTGCTTTATCTCAGAACAAAGCTCTAATACTTTGTCTCTTGAGTCATAGCCACCAACACGCAAACTGAGATACTCAGTACCTTTCACTACAACTTTCGCTAAGCTTGCTGGCGTATCACACCACAAGTCTTGATATTTCTGATCAAGCTTATTCCAACCACTTTCCGCTGCAGTGCGACTGGTGTAAGACGCTAAATGCAGGGCATATGTTTTGTTTTTATCCGATTTCCATTCCATACAACTCCCTACCTCACCAACAATTTGACTCGGATCAGTTGAAAATTTACTCATGTCTGCTTTGGCATTGCGTTCTCTTGGTAAACCTCCCTGCACCTGAGCGTTCGGAGCAACATTGTCCTGCTTAAATTTATCCATGGATACTGCTGTCTTTTGCTGATCTGCCCTCGTTAAAGCCGCTGGCATTTGCATAATGGGAGTGGCTGGTGCAAGCTCTACATTGCGTGACGACTCAAATTTTGCAGTATTCACTCCTTGAGTAGATACGCCTGAATTTGTACTACGTAAATCATTTTGATTTTTTCTCGCAATACCTAAGTTATTCATTTCGCCTGATTCAGAAGCCCATCTCTCGTTTCCCCCGCCGACTTGGCGCTCTCGATTATTGTTCGATGTAACATTTCTTCCTTCGGAAGAAAAAACAACAGTGTCTTTCGCTTGAAAGCTTGAAGCACTTGCATTATTTTGAGCGAGGGGAATAGACGCTTCATCATAAATGACAGGGCTCTTCTCATTGAATCGACTCATCTCTTCAAGTAAAAAATTGAGGTCTGACTCAAGTGCAACCAAACGAGATAGGCTTTCTTTCATCGACTTAAAGTCTTCTACTTCACGTTTTAAAGAATCATTATTACTTGGCTGATTAAACTGAGAAAACTCATTAACGCTCGCCGTATTTATTTCTGACTCACCGTCTGCCATGAAGGGTAGCGAACTACAAGCAGACAATGAGAGAGCGCTCAACACTGAAATAAATAGGGTGTTAATAGATCTTGATTTCTGATTCATGTTCTTTTCCTCAAAGTGAGTCTTCTCATTCCGCACATGCGCTGATTGAAGCCACAGTTTTTTGACGGTATGGATTTGAATTATTTTACTTTGAGGGAGGTAGCAAGAAGCGGACCAGAAATTAAGTGTACATCGACGGCAGATTACACTGTCACATTTACAATAAAATTCAGCGGCTTAAGAGGTTAATGAATGAAAAAAAAGCCAAAAAAATAGAAAACATCTATGCATTTGGCTTTCTGTATTGGATGTAAACGGCTTATTTAAAGCCAAAATTTTTCAGCTAATTCAAGGCCCAACCAACGCCAACAAAATCCCCGCAGCAACGGCAGAACCAAGTACACCGGCAACGTTTGGCCCCATGGCATGCATCAGTAAGAAATTATGCGGATTTGCTTCTAAACCTACTTTATTCACTACCCTAGCGGCCATTGGCACCGCTGAGACGCCAGCAGCACCGACGAGCGGATTAATATTGTCTTTGCTGAACTTGTTCATTAGTTTAGCCATTAGCACGCCCGCAGCTGTTCCAATAGAAAATGCAACAGCGCCTAGCGCTAAAATACCCAGTGTTTCATATGTTAAAAACTGATCGGCACTTAGCTTTGAACCAACAGCCAAACCCAAAAAGATCGTAACAATATTAATCAATTCGTTTTGTGCGGTATTGCTTAAACGGTCAACCACACCACACTCTTTTAAAAGATTACCAAAACAGAACATGCCGACTAGGGGCGTTGCTGAAGGCAAGAAAATCAATGTGAGCACTAGCACTGCCAGCGGAAATAGGATTTTTTCTTTTCTTGATACAACCCTTAGCTGAGCCATGCTTAGCTTACGCTCTTCTGGCGTCGTCAATGCCTTCATTATTGGCGGCTGAATAATCGGCACTAATGCCATATATGAATAAGCAGCAACGGCGATAGCACCAAGTAACTCAGGTGCCAGCTTAGATGCCAAAAATATGGCGGTGGGTCCATCTGCCCCGCCAATAATGGCGATCGCTGATGCATCTTGCAGGGTAAAATCAAAGCCAGGCAAGCCATTCAATAGTATGGCGCCAAATAGAGTAGCGAAAATACCAAATTGAGCGGCAGCTCCCAACAGCAGCATGCGAGGATTAGCAATTAATGCGCTGAAATCAGTCATTGCTCCGACGCCCATGAATATAAGGAGCGGAAAAACGCCTGTATCGACTCCAATATAGTAAATATAATGAAGGATGCCTCCTGCTTCGCTAAAGCCCGCTAAAGGGATATTAGTAAGCAGGGCACCAAAGCCTATAGGTAGCAATAAAAGTGGCTCAAACTTACGTACTATAGCGAGATAGAGTAAACCGAAGCCTACAAGCATCATGACTATTTGACCCACTTCGAAATGGGGTAAAGATGTACTTTCCCAAAGAATTAGAAACTTATCCATGTGCTTACCCAATTACCATCATTGTTTGGCCCGCTTGCACTGCATCACCGTCTTTTACTAAAAGTTGTTGGACAACACCTGAAACAGAGCTTCTGACTTCGGTCTCCATTTTCATTGCTTCCAATATCAAAATCACATCGCCTTCGTTAACTGTGGCGCCTTCCTGCACATTTATTTTGAAGATATTACCAGACAAGGGCGCAGCGACATCAGTGCTTGCACCAGATGGCAATGACTGAGCTTCAGATACTGATGGGCTGGCTGAAGCTGCTGAAGATATATGTTTAACCTCGCCACTCTCAGCCACTTCAACATCATAAACCTTTCCTTCAACGCGAACTTGATACGCTTTTGCATCGCCAGCCAAAGCTTCAACATCTTTCGCTTCCACAACGCTTTTAGTATCTGCCGGAACTGGTTCGAAGGCGCTTGGGTTGTCGCGATTTTCAATAAACTTCAAGCCAATTTGTGGAAATAAAGCATAAGTTAATACATCGTCAACTTTATCTTTTGCTATACGAAGAGACTTTTTCTCAGTAAGTTCATCTAATTCCGCTTCTAACTTTTCAAGTTCAGGTTCAATTACATCCGCTGGGCGACATGTAATAGGTTTACCGCCCTCAAGCACGCGTTCTTGCAATTCTTTGTTGACTGGCGCGGCTGTCGCACCATATTCGCCCTTAAGCACACCTGCCGTCTCTTTGGTGATGCTTTTGTAGCGCTCGCCTGTTAGAACGTTGAGTACGGCTTGGGTGCCAACAATTTGTGAGGTCGGTGTGACTAGAGGAATAAAGCCAAGATCTTCTCTCACTCTTGGAATTTCTAGCAACACCTCATCAAATTTGTCTTCAGCGCCCTGTTCTTTTAACTGACTTTCCATATTTGTCAGCATACCGCCCGGGACCTGAGCAATCAGTATTCTTGCATCAACTCCTTTTAAAGAGCCTTCAAACTGTGCATATTTCTTCCGAACCTCTCGAAAATAAGCAGAGATATCAGCTAAGCCTTCGATATCTAAACCCGTGTCTCTCTCTGTGCCTTCAACGATAGATACCATTGTCTCGGTTGCGGTATGGCCATAAGTCATACTCATTGATGACACCGCGGTATCTAACATATCGATACCTGCATCCACTGCTTTCTGATAAGTCGCCGTGCTTAAACCAGTGGTTGCATGACATTGCATTGCAATCGGCACCTGTACTGTCTCTTTTAAGCCTTTAATCAAAGCCTCGCAATCGTAAGGCTTCAGTAGGCCTGCCATATCTTTGATACAGATAGAGTGCACCCCCATATCCTCTAGCTTTTTAGCCATATCTAGCCAGAGCTGGAGATTGTGAACGGGGCTGACAGTATAAGAAATTGTCCCTTGCGCGTGAGCACCAACCTTTATAGCCGACTTAACCGTAGTTTCAAGGTTGCGCACATCATTCATCGCGTCAAAAATACGAAATACGTCTACACCATTGGTGTGAGCACGTTCTACGAACTTTTCAACAACATCATCCGCATAGTGGCGATAACCTAGTAAATTTTGGCCACGAAGAAGCATTTGTTGTTTTGTTTTAGGCATCGCCTTTTTTAAAGCACGGATACGCTCCCAAGGATCTTCACCCAAGTAGCGAATACAAGCATCAAATGTTGCACCACCCCAGGACTCAACTGACCAATAACCAACGTTATCTAGTTTCTCAGCGATGGGTAGCATATCCTCTAAACGCATTCTGGTGGCGAGTAAAGATTGATGCGCGTCACGAAGGACCAGTTCTGTAATACCGAGTGAATTGGACATATGGCGTTCCTTGTTATTTTGAAGTCGTGTGTCTGTGTGTATGAACGGCAGCGGTAATAGCAGCTGCAATTTCAGGACTGACTGTCGATGATGCTTTCTTATTATTATTCTGTGTTTGTTGCGGTCTTATATCGGGTGTTTGCTCTGGTGATGGAAATGTTCGGCAAAACCAAGCAATAGCATGAATACCAACAATCAACAGAGTTAAAAATGTAAATACAACAGACATACCAACCCCGAGCAAAATGCCGGCTTCCGTTAACTGTTCAACCATCACTATTCCTTTTTTAAGTGCGCTTTCAAAAACTGGCTAGGATAAATAGCATGGAGAGCCTGAAAATACAATCGAAAACCTGATGTAGGTTGCATAAGATTACGATAATTATGCATTATTGATGATGTATGTTCTATTTTTATGCATTTTTTACGAATTTTTAACAAGAAGCCTGCTTTTTTAGAAAAGCTAAAGCATTTCAAGAATCGTCATAGAAAGACTTTTTCAAAAGCAAAAAAAATGCCCCACACTTTGTGCAGGGCATTTACTTGCCTTTCGGCTAACATGGCGCGCATGGAAGGATTCGAACCTCCGACCGCCTGGTTCGTAGCCAGGTACTCTATCCAGCTGAGCTACATGCGCGTAAACTCATATTCTTAAATGTATGGCGCGCATGGAAGGATTCGAACCTCCGACCGCCTGGTTCGTAGCCAGGTACTCTATCCAGCTGAGCTACATGCGCGTAGTGAAACAATCGTTTCGTCTCATTTTGATAAAAACGGTTAAGTCTTTATCAATCTTTCCAAGCTTTAAATTTCGTTAAAAGTTCAACGTTATCTATCGCTTCATTCTACCATGTTTTAAATGGCGGAGAGAGAGGGATTCGAACCCTCGATAGGGCTATAAACCCTATACTCCCTTAGCAGGGGAGCGCCTTCAGCCACTCGGCCACCTCTCCTAAATGTGGGGCGGAAGTTTACTGAATCGATAGTATAAGTCAATGCTTTTTTGGCAACTAATTTACTATTACTATTCGTTTGTCAGTTTTTTGACCAATTGGCCGTTTTTTTCTTCCGACAAAAAGTAAAAAACTCAGAATGACCTGAGTTTTCTATCCTTACTATTGCTAGTAAGAAAATGAAAATACACGAATATTAAGAGTTACCTGGCGCAGCCTGATTTCCCTTCTCCGCTTGTATTCTCATATAAATCTCTTCCCTATGAACTGAAACTTCCTTTGGTGCATTGACACCAATTCTAACTTGATTTCCTTTGACGCCTAAAACGGTAACAGTGACGTTATCACCCACCATTAAAGTTTCCCCTACGCGTCTAGTCAAGATAAGCATGTTGTAGCTCCTTTTAGTTATGGTCCAATCAATGTACCTGCCTCACACATGTCTACACCACTGAGTCAGTAGTCGGATACAAGACTTGTACGACATTGGCCATCGTTGAGTTGTAAATATACGTTAAAAACTCGATTTTAGCCAAGAGAAATCTATTTTTTTTTGCTCAAGAAATCTACAAACATCCTGCAGCTGCAATTTATCTCGCTCATTTCTCTCACATTTTTAAGCTGCAATTTTTACATGCTATTTTCGAGCCAAATTTTCACTGAATCTAAAGCTTCTTGTAAGTTTTCTGGTTGTGAGCCTCCGGCCTGAGCCATATCAGGTCGACCACCACCTTTGCCACCAACTTGAGCAGCCATATGATTCACAAGTTCTCCAGCTTTAAAACGAGACACCAAGTCTTTTGTAACGCCAGTTATCAAGCTGACTTTGCCGTCATTTGCTATACCTAATGCAACCACACCTGACTGCATTTGATTTTTGAGGTCATCTACCATCCCGCGCAACGCTTTGGCTTCGACACCCTCTAGTCTGGCGACTAACAGTTTTACGCCATTCACGTCCTGAACATTAGAAATCAAATCTTTACTTTTTTGACCCGCCATCGAGTCTTTAAACTGAGCTATTTCTTTTTCAAGCACTTTTATATGTTGTAAGGCTGCTGATACTTTTTCTGCAGCAGAGGCTTTATCGGCTTTAACTAAACTAGCAATCTTAAATAATTTGTCGGACTCATCGCTAACGAAGTCTTGTGCACTCTGTCCTGTCGTCGCCTCAATTCGTCTTACACCTGCAGCTATACCTCCTTCAGAGGTAATTTTGAACAAACCAATGTCGCCTGTGCGGCTCACGTGCGTGCCTCCACACAATTCAGTAGAAAACGGCCCCATTTGCACCACTCTCACCTTTTCATCGTACTTCTCTCCGAATAAAGCCATTGCGCCGGACGCTTTCGCTTCATCTAAGTCCATCAGCTTGGTGCTTAATTGATTATTCAAACGAATTTCAGCATTTACTAGATCTTCCACGTTCTTTAACTGTTTAGCGCTAATTGATTCGAAGTGTGAAAAGTCAAAGCGTAGTTTTTCTGCATCGACCAATGAACCCTTTTGAGTGACGTGGTCCCCGAGTTCTTGGCGTAAGGCAGCGTGCAATAAATGAGTAGCACTGTGATTCCCTTTGATGCGGTCACGACGAGCACGATCGACGCTCAAATCTACTTTGTCACCCACTTTCACTTCACCATCAATGGTCACACGATGGCCAAAAGCATTTCCTACTTTGACGGTATCAGTCACTTTTATTTGAGCATTCGCCGCAGTCATGTGACCCGTGTCGCCGACCTGACCACCTGATTCTGCGTAAAATGGGGTTGAATCGAGAACCAACATGGCATCTCCACTACCTGATGCCACCTGCTGATTATCAATAATGATATCAACCACTGTGGCTGTACCGCTAAGTTCAGTGTACCCGGTAAAATCAGTAGTATGCTCTAAACTCAAGACATTGGCATAGTCAGCGCCGAACTTGCTAGCGGACTGCGATAAGGCTTTTTGTCCGGCCATCGCTTTTTCAAAACCCGCTTCATCAATGGTAAAGCCCTGCTCACGCGCAACATCTGCGGTAAGGTCAGCAGGAAAGCCATAAGTATCATATAGTTTGAAAACAACATCTCCAGGCACTTGCTTCTCACTTAATTCAGCGAGCGCCTCATTTAAAATAACCATACCGCGGGACAATGTTTTCGAGAACTGCTCTTCCTCGACTTTCAATACCTTTTCAACGACGGCTTGTTGTTGCGCAAGCTCTGGGTATGCTTCTCCCATTTCGCTCACTAATGTTGCGACTAACTTGTAGAAGAAAATGTCGTCTGCACCCATCTTGTAACCATGACGCACTGCACGACGAATGATGCGTCGCAACACGTAACCACGTCCTTCATTTGATGGCATTACACCATCACAAATCAGGAAACTACAAGAGCGAATATGATCCGCAATCACTCGCAGCGATTTGTTCTCTAAATCTTCGGTCCCCACAATTTTTGCTGCAGACTTAATCAGGCTTTGGAATAAATCAATCTCATAGTTACTGTGCACATTTTGCAGAATCGCAGAAATACGCTCCAAACCCATGCCAGTATCGATAGACGGCTTAGGCAACGGTAACATGTCACCGTTAGCTTGGCGGTTAAACTGCATGAATACCAAATTCCAGATTTCAATGAATCGGTCTCCATCTTCTTCCGGCGTGCCTGGGCGTCCGCCCCAAATGTGCTCTCCATGATCATAGAAAATCTCTGAACAGGGTCCACATGGCCCGGTATCACCCATTGACCAAAAGTTGTCAGATGTTGCGATTCGAATAATCCTGTCAGCTGGTATGCCGATTTTCTTTTCCCAAATATCAAACGCTTCGTCGTCTTCATGATAAATAGTGACTAATAGCTTTTCTTTGGGTAAGCCAAGTTCTTCTGTTAAGAAATTCCATGCAAAACTAATCGCTTGTTCCTTAAAGTAGTCTCCAAAGCTAAAATTACCGAGCATTTCAAAAAATGTATGATGACGCGCGGTGTACCCGACATTCTCGAGATCATTATGTTTACCGCCGGCTCTAACGCAACGTTGCGACGAGACTGCTCTGGTATAGTTTCGCTGTTCAGCACCTAGAAATACGTCTTTAAACTGGTTCATACCCGCATTCGTAAACAACAAAGTAGGATCGTCATGCGGAACCAAGGATGAACTAGAAACGATTTGGTGCTTGTGTTGTTGAAAATATTGCAGGAAAGTGCGTCGAATATCAGCGGTAGAGCGTGTCATTAATGTTCCTAATGCGGTCAGAGGATTACAAATTATTTATCATTCGATAAGCGTTGTTTAATTATACCGAAAGATATCATGTAAGCACTTGCTTTGTTAAGCCTATTCAAAGGCGTAGTTTATTTGGTCTTGATAAAATCCGCGATATTGCAAAAATCGCATCTGTTTTTGTTTCGCTTGCCAATCTTCTGGCGCTTCTTCGCCATACTTTTTAACTTTGACAGCACGAGCAAGTTCAAACCAGTCAAAATCGTCACTCGCAATGAGCGTCGCGACAAGTGAATACTCAATATCATGTTCTGCCAGACTTCGCTCGATAAATGAAGGCCCTTTTCCTTTGCGGTATGCTCCTCTTACAACTGCTTCGGCATAACGTAAGTCGCTCTGAATGTCTTTCGCGCTAAACTGTGCCAATACCTCCTCAATCAATGCTTTATCATCAACGGATTCCAGCAGTTTTTTGCGCAACTCGTGTAGACTTTGTTCTCGTCTAGCGAGCAATCGAGTCACTTTGTGGCGAATGATCTTTGTTGGCGAATCTGTCATAGTTATCAACATTACCTTCTTTATTTATCGATCTCATGGATTTATCGTGGAAATTTATCGTCAGCGTTGATGATATAGCGCCAGCGCTTTGGCAACAACTTATCGATGACAAACCTGACTTTTGTACACCATTTTTGAGCCTTCATTTTCTGAAGGGTTTGGAACAAAGCAAATGCGTTGGACAAGGCACGGGATGGATCAGTCAACACATCGCTGTTTTCGAGAAAGAAAAGCTGCTAGCTTTCTTACCCTGTTATTTGAAAACTCACTCCTATGGTGAGTATGTATTTGACCATGCGTGGGCAAATGCCTATCAACACCATCAAATACCGTATTATCCCAAACTTGTTTGCTGTATACCATTTACCCCTGTCACTGGTAGCAGACTGCTTTTACGTCAAGACACTAACATTAAGTCTGATGAAATCTATGCGTTCATTGGCAAGCACGTTGAAGATATCGTACAACAAGCAACTGCCTCTTCATTTCATACTTTGTTTTTACCAGAAAAAGATAGTAAACAACTCGAGCCTTTCGGCATCATGCCTCGCATTAGTGTGCAATTTGTTTGGCAGAACAATGCTTACAGAGACTTTGACGACTTTTTAGATGAAATGACATCACGGAAACGTCGTTCAATTAAAAAAGAAAGAGCAAAACTCCAACAAGACAACTTAGAAATTAAGCAACTTTGTGGTGAAGACATTACAGAAAGTGTACTCGACGATTTTTATTTATGCTATCAACAAACTTACCTCAAAAGAAGTGGACACACCGGCTATTTGAATCGTGAATTTTTCACTTATCTGCAAAAGCATATGCGCCAAAGCCTCATGATCGTCATGGCTTTTGAAGACGACAACTGTATTGCATCTGCTTTGTTTTTTTATAACGAACAACTCTTATGTGGTCGCTACTGGGGCGCATTAAAGGAATTGTCTGGTTTACACTTTGAATGCTGTTACTACCAAGGTATTGAGTTTTGTATTCAAAATAAGATACAGACGTTTAATCCTGGTACACAAGGGGAACATAAAATACTTCGGGGTTTCAGGCCAAGTTATTGCTACTCAAATCACTACTTACAACATCCAGACTTTCGGTCTGCTGTAGCTGATTTTCTCGAAAGAGAAACACTCGGTGTACAACAGTATAAACACCAAGCTGATAGTGTATTGCCATTTAAACAGGACTAAAGCTTTTACTTGGAATGAAAATGTTCTAATAATATACGCAATAAATTAGCCAATACGAAAAAGACATATTCGTTCGTATCGGTCACGCTTTTTAGAAAACAAATAAAAATAAAACGACATAGGAAAAACATGAAGAAGTCTTTAATCACATTAGCAGTCACCAGCGCTTTGTTTATCAGTGCATGTGCTCAAACTGAAAAAGCAAGCGAGAAAACGGTTAACGATAAGCTTGAGCAAGCCATCGCAAAAGGTCAACCAGAACTAGGTAGCTTCGGTATACAACTCGACGCAAGAAACCTAGACGTGAAGCCTGGGGATGATTTCTTCATGTACGCGAGTGGCACATGGTATGACAATTTCGAAATGCCTTCCGATAAGACCCGTTACGGTGCATTTAGTGTATTGGCTGATCGCAGTGAAGAGCGTGTTAAACAAATTATCGATGACATTAGCAAAGCCAATGAATTAAACGCCGAAGAGCAACTCATTGCAGACTTTTATAATGCATACATGGATGTTGACGCAATCAATGCGAAAGGCTTAACACCCATTCAACCTCTATTAGACGATATCAATAATATTGATAGTGTAATTGATCTCACATCTGTATTTGGTAACGCATGGCTAAGTGGCTCTATCAGTCCAATTGGCGGTGGTCTTGGTTTCAATCGTCTTGATCCAAATGAATACCAAATGTCAATTGGCGTAGGCGGTTTAGGCCTACCCGATAGAAGCTACTACTTAACAGACACAGAACGGTTTCAAAAAATCCTTGCCGCTTACAAAGACAATATCGTTAAAACCCTAGCACTTTTAGATATCGAAGATGCAGAAAGCAAAGCTGAACAAATTATCGCGCTTGAAACCAAAATTGCTGAGGCGCAATGGCCAAGAGAAAAACGCAGAAATAGAGATCTCACACTGAATCAAATTAGTCGAGCAGAGCTGTTGAAAGAATACCCGGGCTTTGATTGGGATACCTTTTTTGCATCATCTGGCTACAAAGTACCTGCGCTGAATGTGACACAACCCGAGCCAGTCAAAGATATGATCACCTTGATCAACGAACAAGACTTAGCGGTATGGAAGGACTACCTGACATACCACGCTATCAGTCGAAACGCAGGCATGCTGCCTGAAGATATCTATGCGCTGAATTTTTCATTTTATGGAACAGTGCTTAGCGGCCAACAAGAGCCTCGCCCTCGCTGGAAAAGAGCGATATCTCAAATGTCAGGCACGTCTTCATTGGGTTTCGCGATTGGTAAAGTGTATGTTGATAAGTACTTCCCAGAAAGTTCTAAAGAAAAAATGGCTGTATTGGTTGAAAACTTACGCAAAGCGCTTGGCGAACGTATTGATGGCTTAGACTGGATGGGTGAAGAAACGAAGGTCAACGCAAAATTAAAGCTCATGGCATTCAGACCCAAAATTGGTTACCCCGATGAGTGGCAGTCCTTCGAAGGTCTATCACTATCAAATAATGACCTTTTAGGTAATGTAAAAAGTTTACGTCGCTTCTTCCAAGCTCAGAGTGTGGAGCGTGAAATGCAAAAGACCGATAGAGAGCGTTGGGGCATGGCACCGCAACGAGTGAATGCATATTACAACAGTTCTTTTAATGAAATCGTATTCCCTGCTGCTATTTTACAAGCACCATTCTTTGATCCTAATGCAGATGATGCCGTGAACTATGGAGCGATTGGCGCAGTTATTGGGCATGAAATGGGTCATGGTTTTGATGATCAAGGATCTAAATCTGACGCAAATGGGATCCAGACAAACTGGTGGACCGAAGAAGATCGCGCTGCGTTTGAGAAAAAAGCCGATATGCTAGCCGAGCAATATAGTCAGTATGAACCGATCGAGGGTAACTTTGTAAATGGCCGAAATAGCCTTGGTGAGAACATTGGTGATGTGGGCGGCCTAGCAATGGCTTATCATGCTTATCAGCTTTCGTTGAATGGAAAAGAAGCGCCCATCATTGATGGCCTGACTGGTGACCAACGTTTCTTCTTAGCGTGGGCGCAAGTGTGGCGTGAGAAGCGAACGGAGCAAAGTATGCTTAATCAACTTCGCGCAGGTACACATGCGCCAGGACGTTATAGAGCTCAAGCGCCACGTAATCACGATGCATGGTATGAAGCATTCGATGTGCAACCGGGGGACGCTTTGTACCTTGCGCCAGAGGACCGAGTCAAAATTTGGTAATAATTCATTACTGAAGTCAAAAAAAGGCGAAATGTTGTCAAAAATTTCGCCTTTTTTATAAATTTTTCTTTTTTTTTGAACTATTTTGTAAACATTTCAACCCAGAGAACAAAAGAGTAAGCCATTGTTTTTTATTAGATTTTCAGAAACCATACATAATTGTAGAAAAAAATACGTAAAATCGTTCAAAAAAGAGCCTACTTTGATGACGTAAGATGTTTGACTGTTTCTAGTACATTGATTAAATTAGGTTGTGCAGAAAAAAGCAACTGGCTAATCTATTGGTTTTGTTCAACAGTAAAGTGGTCAAAACCACTGCGTTGTAATAATTGACCAGCCGACATAATAAAAAGTTGCACATTTTGACCAAAAATATTTTTTGGATAAAACAATAATACTAATCGCTATAAAGCGGTAACAGGGAAACAATATGAATCAAAGCAACGATACTAAGTTGCATAAAGTATCAATGGCGGTGTTAGTCGCCCTTGGATGCTTAGCAGCGCCCAACCTATACGCACAGGAAACAGACGACCTTCTTGAAGAAGAAGAGGAAGAAGTTGCTGAAGTCGTAGAAAGAATTTCAGTCACCGGTTCACGTATTAAAAGAGATGAATTTTCAAATGCATCACCTATCCAAGTGGTTAGTGGTGAGATCTCACGTGAATTAGGTTTGTTTGACGCGACAGAAATGCTGCAAACAACCTCACAAGTATCTGGTCTTCAAATCGATAACACCTTTGGTGGTTTCGTACTTGATAATGGTCCAGGTGCGTCAACTATCGGTTTTCGTGGTCTAGGTGCTGACCGTACTCTAGTATTGATCAACGGTCGCCGTATGGCTCCTGCTGGTGTTGGTGGCGCGCCATCTTCTCCAGATTTGAACCTTATTCCATCAGTTATCATTGACCGTATCGAAAACTTGTTCGATGGCGCGTCAACAGTTTATGGTTCAGACGCAATCGCTGGTGTTGCGAACGTTATTTTACGTTCAAACGTTGAAGGCTTTGACTTCCAAGGTAGCTTCTCAAATCCACAAGCCTCTGGCGGTGAAGAAACTACTTTCTCCGCAATGTACGGCGCGTCTGGCGACAACTACTCATTCAACGTTGCTGCTGAATATTTCGAGCGTAAAACACAAACTTACGCAGACAGTGCTTTCGCTAGCGACTGTAACGAATATTACCACGAAGGTAATGACGGCAACATCTACACGCAGTACAGAGGTATTGGTCCAAACATCAATCCACCACAAAACTGTAAGTTAAGTTCACTCATTAACCGTGTATCTTTAGGTTTCTTTGGTTCGGTTTATTACACTGAAGGTTTCACTAACATCGGTATTCCTAACTTCTCTGACTCAGGTAGTAGTTTAGGTAACGTTCCATTCATCAATGGCTTGTTTGCTGCTGATACGAATGGCGACGGTATCCCTGACGCAGGTATTTATGATGGCGACGGTGACGGCCTCCGTGATGTCGATTTCCAAGACCCATTCTACAACGCAAGTGCGTCTGACTATGTTAACCAATCAGATTGGTTAAGCCCAAACAAACGTTTCAGTTTGTTTGCTAATGGTGATTACTTGTTTAATGACGAAAATGACACTCGTTTCTACTATGAAGCCTTATATGCACAGCGTGCATCTGATGTTTTCAATAACGGTGCTCAATTCTTCCAAGGTATTATCCCTGCAGATCACCCACTAAATATTTGTGGTACTGACCCAATCAATGGTAACAACTGTTACGCTACTACCGGCTTAGACGCTTTCTTTGGTGACACTAGACTTGATATTCAACCGATTATCAGTGTTAGAGGCGACAGAGAAAACAGTGAAGTTGATGTGAGTCAATTCCGCTTAGCTGCTGGCTTGAATGGTAACATTGGTCTTCTAGACGGCTTCGGTGAAGGCAACTGGACTTATGAGGTATCTGCAACTCACAGTGCTTCAGACGGTAAAAACACCATCTCTGGTATTAGCCAAGCACGTATTGATCAATCATTGAATAACGCGGTGCGTAACGCCGACGGTTCAATTACTTGTGGTACTGATTGTGTGGTTGTTGATTTATTATCTCCTACACTATATCAACTTGGCGCTGGTGATTTCGCAACTCAGGCAGAACGCGACTTCTTATTCATTGACAGAATCATTGAAACTGAAGTTAAACAAACTGTATTTGGTGGTTTCATAACAGGTGATTTATTTAACTTACCTTGGAATGACCAAACTGTTCCATTAGTTGTTGGTGCTGAATGGC
The DNA here is from genome assembly GCF_031846205.1 of Alteromonas sp. W364. Taxonomy (NCBI): domain Bacteria; kingdom Pseudomonadati; phylum Pseudomonadota; class Gammaproteobacteria; order Alteromonadales; family Alteromonadaceae; genus Alteromonas; species Alteromonas sp. W364. The sequence continues at coordinate 176,279 of NZ_JAVRID010000004.1, read as the reverse complement.
GTAAAGATGAGATCATCACTGACGCTAATGATGTAGCAGCTGACGGCTTACTAGCAGGTTTCTTCTCAGATCAAGGCGCAGATGGTTCTCGTATTATTCGTGAAGTATTCTTCGAAACTGAATTCCCACTTCTACGTGGTCAGGAATATGCTGAAGAATTGACTGTTACTGCCGCTGGTCGTATTACAGAAGAAAGTTTCTACAGTGCTGAACAGATTTGGAGCTTAAAAGGTATCTACCGTCCAAACGAATGGTTAACTATTCGTGGTACTCGTGGTACATCATATCGTGCACCTAACCTTCGTGAGCGTTTCTTGAATGGTACATCTGGTTTCGGCACAGTATTTGATCCATGTGTAGTCCCAGAGGCAGCTCGTGTTGGTAACATCACAGACCCTTCAGCTGGCAACACTTATGACGCTGCTTTAGATACTCGTGAAACACGTGTATTAGACGCTTGTCGTGCAAATAACCTTGACCCAACCTCTCTCGGTATTAACGTGCTAGGTTCAGGTAGTGGTTACCAATCTGAAATCACCACTGGTGGTACTCAGAACCTTAATCCAGAAACGTCAACATCTACCACTTACGGTTTCGTTATCGAACAGCCGTTCACAGATGCGTTTGACTTAACACTATCTGTAACCCGATATGACATTGATATCGAAAACGGTGTTGCTGAACCTTCTGCTAGCTTCGTTGCTGCTCAATGTTATGACAATATCGATCAGCCAAATGGTGACAGTGGTTTCTGTGCGTTCCTAGAGCGTGGCGATGATGGTTTGATTGACAACGTAGATTCACGTTTCATCAATATCGGCCTAGAAGGCTCTGAAGGTACTGACTATAACATTTTCTATAATCAAGCATTTGTTGTTGGTGACCAAGAACTAGACGTGACTTTAGACATTATCGGTACGAAGTTGAAGTCTGCTGAATTCCAAATCTTCGAAACGTTCGATGATAACAAAGGCGAACCTGCTTTCCCTGAATGGAGAGGTAGTGCTCGATTGTCACTTGCATATAGTGACTTTAGATTTAACTGGTTTACACGTTACATAGATGCGGGTCAAGCAGATGAGCCACCCACATTTGAAGACGATAATCCACCTTGTAATGGTATCGCAAACGTATCATGTCGTGCGGTTTACTACACTGACAACTACACAGTTCACAATGCTTCTTTGAGCTACTCAATGGACGATTTGACTGTAACTGTAGGTGTACAAAACGTATTCAATGATGCTCCACCTAAAGTGGATACTGCTGGTGTATTTGCTACCAGAAACATCCCTCTTGGTGTAGGCTATGATACGCTTGGTCGTACAGGTTATATCAGCTTTGGTTACACTTTCTAATAAGATAGTTTATTAGCGAACAAAGGACTCTTGGACTACCAGTCCAAGGGTCTTTTTTTTTAGAGGATGATTATGATGTTAAATAAAAAGCTTCTTGTATCTACTGCCCTTTCGCTATTCGCGATGTCACTAAATACTAGTGTGCAAGCACAAGAAAAAGAATCAACTGAGTCTGTTCGAATGCCAATTGAGGCTTTCGCAATAGAACCGGCAATGAAAACAGTTAATTTAAGCCCGAATGGCAAAAAAATTGGTTATTTGCGCGCTATGTCTAAGCGTGGTGACTACATCTTAGAAGTAAGACCAACGAGCAACTTGGGTGCAGAGCCCGTTGTCTTTGGTGCTGACAGAATGGAAATGACCAGCTTCTTTTGGCTAAACGACGAACAAATCATGGTAAGTTTTCGCCAAAATATACAAGATGGGAATCGCAACTATTGGGTAAGTAAACGTGCCATAGTTAACTCCGATGGCACAGGCAAGTGGGAAGTTCCTTTCGCTAAAGAGAACTTTACCAATTATGGAATTGTTCGCATTGATAGAAGCGATCCTGAACATATTTATTTGAGCTATGACATCAACGGTGACCGCTTTCCTGATGTTATTCGCTACAATATCAATTCTGGTCGTACTAATACTATTTTGCGCGGTAATGAAAAAGTCAGCGGTGGTTTCATTGCAGACTACGATAATGAAGTCAGAGCTGGTGAGGGATATGATCCTTCCACTTCCTCAATCGTGCTTTATGCAAGAGCGAAGGGCTCCACTGAGTGGCAAGAAATTCACAAAAACAGTCCTGAAAGCCGTGAGATTTTTGATTTCTTATATTTCAATAAAGAAAATCCTAACGAAATATATGTAAGAGCCACCTTAGGCAATAACACAGCTGGCATATATACTTACAACATCGAGACAAAAACATTTTCAGAGCGCTTATTCGGCCTTGAGTCGGTAGATGCAAGTGATGTCATTATTAGTACTAAGTTAGCAAATACTGGTGAATTACTCGGTTTCTCCTACACGGCGAAGCATCCGAAGCGTTACTTCATCAACCCAGATGAAGATGCTTTGCATAAGTCTGTTCAAGCTATCTTTCCGAAGAAGTTTGTTAGCTTAGCGAGTCGTTCTGAAGATGACAGTATGATTATTGTCCGCACCTCGGGTGATAAAGATCCGGGTACTTACTATTTGCTTAAAGATAAGCAAGAGTTAGTATTTATTGGTGACACCGCACCACTTATTGATAACGAAAAACTAGCAAAAGTACGTTACGTAAAATACAAGGCTAGAGATGGACTCGTTATTCCTGCTTATGTGACGATTCCACATGGTAAAGGCCCTTTCCCAACTGTTGTAATGCCTCATGGCGGCCCGTGGGCACGCGATGTGAACGTATATGATGAATGGTCACAATTGATTGCTAATGCTGGTTACTTAGTTATTCAGCCACAGTTCCGTGGGTCGCAAGGTTTTGGACTTGAACTTTGGAAAGCTGGCGACGAGCAATGGGGCCTCAAGATGCAAGATGATCTTGATGATGCTGCTATGTACCTAGTGAAAAAAGGGCTAGCTGATGAAGAGCGTTTAGCGATGTTTGGTTGGAGCTACGGGGGCTATGCCGCTTTTGTTGCCTCTATGCGTGACAACAACATCTACAAATGCTCTGTTGCTGGCGCTGGTGTAGGTGATTTAGATCGAGTACTTTCAAGCATTAATGGTTCTCGCTACCTTAGAACCTTTCAAGCACCAACAATTAAAGGAGTTGACCCTATCGACAACGTGAAGAATGTCAACATCCCTATTTATGTGGTTCATGGTGACATCGACCAGCGTGTGCCTATCAAGCACAGTCGCACGTTCATAGATGCGCTTAAGAGCCACACGACTAATTTCAAATATACAGAGTTGGAAGGTGCAGATCACTTCTCAGACACACTATATTACGAGCACAAAATGCAGTTTTATGGTGAGTTAATTGATTGGTTTGATAACAAATGTTTTAACGGCGGCGTTATCGCTGCTAATTAAACCTGTTAGCGAATATCAATCTTGACCATATGGTCATGATTAGCAAAGCCCCGGCAATTACGATTGTTGGGGTTTTTTATTTTACCTTGCGCTTACGCCAAACCAATAGCAGGTTGTTCGCAGGCATCTGAACAGTATCAATTAAGCGTAAACCTTGAGCCCAGGATGCAAGTTCTTCAATATCACGATATCCCCCGCGCCCACTAGCAAGCAACTTATAATGGAAATCCTCATTGCTTTGACTCGTAAAGTGACCATCAACCTTAAATGGCCCATATTGACAAAATACGCCATTTTCAGGTAAATGTTTATCTATCGATTGCATTAAAGCCTTTATTTCATGCTCAAGCATGATGTGAGCTGTATTTGCGGTAAATACCCCATCGAATACATCGGCGTCGGTTCTTGTCGAATCTAAAGGTGTGTGGGTATACCATTCGTCTCTTGCTAACTTGAGCGCAAAAGGTCGTCTTAAGTTTTTACTCGGAAACTCATCAATCCAGAGGTTGATTCCTTGATGATAATCCTCGACATCTGAACAGTGCCAGGTGAGGTGAGGTAAATTTGCCGCAAAATGCACAGCATGCTGACCAGTGCCGCTGCCGACTTCAAGAGCATGCTTCACAGATGCAAATTCTTTCTCAAGCACAGTCAAGATCGCTTGCTTATTATTTTCGCAAGCTTGGCTATAAGGCTTTTCTTCATTCATTGCTTACATCTCTTCGGTATTTAAACTGTCTGTTCAAGGTTAGAGAAACAAGCTAGTCATTTAAGTTAGGCAACAACCACTTCTCTGCTTCTTCAATGGTCCAAGACTTACGTTGTGCATAATCTTTTAATTGATCTTGTTGAATTTTGGCTACCGCAAAATAACGTGACTCCGGGTGAGCAAAATACCAACCCGATACTGCCGCACCTGGCCACATAGCATAGCTTGAGGTGAGCTCCATACCGATAGTGTCCTCAACATCGAGTAAATCCCAAATCAATTGCTTTTCTGTATGTTCTGGGCAAGCAGCATAGCCCGGTGCTGGTCTAATACCTTGATATTTCTCGGCGATCAAAGACACATTATCGAGCTTTTCATCTGGCGCATAAGCCCATAGCTCTTTCCTAACAATTAAATGAAGATACTCTGCAAATGCCTCGGCAAGACGGTCAGCCACCGCTTTACTCATGATTGAGTTATAATCATCGCCGTCTGCTTCATAAGCCTTGGCAATCTCATCTTCACCTATACCCGCGGTTACGGCAAATGCGCCCACATAATCTTGACGCCCCTCACTTTCAGGCATAATAAAATCACTCAAGCAATAATTAGGGCCTTTCGGTTTATGCGTTTGTTGACGAAGGTGATGCGAAACGCCTAGGACCTTGTTGGCCTGAATGGGATCGAATATTTTAATATCTTCACCGACAGCGTTTGCAGGGAAAATACCGACTCGTCCCAACGCTTTCAATTGTTTTGTTTTACAAAGCTCATCAAGCATGTCATTTGCATCTTTGAACAATGACTGAGCTTCTTCTCCGACGACTTCATCATTGAGTATCCGCGGATATTTACCGGCTAAAGACCAGGTTAAAAAGAATGGTGTCCAATCTATGTAATCGCGAAGGGTTGATAGCGCCACTTCAATTGTTTTTACACCTAAGAACTTAGGCACCGCAGGCTCGAAGTTAGCCCAATCACAATGAAATTTATTCGTTTTTGCATCAACAAAGTGAATGGCTTTTGTACGCGGTGTTTTCTTCGCATGTTGAATCCGTACCTTTTCGTACTCCGCAGAAATTTGCTTCGCATACTCTGCCCTAGCTTCTTTTGATATCAGCTTCTGACAAACACCTACGGCTCTGCTTGCGTTAGGCACATAAACGACGGGGTGGTCATAGTTTTGTTCAATTTTAACCGCAGTATGAGCTTTAGAGGTCGTGGCACCGCCAATTAACAGGGGCAAATCCATTTTTAGTCGTTGCATTTCTTTTGCAACTTGTACCATTTCATCCAAAGAAGGCGTTATCAAACCAGATAAGCCAATCATATCTGCACCTTCATCCTTGGCCACCTGAAGAATTTTTGCAGCAGGCACCATGACGCCTAGATCAATCACCTCAAAGTTATTGCACTGTAATACAACACCAACAATATTCTTGCCGATATCGTGCACATCGCCTTTTACCGTCGCCATAATGATTTTGCCGTTGGAGCTTTTCACGCCATCTTTTTCGGCTTCAATGAATGGCTGTAGATGAGCAACAGCCTTTTTCATTACGCGAGCAGATTTCACCACTTGAGGCAAAAACATTTTTCCTTCGCCAAAAAGATCACCAACGACATTCATACCGTCCATTAAAGGCCCCTCAATGACCTGTAGAGGGCGTTCGGCGTTCAACCTAGCCTCTTCAGTATCGTCAATGATGTAATCGGTGATACCCTTTACGAGGGCGTGTTCGAGTCGCTTATTGACACTTTGCTCTCGCCAGCTTAAATCTTCTTTCGCCGCTACTTTTCCGCCCCCCTGATACTTGGGCGCTAATTCGAGTAGCTTGTCGGTTGCATCTGGGTTGCGATTAAGAATGACATCTTCAACGGCTTCTCTGAGTTCCATGGGAATTTCATCATAGACTTCTAGCTGACCAGCGTTGACGATACCCATATCCATACCTGCGCGGATCGCATAGTATAAAAATACGCTGTGCATTGCCTCGCGAACAGGATTATTCCCTCGAAACGAAAAAGAGATATTCGATAGGCCACCTGACACATGGCAATGAGGTAGGTGCTGCCTAATTTGGCGTGTGGCTTCGATGAAGTCGACAGCATAGTTGTTATGCTCTTCTATTCCGGTTGCTACTGCAAATATATTGGGGTCAAAAATGATATCTTCTGGTGGGAACCCAATTTTATTCACCAATAGCTCGTAACTACGCTTACATATTTCAAATTTACGCTGTTGCGTATCAGCTTGCCCTACTTCATCAAACGCCATTACCACAGTGGCGGCACCATATCGCTTAATTTTTTTAGCCTGTTCGAGAAATGGAGCCTCACCTTCCTTTAGACTAATAGAGTTAACAATGGCCTTGCCTTGCACACATTTTAAACCCGCTTCAATAATGGACCATTTCGATGAGTCGATCATAATCGGTACTCTGGAAATATCGGGCTCGGAAGCGATCAAATTAAGAAAGCGCACCATCGCAGCTTCTGAATCCAACATGGCTTCATCCATATTGATATCAATGATCTGTGCTCCATTTTCAACTTGCTGTCGCGCTACATCTAACGCAGTCTCGAAGTCGTCCTCTAGTATCAAACGCTTGAACATGGCGGAGCCGGTAACATTTGTTCGTTCACCGACATTTATAAAGCTTGAAAAATCTGCGCTCACTGTTTTTCCTAATAACTATGGTAAAAGTAGATAAAATTTAATGAACGAAGGGCTCTAAGCCCGATAGTCTCATTTTTACTTCAATCTCAGGGAGAGTACGTGCTTGCAACCCATCAACTGCCTCAGCAACTTGCTTGATATGTGCTGGCGTGCTTCCGCAGCAGCCACCCAGAATATTCACTAGACCAGATTCAGCCCACTCCTGGAGATGTTCTGCTAACTCGTCAGCCTCCATATCATATTCTCCAAATTCGTTCGGCAATCCTGCGTTAGGGTGAGCAGACACTCTGCACTCCGCCACCCGAGATATTTCCGCTACATATTGTCTGAGTAAATCGGGACCCAATGCACAATTCAAACCGATGGAGAATGGATTGACGTGGCGCATGCTGTAATAGAATGCTTCAGAAGTTTGTCCTGATAAAGTGCGTCCAGATGCATCAGTTATGGTGCCGGAAATCATAATAGGCAAACTGATACCTAAGGCTTCGAATACTTCTTCAACGGCAAACACGGCAGCTTTCGCGTTTAAGGTATCGAATATAGTTTCAACTAGGATCAAATCTACCTTGCCCTCAATTAACGCCAGTGTTGACTCCCGATACGCCGCCACAAGTTCGTCAAAGTGCACATTACGCTTTCCCGGATCGTTGACATCAGGTGAAATAGAGGCCGTTCTGCTTGTTGGACCAATCACACCAGCAACGAAACGCGGTTTCTCTGGCGTTTTTTCCGTAAACTCATCGGCAGCTTCTCTGGCAAGTTTTGCTGCTTGTAAATTAATATCTCGAGATAGCTCTTGCATATCGTAATCAGCCATGGAGATAGTGGTTGCATTAAAGGTGTTCGTTTCAATTATGTCTGCACCTGCAGCTAGGTATTCTAAATGAATTTGTTTAATGATCCCCGCTTGAGTAATCGCTAACAGGTCATTATTACCTTTGACATCACAATGCCAATTTGCATATTGAGAACCACGATAATCAGCTTCGTCTAGTTGATGTTTTTGAATCATCGTGCCCATCGCACCATCAAGAATCAAAATGCGTTTTTTTGCAGCCTCTTCTAACGCATCAGTTTGTCTCGCTATGCGTGCTTTGTGCTCTTTAGATAATCTTATTTCAGTTTGAAAACTTTCAGTCACGTTTTTTCTCGAAGTAAAGGTGATAAACAATATGTCGTAATAACCAAACTCTCGCTTACTTTCTGCGTAATTGAGTCAGGTCAAAAGGTGTATTCTGATAAACGTAATAATTCAACCAATTCGTTAGCAACAGACTACCATGAGACTTCCATCTGACTAAAGGAGCTTGGTTCGGATCGTCATTGGCAAAGTAGTTTTCGGGAACTTGTGGCGAAAGCTCCGCTTCAAGGTCTCGCTCATACTCTTGCGCTAAGGTAAGGGGATCGTATTCGGGATGGCCCGTCACAAACACTAAGCGCTTGTCATCAGTCGCAGAGATATATGTGCCGGCAGCATCTGATTGAGCCAATACCGTTAGTCCCTCAATGCTTTTGTAGTCAGCCTCTGCAACTTCGCCTACTCGACTGTGGGGTGCCCAAAACAGCGGATCAAAGCCGCGCATTAGCTCATCCTTCGCTTGTTCAACTTTATGCTCAAATACACCAGACAGTTTGTACTCTCGTATTTTCCTGTCTACCCCGTAAAAATGATAAAGCGCCGCATGAGCCGCCCAGCAAAGAAATAACGTAGACTGCACATTGTCTCTAGCCCAGTCTAGTAGCTCTGTCATCTTGTCCCAGTATTTAACATCCTCGTAATCTAATAAGCCTAGAGGTGCACCTGTCACAATCCAACCGTCGTAATTTTTGTCGGATACTTCACTAAATTCATGATAAAACGCATCCATATGCGATTTTGGCGTATTTTTTGGAGTGGTCTCATCAATGCGGATCAAGTCCACATTGATTTGTATCGGTGTATTAGATAGAAGGCGAAGGATTTGAATTTCGGTCTCGATCTTATTCGGCATTAAATTCAAAATTCCAACTTCAAGTGGCCTTATATTTTGGCTACCTGCACGACGACTATCCATCGCGAAAATATTCTCTTGAAGCAGAACATCGAGCGCTGGTAGGTCGGATGGAATATTAATGGGCATTCAGACCACCTATTTAGTCGTATAGAAAAGTAAAAGTTATGCCTCCATTCTGGCAATAATTACCCAAATGTCAACTTCTTTACGTCTAGACGTCCAAATTAGGTTTTCTATTGTGACAATTTGATTTATTTTCGCGCCTTTTCTTGAATACCCATCATGACTTCTACTTCTGCTCGCGGCAAATCACATGCTTCCATTACCTCAGCGACACTGGCTCCAGAGCGCACTAAACTCTGTGCTTTGGTATAGATTTTAGCTGTTGGCTCTTGCTCAACTAACTCCTGATATTGCGCAGAAAGTTTGTCTATTTGAACTTGCAAGTCTGCTATCGACTGGCTTATTTGTATAATATCTTGTTCTTTGGCGATATCACTTTGGCTGGTATTTTTGGTCACGTGATCAGCTTCTTGCAATTCAACGCTCAGTTTATTCTCTAATTCCGCAATGTTAGCTTTATTTGTTTCAATAATTTTATGCAAGCTGTTGAGCAGTTCAAGTGTGATATTTAATCGCTTATTCGTTTTGCTGCTAGCTTGTATTGCTATAATAGCGATACTTAGCGCGATAACGGCGACGATCAAACTCACCATTGTAGTCATTGATATTGGTTCAAGGGTTTCCATACTACCTCGCTGCGAGACTCGTTATAAATTGAATGAAACCAGTATATTCTTATTTTTGAGTAGGATACAAACTCAATGGCAACTATTTTATGCTACACACAAAACAAAAAGGCCACTATAGAAGTGGCCTCTCTTGACTGTAAAGCGTTTAGTCATGTAAACGCTTAAATGCCGCCTAACTCATCCCACTCATCATCGCTGAGTAGCTTGTTCAAGTCGACTAATATTAATAGCTGTCCGCCACGGTTGCTAACCCCTTGAATGAACTTAGCACTTTCTTCCGTACCAACGTTTGGCGCACTATCAATTTCAGATGAGCGTAAATAAACCACTTCGGCAACGCTATCAACTAATATGCCCACAACTTGCTCATCAGATTCAATGATCACGATCCGCGTATTATCAGTAATGTCTGTAGGGGGTAAACCGAACCGTGAACGAGTATCGATAACGGTAACAACATTACCACGTAGGTTAATAATCCCTAACACATAGTCGGGTGCTCCCGGCACCGGTGCGATCTCGGTATAACGCAAGACTTCTTGAACTTGCATAACGTTGATACCGTAAGTTTCCTCATCCAAACGATAAGTTACCCATTGCAAGACCTCATCATTAGGGTCGCTCGCGGCAATCGTTGTTCTTTCTTCGCTCATGTAATTTACTCCGTCGCACAACTAAGTTGCTGTTAGGCCTTACTGTTTGTTACTTAGCCCAGATTGTAACATTTGGACTAGCTCAGCAACATTAATTAAAGCACACATTTTCTCTTTTACCATACCAGCCAACCAAGGACGCTTCCCGGTATTCGCTCGCCATTTTACATCTGATTTATTTAACTCGACGGTATTAACCAGCTTTTCACAGGCTAATCCCCAAGGCGTTTTACCTAAATTTATCACAAAACGATAATCTAAGTTGTCGGCCATTTCTGGGCTATACTTTTCAGGCATTACCCACAACGCTGAATTCACAACATTGTACTTATCTTGATTCTTAATCATCACGCCCATAAACCAATTTGGCTTACCAATAATTGGCGCAATCTTCTTAATTTCGTGTATACCGCCGAGTTCAATAAGAGGCACAGCTAAAGTTAAACCAGCCACCTCAAAAAACAAGGCTTGAAATCGCTCATCTAAGACATCTTTTAAACTTGCCGATGCCTCAACATGTACTTCACTACTCTCTATGTCGACCTCTTCGAACTTTTCTTTATGTTCACTTAGCATTAAATCGACATTTTTCTCTCTCAGTGCAAGCTCTTCAGAGGTTTCTTGAGCGAGTTCAACGGCAGAATCACTAACAGAATCAATATTTTCCTCAGCTGTTTTCAGCTCACTCACTAAAGATGAGGCAGCCTGTTCAAGCAATTTCTTCGCCACTGCGGTATCAGCATCGCCTGTTTCTGTAGGCTCGGTCAGCAGGTCAGTCAGGTAATCCTCGACGACACTTTCTTTGGCAAATTCGTTCTTATCCTTCACGAGCTATGTCCTTCAAAAACTTTTGATAGGCAAACACACCTCTACATTTTGGTGCGAATACCGAAGCAGGCATTCTTGCCTGACTAGCATCTCTAAATCGGGTATCTACTGGCACAAAACCTCGCCATAAATATTCTGGATAATCTTCTTTTAAACGATTATAAGCTTGAATAGTGGCATTGACTCGCCGGTCAAACATAGTCGCAATGATATTTACGGGCACATCGCTTGGCATTGTCTTACTCATAATCTTTAATGTGCGCATCATTCTATCTAGGCCTTTCAAGGCAAGGTGCTCGGTCTGAACCGGCACAATAATGCGTGAACTGCAGGCTAAAGCATTCACCATTGAAACACCCAATATTGGCGGGCAATCTATCAACACATAATCAAAATCAGCATCAATGGAGTGCAAGGCTTTCTTCAAAATAAGTCCCTTGCCGCTTTCCATGCCCATTTTACGATCAAGCGTCGCTAAAGCCATTGTCGCAGGAAGAACGTGTAGACCGTCGACTTGAGTTTTGCATAGTGCAGCAATCAGCGCATCACCTTTATAATGAACGGGCTGTGCAAACACATCATAAATACTTGTATTCAACGTTTCAGAATCAATGCCAAAATAATAACTCAAAGATGCATGAGGGTCTGTATCAACCAGAAGTACCCTGTGCCCCTGCTGAGCCAACAAGCCTCCAAGGGTCACTGCGGTAGTTGTTTTGCCTACACCACCTTTCTGATTTGCGACGGTCCAAATATTCAAGCTTTCATCATCTCTGTAATTATATGTTCTGCGATTTTGTCGATAGGTATGACTCTATCACAGTCACCTGATTCAGCGACGGCTTTCGGCATTCCGTATATGACGCTACTATCTTCGTCTTGCGCCCAAATAGTACCACCTTTACTCTTCAAGAGTTTACACCCTAAAGCACCATCTGTGCCCATGCCGGTGAGCACCACTGAAAGTACATCACCGCCGAACGCATCTTTTACAGAATCCAAGGTAAAGTCGATGCTGGGATGAAAATGAATTTTCTGTTCTCGGGGCGCATCACAAATATTAATTTTTGCAAACATCCCTCTGCCAGTCACTTTCAATTGTTTTCCGCCGACAGCTAAATACGCGGTTCCCTTATTAATACGCTCATTGTCTTGTGCCAGCTTCACATTGATTTTCGCGTGCTTGTCTAATCTTTCTGCGAAAGCTTTGGTAAAGGTATTGGGCATATGCTGAATAATAAGGATCGGGTGCGGAAAGTTCTCAGGAAGGCCAGATATGACTTTTTGTAAAGCCACTGGGCCACCTGTGCTTGCGCCCAGCACTAATAATTTATATGTTTTGTTGCTTGCTTGGTTAGCACTTGAATAAGGACTAGGCTTTAAATTTTGGCCAGTACTGACGCTACGTTGTGAGGCTCTCTCTCTAAGAGACAAGCCGATAGGTCGACTCGGCCGAATGCTTTTTATCGGTGTACGAGCAATGGCTTTAACGCGTTGCTGAAGTAAGCGGATCGCTTGGGGACGTTCACGACTGATATCATCAAATTTCTTTGGGAGGAAGTCGATTGCGCCGGCTTCAAGTGCGTCTAAGGTCTCTTTGGCACCTGCAGTCGTAAGAGAAGAAAACATAAGTATTGGCGTAGGAATTTTTTGCATGATCTGTGCGACTGCAGAAATGCCATCTAATACAGGCATTTCTACATCCATTGTGATCACATCTGGCTTTAACGCTAGGGCTTTATTTAGCGCATCTTCACCATTCACTGCATAACCAATAACGTCAATGCTGGGATCTTGTTCTAGAAACGAGCTTAAACGTCTACGATAAAACGCAGAATCGTCTACTATCAGCACTCGATATGGCATTTTTGAGTTTTATCCTACTGCTCTTGTAATCAGACTTGTTTAGCTAATTATGTGTTGTTATGCATACCGTTTCAATAAACTTGGGATATCCAAGATTAGAGCAATACCACCATCTGAGGTAATCGTTGCGCCAGCCATACCTGGCGTACCTTGTAGTAGCGCATCCAAAGGCTTAATAACCACCTCTTCTTGCCCTATTAGGGAATCTACAACAAAACCAACTTGTTGAGTGCCTATCTGGACTACTACAACGTGCCCTTGTGCTCTGTCTACCGTAACAGGTACACGGTTTAGCCAATCGCCGAGATAAAACAGCGGGATTGCTTTTGAGCGAACAATCATCGTCAGTTGGCCATCTACGGTATTGGTTTTGCTAATATCCATATTGATGATTTCATTCACCGAACCCAATGGTAATGCAAATGTTTGCTCACCAACAACAATCATAAGCGTTGGTAATATCGCGAGTGTCAGTGGAACCTTAATTTCTAAAACGGTCCCCTTGCCCAGCTCTGAGTTAATGCTCACAGAACCATTTAGCTGATTTATCTTGGTTTTCACCACGTCCATACCAACACCACGACCAGAAATATCACTGATCTCGACTTTAGTAGAGAAGCCAGGGGCAAATATTAAATTAAATGCTTCGACATCGGACATTCTTGCCGCTGCATCAGCATCCAATACGCCGCGATTAATCGCAATATCTTTTAGCTTCTCTGGGTCCATTCCCTTACCATCGTCATCGATAGTCAACAGGATATGGTCGCCTTCTTGAGAAGCAGATAGCTTAACGGTTCCCATTCTTGGCTTGCCAGCAGCTTCTCGCTCATCTGGCATTTCAATACCATGGTCAACCGAGTTTCTGACCAAGTGAACCAATGGATCAGCAAGCGCCTCGACCAAATTCTTATCTAAATCTGTCTCTTCACCTTCCAATTCCAAGGTGATTTCTTTTTTCAATGTTCGCGCCAAATCTCTGACAACTCGAGGGAAACGACCAAATACCTTTTTGATTGGCTGCATGCGGGTTTTCATCACCGCGCCCTGCAAGTCTCCCGTCACTACGTCTAAGTTAGCAATTGCTTTAGACATACTTTCATCAGCATTGTTTATACCCAAGCTCAATAGGCGGTTACGAACCAATACCAGTTCACCCACCATATTCATGATTTGGTCTAAGCGCTTAGTATCAACTCGAACTGTCGTTTCTGCTTGAGGAGCTGCCGCCGCAGGCTTTTTCTCATCTTTCTTTGCAACTGGCTTAGCGACAGATTTCTTAGCGGGTTCTGGCGCAGGCTTTGGTTTCGCCTGAGGTTTTACCGCCGGCTTCTCTGCATTGTCTTTTGCTTTGTTTTCAGCCGAGCTAGTCACTTTTGAATCGCTTGCTGTTGGTGTAGTAGGTTCAGCAGGTTTTTCGCTTTTCTTTGGTGTATCAACTTTGGGGCCTTGCCCTTCACCATGTAATTGGTCAAGTAAAGCCTCAAATTCGTCATCAGTTATTTCTTCTGAATCATCACTGGCGTTCGCAGCGCTGGTCTTTTCTTCAGCAACGACGTCGTCACCCTTAAACTGACCTTTACCATGCAAATCATCTAGCAATGCTTCAAATTCATCGTCTGTGATGTCATCGCCGTCACTTACTGTGCTTGGCACAGCTGGCGTTGTTGGCGCTGCAGCAGGCTTGTTTGGGCTACCGCTACCATGTAATTCGTCGAGCAGCGCTTCAAATTCGTCTTCAGTAATTTCGTCGATTGCACCTTCAGAACTAACTTCATCATTATCTTCGATAACCAGTTCATCATCTTCACTCTCATCAGAGAGCGTCTCTTGGACTGTTTCGGTGTTATTTGCTGGAGTGCCACTGTCATCTTCGGATTCGAAGATTTTTTCGTCTGGTGTTTCTGGCTTACTAAGTTTGTGTAGCACATCGATTAGTTCGTCAGGCGCTGCTTCAAGAGGCTCTCGCGATTTAACCTTCTCGAACATATCAACCACAACGTCTGTGGCTTGCAAAATAACATCCATTAACTCTGGTGTCAGTGTCCTTTGCCCGTTACGCATGATGTCGAAAACGTTTTCGGCACCATGGCAGATATCGACGAGTTCACCTAGCGCAAGAAAACCTGCACCACCTTTGACAGTATGATAACCACGGAAGATCGCATTCAACAAATCCGCATCTTCTGGATTATTCTCTAGGTCAACAAGTTGTTCCTGGAGTTGTTCAAGAATCTCTCCGGCTTCAACCAAGAAATCTTGTAATATGTCCTCGTCAACTTCAAACGACATTTGTCGGCTCCCCTAAAACCCTAAACTTGACAGCAGATCGTCAACGTCATCTTGCCCACTTACTACGTCGTCTCGTGTTTCTGCATCGATAATTGGCCCTTCGGCTTTTACTGTATCGGTATCTTTCTTAGAACTTTGAGGATTATCTTCATGCTGTTTCTTCTCACTGGCATCACCGAACGCTGTAAGCATAGAAACTAAGCTGTCTTCAACTTCTTTCACCAACTCAATAACCCGTCGAATTACTTGGCCGGTTAGGTCTTGATAACCCTGAGCCATGAGTACTTCAGTGAGTAAGGAATTAAGTGTTGCAGAGTCATGAGTGGCGTCGGAAATGAGTTTATCCATCTCAATGCAGAGGCTTTTAAATTCACCGAGCTCAATTTGACGGCCCATTAGCTTTTGCCATTCGGGTGCAATAGAAATCAATCTTTCATTCAAACCTTCAGCCAACGGCATGCTTTTTTCAACTGCATCCATCGTTGCATTGGCTGCTTTCTCCGTTTCTTCAATGACGTATGTTAATCGAGATTGCGCATCTGGGATCTCGTCTTGAGTCAGATTGGCAATTCGTTCGTCTACTTGGAAAGAATTAAGAGAATCATGTAATTGTCGTGTTAATTTACCCACTTCGGAAAAAAGTTCGGTAGATTCACGCATGGTAATAGTATCGACTAAGGCATTCGCTTGTTCGCGTTCGCCTTTCTCAAGGTACTCTACCAGGAGTTTCGCTTCATCGAGGGAAACTAGGTCTCTGTCGGTCGTTGTCATTCAACGTTACCCCATAAAGAAATATCGCTGTTTAGCCTAAACGCTCAAAGATCTTATCTAGTTTTTCTTTCAATGTTGCAGCAGTGAATGGCTTCACAACATAACCATTTACTCCGGCTTGAGCCGCCGCAACGATTTGTTCTTTCTTCGCTTCAGCTGTCACCATTAACACGGGTAAATGCTTGAGGTTGTCGTCAGACCTAATTGCTCTGAGTAAATCGATACCCTGCATGCCTGGCATATTCCAATCAGTGACAACAAAGTCAAAATCGCCTTGCTGAAGCATAGGTAGAGCGGTATTACCGTCATCTGCCTCTTGGATACTTGTAAAACCCAAGTCTTTTAATAAATTTTTAATGATACGTCTCATTGTTGAAAAATCGTCAACAACTAAGATCTTCATGTTCTTATCCAAAACAGCCTCCGTTGAGGAATAAAAATAACTACACTAATTGGGACTAAAACTTAGTCGGCTGTACGCCATGACTGCATCTTAGACTTTAACTTTAACATCGCTTGACTATGAATTTGGCTGACCCGAGATTCACTCACCTCAAGTACCTCTCCAATTTCACGCAAGTTAAGTTCTTCATCATAATAGAGTGAGAGTACAATCGCTTCTCGCTCTGGTAATGTTGTTATCGCCCGCGCTAGCGCTTTCTGAAATGATCCTTGCACCATATCTTCAAAAGGACTGTCTTCGCCTTTTGTTGCATCCGTTGTTAGCACGTCTTCGCTTACGCCAAGATCTTCGATACCAACTAACTTCCCTGCATTCACTTCGTTTAACATTTGATGGTAGTCTTGCACCGATACTTGCAACCTTTCGGCTACGTCAATATCTCTTGCGTCTCTTCCGGTGGCTTTCTCAACTTGCGAAATTGCCTCCGTGATAGCTCGACTATTCTTATGCACTGAACGCGGAGTCCAGTCGCCTTTTCGAATTTCATCAAGCATTGAGCCGCGTATGCGAATACCAGCAAATGTTTCAAAACTTGCACCTTTAGAGCCATCAAAGTTCTTGGCTGCTTCTAGCAAACCAATCATCCCTGCTTGAATCAAGTCGTCCACAAGGACACTAGCTGGCAACCTTGCCATTAGATGATGAGCAATTCTTTTCACCAACGGAGCATGCCGCTCAACCAGTTGGTTTTTATCAATTTGTTGTTGATAGACTGCCACTTTGTTACTCACTGATTAAATACCTATTCGTTTCTCGATACTAATTGCTCAATGAAAAACTCGAGATGACCACCAGGCTGCGCCGGGATAGGCCAAGACATCGATTTTTCGGCTAATTTAGTAATCGCCACTGCTGCTGGTGAAGATGGGAATGCATCGACAATAGCAGCCTGCTTACGTACAGATTTACGAATATTTTCATCAAATGGAATAACTCCCACTAATTCTAATGCAACATCCAAAAATCGCCCTGTAACTTTGGAAAGCTTACTAAATAATTCCTTTCCTTCCTTATCGCTGCGAACCATATTCGCAACAATCTTAAACTTGAATACACCGTGCTCTCTATTCAGAATTTTAATCAGTGCATAGGCATCGGTTAATGAAGTAGGTTCATCACACACTACAACTAAAACGTCTTGTGCGGCTCTGGAGAAGCTCATTACCATATCTGAGATGCCAGCGGCAGTATCCACTAATAATACGTCTATATCGGTTCGCAGTTCGCTGAACGCTCGAATCAAACCTGCATGTTCCGTAGAACTCAATTCAGCCATTGATTGCGAACCTGAAGTTGCTGGCGCGATTTTGATACCGTGAGGACCGGTTACTAGAATGTCATCAAGCGTGCATTCGCCACGCAAAACGTGTGATAAATTCTTATCAACGCGCAAACCAAGCAAGACATCAACGTTAGCCAAGCCTAAATCGGCATCAAGCACCATTACACGCTTACCTTGCTTAGCGAGTGATATCGCTAAGTTTAAAGACACATTGGTTTTACCAACGCCGCCTTTACCACCTGTAACTGCTATGACTTTTATTAGTTTCGATTGATTCATTTTTCGTAAGCTACTCGCCTGATCTTCTATCATACTGCTCTCATACCCTTGGCAGTGTTTGATAGTGTAGTATGCGCCAATCCATACTTTTTATAAAGCTTTGACGCCACCATGGTTAAATTCTTTGCATCTGCCAGTTTAATATCTTCGGGGACTCGCTGTCCATCCGTTACGTAGCTTAGGCTAAGGTCATTTTCAATCGCCACACTTAGCGCTTCGCCGAGGCTATAGCATTCATCAAGTTTACTGAAAATACAACCACTTAGTTGTGTATTGTTATACGCTTGTATGGTTTGGTGTAACACTTGGTGCTGTGCACCGGCGGGTAAAACCAAATATTTCTTAATATTAACCGTCGTTTCTCTTTCATAATCATCGAGTTGACTGATTAGTCTCGCATCTCGTTGCGAAAAGCCTGCAGTATCAATTAAGACTAACTTTTTATGTCTCATTTGATACAAGATATGATTTAGCTCTTCTGACGTCTGCGCTTTCTTCACTGAACAGCCAATTATCTTCCCATATGTCGCCAGTTGCTCAAATGCCGCGATACGATACGTATCAATCGTGATCATTGCAACTTCGTTGGCACCATACTTCTGGGCATATTTTGCTGCTAGCTTAGCAACTGTCGTTGTTTTACCTGTCCCTGTAGGTCCTACAAGGGCAACAATACCAGATTGCTGCAAAATGTCATTCCCACCAATTTGTAATCGGTTAGCAATTAAGTTGAGTAAATAGTTCCAACCTTCTGTTTCATTTGCTTTTGGCGGCAAGAAATTAACCATTTGTTCGATGAGTGATTCACTGATCCCCATACCCATCAGCTTGCTGGCAAGATAATGGTGGGTTGGATTTTGTCGTTTACTCTTTTCGTCACTCAAGCCTTTTACTTGGTATTGCAAAACATTGCGAATGGAAGCAAGTTCAGCTTGAATACTCGCCATATCGTTTTGGCTATGCCCGCTTTCATCACGGAATAGACTTGATGCTTGAGTTTCTGACAAACTTTCTTCAACATTAAAGTCATCATGTGCTTTGTTCACTGGTGTTCTAACATACTCGTTGGTCAGTTCAGCTTCACGTCGACGTTTTTCTGCTTGTTCGTTATCTGCATAAGTAGCGCTTAGTACAGGCTCTGTTCGCTCTGAAGGTGCATGCCTTGCAGACGACTGTCTGCTGTTTGGCGCAGTATCTACATTTAGATTAGTTGAACCATATAGATCCGCAGGCTGCGATGCTCTGTCTTCCAACTGTCCAGCTTGTTGTTTCTCAAGCAGTGCTTTAAGACTATCAGGACCATCATCACCAATAATTTCACTGAGTGTTGGCGTTGTTTTGCCTTTTTTACCCAGACTGATTGTTGGTGCGGCTTGGCTCATTTCAGTTTCTTTATCCACTGCTGCAACTAGCTCAACGCCGCCATTAACTTTTTTATTCGACATAATAACGGCGTCACCACCTAACTCATCTTTCACTTGCTTAAGTGCTTCGCGCATGTCTTTGCCAAAAAAGCGTCTAATTTTCATGATGTCCTCTTTAGTGTTTGCATTGCGTCAGTTTATTGACCGACTGATGACACTATTTTAATTTGTTTGTCGTCTGGAATTTCTTGATAAGACAACACATGTAATCCCACTACCGAGTGTTTTAAGAATCTTGATAACACAGGGCGTAACATGCCAGATGTAAGTAAAACTGCTGGCTCGCCAGCTAACTCTTGTTGTTGACTCGCTTCAGTCAGCGACTGCTGAATCTTTTCAGCTAAGCCAGGTTCGATGCCCGAACCGTCTTCACCACCTGCTTGAAGAGACTGATGCAACATCTGTTCCAAGTCTGGTGCTAAAGTAATAACAGGTATTTCATCCCCGCCATCCGTGATGTCCTGAACAATCAGTCGTTTCAGAGCAATACGTAAGGCAGACACCAAAACATCGGGATCTTGACTCTTCGGCCCATACTCACAGAGAGTTTGACAGATGGTGCGCATATCACGAATAGGCACACCTTCGTATAACAGGGTTTGCAAGACTTTGACAACAGTACTTAACGACAGGATATCTGGGACCAGACCTTCCACTAATTTCGGGTTTGATTTCTCTAGCATATCAAGTAATTGCTGCACTTCTTCGTGGCCCAATAACTGATATGCATTTGTTGTTAACAGTTGACTTAGATGAGTGGCGACAACCGTGGCTGAATCCACAACGGTATATCCCAAAGTTTGCGCATGTTCGCGTTGATTCGCCTTAATCCAAACGGCTTCCAAACCAAATGCAGGATCCGTGGTTTTGGTGCCACTTAATTCTCCAAATACTTGCCCAGGATTGATTGCCAATTCATTGTCATGGCTAATCTCGGCGTCGCCAATGGACACCCCCATCATCGATATCGAGTATGCGTTCGGGGAGAAATCGAGGTTATCCCTGATATGAACTGGTGGGATAAGAAAGCCCAACTCTTGAGACAGTTTTTTCCGAACCCCCTTAATTCGAGTTAATAACTCCCCACCTTGTGCTTTATCAACCAACGGAATTAATCGATAACCCACTTCCAAGCCGATAGTATCCACCTGCTGAACATCGTCCCAATCCAGTTCTTTGATTTCAGCCGGACCGTTATTACTTTCAGGCATCGTTTCAACCAAGGCTTTTTCAGCGGCTTGTTTTGCGGCCATCTTGTCTCGGAAGAAAGCGTAGCCACCCACTAAGAATGAGAAACTTAAAAAGGCAACATGTGGCATGCCAGGCACAATGCCCATAATGAATAAAATAGCGGAAGTGATGTATAGGGCTTTACGATTAGCAAGCTGCTCACGAATTTCGTGCCCCATTTCTTGAGAATCATTTTCTCTTGTAACAATAATCGCCGTGGCAACCGATAATAAAAGTGAAGGAATTTGAGCCACCAAACCGTCACCAATAGTGAGAATAGTGTAGACTTCCATCGCGTTACTGAAGGGTAAATCATGCTGAAACATGCCAATAAACAAGCCACCAACAATGTTGATTAGCATGATAAATAAGCCAGCAATTGCATCGCCTTTTACAAATTTTGACGCACCATCCATTGAACCATAAAAATCAGCTTCTGTAGTAATCTCTTCACGACGTTTACGCGCTTGGTCTTGATCGATATAGCCTGCGTTCAAGTCGGCATCAATGGCCATTTGCTTACCTGGCATTGCATCCAAGGTAAATCGTGCACTCACCTCTGAAATCCGGCCTGCGCCTGCGGTTACTACTTTAAAGTTGATAATCAAAAGTATCGCGAAAACAACCACACCGACCACATAGTTACCACCAATAACTACTTCACCAAAGGCTTGAATCACTTTACCAGCAGCGTCTCCACCTTCGTGACCTTGTATTAAAACAATACGAGTAGAGGCCACGTTCAGCGCTAAACGCAATACTGTAGCGACTAATAGAACAAGCGGAAAGATGCCAAAATCAATTGGACGTTTGGTAAAAACAGACACCAAAATAATGACGAGTGACAGTGCGATATTAAAACTAAATAATACATCCAGAAGAATGGCTGGCATCGGTAAAATGACCATACCCATAATCGCGAGAACGACCACTGGTGCGCCCATGCCGGCAGCTATGTTCTTTATTTGTGTTTTATCAACACGTTGAAAAGCGGTGGTTAATTGCATACAACAGAATTTTGACAGCTAAGGAATAATACCTTGGGTATATCAACTACCGTGCCAAACTGTCTAAGAACTTGAAATAGGTATTATATTTGGGCTTTTGCCTTGTATTTAGAGCATAGGTAAAACCTGATTTCGGCCCATATTTTTACCTTCATACAGCAGTTTATCGGCTTGGCTAATGCAATCATCAGCACTCTTATGCTCTTCTATACACGCTACGCCAGCAGTCAGCGTGATGCTGGTTTCGCCTTGCTTCACAGCGAATACATGCTCAGCAATCGTCTCACGATACTTATTGGCTAATAAAATAGCCTCTGGTAATTTGGTATTCGGTAACAAGGCAATAAACTCTTCTCCGCCCCATCGCGCTAACATGTCATAACTGCGCGTAGATTGACGCAAAACATCGGCAATTTCCTTTAACACGATATCACCAGACTCATGCCCATAGTTGTCGTTAACCTTCTTAAAGAAATCAATATCGATAAGAATAATAGAAAAAGGAACTTGCTCTCGCTGATAGCGTGAAAACTCTCTGGATAGGTTCTCAGTGAAGCCACGGCGGTTATAAACCTCGGTTAAGGGATCGAGTGTGGTTAATACCTTGAGTCTCTCGTTCGCGAGCTGCAATTCTTGCGTTTTGCTTTTGACCGACAGTAACAACTCTTCGGAGCGCTTATGTAGTGCGTATGTTCGCCACCTAAAGATGCCAAATAGGAGCAGAAATACAAGAATACCAATAAGGAACATGGCGATCGGTGTTCGCCACCAAGGTGGCAAAACTAGAATGTCTACAAACAGAGGTGTATCACTCCACAGGCCATAGCGGTTGGTAGATTTAATCTCCAATTGGTAGTTACCAGGATCTAAATTGGTATAGGTGATTGTGCGATTTTTGCTATCGAGATATTGCCAGCGACTATCAAAACCAAGTAAACGATAGGCATATTCAATACTTTCCGGACTACCATACTCCAAGGCAGCGAAATCAATTGTTAATAACAGGTCTTCTGGACGCAAAGTCACCTTCGTGAAGTTATTATTCTCGTCTGCGTAGGTGCTGGCACCGTAATTATCTTCGCTGCTTAGCTTGCCTATTTTAGTAATATGCAATGAAGGCATTTCTTCATTTTTTGAAATACTCTCGGGGTAGAAGTAAGTCAGGCCTTGATCACCTGCAAACAGAATCTTACCATCAGAGTTCTTGGCCCTTGCGCCAATATAGTAACCACTTTCGTTAGTACCGTCATTTTGACCAAAATAATCAAGCTGCTGCGTTTTTAAATCACCTCTGGCGATGCCCCGTTCTGTAGATATCCACAATAATCCCTGCTCATCCTCTACCACCGCACCAATCGAAGAGGCACTGAGTTCTGAGTCTTTAAACAATTGCGTAAATACGGGGGCTGTTTGAAAATCATCAAGTTCCATGAGCATCAAGCCATGGGCGTGCAAGCCAACGTAGTAACGAGATGCCGATACTTTAGAAACCCATGTGATGACATTGTGTGCTATTCCGTTTGGATTATTTTTATCTTCGGTAACGACTCGCACTTGGCGACTTTGCGGATTGATTAAAAATAAACCGTTGGTGGTTCCAACAATCAGTTCTTCTTCGTTGGAGTAAACGATGTCAATCACCATGGGAGTATTAAAGTGCATGGTAGTGCTTTGGGTTTCAAAGTCATAAAAATACAATCCATGCTTTGTGGTCCCTACCCAAACCCCGGTAGGCGCTAATTCTAGTGTGTACAGTTCTTTATTTTTTAAATCGACTGACTCTATAAATTCGTCGCCATCCTGATAACGCGCAAGGCCAAGGCGAGTGGCAATCCAAAGTGTTCGAGTTGATTTGTCATAGGCAACCGACATGACTTTATTTGTCTTTTGGCTTCTTGCTTCATCAATCAACGGGCCTGATACACTATTGTCTGGGTTTAATATCCAAATGCCCGTTTCAGCAACCAACCAATTTACATCGTTCTCTTTCGGGCCAATACTGAAATGATGTTGGGTATTGTCCAATACAAATCGCTTAAACATGGTTTTATTTTGATCTATAACGCCAACACCATTGCCGTTTGTGCCTAAGAAAACCAAGCCATTGTCAGTAGAGAAAAGGGTGTGGATATGACTTTGAAGCGTATCTTTGGAATTAGAGCTACTTTCGAAAAAAGTCACGAAGTCAAGTTTGTTCGGATCTGGAAAAATTGACAAACCATTAGTCGTTGCAACCCAAATACTATTGTCACGAATCTGATAAATATCGTTAATCAAATTATTCGTAAAACCTTCCTCAACGGAAAGCTTAACTAAATTAGAAAAGCCATCATTTGTCAGTTTTGCCCGATATAGTCCATCGCCAATGGTACCAATCCAAAGATGAGATTGGTTATCTACAAACACAGACTCTACATTTTGTTCTTCCAATAGAGCGAGAGAAAAACGCCGACTCATTTTATCCAATGAATACAAACCAGCGGACGTCGCGATGAAAAGTTGTTCATCATGTTCAGCGATATCTTCTACCGTAATAATTTCAGCTTGCGGTGATAAACGAAGGAATTCGTTCTCACCGGCATACTTTGCGTACAGGCCTTTTTGTGTGCCGACAAAAATACTGCCACCTTCGTCAATATGAATACTGTGTATCGTTTTATCGTTATCATCGAAATCATTGGGTAATTCAAGCTGTTCAAAGCGCCGTGTTTTTGCTCGCATTACATTCAAGCCATTGAGTGTACCAATCCATAAATCGCCAGAAGAAGGATCAATTTCAATAGCATAAACAAACGCGGAACTCAGGCCCTTACTTGGGTCATCACTTTGTCCATAATGGATAAAATCATAACCATCAAAGCGATCAATTCCGGATTGCGTTGCTAACCAAATGTACCCATCCTTGTCTTGTGCAATATCACTCACTGTCACCTGAGATAAGCCGTTTTCGACACTATAGCTTTTTGCTAAGGGCAACTGATAATCCAGCGGCAAATTCTGCGCCACAGCTTGGCGACTGGACACGACAGCAGAAAATAAAAACAACACTACATAGAAAGATGGTTTTAACATTAGGTAATTCAATAATGGCGTTAGTAAAAATAGGCAATACAGTCAAATTTCGACAAAAATTTATGCAGAAACCGTATGCAAAACAAACAAGCACAACCAGTATATGGTGTTTCTTGGAATAAGCAAAGCACTCGATGAATCAATGCTTTACGCACTAAAACACCGACTTTAACACTCGTACTTTAAGTACTTTTAATAACTACCGTCTGAGCTCAGGTGGTATTGGCAAGTTTTTCTTCAGCGGTTTTGGTCTGCTTGCTTTTCCGTTTTTGTATGCTTTTAATTGATACACATAAGCCAATACTTGAGCAACCGCCATAAACAATTTAGACGGTATTTCTTCATTGGGTTCAGTACTGTAGAAAATAGCCCTCGCCAACATTGGCGATTCGATAATAGGAACTTCATGTGCGTTTGCAATCTTACGAATGTGCATGGCTAGTTCATCGGCACCTTTGGCGACCATAACCGGGGCACGATTGCCATCTTGTTCATATTTAAGTGCCACTGAGAAGTGAGTCGGGTTAGTCACAATAACATCGGCTTCCGGTACATCTTGCATCATTCGATTCGCGGCAGCCTGATACTGAAGCTTTCTGATCCTCCCTTTAACCTGCGGATCACCCTCTGCATTTTTCCTTTCATCTTTCACTTCCTGCATGGTCATTTTCATTTCTTCATTATGCTTGTGACTTTGGTATGGAACATCAATCAGAGCAATCGGGATCATCCCTAGGCATAAAATGAGGAAAGCCCACTCAATCATATTCAAAGCATGGAAGAGGTTTAAAGGATAAAGCTCCATATCAAGGTGCAAGGCTTCATCTTCGAAGATGATCAGCGCAATATAGGCCATTCCACCGATGACCAAGACTTTAGCAATACCTTTTAGCAACTCAACCAACGCATTGGTGCCAAACATTCTTTTAAAGCCTTGAACTGGGCTGAGTCTATTACCTTTTGGTGCCGCCGATTTCCAAGTAAAATTGTAGCCGCCCAAGGCAATGCTGCCGTAAATCCCACCTATCAACGAAATAATCATGAACATCATCACAGGCCAAGCAGATTCAGTCACAGACATTTCTAAAATCTGAAACATGTGAACCTTGTCATAGGTTTCATCTCTGGAGAGCATGAATGAGCGCTGCATGACGTTAAACATGGCTGAAGCGATATAGGAACCGACGAACAGAAACGCAATTGCACTGAAAATTAAGACCAGTGACGTGGACAATTCACGCGATCGCGCAACCTGCCCTTTTTTTCGGGCATCGTCGAGTTTCTTGGGGGTGGGTTCTTCAGTTTTTTCGTAGGAGTCGTCAGCCATGCTTTAATATCCTCTGCGAAAGTCGATGGTTGATCAACACGTCAGCAATAGCTTGCACATGAACTCTTGTGCACGTTGCCATTGCTGCTCGAAATGATAAGTCTGATTACTTAATGTGATGTAGATAATAAGTAACCCCGTTATTTGCGCTATCGAAAAGCCCAAACTGAATATATTAAGCTGTGGTGCAGCTTTAGTCATGACGCCAAACGCTAGGTTCACGATAAGCAAAGACACGATGGGTGCAAGAGACATAGTCACGGCGGATACGAACATCCAACCTCCCCAGTGTGCAACCAACCTAAACTGTTCACCTGTCCACCATGGAGCATCAATTGGAAAGGCTTTAAAGCTCATCACAATCATTTGAATCATGGATAAATGACCGTCAAAGGTCCAAAATAAAAGCGTTGCTAGAATTAAATAAAACTGACCAACAGCGGGCACGCTTATGCCGTTCACTGGGTCGACGATTGAGGCAAAACCCAGGCCCGTCTGCATTGCAATAATTTGACCAGCCAAAACAAAAGTATTGAGTACCATCATCGAAATAAAGCCAATCACGATACCGATGATGAGCTGTTTGATACCAAGCACAAAAGATCCTAAGTTAACTAGGTCTTGTACTGGTACGGGTGGTATATTAGGTACAATCATGAGCGTTAATAATACGGCCAATAAACTGCGAATTGGGGTCGGAATCGTTTTCGCTGAAAAACCTACCATCGCGGCAAACAAGCCAGAAATACGCATAAATGGCAAAAGGTAGTCTGCCATAAAATTAGTGATTGTAGACGCGACAATTTCCATTTGCTTAGTACTGCCTTCCAGTCAAAATACGAGACAACATAGGCTAGCCCACTACCGATGGAATGCTATGGACCATTTCAAAGGTGAAATCCATCATCTTTTGAACCAACCAACTACCGCCCCAACTCAATGCAAGTAGAGTCACGATAAGACGAGGTAAGAAACTCATCGTTTGCTCGTTGATAGATGTCGCCGCTTGAAAAACCGCAACAATGAGACCAATGATCAAACTCGGTACAATCACTGCTGAGACAATGACGATAACAATCAGCATAGCGCTGCGTAATATTTCCACAAAAACTTCTGGGCTCATATCGTCACACTCCCATGCCAAAGCTAGTTGCTAGGGTACCGAAAATTAAATTCCAACCATCTACCAACACAAACAGCATCAGTTTAAATGGTAAGGAAACGATCATTGGAGACAACATCATCATACCCATAGCCATCAGAATAGAAGCGACGACTAAGTCCAAAATTAAAAATGGAATGAATAACATAAAGCCAATTTGGAATGCGGTTTTCAATTCACTCGTCACGAATGCTGGGATTAAGACTGTCAAAGGAACATCAGCAGGATCATCAAACTGGTCTTCATAGCCACCAATTTGTACGAAGGTTTCTAAATCTTTAATGCGCGTTTGCGATAACATAAATGCGCGCATCGGCTCTTTGGCCACATCGAAAGCTTGAATAGACGTCATCTCTTCTTTCAAATAAGGCTGCAAAGCGCTTTCGTTAATTTCGTCAAACACTGGCGCCATAATGAACATTGAAAGAAACAAGCTCACACCGATCAAAATTTGATTCGATGGTGACTGCTGCAAACCGATGGCCTGACGTAAAATAGACAAAACAACAATAATCCGCGTGAACGATGTCATCATCATGATAAACGCTGGGATCAAGCTTAACGCCGTCATGATGAACAAGGCTTGCAAGGTCATGCTGTATTCTTGTGAGCCGTCATCTGCCGTGGTCACAGTAATCGCTTGGATACCTTCTTGTGCCATCGCACTGCCACTAAAAAACAAGGTTAACAAACCCATGATGAGCATCAGCGGCGCGCTACGCTCAAGAAACGTTAATACGCGGCTACGCTTCATTAGACTGTCCTTGTGATCCAGCTTTGGGAATATTTTTTGAACCCACCATCGCTTGCGCCATTGCTTGCACTAGCTTGTCTTTGAAAGCGAGTTGGGCATTGTCATCATGGTTAAGTTGCTTGTTACCGGCCACCGTCGTTGTTTTGCTGACAATTGGGTTTTCTAACTTACCCAACTGATTGATATTGTGTGCGGTGACACCTAGCAAGAATTGCTCGCCAGCCACATCTATTACCATAATCTTTTCTTTCGCACCTGCACTCATAGAAGCAACGACTTTTAATTGACCGTTGCCTGCTTGAGTGACATTAAATCGACGCGCAACAAAAGCGAGCGCTAAAATAATGGCGACGACTAACATAAGGCTTAGAAAAATTGACAGTATTGATGTGGGGTTTTGTAAGGTTTGGGGGGTGGAGGCCGAAGCCTCCGCGTTGACCACGCTACAAAACAAAAATAGAAATAGGATGCAAGACCCTAATTTATAAAGGTTTTTACCTGAGTTTTTTGATTCTCTCGACTTGGCTAATAACATCGGTTAAACGGATTCCAAATTTATCGTTGATGACTACTACTTCTCCATGAGCAATCAGCGTGCCATTTACTAAAACATCTAATGGTTCGCCCGCAACGCGGTCTAATTCAACAACAGAACCTTGGTTCAATTGGAGTAAATTTCGAATACTAATTTCACTGCGTCCCACTTCCATCGAGATGGTCACAGGGATATCTAATATCGTATCAAGCTTCTTCTTCTCAGCTTGAGAAATTGGGGCATCTTCTTGCAACTCGTCAAACTCTGCAGGTTGTGCATCGTCAGTCGCACCTGCGCCTGCTGCTTGCTCATTCATTATGGCATCAATGTCATCCTGTGGATCTCCACCGTCTGATTCGCCTGCCTCAGCCTCAGCTTGTTCGGCCATCGCTGCTTCCCAATCATCTAAGCCTTCGCCATCTTCACTCATAATTTTTTCCTATCTTTTATAAATCTTCTTCTAACACCTGAAGTTCGGCGTCGTTATCTATCACTTTGCCATTTCTCGTCAACAACTGAAGCTCAGACTTGACGGAATGTGGTCTTGGAATTTTTTCTGTTATTTTCAGAGCAATATTGTCGCGGGACTTACCAAGTTTTGCTCTAAACGTAGGTAATTCCTCTATAAACACCGTGACATGATTCGGCATATCTATTGGGATAATATCTCCCGCTTGAAAATTCATCAGTCTTTCAAGCGACACATTCATGTCCAACAAATGTGTGGTGAGCCCAACATGCACATCCATAATTTCATCACGTAGTGCCTTACTCCACCTGAAGTCGGTATCTTCTTTATCGTTCTGGACACCAGCGTCAAGCAACTCTCTAATCGGTTCTAACATTGAATATGGCAATGAAATGTGGAAGTCTCCACCACCGCCGTCTAATTCAATATGGAAGGAGCTTATGACAACCACTTCGGTTGGGCTGACAATGTTCGCCATTGCTGGATTCACTTCTGAGTCCAAGTATTCGAACGACACGTCCATTACCGGACCCCAAGCCTCTTTATAGTCTTCAAAGATCAGCTTCAGTAACATCTGAATAATACGTCTTTCGGTTGGGGTGAATTCTCGACCTTCAATTTTCGCATGATAGCGACCATCACCGCCAAAAAAGTTATCTACCATAATAAACACAAGTCGTGCTTCCATGGTGATCAAGCCTGTACCTTTCAAAGGACGAAATCTAACCATGTTTAGGCTAGTGGGAACAAACAAGGTATGAATGTACTCCCCAAACTTAATCATTTGAATGCCGTTAATTGACACCTCAGCAGAACGCCTCATCATATTGAATAGGCTAACCCTCATGTGCCTTGCAAACCGTTCATTAACGATTTCCAATGTCGGCATACGCCCGCGCACGATGCGGTCTTGGGAGGAGAAGTCATATTCCATGGCGGAGCCATCGTCTACAACCTCTTCAACCTCTTCCTCTTCAACATCGTCAACGCCGTGAAGGAGTGCGTCAATTTCGTCTTGTGATAATAAGTCGCTCACATTTATTCTCTGTTTTGGGAGTCGCTGCTATCAAGCATTTTGCTGTTTGCTAACAGACACTCTTTTACGTTTTTCGTATGCGTTATCATTGGATAACAAAACCGGTGAATAGCACTTGCTCTACCACAGATGTTTTCTCTAGTTCCATCATGGTTTGACGTACCTGCGCTGTGGCTTTTTCTTTTAATTCGACTTTACCCACATCTGTAACTAAATCGTCAGCATTCGATGCACTAAAAACTTGCAGAAGAGAGCCCTCTATCATCGGTATATGACGCTTGGCTAGCTCTTCATTTATCGAACCGCGCACCATAAGCTGGACTTCAATTTGCACAATTCTTTCTCGTGCGACACCAGGTGCATTAAAGGTGAAAGCTCTGGGCATCGCCACATAAAGTGCTTGCCCTTCAGGCATAACTTCGTCTTCAACCATCTCGCTGGCAACTTCTTCACCATCTTCAGTCGTACTAGGCTCTTCTCCCATAAATAGGAAGTAATAAGCAGCGCCACCGCCAGCAAGTAGCACAACAAGAATGATGATAATTAACATCATTTTGCCTTTTTTCTTGCCACCCTCTTCGATTTCTAACTCTTCATCAGCCATTATTTTCTCTCTGTATAAATACGAAACACTGTTTATAAATCAAACGATTCAACAACTTAATGACAGTCTTGTCAGATTTTCGACACTGCACTTACACTTTTTTGTCAGTGTTAGTATAAGTCATTTTAGGCATAGTAATCGATGCCACCAATGCTAGCGCCACTTATTCTCTGTTCGATATGATTCGAAGCGTGCTCTTCTTGACTCTCTGTTACCCCATCTTGCGATTGTTGTGCCAGATTGCCATTTGCATTCGCATTTTTTGCCATGGTGTCTTGCTCTGCACTTTGATTCTGTCCAGAACTATCTTGCTCTACTGATGATTGTCCAAGTTCAATACCTTGTTCTTCAAGCATTTCTCGTAGTCTGGGCACTGCCTGGTCAAGGGCATCACGCGCTTGTTGGGATTGCACAACAAAGCTCACACTGGCTGAATCACCATTGATATTCACTTTGATATTCATGCCACCTAGGTCTGGTGGATCAAGGCGTATTTCAGCACTCAAGTTTCGGCTATTAACCATCCAGCGGACTTTTTCAGTCAATTGTTGTTGACCCTCTGGCTTGAATATATTGACGGCTTTATCAGAGTTTAGGGTTTGTTGCGCTAGTTTGGTACTTTCAAGTTGCTGTTGTGCTATCTCTTTTACGCCCTGAACTTCACTTAAGCCTGTATTCAGATAGTTTTGACTTTGCAGCGTTTGCGCACTTTGGTTAATTGAGCTCGCAGCTGACAAGATATTGTTAATCTGAGTTAATTGCTTATCAACACCCGCGGTTTCGGCCCGAGGCACTTTGACTTCGGCACTCGCTAGCGCTTCATTAACCAAACTTTTCAAGTCTATACCTGGTTCTCTACCTTGCTTTAATTGCTCTTTCATCTCTTTGACCCCAGATTGTAAAGCGGCAATAAATTCAGTTGCTTTACCTTCTGTTTTCAAGTCAGAAATGGTCGTTTCTAAACGCTGAGTAATATTTTCAAGCGCAGCTGCTTCAGCTTCTGGCGGTAACTTGGCTAGCACTTCCAATTGTTTTTTCGCTGATTTGTCACCCATCGAAAGCACTAATGGCGCTACTGTAGCTACTTTGGCTTCTTTACCTTCAGATTTTCCAGTCGATGCAAGAGTTGAAGCAGATATGAGCGCAGACTCATCAATCACGTCCTCTTTTAGTGTATCGATGTTTGGGTTTTGATTTGGCTTGAGTTCACTATCAAGCGGCTGTGCTACTTTTTCGCCTTCAACTTCACCTGTTACTGGTTTGATACCGGCAAGAAGTGCGTCATCAATGCTGCCTTCGATTGGCTGAGGTACTTTTTCTTGATCGGTAAACTCATCCTGAGCCAATTCAAAAGCGCTTAAAGATTCATTTGGAACCGCATTCTCATTATCAAGTGCCTGTAATTTCGCATCATTGGCTTTGGCCATCGCTTTAGCTTCTTGTTCAGAAGATAATAGAAGGTTTTTCAATAGGCTAGCATCGACTTCGGATGCACCTAATGCCTCTTGTTGTGATTCAAGATTTTGTTCGGCTGGATCAGCTTCGCTTGGTCCACTTCTATCCATTAATTGCTGCAATAAAGACGTAATCGCTTTGTCTAATTCCTCAAGTGCGTCACCATGCAAACTCAATTCTTTTTCTACACCACTCGCCTTCAGCAGCGCTTCAAGCTCTTTCTCACTAAGATGAATTTCCAGAAACTCTGTGTCTGTCTCTTCTGTGACAATATCAGAAACACTGTCTACAGCAATTTCGTCTGAACTATCACTGGCATTCTTCGTTGAAGTTAAAGCCAAAGAGTCTAGTGCCTGTTTGAAAAAGTCCTCATTATTGCTTGAGTCATCAATGTACAAATCATTGCTAATATTTTTATCAGAGAGGTCTTTAATACGGTCAACATAGTCAACCCAATTGAACTCGTCGCCTGGTGCTAATGCAGCCTCGTTTTCAGATTTACCTGATTGGCTGGAAGCCTCTTTTTGTGCCGCTGCTTTCTCAGCCACTAAAATTTCGTCAATATTGCGCTGCTCCTCACTAGCTTCACTTAGCTTAGCTTGCTCATGCAGAGCGGTTTGGTGCTCTTCACAATTTACACAATGCTCCTCGCTCTGCTTTTCTGAGCTTGCTGAACCTCGATTTGTCGGCTCTGAGCGCTCGGTTGATGAAGCATTATTTGTCGAGCTCGTTTGCTTGTCTGAGTCTCGATTACGCTCATTGTCGAGCCTGCTTTGCTCAGCCTGCTCATCTCTTTTTCTATTCCTAGCTTCTTGACTCTCTTGCGCTCTTTCTCGGCTCAACTGAGCTTGCTCTGCATTCTTATCCTGAACCTGGCTGTTGCGTTTATTATCATTACGCTCAGGTTCACGACGGTTTTCAGCTTGCTTTTCCTGCCTAGCTAAAGCTTCTTCAAATGCGCTGCGTTGTTGACTATTATCATACTGAGAGCCAGCTGATTCGCGGCTCACAGGTGAATTCACTTGGATCTCTTCAAACGCTATGTTTGATGCGGCAATAGTTGTTTGAGCGGTGGCAAATTGTTGCATAATTAATTTTCATCCAAACCGTGACAATAAGACTAAGCTTCTGTTTTTATTAACTATTAATTCAAAAAATACAGGCTATTTAGTTACAATACTAGGTGAATTTGCAAAGGCCGTACCAACAGTAAAAAAACGGTCAAGCAAGTATTCACTTCGCCTTGGTTCTTATTCATGAATTGCGCTACACTGCTCGGAGGGAATAAAGTGCTGAGGCACTTGCTTCAAACTAGGTCCATCCGGCTGTCTCTATAAGGCTATTTACTGTGTTAGGCCAAACAGATAAGGAAAATTATTACGCATGTTTTTAGCTCCAAGCGACAGATTCATGAAGGTAATTCACGACACAGCTTTAGTCGGGCTTTCATTTTTCATCTTTCTATTCTTGCATTTTGTCGCTCATGCCAATGAATCTGGAATGCAGGCTCAGGAACAGCAGTATCAATTTGTGGGCCAACCTTTAATTACGGTATATCCTCCAAATGAACATGGTGGGCATAACCAAAACTGGACGTCCATTCAGGATAAAAAAGGATTTATTTATGTTGGACACACAAGCGGCATTTCAATGTGGGACGGGAGTTCTTGGAGCAACATTTCGACTCCTCATGCAACACCAGTAAGAGAAATAGCTGAGTGGCAAGGAGAGCTTTATCTGGGCACAACCAACGATATAGCCAAAGTGTCGATAAGTGCAGCAGGTAAGCTGAAGTATACAAGCCTGCTTGCTCAATATCTCCCGAACATTGAGGAATTTGGTGAAATATGGTCGACACGTAGCAATGAACATGGTGTCCTATTTGTTTCCAGTCAATTTACTTTCTTCTATGACGGCAAAAAATTGCGAATAGTGGAAGGGGCAATTTCAAGTAAACACTTCATTTTCAATATTGATAATGAGTTTTGGTATAAAGCGAAAAATGACCAGCATATCAATAAGATCACGACACACGTTGAACAAGACAATATCATCCTGAATCATCAGACTTTGCCTTATACACTAAGCTCAGAATCGCGTGTTACGCAAATACTACAAGATAAAAATCAAAAGATAGTATTCGTGACTGAGTCACATGGTGTTTATCGACTAGAAGATACTGACTTACTTCAAGTGCTCAACCCAAGTGATTTCCCAAAGGATACACAGCTGTATCGCGCTATTTTCTCTTCCGATGGCTACTTTTACATCACAACGGTCTATCACGGCCTGTTTGTGCTTGATGAAAATCTGCATTTCCTCAGGAACTACATAGAGTCTGATATCAGTATGAATACGGTTTTTTCTGCGCAGGAGGACCGCCAAGGCAATATCTGGTTAACGGGTATACCGAATATTATTAAGATGACACCTGCGCATATTATTAGTCAGTTTAAAATTGGCAATCGCTCTACTGAGATCCTCAGGCTAAAAGAGACAAGTCGAGGCATTTTAGCCGCAGGAAACGGTATATTTAAGTTAAGCGCTAGCGCCAATAAGCTTCTCAGCCCTCAGTTTCTGCCACTGAGCGATAATCAAGAAAGTAGTGTGGACATTATCGAATTCAAGGATGCATTAGTGCACGCAAAATGGAGTGGAATATTTGAGCTCGAGGTCAATAAACAGAGCCCTTCACATATTGAGCAACACAGTTCAACTGCACTAAACTATGATGCTCGAAATACACTTAATGATATTTTAAGCACTAGGCAAGGAAAGCAGCTTGTTGCCGCCGGTCTGGGACGAATCATGCAAATAGACCCATTGAGTGGCAAACTCATCGCAAGTAGCTCAGACGGCGCATTCATGTTAGATAAAACAAAAAATGGTGTATGGCAAAAACAAGCAATTCCTGGCACTAATGATCAGCTTATCAGCCTCCAAATTGATGAGAGCGGCACCTTGTTCATGGGGACTGCGACAGGAGAGCTTTATTATCTTGAGCAAGTTGGTCTGTTAGGAGATAAAGCCGAGCTTATTAAGCTAACCGAGCAGGACGGTTTGTTTGCCGGCCCTGTAGAGCTTTTCAATATTGATAACACTATTATTATTAGTAGTGGCGGGGAGTTGTTCTCATTCGACGGTAACGTACTACAGCGCTATCGCTCAAGCCTTTTCACTGACCAGTGGCTATCAGACAACGAAGCTATCGACAAAATTGTCCAATCAGGCGCTTTGAGTGACGGCATAGTGGGGCAAAATGAACGAATTTGGTATCGTAAAAATGGTAAGAGCGGCTATTTTGAAAGGCAAGACAACAACCAAGATCTGAGTTTAGATAATTGGCTAGAAAAAAGTATCATATTTGATTTCGTGCCAGATGGTGGTTTTAGTGACCTGTTTATAACGAAAGACGGTGTACTTTGGTTTATTAGAGATAAAGGCGAAGTCTATCGTGTGAATATTGCTAAAGCCGAGCAGCTTCCTAACATAGCAAGTGTGCATATTCGCAGTATTAATAGAAGCGGGGAACATCTCGATTTCGAAAAAGTCGCTTTGCAAGAACGCTTTTTAAGCTTATTACCAGAACAGACTAATTTACGCTTTTCATACACTTCCAGTGACCACTATTCAGCAAAACCAATCTTGTATCGCACAAGAATGGCAAAGATAAATGATCTCAGTGCCACCGAGCCGACATACAGCGCAAGCCCAACATGGTCCAAGTGGTCTCTCGAGACCTACCGTGACTTTAATGAATTATCGCCAGCCAGCTATTTATTCGAAGTGGAGGCCAAAGATGCATTTGGTAGGGTCACCAAAACCGAATATCCATTGCTGGTGCTTGCACCTTGGTACGCAACTCCTTTCGCTATTGCTATATTCACATTTCTAGTCATTAGCCTCTTTGTACTCTTTGCTTACTTAGTTCAAAAGTGGCGCTTAGCGCAGTTACGTGAAAAAAACAGATTCTTAGAAAGTATCGTTAAAGAGCGCACTGCAGACGTAAACCAAAAAGTCGAGCAACTCAAGCATCAGCAAATTTTGAAAGACAGGTTTTTCAGCAATGTCTCGCACGAGTTTAGGACGCCTCTGACCCTAACTATTGGCCCTTTGGAGGAAATCGTTAGCGAACACAAAGCGGAGATATCAAAAGACGTGCAGTATTTAGCAACGACCGCTTTGAACAATGCGAGTAAAATGCTTGCTTTAGTTGGTCAAGTTCTCGACCTAAATAGACTAGAGGCTGGAAAGTTGCCCATCAGAGTGGCACAACATGATATTTCGATGCTCTTGCGCAGTTTGCAAGAGCGTTTTGACTTGTGGGCCAAACAACATCATCAAACACTCACTACGTCGAACTGTGAAGAGCCCCTATTATTGTGGTTCGATATTGATCAAATTGAAAAGTGTGTATCAAATTTACTTTCAAATGCGATTAAGTACGCAGGTGAACATTGTGAAATTAATATTGATTTACAAATAGACTCACGACACCGCAAAGCAGTTATTAGCGTCATAGATAACGGAAAAGGGATCAGCGAGGAAGCACGAGATAAAGTGTTCGAGCGATTTTATCAGGATAAATCCTCGGAACAGCATACTGAACCGGGCACTGGTATTGGGCTAGCATTGGTGAAGGAAATTATGCATTTGCACCAAGGAGAAGTGCGCTTAGTGGATAAACAAGAGCCTGGTTGTTGCTTTACCTTGGAGCTGCAACTAGGCAATGCGCATTTTTCAAGTGAGCAGATTATCGAACCAATCGATATTCACTTGCACGAAGCCACCGGTGCAAACGCAAATCAGACTAAAACAACTGTTCCAGCATCGCTTGAATCAGGCCCGTTCTCACAACCTAAACCTAAAGACACAAGTGAAGACAGAACAACGCTGCTTGTTGTTGATGATAACGACGAACTACTAAATTTTATTAGTTTACGCTTGTCTGCTTCTTACCGTATTTTGCAAGCGAAAAACGGTAAGGATGCCCTGAAGCTTATTCAACACACTTTGCCCGACTTGATCATTTCTGATGTAAGCATGCCGGTTATGGATGGTTTGCAATTAACGGAATCGGTAAAGAAGAATCCAGAAACTCAAACTATACCAGTCATACTATTGACTGCAAAAGCAACGAAGCGAGAGACAGTGGAAGGCTTTGCTGTTGGCGCTGATGATTACTTGACTAAACCCTTTGATACATCTGAGTTAGTCATGCGGGTGAATGCACAAATCAATGCACGCAAACAAGTCCGTGATTCTTTACCAATAAGCTATTCAAGCAAACCGGCGCAAAACACACATAACGCCTTCCAAGAAAAAGTACAGTTAGAAATTAATCAACAATTGGCATCCCCTTCTTTTAATGTTGAATCTCTTGCAGCAAGTTTATTTATGTCCAGAGACACACTCATTCGAAAATGTAAAA
Source organism: Alteromonas sp. W364 (assembly GCF_031846205.1). Classification (NCBI taxonomy): domain Bacteria; kingdom Pseudomonadati; phylum Pseudomonadota; class Gammaproteobacteria; order Alteromonadales; family Alteromonadaceae; genus Alteromonas; species Alteromonas sp. W364. The sequence continues at coordinate 138,815 of NZ_JAVRID010000004.1, read as the reverse complement.
AAGAGTTTGGAGAAACGCCTCTCAACTTAATTGTGATGCACAGAATGCAAAAGGCACATGACTTATTAAATCAACATACCTTGTCAATTTCAGAGGTAGCCTATGCCTGCGGTTTTGAAAGCTTGGCTTATTTCTCTCGCAGTTTTAAAAAGCATTTTGGCATAAGCCCTTCTCAGTCAAATAAGATCTCTTAAGTTATCTTGGTACGCATAAAAACCGAGCTACGCATTGAAATTTGCAACAAATTGTCAAATTGTTGCAACAATATTGAAATGAAGATCAGCTACTTTAGGATACTCTTAAGTGGTATTGAATATACCGGATCGCCATCAGAAGCGAGATGGTCACGGAATGAAGTTGAGCGAGTCTATTAAAGTAGATACTGCTCGAATAATGAAAGAGGGACTTCCAATGAGAAGCGATATATTTTATGTAAACAACATCTTGCTCGCTATCTTACTTTGCACTTGTATGCTCTTTATGGCGAATCCAGCTGAAGCCAAGGATAATGAGCTTCAGTTAGAGATGTTTTCCACAAATGCAGCCCTCATTAACAGTGAGCAAACTTACCAAGGCGTGAACAACAGCAATCAAGGCACTACCGATGAAGGTTTAAGTGACGCACAATTCGAAATCCACGAAACTTGGTTTTATGTCATGGGTCTTATTATTTTAGTGCTAGCCTTGAAGGCTAAAGATGGTAGCGAAAAAAACGAAGCAGATAGAGATGACAATTAGTTAGGGTGATATGGATTAACGCCGATCGACATTACTGGGAGCACATATATTCCTGTACACCTTAGCCTGATCATGGGTGAGTATCTGCCCGATTAAGCGTCATTTTTGACGTTTAATTAGAATGCAGTGCTTTGCGAACAAACTTTTGCATCGCCAGTTCATCGAACATCTCTTGTTCTCTGCGGTTTTCTAGCACTTGTGCTTGTTGATGCTTATTGGTGATGAGTAGCTCAATAGCCTTTCGGCGTTTTTGCTGGGCTAACCACTGTCGCTTTCTTTGATCAGCCACTAAAGTTGCTTGACTGATAAACTGCATCTGTTGACCGCAGGCGCGATCCAGCTTTCCAACGAATGATTGGTGTTGGTGTAACTCTTTCATCTCAACGCCCGATTGGCCTTTTTGCTGAATTAGGCGCAAGTAGTCGAGTCGATATTGCTCTAAGCCTGATAGTTTTTGTTTATTCTCTTCTAAATTTCGTGCAGCTTGTTGATAGTCTTGGGCGAACTTTTGCTCTTTCTTCGTTTCAAGATCAGCAACAAGTTGTAATTGCTTTAAATTACTCACACATCACCTACCGCTGATTTTGCTGGGCTTGTTGCCCATGCGCAGATGCTGCGTTCAAACCTTGACTCAAGGTCGCCATTGATTCGATGCAATCTTGGAAAGGAATGACTTGTCCCATCGATTGTTGTAAAAAAGCGTTGATTGCAGGTTCGGCCGCAATTGATAAATCAATACGGTTGTCTGACCCTCTTGCGTATGCACCGATGCTGATTAAATCTTTGTTTTGTTGATAGGTGGAATAAACCTGCTTGATATTGCGTGCCTGAAGCACATGCTCTTCATCAACAACTTGAGGCATTACACGACTAATCGACGCTTCTATATCAATAGCTGGATAGTGCCCTGACTCAGCTAATTTACGCGACAATACAACGTGTCCGTCCAGAATCGCCCGGGCAGAATCAGCAATCGGATCCTGTAGGTCATCGCCTTCTGTTAGTACCGTGTAAAACGCAGTGATAGAACCTTGCAACTCAGTGCCATTCCCTGCCCGTTCAACTAGTGCAGGTAATTTAGCAAAGACGGATGGTGGATATCCTTTCGTTGCTGGCGGTTCACCAACAGCCAAAGCAATTTCTCGCTGTGCCATTGCATAACGTGTTAAGGAATCAATGAGCAATAATACATTCTTGCCTTGATCACGGAAGTACTCAGCAACAGTGACTGCAGCTTCGCACCCTTTTAAACGCATGAGCGGTGAAGTATCTGCAGGTGCTGCTATTACGACCGCTTTTTCACGCTCTTCTTCGCTCAAAATGTCTTGAATGAATTCTTTTACTTCTCGACCACGTTCACCTATCAAACCCACTACAACAACATCAGCACTTGTACCTCGAGTCATCATACCCATAAGCACACTTTTACCCACACCGCTGCCTGCGAACAAACCCATTCGTTGTCCTTTTCCGACAGTCAATACGGTATTAATGGCTCTTACACCAACATCAAGTGGCTCTTTTACTGGTTTGCGTACAAGAGGATTAATCGGGGGGGGCGTCAATGATGCGCTCGCATCACAACCTAAGGGTCCTTTTCCATCTAATGGCTCACCATTGGCATCGATAACACGACCTAATAATGAGTCCCCCACAGGCAAACCACTGTCTTTTGATAAGGGTTTTACACGAGATCCTGGTACGATCCCTTTAACGGATTCACTCGGCATTAAGTAGGTAATGTCACCAGAAAAACCAACAACCTCGGCTTCAATCTCACCTGCGCTAGTTTGCACTAGGCAACGACCACCGACGGGAACTTGGCACCCTACCGCTTCTAATGTTAGCCCTACACCACGCACTAACTTCCCAGAAGAAATAGGTGTTGGCGTTGGGACTTGTTCTTGTAATTGTTTTATTTTATCCAGCATTGCGAGGGTCATGATTCACTCCCTGTGCAGATAAAAATTGATTGAATACTTCTTTACTGCGACGTTCAATGGACATATCAACGGCGTTATTCACCGTAGTAATTTCACAACCACCGCGCTCCATGCTCGGGTTTTCAATCAGTTGCCAATGATTGTCTTGAATTGTTTGTTCACCAAAATGCCCTTTCACCATTGCTAAATCGATAGGATTCATTTGGAATTGATATTGGCTTTCTTGAATGGGAAGTACTTTTATACCTTCGCTAATTGCTGCCAGTAACACGTCATTCTGGGTTTGGACTTCAACACCAATTACCGCTTTTGCTAGCTTTGAGGCTAAAATCACTAGCTCTTGTTCTAGGTCTAAGTTCACCTGCGCCAAAGGTTTGGCAGCTTGCTCTATGATGTTTTGCCAGCTGCGAGCCAGTTCGTCAATTTGTTGTTGTCCCGACTCCATTCCTTGTGCAAGGCCTTGTTCTTTGCCCTCACTCATACCGGCTTCGAAACCCGCTTCCTTACCTTCAGTAAAACCGGCTTCATAGCCTTCTTCTTTACCTGAGGCTAAACCCTCTTCATAGGCAGATTGACGAATAGCTTCAATATCTTGGGCGGTTAAGGGTTTTACTTCTTCTTCAATTTCTGGCGGTTCATATTTCCATTCGCGGCTTCGATTTAAAGCATTTGTTTCTGTGCTTTTAACTCTGGGATCAACCGTAGGTAAATCCCAGGCTTGTGCATCGTCTTGCATTGCTTGACTCAAAGGTCGATAGGATTGAGTGCTCCCTTTACTACTAGAAATAGTCATTAAACGAACTCTTCACCACCGCCACCACCGAGCATCACTTCACCAGCATCAGCTAAGCGTCGTGCAATGGAGAGAATTTCTTTTTGAGCTGTTTCGACTTCACTCAGGCGAACAGGACCCATGGCTTCAAGATCATCCAAAAGCATCTCAGCGGCTCGTTTAGACATGTTGCCAGTAATTTTGTTACGTAACTCTTCATCAGCGCCTTTGATTGCTTTCATTAAGCTTTCTTGCTGTGTTTCACGCAAGATAGCCTGAATACCGCGGTCATCAACATCAATGAGGTTGTCGAACACGAACATCAGATCTTGAATCTGCTGACTCATTTCTTCGTCCTGCTCTCTAATCGCATCCATCAACTGACCTTCAATGTTGGTATCGAGGTAGTTCATAATATTTGCAGCTGACTTCAAGCCGCCCATTTTGGCTGCTTGTGCACCGGCTTGACCGGCAAATTGTTTTTCCATGATCTCATTCAACTCTTGTAGTGCCGCCGGTTGTACTTCTTCCAAGTTGGCAACACGCATTAATAGGTCTAAACGTACTTTCTCAGGGAACTGCGCTAATATCTCGGCTGACTGTTCAGGCTCTAAATATGACATCACGATTGTTTGAATTTGAGGATGCTCATTTCGGATGATCGTAGCGACTTGTTTCGAGTCCATCCATTTTAGAGACTCAAGGCCTTTCGCTCCGCTACCTGTCATAATTTGATCAAGTAGATGCGCGGCCTTATCTTCGCCTAGTGCGGAAATCAATGCACGTTTTACGAAGTCTTGGCTCTTGAAGCCAATAGTCGAGTAATTCTGAATTTCATCAATAAAGTGCGTATGCACTGCAGTAATCTTGTCCTGCGTCATATCGTCCATCGCTGCCATTGCTGCACCGAGTACTTGGACCTGCTTGGGTTCCATGAACTTTAAAATTTGGGCAGCATCTTCTTCAGATAAACTTAACAATAGAATGGATGCTTTTTCAACGCCGTCTAATTTGTTGACGTCGTAGAGCGGTTTTTCTTCTTCAATTTGATCATCAGCCATCTTTTCTATTCCTTATTCGTCTTGTAACAACCAACCGCGCACTACTTGCGCTGATAATTCAGGCTCGTTCGCAACTAAGGCTCGTACTGCTTTCAGTACATCTTCATCTTTACGCAGGTTTGGCAGCATCAATGAACCATCTGCAGCAAAACCGACTTGTGTTTCGTCGAATTCATCGCTTAGCATCGCGATAGGATCATCACCTAAGTCTAGATCAGATTCATCAAATTCGTCATCAGCAATATTATTCTCTGGGAAGATAAGTTTCATCAACATTGGGCGAACCACAAAGAAGATGAGAACAATAATGACTAAGGCACCCAATACTAACTTTAAGATTGGCATAAAGCGCTCTTGTTCCCACAGTGGCTTTTCTTCAATCGCACCCAAATCAATTCGATTGAATGGAATGCTAACCACCTCTAAAGAGTCTCCGCGAGTCACATCAAAACCAATACCGCCTTGCAACAAGCGACGAATATTTAACAGTTCCTCTTGGCTTTTAGGTGTCATTGATACGGTACCATCCTCAGCTGTAGCTGAAGTATAGTCCACAGCCACAGAAACACTAAGGCGACGAATTACACCGCTTTGCTTTTTAGTGTGGCTGATCGTTGTATCTAATTCGTAGTTACGGGTTGATTCTTTACTGTTACTTCCTGGGACAGGAGCACCGTTAGCACCACCACCCGCATTTTCTGGGATGTTGGCATCTAATGGCGGTTGATTCGAGAGAGCCCCGGGAATGCCCGCAATTACGTTGCCAACATTGTTTTGTTCTGAAATCATTTCGCTGCGCACAGCGGGCAAGTCTGGATTATAGCGACGTTGAGTTTGCTCAGTCGCAGTAAAGTCCATGGTAACATCGGCTTGTGCTGTATAATTACCCAAACCTAATACAGGGATCAGAATAGAGTCTATCTTTTCCATATATTCTGATTCACGTTTTTTCTCTAACTCATATTCTTTTCTGGCAGCCGATGCACCTGCATCTTGTGATCCCGAATTCAATAAACGCCCATTGTTATCGGTGACGGTGACTCTACTAGGCTCCATGCCTTGCACAGCGCTGGCCACAATATCAACAATAGAGTCAACTTCTTCTCCCGAAATCACATTGCCACGGCGAGCGGTTACCACAACCGTTGCGCTTGCCTTTTTCTCTCTGCGGGCAAACACGTTCTCTTTGGGTAAAGCAAGCAACACTCTGGCTCTACCGATACCATTCATGTCTTCAATTGTACGTGCAATCTGTTGTTCGCGAGCATGCTTCAAACGCTCCATTTCAACGCGCTGACTCACACCAAAGCCCATATCTTGCATGATAATATCAGTGCCTTGGGACGCTTCATTACTAATACCGTTGCGCGCCATGCCGAACTTCACATCTTTAAATTGTGACTCAACGACATAAACTGTATTGCCTTCTAGCTTGTACTGAATTTCGTTTTGGTCGAGATAATCAAGCGTTTCAATCAGCTCTTGAGTAGGCATTTGAGCCAAAGGACGGTAAGTCGGCTCTTTTGACCACAAAAACACGAAAAAGGCGATGGCGATACAAATCACTAAGGTAACAACCAAGGTAATTTGTCTAACCATCTCAGTAGTACCCAACTGGTCTACCAAACTGGGTTTTGACTCTACTGCATCATCTCCGTTATCAAGATTATCGGATAGTGCGAGTTCTGTACTTGCTGCTTCAGCCACGACTTAGTTCCTTAAACCGGCATATTCATAATAGTTTTGTAGGCTTCAAGTACTTTGTTACGTACTTGCATGGTTGCTTCAAAAGCAATACCCGCCTTTTCTTTGGCAATCATGACATCAGCTAGACTGAGGTCGGGGTTGCCCATATCAAATGACTTTTGCATTTCACGAGAGGTCGCCTGCATATCGTTCACATTGTTTACTGCTTGACTCAACATATCTGAGAATTGCGCACCTGAAGTATTTCCCAAGCCCGCTGGCATACCAGATTGAATAGGTGACTGAATAGGTTTGATATCCCCCATCATTGCCTGCATTTCCTGATAAATTGAGTTTGCTTTAATGTCCATCACAATGCCTCTTGTGTCATTATTTTGAATTTCTGCGGCCTAATACCGACGATTGATGTGGATTTTGCAATAACAGTGCCAACTTCATGAACTAGCTTGTAGCGCAATACAGGCAAGGCTTTAGTGATATATTTGGGATAAGAAAGTGAGTGACAAAAAAATGCCGCTAAAGGCTAGCGGCATAATAGGGATGACATCCTGTCTTTACTGCTTACAAACAAGCATTGGGAAATCGTACTTAAAAATGGACTTAGTTCGGAACCTCAATACCAGAATCACGCATTCTTGCTAACTTATAGCGCAACGTTCTTGGGCTTATGCCCAGCTTTTCTGCAACGTCTTTACGCTTGCCATTAAAAGCTTGTAAAGCATCCAGAATGATCTGATGTTCTTGATAACGAAGTTCTGACCCTAATAAATTGTTATCGACAGCGTCGGTATTTTCTTCAGTCTCAGCATTAAAATGTGTACTTGTGGTACGTTCTACGTTGTTCGTCGCTTCAATCATCAAGTCGTCGCTGTCTATATTGCCCTCTTCAGACAAAATTAATGCGCGTTGAATAACGTTTTCTAGCTCACGAACATTGCCCGGCCACGTATGCTGCATCAGCTTATGTTGGGCCGCCATAGTAATATCGGGCACCACGATGCCTTGCGCAGAAGCATGACGCTGAATCATATGTTTCGCCAATGGGATGATATCGCCAATACGCTGACTGAGTGGCTGCCAAGTGATAGGGAACACATTCAATCGATAGTATAAATCTTCTCTAAACTTCCCTTCATCTACTGCAAGTTTTAGATCGCGATTACTCGTCGCTATAACCCTCACATTTAAGGAAATCGTTTTTCTACCGCCTAAGCGCTCAACTTCGCGCTCTTGTAGAACACGCAGTAATTTAGCTTGTAAAGCTAAGTCCATCTCAGTAATTTCATCTAACAACAAGGTGCCTTCTTGCGCCTGTTCGAACTTACCAGGACAAGCTTGAACCGCACCTGTAAACGCACCTTTTTCATAGCCAAACAGCGTGGCTTCTAGCATGTTTTCTGGAATTGCAGCACAATTGATGGCAACAAATGGAGATGAATTACGACGACTTTGATCATGGATGTAGCGCGATAACACTTCTTTACCTGAACCACTTGGTCCTAGCACCATCACAGTGGCATCGGATTTGGCGACTTTGCGCGCCAGCTCTAGCATACGAATACTTGATGGATCTGCCACAATCGGTGTTGTAGATTCAACTTTCTGTGCCGGCGCATAACGCCCAACTAAGTTCAATAATACTTCAGGAGCGAATGGTTTCGATAAGTAATCGGTTGCACCATCGCGCATTGCCTGAATTGCATCGTCAATATTTGCAAATGCAGTCATCAACAACATGGGTAATTTAGGGTATTTTGCTTTCACACTCTTTAACAACGACAGGCCGCTCATGCCACCCATCTGAATATCGCTCACCACCAAATCAAACGACGCACTGCCCAGTTTGACCATCGCATTTTCAGCTGAATCAACCGGTGTGACCTGATAACCTCCAAGCATGAGTGTATCAACTAGGGCTTCTCTCAAGCCATGGTCGTCTTCAACAATGAGAATTTTGGTTTTACTCATATCGCGGCTCCATATTCAATTTTCTTGGTTTGAGGGGTGATTGTTACGGCTTTGCTCGCACTGCTTAAACAAGGAATCATGAGGGTAAAACAAGCGCCTTTGTGTTGATTATTTTCAGCTCTGATAAAACCTTTGTGAGACTTTGCCACAGATTTCACCACCGCTAGTCCAAGGCCTGTGCCTTGAGATTTTGTTGTAAAGAACGGTTCGAATATTCTATCGATCTGCTCACTAGATAAACCACAACCTTGATCTTTAACCTTAATGCGAATGTAGTTTACGTCGTCTTCATTGACTACATCACAGTTCACATGGATTACATCACCCTCTTTAGATACTTGAATGGCATTGTGCAGTAGGTTACTGATAGCGCCAGTTAATGCAGTTTCATTCCCCATCAATTCAGCATCTAGTGGTTTATCATCCAATTTGAGGTGGATTGATTTAGTGCCAAGCAGGGCATCTACCGCTTCAACGCTATTCACCATGACTTGATACAAGGTAAGTGGCGCTACGATTTGTTGCTCGCCGCTTTTCGCAAATAGAAGCATGTCATTCACTTGGCTTTCTAGGTCTTTCAACCGGTTCTGCAAGTTCGTGGTGAAACGGTCAGCCATATCGTTATTTAGATTGAGTGAACGTAAATTGGCTGCATATAGCATGGCAGAAGATAATGGCGTACGCACTTGATGTGCAAGTGAGGCTACCATTTTTCCGAGCGATGAAAGTCGTTGTAAGTGACTGATGCGGCTTTGTAGTTCGCGCGTTTCAGTTAAATCAGTAATCACAATCAGTTGCCCCTTCTCTTCAACCAAAGGCGTAATTGATAATTTTACTTTTCGGCCGTCTCGCAACGAAACCTCATGACCATCATCCGCTTGTGGCTTAAACGAGCGATGTATAATCTCTCGCCACAACTCTTTCTCTAAGGGCTCACCCAACAGTTCAACAGCTTGCTGATTGGCTTGCTTAATTCGTCCAAACTGGTCTAGCACGATGACGCCAGCAGGCATCACTTCTAATAAGTGGTTAAGACGTTTTGCTTTATTCTGCAACTCTTCTACAGAGTCTTTCTCATCATGTTCCTTTACTTCAACGCGCGCTTGCGTGCCTACTCTAATTAGCGAGCTTGGCTTTTCAAGGCTGACAGGCTGAAACACGGTACTATCATTCATACCAACGGAAAATGGATTTTGTGGTTCAATGACAAAATAACTCTGATTAAATTGCGACATAATACTTTTCTTACCTCAACTACGGTTATGCCGAGATAATGCATGAGCCATGCCAAATTTTAATCAATTGATTTTGTTAGTTTTTATTGGTTTTCAAGCCAAAAAAAAAGCCTTTTTGAACGTCAAGAAAATGACAAAGGCTTTTTATTATTTATTTTTTAACACCGCTTATTGGCGGCTAATTTCATATTTCCGCATTTTTTCGACCAGCGTGGTTCTGCGCATTCCTAGTTGATCAGCAGCTCTTGCAACTACCCAATCTTGCTGTTCTAGTGCTTGTGTGATCAAGTTGATCTCTAAGTCAGAGAGATACTCTTTCAAATTCACCCCGTCAGAAGGTAACGCAGTGCTCAACATGCCACTTTGCGACAACTCGCCTTCTGGATCCTGTTGCGATACGAACAGTTCGTTCAAGGCTTCTCTTTCCTGCTGTTCTTCACTCAAAGAGCTGACAGGTTTTGGAATATCGCCGTACTGGTATTTAACAGGAAGATCATTCACGCCCACTACTTTTGTAGGATACAAAATAGCGAGACGCTCAACTAAATTCGATAGCTCACGTACGTTACCTGGCCACTGATGTGCCATTAATGAGCGCAGTGCTTCATCGTTAAAACGTACAATATTTTCATTGTCATTTTCTAAGCGATGGGCCAACTCTTGTAAAAGCAAAGGAATGTCCTGGCCTCGTTCACGTAGCGCTGGACTTTCTATTGGGAATACGTTTAAGCGGTAGTACAAATCTTCCCTAAACTTTCCGTCGTTAATCATAGTTTCAAGGTGACGGTGAGTTGCTGCGACAATACGTACATCGCACTTCATTGTCTTTGTGCCACCGACGCGCTCAAAAATTCTTTCTTGCAAAACACGAAGTAATTTTACCTGCATCTGCAACGGCATATCACCAATTTCATCAAGGAAAAGTGTGCCACCTTCCGCAAGTTCAAAACGACCTTTTCGAGACCCTATTGCACCAGTAAATGCACCTTTCTCATGCCCAAACAATTCACTTTCAAGCAGTTCACCTGGAATCGCGCCGCAATTAACAGGAATGAATGGGCCTTTTTGCCTTTTCGACATGTAATGAATGTTACGCGCGATAACTTCTTTACCTGTGCCTGATTCGCCTAAAATGAGCACATTGGCTTCGGTCGGGGCCACTTGCTCTATTAGAGCTCGCACCTCTTTTATACCATCGCTATTACCGACTAAACTTCGAAATAGTCTGGTTTTTCCGCTTGTAGAGCCAAGCGATGGTGTGTTTAATCGTCGAAAGTCTTGGCACTTGTTTAACAATTCAGTCAGTGCTGGCATGGTGACCGGTTCAAATAGTGAACCCATCATATTTTTGAAAGAAGTTTCTGCGCTAAGTTGAAAACCAATATTGACGAATGGAATGGATTGAAATTTTTCGATAACGTCTTCGGCTAATTCAGGTACCTCACCGTCTATCAGCACAGCGAGTAAGTTAGGTTTGCTCTCAATCGTTTTTAAACAATGATTATATTCACTATGACTGCAAGCCTCACCCATAAAAGTCAGTATCACATTCAGATTATTTTTACGAACTTCATTGTCGCTGATAATCAGAATTTCCTTCATCTCTACCTCAATTGAGTTTCAAACAATATGCGCTATAAAATTTGGGGCATAGGTGTATTCATCGATAACCTAAACTTCTGTACCCAGAATAATATACTCACATGGTATCTGATAACCAAGGGATTACCATAAAAAAAAGCGGCTAAGCCGCTTTTTTTATTCATAAATGTCGCAAAATGCGCGTTTTCGATTTCATCGTTTATGAAAGTAAGGCTAAAACTTGACCTTGTTGTTGATTTGACTGTGCTTGGACTGACAAAGAGGCTTGCCCCTGGACTTGTGCCGCAGCTAACTCGCTAGTCGCTTGCGCAAAATCTAAGTCTTGTAAACGGCTTTGAGCAGCTTGTGTATTAATCGATGATTCACTCAATACTCTCGCGGCGCTCGCGAACTGATTTTGAGTTGCCCCTAAGTCACCTCTAAAGCTGCCAATAGTCTCTAGGGACGCATCCGCAATATCTAGAGCCTGTTGGCGAGATTCAGCATCTGTTACATCGATACTCAATAAACCACTGATCGAATCAGTCACATTGTTGGTTTCAACGTTAATATTCGCCCCCGCAGAATCACCTACCAGAAATTTAATGTCTTGGTCACCACTTAACAACGGCTTACCCGCGAAGTTAGTTTGTTCTACCGTTAAGGCAATATTCTCTTGTAGCTGTGAGATTTCGCTCTGCAGTGCTTGGCGATCAGAGTCGTTCAGAGCGCCATTGCCCGCTTGCACTGTTAGCTCACGAATACGATTAGCGTCTTCATTAATGTTAGCTAAACCAGACTCGGCAACTTGAGCAAGTGAGATACCATCGTAAGCATTCGCAATAGCTTGACGACTACCCTCAGTTTGGGACGTAAGACGATCGATGATTAACTGCGCCGCCGCGTCGTCTGAAGCCTTATTCACTTGTTTTCCAGAAGCAAGCTTTTCAAGTAGGCTTGATTGCTTGTCTTGGACTTGTTGCAATAAACCTAAGTTACTTGCACCGTCTAATTTGATCATATTACTTCTCCTCTCGTAAAGCTGTGTCACGCTGACAAACATTACTCCACATCAGGTTATCGGCGGTGGCAAAGAGAACTTTAGTAATTATTTTCATTTTTTTACAATTTAAAAATAACACACTGAAAATGCTTAACTTTTATTTGAGCTTTTGATCTTTGCTGTATGAACATTTTCAAAAAGGAATGAATTCTTTGTTGTCGTCAGGAATGTCAGGAAACCTTCTTTCTCTCCAATCATCTACCGCTTGGTCGATACGGTCTTTGTTAAAAGACACAAAATTCCACTTCAGGTAGGGTGTCTTTTCAAATTTCTGCCCACCTAACATCACTACTCGCCCAGGCGCCAAGAAAGAGAAGCCCATGTCTTGCTCTTCAAACAACACAAACTGTCCCGCACCATACTCAGTGCCAGCGACGGAAATTTTGCCTGATATGACATAAACCGCGGCTTCTTGTGTCGGGTTTGGTCTTTCAATATTCGAACCTGCGCAGGCTGCGATATCAAGGTAGAACATCGGTGAGTAAGTTTTTACGGGGCTGCTAAGGCCAAAAGCTTCGCCGACAACAAGACGCATCATTACATCTTCAAAAATAATTTGCGGTAATTGCTGCTTTTTCACATGAATAAAAGAAGGCTCTAATTCAGCCATTTCTTCTGGTAATGCTATCCAGCATTGCAAGCCATCTATTGCATGAGGATTGGCTCTTACTTCGAAGGTCTCTCTTTCTGAATGCACTATGCCTTTGCCAGCGGTCATCCAATTAACGTCGCCAGGTAGTATTTCCAAGTGATTGCCAAGAGAGTCTCTATGTAAAATACCGCCTTCAAACAGATAGGTTAAGGTTGAAAGGCCAATATGTGGGTGGGGTCTTACGTTAATACCTTGCCCAGCTTTAAACTGAGTAGGGCCCATGTGATCAAAGAAAATAAAAGGGCCGACCATTTTCTTTTCGAAATGAGGTAACACGCGTTTTACGGTTAAACCACCTAAGTCATGCTCTTTTGCGATGAGTTCTTTTGCCACGTTCTGTGCTCGAGTATATTGTCATTAGCACTATACTGGCAGAATGCCTTTGCTTTTAAAACAAGAAAAAATAAAAGCGTCGCTATACTAGGGTTTTAAATTCTCAACACTTATGCCTGCGGCTTTGACTTCCTCAAAACTCACACTTTGGATATGTGCATAGTCATCAAACTGAATATCTTTCACTGGTGTCTGCCAATCACCATATTGGAAGGTCAGGTAAGCGAGGTGGTCTTTGGGTACTAAAATCTCTTGCCCTCGCCACTCGATGCTATCGGCACCTGCAAAGTGATGTTCCGGCGCGTACCACATGCCAATACTAGGCAAGTGTAGTGAACGTCCATCTACATTCTCACGAAAGCTGACGGAAGACGTGAAAGACTTATACGTTTCGTTATGCTCGGTATTCTCTGAGAACTCCAATAATAGTGATGTGCAAACACCATCATTTCTAGTGACTTTTCTGATGGACCAAATTAGCGGATGAGTGCTGTCTTCAATAAACGTTCTGAGTATTTGCTCAATTTCAAGCTCACTACCTACAGGCGCAGCAAAATCGACATCGTCATCCCATGGAATAATATCGCCATCGCGAACAATGCCCAATAAGGTACCAAAATCTACTACCAATTCAGCTCCCGCTTTACTACCTAAGCGACTCAAACCTAGAATAATTTCTCGGGCTAAATTCGCACTATTCTGGTTTTCAAAGGGATAGGGCTTTTTCAATTGGTTTTTTTTCGGTACGACAATTTTGCTTATCGCCACTTTCTCATCATCTCGCAATTGTATTTTAACTTCTTCTGCCCATTGCGTCGTAATAACAACCTCATCAAAATCTAGCTCGTGCAAGGCCTTGGGCAGGTAAACGGGTAAGCCTTCGTAATACGTGCCATTCTTATCCGGGTTATTATCGAGAAAGGCAATAAAGTCTCGCTTTGCGCGGCAATTAGCAATGAAGTTGACAGCCCCAGGACCGGCGCCAAACAAAATAGTTTTAATTTTTTTCTGGCTACTTTCTTTACTCATGATTGTTCTTCAACCTTGTTTTGCGATGCGTTAACGATTTCGCCTAGCATTTCACGATTGTAGGATGCAACAAAATTCCCTGCGCGACTGGGGTCCAGATTAAAATCAATTGACTCTACTATCGATTGACGTTGTGTGTACTGCTCCAAGTAGCTGGGCAAATCTAAGCTATCGAGAAGCGCACAGACCTTGTTAGCTAGTGCTTCTGGCAAATGCAAAGTTTCGTGGCGGTAATGCTTAATAATGGCAGACAAGGTAAAGCTACACGCTAAACCATGCGGCACACCGAAACTTAATGTAATGGGATATGACATCGCATGCGCCAACGCCGTTTTGGTAGTTGCAATAGCTTGCCCAGCAAAACAGGCTGCTTGCTGAAGTTTCGCTCTTGCTTGTAAAACCTCATCTTCATTAGCGCTATTTAAGGCAGTGGGTAAGGCGTCCAAAATCAGTGGAATGGCTTTTAATGCAAACGCTGCGCTCGTGTCATTGCGATTATTATTCCAAAGCGACTCTAAGGCGTGACTTAAGGCATCAAGCGCCCCATATAATGTTTCTTCATGTGGCAAACTGCTCGTTACCGCGGGATTGAGCAAAGCATATGTCGGTGCGACGTTCATCACGCTGTATTTTTTATGACTTAATGTATCCCAAACCGTCGCAAACGGCGTCACTTCAGCTCCCGTGCCAGACGTAGTAGGAACGGCAATGAGAGGAATACACTGAGCGTCCGATTGCAGCAAGGCATCGAAGTTCACGCTGGGCTGCTCTAACCATCGACTGAGCACTTTTGCACTATCTAGGACGCTGCCGCCACCAACAGCAATGATAAATGCTGGCTTTGAACTGACACTGTGGGCAGTCTGCTTTGAATGGGCATCGACAAAGTTTTGCAAAGCCATTTGTTCTGGATTTGGTGTGACGTCAAAGTAGCGATCGATCTGCACTCCTTCGAAATCATGCTCGAGACCGTCGATGAGGTGTTTTGTTAATCCCCTTTTCACGAAACCAGCGGAACTTACAATCAGGACTCGCACCCCTTTATTTAAAGGTAAGTTGTTGTTGAGTTCAATGAGCAATTGGCTGAGAGAAGCGTTCAGCGTTTCGGTTTCGATGATAGTTGTTTTGTTTATCATTTCACTCTCTTAGACTTCTCTTTTTACTCGGATGTTCGCGAGCTTGTATTGAGCATGTTGATTACGGCTTTTACTTATTGCTTTGCTTTCGCCATAAAAGCCATCTTATTGGCGACAGGTGTTTCAGTGGGTCGCCCCAAATCATCTCTTGAACCCGGTTTAACTGAAATTTCGAGCAGATTTGGTCCAGACTTTACACCCACAAATTGCGCAATGCTAGCTTGAATATCTTCCGATTTACTTACCTTCGCAGAGTGAACGTAAGCACAGGAAGAGGCAATACTTGGAATATCTAATGTATTAGCAACGGTCGCTTGACCTCCTACCGATTCATGACACCCATTGTTAAGCAGGATATGCAGCAAGTTCTTTACCTTATGTGCACCGATAATTGGCATTGCGCCCATATGCATTAATAATGCGCCATCACCGTCAATGACAACAACTTGCCTGTCCGGTGAGCCCAGTGCAGCCCCCATGGCGATTGAGGAGGCATGCCCCATCGCTCCGACAGTCAGAAAGTCGGCACAAACATCACCTTGAGCTTTGCGTAATTCAAATAACTCTCGGCTCGTTTTACCTGTTGTCGAAATGACCAGTGCCTCTTTTGGAAGCGCTGTTAATACTGTCGATAGTGCTTGCTCTCGCAACATCAGTTCGTCTTGACCTAATGACGCTTCTGTAGATGCAGTCTTAGCCGCTGACTTTGTAAAGACAGATTTTTTGACTAGCACTGCAACAGGTCGATTCTCTGCGTACATTTTTGCCAGTAATTCCGGCAGCTCATCTAAGGGGGATGTCTTATCCAGCACAACATAAGGAATGTCTAGCACGTCTAAAAGTTGTGTTGATATTGCCCCTTGCTTCACATGCTGTGGTTCATCTTTTACACCAGGCTCAGCTCGCCAACCGATGACCATTAACATAGGAATACTATAAACTTCTGGGTCGGCAAGTGACGTTAAAGGATTGACCGTGTTCCCCATTCCAGAGTTTTGCATATACACCATCGCAGCCTTTCCTGTGCTGAGGTGATAACCACTTGCCATAGCAATCGAGTTGCCCTCATTCGCGGTAATAATATGATTTGACGCCGATGTGTTTTGATCAATATGTTCGCACAGATTTTTTAATAATGAGTCAGGCACACCGCAATAGAAATCTATGCCCTGCTCCTGCAGTAAATCGCAAAATTCACTCGGTGCAATCATTACTTCGTCCCCGGGATCAATTCTAAGATTTGTTTAATCGGCATCATATTTTTGTCAACTTCCGCTGAGCGACCGTGTTGCAGAATACTTTGCGCTGTGGATACCATTGCTGGATAGGCGCTGCGCAAGAGTTGATTAGCATATATCACTACATTCACGCCGGCAGCTTGCAACTCAGATTCATAAATACTGTTGTAACTAGAAGGCACTGCAATGAGGTATTTCTTATTCGGCAACGCCGCATACTTTTCGCAAAAGGTCAGAATTTCGTCTGGTGACTTTTCACGGCTGTGGATCATAATGCCGTCGGCTCCTGCTTCAAGGAAAGCTTCGGCACGTTCAATAGCATGATCAATTCCCTGCCCGCAAATTAAGCTTTCGATGCGTGCAATAATCATAAAGTCATCGGTTGCTTGAGCGCGTTTTCCGGCTTGAATTTTCAAACTGAAATTTTCGATACTGTCTTGGGTTTGTTCAACATCAGTACCAAACAAAGAGTTTTTCTTCAAACCTGTTTTGTCTTCGATAATGACAGCCGACACTCCCAAGCGCTCGAGTGTTTTTACTGTAAATACAAAGTGCTCTGTTTTACCGCCAGTATCGCCATCATAAATAATCGGCTTTGTTGTTACCTCTAGTACTTCGTTTAAGGTACTCATACGAGAAGATACATCCACTGCCTCAATGTCTGGTTTACCTTTTGCCGTGGAGTCAGTCAAGCTACTACCCCACATACCATCAAACTCTTCAATACGCCCTTCGATCTCAACTTTGGTATTTTCAATGATCAGGCCAGACAAGGCGTTATGAATATCAAGGAAGCGCACGAGAGGTTTGGCATTTAATAATCGACGTAAGGCTTTCAAGCGGATCTGAGGTGTTGTACCAAGATCTTTCATGGCTGCCTGCAATTGTGTTGAAGAAATACCTTGTGTGTAAGGCACTTCAACAAGCTCACCACCCCATTGAGCAAGGCAGTCGATAACTTGTTGACGGGTTTTTTGTTGAACCCCTTCTTTCCAGTCGTCGCCATGAACCACGTAGTCTGGTTTCACCGCATTTAAATTATCGCGATAATCCAAGGTATGTTGAGGGATGACATTACTCACACCCTTAATATTCTCTATCACCTGTTTGCGTTGCTCGAAGGTCATGAACGGAACTCGTTTGTAACTTGCTATCGCTTGGTCGGTTAGCAGGCCGACGGTGACGTCACCTAAATCAGCTGCTTTGTTCAATATATTGAGATGCCCAGGATGCACAAGGTCAGCGCTCATGCCGACATAAACTGTTTTATCGCTCATTGTAAATTGTTTACCTTTGTAGTTGAGGTTGTCGCCGATCTTATCTTCGTTGTGATGACATAAGGTTTGTCACGATATCGGCCAAATTATAAATTTGTTGACCTAATGATGGCGGCAAACCGGCGGTGTTATGAAATACGAAGCAAAATGAATGCCAGA
Source organism: Alteromonas sp. W364 (assembly GCF_031846205.1). Taxonomy (NCBI): domain Bacteria; kingdom Pseudomonadati; phylum Pseudomonadota; class Gammaproteobacteria; order Alteromonadales; family Alteromonadaceae; genus Alteromonas; species Alteromonas sp. W364. The sequence continues at coordinate 120,923 of NZ_JAVRID010000004.1, read as the reverse complement.
CACTGTCTATTTCTTCGTTTTTAAAGGTAGTTTTAGGTGTTTTTCGCGTGTTCTTTTGTCAACAAGGCACCAAGCTCTCGAAAGAAGCTTAGTTTTTTGCTAGTTGACGCAAAAGGTCGTAGCCGTCCCAATGAAAGCTGAAGTCCAAGGCTTCACCCAGTGCTTGCACACGATATTGCTCATGCTTTACACGCTGACCTAACAAATGATAGATGCTATCAGCAATCTTGGGGTTTATATCGTCTTCAATGGCAATCGATACCGTTTGTAGCTTATCTGGTAAACAATTCGCCAATTCATCGGCGACTATTTCAGTAGACGAGACAACTCTGACGTAAAACAAGCCATTACCTGAATGACGATCGAGAGCATCTTGGCTCAGTACATCTAGGGATATTGCACTGACTAAGTTTAATGCAATCAGGGCATCATCTGGGCAACATAATTGTCCAAGGGCCAAATTTTGCAGGGCTAATAGATGCTCATTAGTTCTACCAATATCAGGCCAGTCACCTTTATCAGCTTTCGCCATTTGCGCTAGCTTGGCAAACAATGCTTTTAGTGCTTTTCTCAATTCACTCTTGCTTGTCTCTTGCTGAATCACATAGAGGACACGTGGTGAGGAACATGCTTGTTGCTGAAAAGCCTGCGTATCACGCCACAGACGCTGCGCTATATTCTCAATAGAATGAGAAATTACATTATCTGAAACGATAGCGACCGAATATTTATCGGCGAAACTAAAGTCTTTTGTATGCGACTTAGTTGGTAGCGCTTGAATCTGCGCAACACTTGCATCACCACCCCACATCATTCGTGCATCGGCTTTCGCACATATGATTTGGCTTGCATCCGATAACTTGTCATAACTCACAAACACGTTTCGACTTGCTATCTCTTCGTATCTTGACTCAGCGAATAGCGCATTGATCAACTCTAGTAGTAATACTTTACTGACAGAGTCTTGGCTGGCCACTCGGACAATATTTAGGTTACCAATCAGTAACGAGGCAACCCAACTATAAATGAACATCGTATCAACGTTCGCTGGCGTAAAGTGCGCGACAAGGCCCAGTGCTTGCTGACTCTCAATGTGCTCTTCTCTTTTATTTTTGGCCGAGTCGATTTTCTTACTCAAATTTGATTTTCGTAACCAAAAGCCTAAAGCAATAAGTTCAGGGTATTCACGATATTGTGGATTTTTTAATAATTTCTTAGACAGGTCTTCAATGAAATGAAAGCTCAGAGAATAGAACGCAGGTAAAGGCTGAGTCTTTATAAAATCGCTTAACCATGTTTCAAGGCTATGTTTGTAGATATGAGCACTTTTCTTTGTACGAGCATGTGTATGAGCGCTATCATCAACAATAGCATTGCCAGACTGACTCGTCGGCAGAATAGGCAACGTTCTAACGAAGTCACCATTGACTTTGCAGGGGCATAAAAAGTGAATGTTATCCATGCGTGTCACTACACCCTCTCACCTCGACCTTCGGGATACGACCCAAAACTTCAAAGTATTTACCCTTCCAACCGCATGGGCAATCGTCTTCACCTAATATGCGGCCCATATCTTCAGTTAAAATAGCGTGTCCTGGATAAGAACTAGGTAAGGCTGAAAGTACCTCAATGATCCCCGTTTCTCCATGTTCGGCAAGACTCAAGTTATGTGGTCGGCGAATTAAGACCTCGGCCATGTTAGGCGCATGTAAGTGACCTAATGGACACTCAATGAATATGCTACCTACCTGCTCCGCCATACCATAAAAGTTATGCACTTGGCTGCCGGCTATCATGCTTTCGCATGCCTTTTTAAAGGTGGCATTGTCGACTTTTTCTGCTTCTAATTTTTTCCACCCACCGCTGTGAATTATCAGCGCTTTTTCAGCCGCGAATTGCCTTTTATCTTGCTTCGCTTGCTTGATCAAATATTGCCAAATCATAAAGGTAAAGCCAAAGATGAGAACAGGGCCTTTGCCATGTGCTGCAAAAAATGCCTCAATAGCCTGCCAGTTAGGGCTCATGTCTTCATTCAGAGCATAGGTATGTTTGCGCCCGAAAAAGGATAAACCTTGTATTCCTGCGGTTCTCGCACTGAAGCCTGCTCGGCCGCGCGCAACTGATTCACTGTCAATGACCAGCATCGGCAAACGTTGCTTACCCAGTATGGTTTGCATGATATTCACTAAGACTTTGGATTGCCGTGCACTGGTATCACGATCAAGTAGTATTCTTGCTGGTGTTTGGCCACTCGTCCCAGAAGAACTGAGTACTTTGAAAATAGCCTCTGATTCAATACTGCTCAGTTCATGCTGTTTGAATAGGCGAACGGCAAGCATAGGAATTGACGGCAACAATAGATCATTTTGCGAGTTTGACGAAAACGCGATAGCTTGATGAATATGCTTAAACGCAAGACATTGGGTTGTATGGTATTCATGCAAATCTTTGATCACGGCACCTAAGAGCTTATCTTTTGCAATTTTACTCAATGAAAAAGGCGCCGTTTCCAACAAGCTCTGAAAGCCTTGCAGGTAAGCTTCGTATGCCGTTTTTTTTGCTGGGTCTTCACTCGAAATATTGTCGGTGCTATCGAAACTCAAGACTGATCTCCTGCCTGTCCTGTCGCTGATCTGCTTGCTACCTGCTGACTTTGCAAACTGGCCAACAAAGCAGGGTAATCAACCTTCCCATTTGAGGTTAACGGGGTTTCATTGATGATGTGATATTTCATTGCGCTCGCATGAATGTTCAGGTTTCGCATATACTGCTTGAGCATATTCAAAATTAGCTCTATATCAGCGTCGCTCTGTTTTGCCACGCCGCTCACCACTACAGCAATGTGCAAACGTTTATCGTCACCGACACAAAATACATGTTCAATCATATTATGCAAGGTTTGCGAATCGGCACATCGTTGCAGAGCGCTTTGCAAAGAATTTTGCAAGGCATCTAAACTTAAACGCTCACCGAATAACTTAACAATGCGCTTACTTCTTCCGGTAATAAAAAAATCACCGTCATCATCTTCATAAGCAAGATCACCGGTGTACAGTATTGCAACTCCCGGCATTGACGCCAAGTCACGGCAGGAGTTTGCATAACCCAACATCACATTTTCACCTGTAAACACAAGCTCATCGCCTTCTACGCGAAGTCTGGTATTGGGTATCGCTTTGCCAATTGTCTCTGGTTTGGCCAAGAGTTTGATATGGTCAGCGTATGCCATTCTAGCTGTCGCTTCAGTTTGCCCATACATAACAAAAAATGACTTGTGATTATCGCTCGCGTAGCTTGCAAGCTGTTTCACCCTATCAGGGCTTAATTTGCCACCGGCTTGAGTAAAATATTTCAGACTGGGTAGCGCCATAGACGTAAACTTTAAGCGCAAGAGCATTTCATAACTATGCGGTACACCACCAAAACTCGTGACTGAATGTCGTTCAAATGTTTGCCAAAACTCTCTCTGCATTACTGAGAGTGAGGTCAAAACAATACTCGCTCCCACCGCTAAATGAGTATTAACGATAGATAAACCATAGGAATAATTGAAGGGTAAAGTGGTAATGGTCACGTCAGACTGTTCGATGGGTAAATAAGCACAAATACTGTCGCAATTAGCTTGCAGATTATCGTAAGAAAGGACCACTTGTTTACTCGTACCCGTGCTACCCGAGGTGCTGAGTAATAGCGCAATATTGTCTTGTATACTCGGCAACATAGTTTGCGTATCGCTATTATCTTTGGGACTTTGAGGATGCAAAGTATGAAACGTTTCTTCGTGTATCACCACTCGAATTTGATATGCACTGATCACGTCAAGCGGCTGCGTTTCTCTATTGTGTGCTTTATCAACATTTTTCTGATGCGTCTCAAGTTGTGCTTCGCTAATAAAAAGGATTGCGTAATTTTGTGACAGTAGCGCTAAATAATTCACTACGCTGGCTACTGAATTATCAGCAATCATGCCGACCAAGCGCTTGGGTGGTTGGTCTGCTTCTGAGCCATTCAAGCCCATATCGCTCATTGACTGCTCAACTGCGTTTTGAATCGCTAGCGCTCTCTCTTCAACCTGCTTTGCCAAACCGCTATAGCTGAGTTCTGCATCACCTTGAATCAAGGCAATACTATCACCAAACTGTTTTAGGTTTTGATAGAAGTAAGTCATCTTTTAAGCAACGGTCATCAGGCCATCAACACGGATACATTGGCCAGTTATGTAAGCGCTGTCCGAGCGCAGAAGATGGACGATGGTGGCAGCAATTTCATTGGCGGTGCCAGCACGTTTCATACCCACATTGTTAAGCACCGCCTGGCGTTTTTCATCTTGATAAGCATCCGTCAATGGCGTTTCGATGAAACCCGGTGCGACCGCATTGACTCTTATATTGAGCTTAGCGAGCTCCTTTGCAGCCGATTTAGTCATACCTAAAAGCGCAGCCTTACTGGTACTATAAGCGACTTGTCCAGAGGCTCCGTCGAGACCAACAACCGAACTTACGTTTATAATGCTGCCTTGTTTCTGTTTGGTCATGAGCCGACTTGCCAGTTGCAAGTGTTGAAAGCAAGCTGTGACATTCACCAAAAGCTGCTGCTCAAATTGCGCTAGCGATGTCATACCGAGCATACTGTCCAACATCACACCAGCATTGTTGACTAAGCCATAGAGTGAGAATGGTGATTGTTGAATTTGTCTAAACGTCTGTTTCACTGCCTCTTGATCTGATACATCGTAAGTGAGCACGGTAAGATGATGCTCAATATCCGAAGCACTGATATCTGCACTAGCCAGCGTTTCTTTTAACTTTTTTTCATCGCGGCATGCAGCAAACACGTGCCAATTTTCTTTTAAGCACGCGATGAGGGTAGCAAGACCAATACCGCCACTTGCTCCTGTGATGAGAATAGCTGGGGCTTTATCCTTAGAAACTAAGCTCATATTTACCTAGTATTTCTTTGGCTTTGCCAACCGAACTCATGTCGATAATATCGTCGGTATCTAGCATCACATCAAATTGATCTTCTAATTCAGCAATCAAAATCATGTGTGCCGTGGAATCCCATTGCTCGATACTATTGTAAGCCAAGTCATCGGTGACGGCACTCGCGTCAATATCCAAAGCGGTGACGAATGCCGCCTCTAGTTTTTCAGTGTTTGTGCTCATGCCTCATCCTTCTTATCGTTCTTTTGCGGTTTTTTGTTTGTGTTGCTGCGTGAAAGGAAACGCCTTACCATTTTAGTCGCCTCAAGATAGTCCTCAATGTTTAATGTCATTGTTAGCCAGTCTCCACGCTTTGCAATTCGATAGCCTAACTTTTCGTTATAGGAAATCGCTTGTGAATTATTGTGATGCACCGTCGCCGTTAAGGAGCTCACATTCAAGGTGTCAAAACAGTAATCGTTCAGCACTAAGCTGGGGGCAAAGGCAAGGATGTTGCCACGATACTTCTCATCACCAATATATAAGCCTGGTTCAACGTGTTGACATAGGCTTAAACTATCAGACTCAGTCATGATATTAGCCGCACCAATCAACGTTCCTTTATAGCACACCGCAAAATGTTGGACGTGTGGTTTATTCGCTAAGCCTTCAAACCAAGCCAAATGATCTGACATCGAAATGATGTCTTGTGACTTCATCATACTGCGGATATCTTCACGGTTTCGCCACGCTAACAATTGTACTAAATCTTTTTCTTCAATCGGGCGAAGCACAAGCCCATAACCACTCAATTCATGTTTTATCATTGTTCGTTCGCCACAAACTTAGCTTGCGCGATACACGCGTCAAGTATGTTGTGTATACCAAAGCCTTGCGCTTGTCGCCCTTGCATCTGTTCAATAGCCATCTGCTGCGATTTTTCTAGCGCCTTGTCTTGATCGAACGCAAGTGAAAGCTGTGTTGCTAGGGCTAAGTAATCGTCCCAAGTGACCGGCTCTTTTCGCCAATCAACAGCTTCACACCAGCCTTGCTGGCTTGCCTTTTGCGTCGCCGGGTATTGGTTGTCAGCCACCACTAGCAAAAAGCTTGGAGTGTAACAATGGAGTAGCTCAAATTGACTACCTCCAGCAGCACACACCGCTAACTTGCTATGAAGCATCATATCGGCCATGTCTTGAGCATCATGAACATGCTGCACAGGCATAGAGATATCGAAAGCTTGATCGTGTGATTCTATGCGACCTTGTCTAATACATGCATCCAATTCGCCTGTATTTGCATACGCGGCGCCTGTCACTACTCGCACTGGTATTTCTACTCGCAAGGCACTTAATGCAGCGAGTAAATGTAAGGAGTGGTTTTGTGCATCTGCACCACCAAATGAGACAAGCATAGAATGACGCTCAGAAATAGGGATAGGGGCTAAGTCCAAAAATTCCAGACGCAAAGCTTGATAAGCATCGCCTAACAACAAAAGACTAGTACTCGCATTTTGCTCATAACCGAGTTCTGTGGCAGAAGGCGCGCCATTAATAATAATATTGGCTAGGTGTTGTTGGCCATTGGCTAAGAAGGTATTGATATCATCAAAGTAAGCAAAAGGGAGGTCTGCGGATTTGAGTTTTTTTTGATAATCGTAGTCAAACTGATAGCCATCTAGTACCAAAAATACAGGCTTATTGTTGATGGTATCCTTTCCCTGTTTTGCAGCGAAGAGCCCCTGAATAATATTAATTTCATCATCAATGCTGGCACCATTTGGAATAAGTGCAGTGTTACCCTGCCATTGGTGACGGCTTTGTAAGAAGCGCTGAGTTGACTCGGTACAAACAAATGTAAACTCGATCTGTGCTTCTTGAGCAGCCTGTGCGAGAGCAAAGCACCGCATTAGATGGCCAAGCCCCGCTTGTTGATTACCTTCGACTCGGAATATTAGCTGCATGACGTTTTACGAACCCTGTGTAGAAATCAGTGCCCAGCTTAGCGGAGTCCCTATATGCATATCTTCCTTCGCGATCGAACCCACAACCGTATCAAGATGTTTAGGCGCTAAGCCATGCGCTGGACGAACAATTTTCACATGTTCTCTGCTCAGAGTTTCACCCGCTTTGATTGGTTTGCAGATATAAATAGAACGACGATACTGCTTAGATTTTTCTTCTGCTTGGCTGCCACCATAAGTTACTTTGCCCATGGCTTGATGAACACGTTCAGTTTCAGACACCAATTGAGCCAGTTCGTTTGGTTCCATTGAAAACTCAGCATCTACGCCACCGGCATCTCGTGATAAAACAAAATGCTTTTCAATAACACTTGCACCGAAAGCAACGCTCGCTACAGACACACCAATACCTGCAGTATGGTCAGATAAGCCTACTTGGCAATCGAATGTGGTTCGCATGTTTGGAATGGTGGCTAAATTAGTGTTTTCCGGCAATGCTGGGTAAGTACTCGTGCATTTTAACAAAATAATCTGCTCGCAACCCCCAGATTTAGCTGTTTTTACCGCTTCTTCAATTTCGCTGATCGTTGCCATGCCAGTCGACATAATCATCGGTTTACCTTGCTTCGCGACTTTGCGAATAAGGGGAATATCAGTCAATTCAAATGATGCAATTTTAAAACAAGGTACATTTAAACTTGTTAAAAAATCCACTGCATCTTCGTCGAATGGGGAGCTAAATGCCAGCATCCCCAGACTATTTGCCAGTGCAAAGAGCTCTGCATGCCACTCGTAAGGCGTGGATGCTTTACCATATAAATCAAACAGTTTTTCTCCAGCCCATAAACTGTCTTTTTCCTGAATAACGAAGTCACCGGAGTCAAGGTCTAAGGTCATGCTGCTGGCTGTGTAGGTTTGTAGCTTTATAGCATGTGCCCCTGCTTTTGCTGCTTCGTGCACCATCTTTTTAGCTAAGGCAAAATCTTGGCTATGATTGCCGCTCAACTCAGCAATGATGAAAGGCTTGTGGCCTTTTCCGATGTCTACGAATAAATCGTCATCACCAATACGAATAGTCGCTTGTGCTGCGTTTTCGTGTTGTGTGTCTAATTTGCCCGACATATTACTGGTCCTTTTGCGCTTAGAGAGCTCACTCGAATGACTCTCTTAATGAATTAATAAACTTGACGCTGTTTTACTTTCTAAATGGCCTTTCTTAGTGGCCTATATCTACTCAATAGGTATTTTCTTTTGCACCATCTACACTACCATCAAATATACTCAACACACCCTCGACTAAACTATCGACTTCCGCTGGTTGATGTGACATGTCTGTGGCGTAATCCGGCATTAAGGTTCTAGGGTCAACCGTACCACTGATAATCATACAGGGACAGTTCACCGCAGTGGCCATCCACTGAGGTGCTGATGGCACTGAAATTAGCAAGTCACTGGACTTCAGCATGGCGAGAGTATCTCGCAAGGATTGTGTGCCATCAAACTGAGACCACACCTCAAAACCGGCGAGTTGAAGCGCGTTTTTAAGTGCCTCAGCATAAGGATAACTGCGTTCTGATGTTCTTGCTTCAGTTGCCAGGGCAATCACCTTTTTTTGTTTCCGTTTTTTGGCAAGAGCACGATCTTGAGTAACATCGATGTGCATATCGAGTGTTAAGTCATGCCAACCACAACATGTTTTTAGATAAAATTCAGGATACCCGCCCTCTGGCAAGTAATCCGTTTCCCACCAAGTAGTGTGCCACCGCATCATGCTAAACCAAGTGCTTTGCATATAATGACTCGGATCATTCACAAACGAGGGTTGCAGCGTTTGATTCTGAAATTGATCGATAAGGTCTGCGATAGACATGCCAATATAGTTACCTTGCACCGGCTCGCCAGCATCCTTTAGAAAACGCGCCAAGAAACAAGGCATAAACCAAGTATCCAAGTTGATGATTTTTGTGTAAGCCTCACCTATAATTTGCTCTGCTAAACCTAAGAACGACTCCATGGCTTGAATAATATCTTCCGGCCACTCTCCTTTATCCAAGCCAAAGGTTTTTATGCCCGGTTCAGCCAGTGCCATCATTTCTTTTCCGGCTGCGTAACTTAATACATGAATGTCTGCCTCAGGATGTTTGCGCTTGAGATAGCGAACAGCTGGCAGGCCAATACAGGTGACATCACCGAGTCCTAGCATTCTGATCACTAGAATTTTTTCTTTGTTTTCGCCGCTCATGACTTTGCAGCCTGTGACATCATATATGCTTGATACATCAATTCAGCTCTGTCCCAGTCTTCGGGTGTATCAATGTCTTGCACTAAATGTCTCGGCAATACAACAGGAATACCGTGTTCAGAGAAAATAGCTTTTGGGCTTAAGTAATCTTCGGTAGTGCCCCAATAAAACTGCCCAGCGTCATGATACGCTTCTGGCAAGTCCTGTGAGCGCTTATAAATATCTTCTTGAAATGCTGGGAAAGCGTAGTTTTCTTTTAGGAACAATGCTCGCTGGATCGGAAAAGGAAAGCTAGTGACTGAATATGCGAAGCCCTTACTCGGATCATCAAGTAAACCTTGAAGCCCTTGCTGAAGATACTTTGCTTGTAAAAAAGGTGCCGTTGCATAAATGCAGCAGCAGAATGCGGGTGTCGCGATATTGTCTCGGTACCACTCTATAGCATGGTTTGTCACCGGACGCGTGCCTGTCATATCATCGGAAAGTACATCAGGTCTCATGAAAGGCACTTTTGCACCAAATTGTTTGGCAAGCTCAGCAATCGCTTCATCATCTGTAGATACGATAATGTCATCAAACAGCCCGCTTTCTTGTGCCGCTTTTATTGAATAAGCGATGAGGGGCTGTCCAGCAAATGCTTTTATGTTCTTCTTGGGAATACGCTTACTCCCGCCTCGTGCCGGGATCACTGCTATCTTCACTGCAATATCTCCGTTAAGGTGTCCACTACTTTTTGTTGTTCTTGTTCAGTTAAGCTTGGATAAAGAGGAAGGGTAATGGCTCTATTATAAAACCGTTCAGCACACGGATAATCACCAGCTTTAAAGCCTAAGGATTGATAATAAGGATGCAAATGAATTGGAATGTAATGTACGTTAACGCCAATTCCTTTCAGTTGTAACTGCTCAAAAACGTGTTTTCGTTTAGCGGATATCGCTTCTGCGTTTTCGCAATTCTCATCATCGAGCAATTCAATCATGAATAGATGCCAACCACTTTGATTGCCTTTCTCATTTGTCGTAGTCGTTTGTTTTTCGTCAATTGGCAGGACGACCGGCAGACCTTTTAGCTTCTCAAAATAAAAGTCAGCACACTTTTGTCGCGCTGCAACAAAGCCATCAAGCTTCTTAAGCTGAGAAATACCCAGGGCGGCTTGCATATCACTCAATCGATAGTTGTAGCCTAATGTTAACTGTTGGTAATACCACGGGCCTTGCTGCAGTAGGGCTTCTGGGCTACCTTCAAATAAATCTTGATTCCGCGTGACGCCATGCTTGGCAAATAAAACCAAGCGCTCTGCGAACTCAGCACTATTGGTCATCACTGCGCCACCTTCTGCGGTGGTAATGCTTTTCACTGGATGGAAGCTCAATACGGACATGTCCGAAAACTCACATGAGCCAATTTTTTTACCGTGATAAGAACCGCCCAAACCATGCGCAGCATCCTCAATCAAGACAACATCAGTGTCCTTTAGTAAGCTCGAAATTCGCTGCATATCGCAACTAAATCCTGCAAAATGAACGACGATAATGGCTTTTGGTAAGGCGTTATCCCGTTTAGCTGCGTTCACTCTTTTCGCTAATTTTTCGATATCAATGTTACGCGTGGCAGGGTCCATATCGATAAAATCAACCTTCGCATTGCAATACAAAGCACAATTTGCCGATGCAACAAAGGAATTAGGCGTGCTCCACACAAGATCGCCAGCCTCGACGCCTGCGGCCAGACAAGCTACATGCAAACCAGATGTTGCGCTGTTCACAGCAGTGCAATATTTTGCCCCCGTGTAATCACATAAGGCTTGTTCAAACTCAGGCACTTTGGTGCCCTGCGTCAGAAAATGGTTTTCTAATACATCGACGACAGCGTCAATATCGTCGCTATCAACATGATGCTTGCCGTAAGGGATCATAAGGTTTGCTTGTCCAAATCTTTTAATTCATCAACGCTAAGGAAATGATGATTAGTACCAGAATGATACTCAAATTTATCATCTACTTTTTTGCCTTCTTCACCCAAGCTATTTTTAGCATAACTAACGGTTTTATCGAAGAACTTGATGGCTGGAGTAATCACAAAATGATCATCAAACTCATAAGAATGGTGCGCCATTTCAGCAGGAACCATAATTTCATGTAACTTTTCACCAGGACGAATACCAATAAGCTCATGTTCTCGATGACCACACATCGCTTCGACTAAATCGAGTATTCTGATGGATGGTATTTTTGGAATAAAAATTTCACCACCTTGCATGCGTTGAAAGTTTTTCAATACAAACTCAACGCCTTCATCTAGGGTGATCCAAAATCGGGTCATTTCGTCGTGGGTAACCGGCAATACTTTTTTGCCTTGGGCCAATAGTTGTCGATAAAACGGCACAACTGATCCTCTTGAGCCCACAACATTGCCGTATCTGACAACGGCAAATCGAGGACCATCAGCACCAGCTATGTTATTTGCAGCAACAAATAATTTGTCAGAAGCCAGTTTTGTTGCACCATACAGATTAACAGGGTTGGCTGCCTTGTCTGTAGACAGTGCAATAACGCGGTGTACTTTCGCTTCTATACACGCATCAATCACGTTTTGCGCGCCATTGATATTCGTTTTAATACACTCATTAGGGTTGTATTCTGCAGCGGGCACTTGTTTTAGTGCTGCAGCGTGGATCACATAATCCACACCGCGCATTGCACTGACAAGTCTCGCGGCGTCTCTTACATCGCCAATAAAGTAGCGCATACTTTTATGAGAAAACTCTTGCTGCATCTCAAATTGCTTTAATTCATCGCGACTATATATGATCACTCGCTTCGGGCTGTAGTTAGCGAGAATATGCTGAACATATCGCTTTCCGAATGAGCCAGTCCCACCAGTAATGAGTATCGTTTTATTATCAAACATGCTTATTTTGCCTTTTGGTAAACACCAATATTCTTTTCAACTACCGCGTGCTTTTGCCAATTCTGAAACACTTCTAATGCGCTTAGTTGTCTTGCGATCTTTAAGCCACGAGAACCAACAGAATCGAGCTCTGTCGCATTTTGCGCAGACTCGTCTTTATTGTCATTGCTCGTTTGCCTTGGTATTGCAATATAGTTTTTATAGTCGACAAAGCCATCACAAACGACCTTATCCAATATAATTTGCTCAATATAGGCAAACGCACGGGTTTCGTCATCCGTCGCTGCTGATTGCAATACAGGATCTTTGGAGGCTGCGTCATCAGTTTCTGCATGCTCCAATATCGAATGCAATGCATTTTTCAAGCCAAGCTCAGAAAATTCTAATTTTTGTATAAAAATAAGTTGCTTATCTAAGTCACCAAGGTGGTTAATTGCACTTTCTAAATGAAGCTTAAGCGGTGCAAATGGCACTTCACCTTGCTTATATTGCTCAATGTCACCACTTTCCAATAAGCTGGGTAGCACTTGAAAACCAAGTTGTAAGTGCTCAAAATGTGAAGCAGAAGAAATCCAGTCAGGTTCGTAATCACAAGCGATACAAATCAATATGTTGTTGTGTCTATCGCACGCATGTTCAGACTCGTTCATGGCATGTAGTAACTCGGTGACCGCCTCCCACTGACTGCGACTATTCACCAATATAATCTTATCTGTTGCGTTCTCATCCACATATTGCGGCTCCGACAATATCTGATTGCCGTCAACACATAGCGCTTGCAGTGGATATATTTCAGATAGATCTTGTATTTCTCTATCGACTGCACTTTTAAGTGCACCATCGAAAATAATAAAATGGATATCTTGGCTAGCTTGAGCTGCTTTGATAAAACGCTCTCGGGTTAAGGTAAAACTCGATGAAGTGTCAAATAGTTGCGCTGGATTTGACAACAAAAGTTTGACGTTGCTAAGCAAGTTTTGCCAAATCAATATCGCTTCATTTGCAACTTCTAGAGCGGTTTCTCGATTCTGATGCATAGCGGCTTTACTCAACACAGAATTAATATAATTCATCGAGCCATATAAATAATAAAAGAATAGCGAGTTGCCCTGCTTGTAAGAATAAAATAAAAATTGCTTTTGTTTTTCGACTATCTCAAATATATCGTCTTGATCGTGCAGTTCAAGGTTCAACATCTCGTTTAGCTGACTTAGCTCACCCTGCAGCTTATTCATGTCGTACTTTTCATCAAAGCTTCGATTGAACTGCCCTTCTGGTAGATGACAGAAACAGGTCTGTAATGTTTGTAGCGTTTGAGACTTAAGCTCAGGACTCGTCATTAATAAGATATTATCAATATCTAATGGAGATGTGCCTTCAATACGCGCACCATCGCTAGTGTTGTAACAATCTACAGCCTGGGACGCTAAGGCTTGTTCAATGATTGTTTTAGCTAACTTGAACTCATGTTTGGTATTCACCACTGAACGGAAGTTGCCCGGTACCAGCAGGCCCGTATTATTTGCTTCGGCATACTTGTACATCTCTTTGCCTTTCTCATCGTAGTAACCAGACTGCGCTGAGTGATGCTGAGTGCTGTCTACAAACCCCATGTCCACACCAAACAAATAGAATTGATGGAATCCAAGCCTTAAGAACAAGTTAATAGCGAAGTTACTGACCGTTGGAAAAGCAAAGGCCAATGACTCAGCTTTGTCTTCGCCAATCACGTTTAGCGCTGAAACTGTCGCTGACTCGCCTTCCTTAAAGGCAATCATCACATCTTTGTACAAGTCACAGGTATCGGGATGAATTCCGTTACAGCTGAGCAGCGTTATTTTCTTCAGGTAGGCGGGATCATTGACTCGGCACGCCCAATCATAGGTAGCCCTGTTCAATTCAATTTCAGCATGAAAATCGGGAACAATATTATTACGATGTAGCACCTGTAATGAGGTTCCGCATGAAATCACAATCGCCTGATCTTGTAGCTCTCGAATTGTTTCCAAGCTGTAGTCTAAAGATGGCCCATTTCCTACAAACAAAATTGGTAATTCTTTCTCTTCTGCATTCAGATATTGGCTTGGTTTCGCTTTTAAAAACGGCACATTTTTACGTAAGGCTTCTTTGGTGTGTTCAATAGCAAAACACGCATGATCGAAATATTCGCCCATGGAGACAACGATTTGAAGCTGTTCACGAAGCTGCACGATGGCGGCATTCAACGACGCATTGTAATACCCTTGGTAGAAAAATGTTTGGCTCAGAACATAGGGGCCAATATTGTAAAATTGACCTAATAGATCTCTAAATAAGTTAGTCCCATCATCGCCTATGTTGATGTACAGATTGGCGCCCTGCGCATCAATTTTTTGTAAAATGCCAGCCCAATCAATTGCGTATAACGAAGCATAAAAATAGTCACGGTTAGGCTCACAAATGAAAAGTTTCTCGACTTCTCGATTATCTAACAGACTTTCTAGCTCGTAGCCTGCACCTAATCCAAACAAAATAAGTGACTTTATTGTGTCTGGCAACATACCGGCTTCGTCTTCAGCTTTCGCCAACAAACGTTCGGTTTTCTTGACCATCCGGTAGTGCAAATAGTGTTTTAGCTTTTGGCCGTTGTACCCTAAAATCAATCCGTCTTTATTCGGATTCTTTTCAAAGCTTTGGTAGTTCTCCAAACCATCTTGCTTGGGTTCTGGCCCATAAAAACACGCACCGTTAAAGTGATTGAGCAAATTAATTTCATGCGCTTTATTCTCAACCACTGACCATGAGACAGGTTGATAGCTTTCAAACTCGGCATGAATGTTCGGGTAATACTGTTTGAATGCCGCCAGATTTTTTACAAATTGAGGATGTTGACAATCGCTTGCGACAAGTTCCTCAACATTCTGGCTTAAGGCCCAAGCTTGGGTGTATTGCTGAAATGATTCTTTGCGGCCAAACGAACCTTGCTGCCTACTAAGCGCTTCCCATGTTGATGAGCGAATTGCATGCATTGCAGTATCGAAAGCAGGTGCATAATAGTGTTGATATACCAAAGCCTGTTTTACAGGGAAATGCGTTTTCAGTTCATTTAAATCTTGTACTAACGTGCTGGCGTCTTTGCCCAATTGAAAATACAAACCAATATCATGCTCTTGTATGAGTTCAAGCAACATGCGCCAATCTTTCACCATACAAGCACTTTTAAAGTACTGTGCTTCTGGTTCATAAATAATAATGTGCTTTACAGGGGCCTTAGCGTTCAGCAAATAATTGACTAAGAAGTCGACATGTTGACCTAGACCCAAGCCCAAAATGACTAAGACGTCAGATTGACTTGCGTGAGCATCAACAAATTGTGCGTTTGTTCTTAGCTCTTGGAGTAACATTGATGTACTCTTTTGCTCAGCTTCTTCCTGCTCACTCTGACTGCCAGAAAATGGAGGGCGCCTATCCTCTGAGAAAGATAAAATAGCCGAATGTTGCGCAAAATGTTGACATTGACGGAGTATTTCAGCACCTGGTTGCTCACCATAAAGTGTGCGACCTAGTCCAAAATCGACAATATTGTACTCTTCATTTTTATTACAAAATATAGAAATATTGTCACTGCGTATGGCGTCTAGTTCACCATTTAAGCTTGGAATATGGCGTGCAAAAGCAAGCCTATTTTGTTGAATTGTTTCAGAGATATAAGCAGCTGAACGTTGCTCAATGGCTTCTTGTTGTTGCTCATTTTGATGTATATGGACACGGATATCGTTCAACATAATGTTTGGGTATCACTTATATTTTTTGACCGCTTTCATACCCCTGACTAAACCACTCAATTCACTTAATGAGTCGGTGAATAAGTTCTTTATTGTTGCTTGAAGTCGGTTGTTCACAGATAATTCAGCATTTGCAAATGCTTTGCGCTCATCAGTCGACAGTGATTGTAAGTGTGTTTGGATGAACTCATCTCGCTGAGTCACTTTCAGACGAAGATTTTTATCATCTAACTCTTTAGCCGCTAACAACACACATATCGACTCATTGATTTCGCTAAGGCGCTCTGGCGTTAGCTCGTGATTCAATTCAATTTTACTCACACTGATTGGCGTTTTTGACGTTGAGCTTCGTATGCCTCTTGCTTTGCTTCTTCGGGGATACTCAGCCATGCTGTCTTAATCGGTAACAGCAGGTTAATCACTTCATCCATTATCTGCAAGCTGTTTTGCATGTTCGCGTCGACCAGACGTTGCACCATATAATCATATAGGGCATACAAGTTATCAGCGACTTCGCCACCAATATCTAAGTCTAAAGTATCGCGAAGATTGATTAAAATTGCGCTGACTCTCGATAGATGCTCAGACTTGCCGGCTAGATCTTTTCTCTCCATGCAGCCTTTCGCATAGGCCATACGGTCGAGAGCGCCTTGCATAAGCATCAAGGTCAAACGGTGAGGATCGGCGGTGGCGACGTCTTGTTTCAGACTGCCTTTTTTGTATGCGTTAATGCCTTTAAGGGCCATGCAATATGATCTCCAAATATGGGTGATACTCTACTATTTCTAATTTTTTGATGACGCCTCGAATGTGAAAACTTACCTTTCGAGGAGGCTAGTAGATTTATCAATTACTAAACGTAATGTTGCTATCCATTTACCGAACTTGCTTACAAAGAAGCAAGTAAGGCCGAACTGGTTTGCTGTAAACGCGCGACCGTTTGGTCTAAATTTAGATAACGTCCACGCAATGTTTCTTCAAAACTGACCAAACGTAATTCGAAAGCCGCTCGGTCATCGAGCAATTGATCTCGTTGATCTTTTGCTGATGTTTCTCTATCGGCAAGAACACCATTTGACTTAGTGTATTGATCGAGAAAGTCATATAATTTATTTGCGATGCCATCGTCAGCGGTGAATAGCTTAGACACTTCATCGAAGTTATCTTCTAATGCGTCACTTAACCGACTCTCACCGGTACCCAAACCAAAATCAGAGCTGCCAATTTCAAGCTTTCCATCACTGGTCAATTCAATACCAATCTGGAAAAGGCCACCCAAGGCTGATTCAGATACTGTGCCACTCAAAATATTACCTAGGCCAGCCTGTATGCCGCGCACCGTAAAGTCGCCTGCTAGAGCGCCATCCTCCTCCAACGAGGATTCACCGTAGCGGGTCAGTGTTTGGATTTCATCATTCAAAGAGTTATAACTCTCCACAAATGCTCGGATCTTTTCGTCTAAGGCTTCTTCATCAAAACCGATGACAAGAGATGACGACTGAAATACATCATTCGCGTTCTTTTCAGAAACAGCTTTCGCAGTAAACGTAACGTTTTGAATGGTGTTTTCGAACTTATTCGTGTCGCTTTGCACTGTAATACCATCGATGATGGCCTGTGCATTTTCAGCGACACGTGTTGGTGTTAATAAGGCAGTCGACTCAGTTGAATTTGTTGTGGCTAGTCTGTTCAAACCCACAAGATCATTATCATTGATAATATTCAAGTCGTTGCCTTGCCCTGTCACAGAAGAATTTATGACCAACTTAACACCACCCGAGTCGGTCCCGGTGTTGATGATGTTGGCAGTGATACCAAAGTTGTCTTCGGCATCGTTAATTTGTTCACGCAATTCCGCGAGGGTGGTACCTGCAGCGATATTAAGTGTAAACGTTTCACCCGCATCACCTACTCGAAAAGTTAGAGACCCGTCTGCATCAGCAACAGAATCGCTCGATGATGCAAATGCTGCATTCTCTGTTTCAATTCTCGTGCCGCTTGCCAAGCGCTCAACGGTAATATCGTACTCACCGGTTAAAGCCGAGTTGGATGCTTCTGCAGTAAAAGGTTCGGTGTCTTCTGATGGGTTTCTGATTGTGGGTTCGCGACCAGTTAACGATTGATCTTTTCGAAGATCGTCAACAGTGTCTTTGAATTCAGATAATTTAGATTTGATTTGTCCGAGACTTGAAATCTCGGACTCAATGGTTTCTTCACGGGCATCCAAGCGAGCTGCTTTTGGGGCGCGCTCCGCCTCTAGTAGTTGTGCTACTAATCCTTCGAGATCCAGTCCAGAACCGACCCCTAATGATGAAATGCCCATAATGTTACCTCATGTTTAAGCCTGCCCTCTCAGTAGAATACCTGCACTACTGCCAAATTCAGACTGTAATTCGTTAATCCGCTCTGCAAATTTTAGCACTTCCTCGGAAGGAATTTGCCGTATCACATCTCCAGATACCGCATCCTTAACCGTCACTACTGATTTATCGGTTGCTTCATCTATAGAGAATGCTAATTGCGTGTTTCTATTTTGCAGAAACTCACTAATATCACCCAGCGCTTGTTCAACCTCAACAACGCTTTCCTCTCGTTGTTTAGTATCGGCCTCACTGGAAATACCTTTAGCAATTTGCTGAGCTTCTGTGCTCAATACTCCACTACTTTGCTTAGTCGCAATATTAGCGTTCTGTGCGTCAGATTTTGCCTCTTCAGAATCATTAACCTGAGAGACACGCTCGAATACCGGCAATTCTGTCGGTTTCGTATACTGACTTGCAACATTGTTGCCAGCTTGCGGGATTATTGTGTCCATTTTCAATACCTCCAACTATTAAGTGAGGAGCGGTTGCACTCAAAACACAAGTGAACCGCCCGTTCAACGCAACTAAAAATCTGTTTTATTAGCCCAATAAAGCAAGTGCAGATTGCGGTCTCTGGTTTGCTTGGCTCAATACTGAAATTGATGCCTGTTGGATAATCTGATTGCGCGTCAATTCAGCGGTTTCAGTCGCAAAGTCAGTATCTCTGATTTGGCTTCTTGCACCGGCTAAATTTTCCGAAATGTTGCTTAAGTTTCGAATAGTAGACTCAAAACGATTTTGCAAAGCACCTAAGTCAGCACGCACACCACCTACAGCTGAAATAGCAGTATCAATGCTGGTCAAGGCTGCTGACGCATTTGCAAAGGTATCCACAGTCAAGGAACCAATACCTAGGCCAGTAGCGCTGAAGCCACTAGCACCAGTAATGTTGCCTGCTGACAAGTTAATACTGATGGTTTGACCGCTATTCGCACCCACTAAAAACGCAGCAGAATAGCTAGCGTTCAAGAGACTCACATTGTTGAATTTGGTGTCTGTTGCAATACGAGAAATCTCTGTTTTTAAAGCAGATACTTCTTTTTGTAGTGCGAGACGGTCAGACGAAGAATTGATTCCGTTCTGTGCTTGCACTGCTAATTGTCGGATTCGTTGTAAAGAGTTGGTCGTCTCGGCTAATGCGCCTTCAGCTGTTTGTGCTAAAGAAATCGCATCGTTTGAATTTCTCACCGCTTGATTCAAGCCTTCAAGTTGGCTTGTAATCCGATCAGAAATTTGCAGGCCTGCAGCATCATCAGCAGCACTGTTGATACGAAAACCTGACGACAATCTTTCGAATGATTTATTTAAAGCTTGCCCAGAGTCAAATAACTGACGTTGAGCGTTTAGCGCAGATACATTGGTGTTTACAAAAATTGACATAATACCTCCAATCAAAACAGAGCGAGTGTATGAAACTCTGTTTCGAACCTATATTCATGCTATCTTGGTTCACTAGGCCTTGATAGCTACCTCTTGTTGTTCTGGCTCGACACGAAACCAAAAAAACTTTAAATTACCCCTCGACTAACTGTATCGGCGCAGACTTGAAGAACTTTAGTAAAAAAATCAAAAAAAAATACAAAAAAACTAAACAATTGTTTTTCAACAACTTTAAATCAGAATCTGGCGACTAATAATGGAATACATCACCCTTATCATTGTGTTTATCATGGCTTGTATCAGCCTTTTTTCGTACTTGAAGGTGAGTCGCAACTCGCTTAACAAGAAACAATGGTTTCACTTATCAGTGGTCTGGGCGGTCGTATTTGGTTTGTTTGCAATATTCAGCGCTATCTTTATGCTTGTTGCATTATTCAGTGTTATTACGGGCGAATGGGATACACAGTTTTTGTTATCAAAATTGCCTGTATTTGTAACCACTATCCTCAGCTATCGTGCCTTTGCTTATTTTAAAAGTAACTTTAAAAACGCCGCTTATTAGTTAGATAGCCACCCGCTAATGTTCACAAAAGACGGGAATATTGATAAGCTCTAAGGCTAATTTCTACAAGGATGTAAGAATAAAGATGAAAACATTAATCACGTCTGTTTTACTCATTATCACGTTATTTTCACTGGCGAATTTATCGCATGCCAATCCACATTTGGATACTTTCGGAAGACTGCCTTTTGTAAAAGATATACAACTGTCTCCAGACGGCAAACACATTGCCTATCTGCGTGAGGTTAATCACGAATACATAGTGGTTGTGCAAAGCTTAGTGAATCCTAAACAACAACCGCGCACGCTTAAAATAAGTGACAACAGAATGCGCGACATTAATTGGGTGGGTGATAAGAAATTATTGTTTACCTCTTCTGGCACGCTATATTCTGGCGGTGATTTTGAAACCTTTACACTCTATCGCACAGGCATCATGGATATAGACGACGGCAGTGTCGTGTGGCCGTTTGATTCCGCTAAGTTCAAATACAACGTAAGCGGACCAAAACTCGAAAGTAAGATGTCGAAGGACACATCTCATATCATCATGTCTTACTACTATCGGCTTGGTGCTGATGCCACCTCTTCAGAACAAAAAAGAACTGCACGCAAAGAACGGAAACTCATGAATGCAGTCTTTAAAATAAATATTGAAGATGGCTCACGGGATAGAGTGTTTAGTAAATCCGATATTATGGATTTTACCGTTGATGATCAAGGCGATATCGTCATGTACAAAAAGTACGATAAAAGGTCAGATACAAGCATGAACATGTATCTTGTGCCAAATACTAATGACTATGAAGCTTTATACATTAAAGAGGGCGAAGAGCTTAGTTTGTTTGATTATTCTGTCATAAAGCTAAGCCCTAACAGAAAAGCCATCTATTATTATGGCCTCAAAGATGATGATATTGGAGTACTGTTGGAGGGGCGTATAGAAGGCAATAAAGTGGTTGAATCCAAAATTATCTCTGAAAACCAAATCTATGACCTCGATTATATCCTAGTCGATTACAACACCACCGAATTGATAGGCTATGACGTCGAAAGAGATTACAATGAAGCATCCTTTTTCGATGTTACGCACGCGCAAGCCTATGCCGACCTAGTGGCCACATTTCCTGATGCCGAAGTCAATATCAACTCATCAAACCGGGAAAACACAAAATTTGTAGCCTCAATTACAGGCGACCAAAATCCGGAGGAATACTTCTTATATGACACCCAAGAAGGCAGTTTAGCCTTTCTTGGAAGTGGTTTCCCTTTGCCGCAGGATGCTCAATTACAAAAAGTAAGACGACATACCTATAAAGCAAGTGATGATCTCCCTTTATTTGCTTACTTAACCTTGCCAAAAGCAAACGAAGCGAAAAAACACAAACTCATCGTACTGGTCCATGGTGGGCCTGCATCAAGAGACTCCAAGATATTTAGTTGGGAAAGACAATTTTTCGCTGCAATGGGCTACGCCGTTTTTCAGCCTAACTTTCGAGGATCTGAGGGTTTTGGGCGAGCATTTAAAGAAGCTGGATATGGAGAATGGGGTAAACGCATGCAAAGCGATATAGACGAGGGCGTCAATAGCTTGATTGCTGCAGGCATTGTTGACCCTAAACATGTTTGTATTGTAGGTGCCAGTTATGGTGGATATGCGGCTATGTATGCAGCAACAGCTAAACCAGATATGTATCAATGTGCGGTGTCATTTGGTGGTATAAGTGAGCTTAGTAATATTTTCTACCATGAGGAGCAACAAAAAAACACAATTAGTTATTGGACCAACAGTATCGGTGAACGCAGTGCATTAGAAGAATTAAAGAAACACTCACCACTGTTCATGGCAACTGAAAAAACCTCTCCTATCTTGTTACTTCATGGCTCTGAAGACACCGTAGTACCCTCTTTTCAATCCGATAAAATGCATAAGCGTTTAATTGAGTTAGGCCATAAGGATACTCAATATATTGAAATCGAAGGTGAAGATCATTGGATGTCCTCCGGAAACAGTCGCCGTATTTATTTAGAGAACGCTATCCGCTTTATTGAAAAAAACATTTAAAAGAAAGGTAACTCTACAAAAGTTGGCACACGGTATGCTTTAAAAAACATGTTATTTGTTGTTTTAAAGTGTGTGTCAATATCTCGTGCCGAGGTAATTACTAGCTAATCATCAGGATGATTGGTTAGAAAGGAAAAAAGGTCGAGCCATAGGGCGGCCCGACCAACTTGCTCACGTTAGGAGTTGGAGCAAAGCAGTTTCGTCGGCTTGCAGGATTGTAGAACAAGTTACTGGCCTCTCAACCAAAACTTCTATACTCTCAGTCCTGTCGGTCGACATTTTACCTCTGTTGATGCGCTTAAGATTATCGTATTGACTCGCCTTACGGCTGCCATCCTTGGCAATAGAGAGCCTCTCAACGCTTTCCAATTTATTATACAAGCTAATCACTAAAACCTTTTCTATGAGTGATTACTTGATACTTTTTCTATCTATTCCACTGTCTATCATGCGTCATTGTTTATTCGGTGCCTGGCTTCATTATGACGGATCTAACATCTAAACTTTGCCGCCATGGTGAATAGTTGCCGCTACAATCACACCAAGTATTATTACTTCCAGCTTTTAACGCTTAGCTCAACAGACTTAAGTACAAACCAGCCTTAACAACAAGCTTTACCAATAATAAACAACATAATAACTCTAACATTGGAATTACCTTTTTATTAACCCTGCAGTAAGCTCAATGCAGCTTGAGGACGCTGATTTGCTTGCCCCAAAATAGTTGTACTAGCCTGCTGTATAATCTGCGAGCGAGTTAGCTCGGCTGTTTCCTTTGCAAAGTCAGTGTCTCTGATACGAGATCTTGCTGACGAAACATTTTCTGAAATATTAGCTAAGTTTCTGATTGTAGACTGAAAACGGTTCTGTATTGCTCCCAAGTCCGCACGCTTGTCATCGACAATTTCAATTGCTCTATCGATTTGTGCTAATGCTGCCGATGCTTGTCCAGGGGTAGCAACACTTAATGAAGCACTACCGAATAAACCTAAAGTACCAAAACCATTCACTCTTGAAATATTCACGTTTATAGTTTGGCCAGCGTTCGCTCCAACTAAAAATGCAGAAGAAAAGCTACCAGAAAGTACGTTAACACCGGCGAACTGTGTCGTCGTTGCCACTCGGCTCATTTCAAACTTAAGTGCTGATACTTCTTTTTGAAGCGCTAATCGGTCAGACGGATCGTTGATACCGTTCTGTGATTGAATCGCTAGAACGCGAATTCGCTGCAAGGCATTAGTCGTTTCTTGCAATGCGCCCTCTACTGTTTGAGCAAGAGAAATACCATCATTGGCATTACGGACGGCTTGGTCTAAACCTTGTATTTGCGAGGTCATGCGGTCTGAAATTTGTAGGCCTGCCGCGTCATCTTTCGCGCTATTGATTCGGAAGCCCGAAGACAAACGCTCAAAAGATGTATTTAAACTTGATGAAGTGTTGATTAACTGCCTTTGGGCATTAATAGCTGACACATTAGTATTGACGAATAAACTCATGATAATCTCCTAACGATTTTCGATAATTATTAAAATAAAACAACAGCGCTTTTTATTATTATTTTTTGCGCAAAATTAATTTTTGGCACACTTAGTGCTTTAATCTAGTCAAGTCATGGACTGACTTATTGTCATCTAGCAGTCACTCGCCGGATGAAGCAATTGCTGTAACAGAGCGAAAGCTCTTGCTGACAGACAGGTATGGTGGTCCAGACCTCTATACCTCTCACTACCTCCTGGCATCGTTCCTGTCAGTCAGCAGTTCCCCAATTCATCCTGGGGCGGCATATCAGTGTTTTTCACCCACACTCATCCCTCACGAGTGTGATATAACTTCCTAAAAATTATTTTCATTTTGTTGACAGCCTAGCGCTATCCGCTTTTCGCTACTGCAATAACTGCAGGGCTTGCTGCGGCCGCTGATTTGCCTGCCCTAACACGGTAACACTGGCTTGTTGCGTTATCTGCCACCGCGTCAATTCAGCCGTTTCTTCCGCAAAATCTGTGTCTCGAACACGAGACCTAGCTTGCGAGGCGTTCTCAACCACATTTGCCAAATTGCGTACGCTAGATTGAAAGCGATTTTGCAATGCTCCTAAATCGGCACGCTTTGCATCTATAATCGAAATTGCACTATCCATAAAACCAAGTGTTGCAGAGGCTTGCGCCGCATCACTGACCGACACTTCATTGCTGCCAAACAGCCCTTGTGTGCCGAATCCACCAGGTCGAGACAAATTGATGGCAATGTATTGCCCTGAATTCGCGCCGATTAAAAATATGGACGAAAAGTTGCCGTTTAAAATGTCTACGCCAGCAAATTGAGTCGTCGATGAAATTCTATCGATTTCCGATTTCAGTGCAGACACTTCTTTTTGTAATGACACTCTATCGTTGGAGGAATTAATCCCATTTTGAGATTGGATCGCTAGTACTCGAATACGTTGTAATGCGTTGGTAATCTCTTGCATTGCACCTTCAGCGGTTTGAGCAAGTGAAATACCGTCGTTAGCATTGCGTACAGCTTGGGTCAATCCGTTCACTTGAGTTGAGATGCGGTCACTAATTTGCAAACCTGCAGCATCATCTTTTGAACTGTTGATCCGAAAACCAGAAGATAAGCGTTCAAATGCGGTATCTAGTCGCGTTGACGCAGTAAAAATCTGGCGCTGTGCTTCTAACGAAGACACATTCGTATTGACGAATAAACTCACGATTTTTCTCCTAACGATTTTTAATGAACATCGGCGAACCTCTTTGGGTGCTACTCGTCATTCATCGTATTTTTCAGCGTCGACTATTGCTTTTATTATGTGTCTATTGTGTTGGCGAACGCTCTTTGGCATTTGTCTCAACATCGCTGTACAGAGTATTTATTGTTTTTATCTCCGTGCTTGAAATACTTATCGTGCAGATACGCAAAAACCTTTAGTGATTAAACTAAATAAATTGAAATTATTTTTGAAGGGAAAAACCAAATCTTATTAAGCCATTGTATTTATTAGCTAAATAAGCGGCCAGGCAATGCCTGGCCATTCGCTCTGGTGTGTCGAGAGTGAGCGGACTCTCTGCTGTTTGGATGGTGACGCTAGATACTACCTCCTGGCTTCATTCCCCAAACAGTAGGGTCAGTTAGGCTTAACCAAGAAGCTGAAGAGCGGCCTGAGGACGCTGATTAGCCTGTGATAGTATGGTTGTGCTTGCCTGCTGAATAATCTGGTTACGAGTCAACTCTGCTGTCTCTGACGCGAAATCTGTATCACGGATCTGCGCTCTCGCTCCAGATACGTTTTCAGAGATGTTAGTCAGGTTACGAATTGTTGATTGGAAACGGTTAGTTAATGCACCGAGGTCAGCTCTTACGCCACCCACAGCTGAGATTGCATTATCAATTGCAACAAGGGCTGCAGAAGCACCCGCGAAAGTTGCAACAGAAAGGTCGCCAATGTTCAAACCAGTCGCTGAGAAACCATCAATACCCTGTAGATTAGGACCTGAAAGGTTTACAGAGATAGTTTGTCCGCTGTTTGCGCCTACTAAGAATGCTGCTGAGAAGTTATTAGTTAACAAATCAACTTTGTTAAACTGAGTATCAGTCGCGATTCTAGAAATTTCAGTTTTAAGTGCTGATACTTCTTTTTGAAGGGCAAGACGGTCAGCAGAAGAGTTAATACCATTCTGTGATTGAACTGCTAGTTGACGAATTCTTTGTAATGAGTTTGTAGTCTCAGACAGCGCACCTTCTGCAGTTTGCGTTAATGAAATAGCATCATTAGCGTTACGTACAGCTTGGTTTAAGCCATTGATTTGGGTTGTCATGCGGTCCGATATTTGCAAACCTGCAGCATCATCAGATGCACGGTTAATACGGAAGCCCGAAGATAAGCGTTCGAATGAAGTATTCAAACTGCTAGATGAATTCATTAATTGACGTTGAGCGTTCAACGCCGATTGGTTTGTATTTACGAACAAGGACATAAGTCTCTCCTACACTCTCAGTCCAGCGGCATGCTGGTCGCCGGACGTGACTCCGGTGGTTTAATAACAACTTGTAGAACAATAACTATACTAGTGATAAGTTAATGTACTGGCTCTCTCGTAAATGTTTATCGACAAGCGACAAATTCCCTTTAACTAAATATTGCTTTTTTTTGCTATTAGCGGCAAAAAATTGCCGCCCTATTCATCAAAAGCATAGAAAAACTGATATAAAACAATGAGTAAAATGAAGAAATTTAATTTAATTTCCCTAAAAAAAATTTTTAACGCCGATACTCATGATGCGTTTACTGATTTGCAGTGCGTAAACAACACGCTTTTGCTTTGTTTTAGGCGTGGAAGTGATCATCACAGCAAAGAGGGTATGATCGTTTTACAAAAGCGAACACTGTCGGGCAAACTCCTTGATGAGTATGTGTTTTCGCTCGCTAATACAGACTTACGAGACCCTCGAATTCACGTGGTTAATGGAAAGCTTCGTTACGTGAGTGCTTATGCGAAGAGGTATTTACACAGCACTGTTTGTGCGAATACCGAAAAGAACGAAATACAGCAACAAGAGTCTGTTCACCATATCAGTGAAAATGTCTTTTGGGAGTGCCTCGTTGACGCAGGTAATTATCACTCGATAGACCAGGCACAAGACATGGTAGTTGGTCAAAATTGGAAATATAAAGGGCGTTTTGCTGAGCCCTACCATTGGTGTTGGCGAACAAGGTGGTATAAAAATATAGCTTACAGCCTTGCCTACAAACGCAGCGAAAACAGCCTGTTTCTCTATCAAGGTGAAGGTTTGGAAGTTTTCAAACACCTCACACCTCCAGTGCTCTCATTGGAAGAGCATGGATTGGCTTATCCCAATGAGAGCGATTTAATTTTTTTACCCAACAATAAGGTGCTTGCGATTACGCGCAGAGATGCTGATAGCTTTACGACTCAACTTGGCATGAGTGACATTAACGAAGAAGGCACGATAGCGAAGTGGGAATGGCAAGCACTATCCGTTTATCTTGCTAGCCCCTGCTTGTACCTATTAGATCAAAATCGAGTTTTAGTTGCTGCTCGCTATGAGCATTCTGTATTAACGCCGTTGACCGAAGCTCACAAGAGTTTGTTGCAGTATTTTGGGAGCGACGTTGAAAGAGATGCGTATGTTGAGGGTAGTTTAAAAACGGGTTTATTCATATTGAATATAAACACCCAGCAACTCGACTTTACATTACCTTTGCCAAGTGCAGGAGACAACGGATATCCCGGAATCACTTCGGCAGAAAATAAGTTGTTTATCACTTATTACTCCAGTGCAGATCAGTGCAGAACTCAGGTATATTTGTGTGAAGTCGATATCTAAATGATACAAATGAATTATAATTCTCAAAATCATCGATTTGTTGAATAGATTTGTACTTTTTCCTAGGTCTATCTAACTCGGTGTATTAAGGTCTTCCGATATTTGAACCTTGACCTCTGATTTTACAGGACGCGCGAAATACATGTTCAACAAAAAAACGACTTATCTTATTTTACTGTTACTCAGTTCCTTATGCTTCGACAGCAATGCTTTAGAAGTGACCGTCATTGATCATCAAGGAAAGCCCGTCAGAAATGTCGTGGTAGAGTGGCACCTGAATGAATCCGCAAAACAAAAACGTCCTAGCAATTTAAGCACCCCAACGGCAATCATGGATCAAATTGAGGAACAGTTTAGCCCTCATATATTAACTGTCGAAAAGGGCACTTCTGTTAGCTTTCCCAATTCAGATAATATAAAGCATCATGTGTATTCGTTTTCCGAAGCCAAGTCATTTGAGCAGGGCCTATATGCAGGTAAACAGGCACCACCGATTGTTTTTGAAAACGCCGGAGTGGTTGACCTTGGCTGCAATATTCACGACTGGATGCTGGGCTATATTTATGTTGCTGATACTCCGTTCTTCAGCAAAACAAATGAAAACGGTATCGCGCAACTTCAAAACACACTCGAAAACAAACACGTGAAAAGTGTCACTATTTGGCACCCTCGCATGCAGGAAAATGAGATACGTATTGAACAGAAATTCACAGGCGATAAAATGCGTTTTGAGCTATCCAAACCAATACGTGAGGATGCCGAGGGTTATGAGGATCTTAGTATTGATGGTTACTAACTGAGTGTCTATCAATCTCCCCAAAAGAGTCATCAGCGCTTTTTTGCTGTTTTTTTTGGCATCAAGCCCTTCCATCGTGACCGCAGAGGTTCATCACCAAGTTTCAGGATTGATACAAACTGGCATTGTCTACAGTAATTCTCAAAGCAGTTTTCTCAATAGTGGCACTGGTATCACTCGTTACGATACTAGTGGACTAAAATGGAACCAAGGTGTCGTACAAATTGAGTCTGACTTCAGCGCAGGTTTTACAAGCACCGTGATATTAAATTCCTACTCCGACGGTGATCAAAAACTAGGCCCATCACAGGCATTTGTAAAATATCAGCCAATTCGCCGCTCAGACCTGAAATACCGAATTCGACTGGGTATGTTTTATCCTGAGTTGTCAGTTGAAAACACCGATATTGCTTGGCTATCACCTGATACTTACACACAATCTGCTATCAACTCTTGGTTCGGAGAGGAGTTACGGATTTTTGGCATTGAAGCATCGCTATTTAAAAGTGGTCGAAGACAATCAAGTCCATGGAGTTGGGATGCCAAACTCGGCGCTTATAAGGGAAATGATCCGCTGGGTAGTGTGATTGCTTGGCGAGGTTTTGCCACTCATGACCGCCAAAGTTTATTTGATGAAAGGCTTGAGTTTGCACCCTATCCGTCCGTTATAAGTGCAGAGGTAATCAATCATCCAGCATGGGTTGAAGCATTCAGCGAATTAGATTCCAGAGTGGGTGCATACCTTGGTGTTCACATTAGCTACCTTCGCCAAACACAGTTCAAATACTACTATTACGATAACTTTGCCGACCCTAATGTCGTCAACAGCTTGCGCCTATACGCGTGGAGAACCAAATTTCACTCCCTAGCTCTACAACATCAGCTCAATAAATCAATGAGCATAAAAGCCCAATTGCTCGGCGGTAGTACTTTGATGGGCGACAACTTTGTGCATGTTAATTATTTAGCAGGCTTTGCTCAAGTTACGAAAAAAATTGGGCAGAATACGAAGGTCACTGGTCGTTTAGATATTTTCGATGTAGACGAACGAGATGATATCCCCGAAGACAACAATAATAGCCATGGTTACGCATTTACCTTCACCGCCAAACAGCAGCTCTCTGATTCATTCACCGCTGGCCTTGAGTTTCATTTCAACAAAAACCGCGCAGCCAATAGAGCTCAACTAAATATCCGCCAAGGTCAAATCGAACGACATGCTCTCTTGATTGGCGAATTTCGATTTTAAATGAACACAAAATACCTGCTTTTATAAATCACTTTGCAAACGCAATGCTTCTAAATTCAATAGCTTTATCTTACCGTACTTCACTTCAATCAGTTTTTCGCGCTGCAAGGCTTGTAATAATTTATTGATTGTTTGTCTCGATGTATTCAGTAAACGAGCTAAGGACTCTTGCGAAACCTGTATTTCATCCTGCTGACTAGCTGCGTTCCACCCATTAGAAAGCATCACTAAACGCTTCATTAATTGACTTCTTAAAGACAAGCCACTGGTTTCGTCTAAGATCGCAAATACCGTTCGAATGCGCTCACATAACTGTTTCATAAAGTGAGGGTAAAGCTCAGGATGTGCAAGCAACAAACGATGAAAAGATTGGCTTGGGATCATGAGTAACTGAGAATCCGACTCAGCAAATGAGTCATGTGTTCGAGGCAAGCCATCAAACATAGAGATTTCACCAAACCATGTTCCGGCAGTAAGCCAGGTGAGCACCATCTCTTTACCTTCACGATTCACGTTGCTGATTTTAATTTTGCCCTCAAGCACACAATACATGCCATCAGCCTCTGCATCTTTAGCTAGCAGTTGTTCCCCTCTTGCAATGTGTTTTAATTTACACAGATCAAGAAGTTGCTTGATGGTGGAGGCTGGCAACATCGCAAACCATGGGTTCTTCATCAGTAAAGGTTTGTATTGCTCATAATTCATGGGCAGACCTTGTCTCATTTACGTGTTTCTTAATAACCATAAGAAAAACACCGAATTGTCAAATTGGCGACAGTGTAGCGTGTATAACTACGCTAATCTAGCGTTAACCTATTATTAACATTATGCCCAACGGAGTGACTATGCCACCACTTGATTTATCAGCTGGAATCCCCTCAGTAAAAGACAAAGTAAGCGAAGCTGAATGGCAGACGCGTGTTGATCTCGCTGCTGCTTATCGAATTGTTGCCCACTATGGCTGGGATGATTTAGTCTTTACACATATTTCAGCTCGCGTTCCAGGACCTGAACATCACTTTTTGATCAATCCATACGGAATGATGTTCGACGAAGTCACTGCGTCAAGTTTGGTCAAAGTCGATATCCATGGTAATAAAGTGATGGAAAGTGATTTCGATATTAATCCCGCTGGTTTTATTATTCATAGCGCGGTGCACGAGAATCGAGAAGATGCACAGTGCGTCATGCACTTGCATACAACGGAAGGCATTGCTGTATCAACTTTAAAAGACGGCTTACAAGCTTACAGTCAACAATCTCTTTTTGCTTTATCGTCCCTGTCCTATCACGAATATGAGGGCGTTGCGCTAAATCCTGAGGAAAAAGCACGCCTAGTCGCAGACTTAGGCAATACCAATTTTATGATTTTACGAAATCATGGTTTGTTAACGTGCGGGCAAAGTATTGCCGATGCATTTACCTTTATGTTTTTATTACAACGGTCTTGTGAAATTCAACTTCAGGCGCAGGCGACTGGGCAAGAAATGATAAAAATTCCAGACCCAATTTTGGCAGGTATTCAAAAGCAAGCAGCAGAAGTAACCCGTTCGGCCGGAGGCTCATTAGCTTGGCCTGGCATACTAAGAAAGCTTAATCGTGTTAACCCTGGCTACGATGAATAAGATTTTGCCTATAGTAACCAGCAAGATAACTAAATAATTAAGGGAACAAAATGCCTACTAGCAGTATTGAAGAATATCGGGAACAAGCGCAATTTATCCGAGTAGATAATCACAATATTGCTTGTTGGCAATCTATACCGACAGCCTTAGACGAAAACCAACACAAAGAAACAATTGTGTTCATTCATGGCTTTCCTAGTGCATCTTGGGATTGGCACCACCTATGGCTAAAGCTTGCTGATCGTTATCACCTACTCGCATTCGATATGTTGGGTTTTGGTCTGTCTGATAAGCCACTTCCTCATCAATATAGCTTACAAGAACAAGCTAATATCGCATTCTCTGTGCTGGCACACCATCAAGTAAGTGACTGCCATATTTTAGCCCACGATTATGGTAATTCTGTGGCCCAAGAGATCTTAACGCGAGCGTTTGAAAGACAAGAAGATCCTAACTTTCGCCCAAGTATTCATAGCATGTGCTTTCTCAATGGTGGTTTATTTGCGGAGAGCCATCGGCCTCTTTTCATGCAAAAACTATTGAAAAGCTCGCTAGGTCCTTTGATCTGTCGCTTCATGTCTAAAGATAGTTTAATGAAAAGCTTTTTAAAAATTTTTGGGGATAAAACACCCCCATCAAATTATGAAATAGAAGTGTTGTGGGAATT
This sequence comes from Alteromonas sp. W364, assembly GCF_031846205.1. NCBI lineage: Bacteria > Pseudomonadati > Pseudomonadota > Gammaproteobacteria > Alteromonadales > Alteromonadaceae > Alteromonas > Alteromonas sp. W364. The sequence goes on along the minus strand of NZ_JAVRID010000004.1, from coordinate 89,069 downwards.
ACTAGAATATAAAAAAGGAACGCAAGTATTGCACGACTTATTGTCCTATATCGACGAACGCAGTCAGCATCGCACACGATGGGTGCAAGCAATGCAGCAAACGCGAGTTCCTTTGCATTTTATTAACGGTGTTCAGGATCCGATTTCTGGACTGCACATGCTTGAGCAATATCAAGAGTTGATGCCAAATCCACAAACTACCGCATTAGATGTTGGTCACTATCCGCAATTGGAAGCACCGAACCTCGTCTTAGATGCGTTTACCGCTTTCATTGAACAACACCAGTATAGTAAGGCCTGCTGATCTTTGCTGTATGAGTTTTGCTAAGTTAATTTATATAGTTGAATAAACTTAAGTTGCTCACTCTTGGGAAAGACTGGAACGCTGCCTCCAAGGCGGTTTCTTGTTTAGCAAACTCAGTTGACGCTTTCGCGTAGTCAACATCTTCTATGCTCGAACGTGCCGACGCCAAGGCTATTTCGCTATCTAAATTGGATTCTTTGATCGCTTGTGCAATGTTTAACCTGGCCCCTATAGAAGAGCTTTCTAGGGACATTTTTTCAAGGCCATTATCCAAGCCTACTAGCGTATTATCAATGGCATTCACAAAGTCTGTTTCAGAGATATCGTCAGAAGTCAGTGCAATAAACATATCGTTCAAGGTTTCTGCTAAGTTCTTTTTCTCTGGACGATTTAAGCTAATCTCCATAGAGTCACCAGCGCCGCCGTCAAAATTAATTTCAAGTCCTTCGAAACGTATCGTCTCCCCGGATACAAAACTCTGTGTTGATATAATATCGCCCGTGCCAATATTCGTTACATTAACCTGATCGCCAGCGGCCGATACTTCAATACGATACTGGTTATTTAGAGGATTAACGGGATCGAAGTTCGCTTTATGAAACTTATCAAACGTTCCTTGTTCGTCTACTCTGGCTGTTTCAACGTTCACACCACTTGTTGCAGTAATATCGAAATTCAAACGAGCAAACACTTCCTGAAAAATACTCTTGCCTGAGGAGGTGCTTTGGATCTTCACACTGTCAGAGATTTGAATCTGATTCTCACCATCATCACCTTTGAATGATACTTTGTTGCCGCTTGCGCTTGGATTGAATTCAAACGCTTGCGAAGACGACTGGTACCCAGCAAAAATATATTCACCACTGGCATTTCGGGTATTCATTAAATCCAAGACTTGATTGCGAATTTGTTCAATCTCTGCGCCAATAGCCTTCCTGTCTTCTGATGCCAAAATACCGTTCCCTGACTGCACAGTAAGCACTCTTGCTCGATTCACGACATCATTGATGCTTCGTAAAGCAGTTTCCTGTAATTCCAGCGCATTCGTTGTGAGGTCATTATTGCGATTATATTGCGTAATTTTGTCTAACTCTTCGGTTAAACGAATGACTTGTGCAGCACCCACGGGATCATCACTTGGACGCAACAACTTTTTGCCGCTAGCAAGTTGTTGTTGAATATCCACAAGGTTGCCTTGGTTCGCATCAATATTTCGCAAGTTTTGATTATAAATAAGGTTTGTTGTTACGCGCATAATTACTACCTAGCTGCTGCTAAAATGGTGTCAAAAAGATCTTGAGCGGTGCTTAAGATTCTCGCGGCGGCTGCATATGATTGTTGAAACTGGATCAAATTTGCCGCCTCTTCATCAAGGCTCACGCCCGACGTCGATTCAAACCAATCTGAAGATTGTGTTTGCAACACTTTCGCTGCTTCTAATTCGATCTGTCCGTTGGCAGTTTTGGCACCAATACTACCAACGATGTTTGCGTAAGCTTCATTGAATGTGGCTTTATTTCCATTACTTCCAACGCTTTGACGAACAGTGTCGGCTTGTTGTAAACCCGCAAGCGATACGGCATTTCGGTTGTCAGCAAAGCCATCAGTGTTAAAACCAATATCAAAACTATCACCCGCTTTTGGGCGGCCTTGAAGACTAAAGTCATAACCCGGATAGTCTTCTAAACCGGCAAAATCAGCAGGCCATGTGCCGCTGTCTTTGGCTTGTTGTAATAGGTTGTTAAGGTCACTAGCGCCAGTAACGGTTGCAATCACATTCGGTGGCACAGCGTTGTCTAATACTTCAAAATCGCTTTCTGATGTAAAGCGCACAACAGCTGGAGCGCCAACGCTTGCGCCATTATCTGCCGCACTTTGTATGCCTCCCGTGCCATTGAAACCAGAAGCTAAAGTATTGGTCAGGGAATTATCAACCAAAGAATTTGTGATATTGACTTGTAAAATTGTAGCATCGCCCAAGTTTGCTTGGTTTGTATCGACTCTCAGTGGCTTGGCGAATGCTAAGTCTTCTCCTCTCGTTGTCTGCAGGGATAAGTCATTCGCAGCGGTTCGTAATGGTTGAAATAAGAATTGATCACCTACGCCATATCCTGCTCCGCTGGAGAACTCAATTTCGATGCCGCCCATAATGGCATTGTAGGTACCCGACTCGGCGGTAACCGTCAACGTTTGTGTGATTGGGTTCCCATCTGAGTCCGTTTGTTCAGTGCCATCAGTATTCAAAGCATTCACTTGCACATCAAAAGTAGGAGGTGATCCTGCAGGGCTAGTCAATACTTCAATACGATAGTCCGTCTTGGTGATATCACCACCTGCGCCAGGTGTGAAACGTCCTTGGATACCTAAACTTAAATCAGAGTTATCAGGATAGTTAATACCTCGGAACTCTGGCAAAGCAAAAATATCACCACCCAATTGACCATCTAAGTCCATACCTTGGCGGTTAGTGCTGTTAAAAGTATCTGCTAAGGCAATTGATAGCTTGCCCAAATCACGTTGAGCAGGCTCTAAGACCTGCTCTCTATAACGAAACAAACCTCCTAAAGCGCCACCCATTTTTTGCTCTTCAACATTCAAAGTCGTATTGCGCTTTGGCGCTTCAAACCCAGTAGAGAGTTGCAATTGAGCGCTAGTAAAATCAGGTTCACCATCAAGGGCGAGTACATTAAAAGTACCATCTGCCAGCACCAATGACTCACCTGAACTGAGGTTAACCACAATGCCCAAATCACTATTTGGACTTGTGCGTGTCTCTATAGACATGTATTCCGCTAACTTGCGGATAGCCAAGTCACGCTCGTTCATCAAAGTAGATGGTGTATCAACGTTGCTACTATTACCCACAACTTGAATTGCTTCGTTGAGTTGCCCAATTTGTTTGATTAGCGCATTGGCGTTATTGACGCTGTCCTCAATTTGTTGCTCAACCTCTCGCTCTTTCACTGTCATAAAGTCGCCAAGCGTATTGATGCGATTAACTAAGCCTTGAGCTTCGCCCAATACAGAATCACGAGAGGTAATATTAGTCGCATCGTCAGCCGCAGTTTGCACTGATGCAAAGAAACGCGTTAACGCGCTTGAAATTGAATTGGCTTCGCTAGCCAACACGTTGTCGAGACCTTCAGCGCGGTCAAAGAAAGCTTGTGATTCACCTACACTAGTAATATCCCTGCGCAATTGGTTAGCCGCAAATTGATTTAAAACACGATCAGTGAATCCTCTATCAACGCCACCGGTGAGTTCTGACTTAAATTCAGTGCGCTCGCGGACATAGCCTTCGGTATTGATATTGGCGATATTGTTACTGGTCGTGTTAAGCAAGCGGTTGCTCGCGTTAACACCGGTTTTGGCTATTGAGAATAAATCGGCCGTTTTGATCATGGTAGTAATTCACCCAAGATATTACCGTTAAAGACCGACATGACTTTTTCAGCATACTGAGGATCAGTGGCATAACCCGCCTCTTGCAATGCTTTAAAATAATCTTGTGGTGTTTCGGTTTGTTGTACTGCTTTTTCGTATCGAGGATTCGACTTAATAAAGTCGACATAGTCGCGCATTGAATCATCGAAAGAACCATAACTACGGAATGACGCCTGTTGCTTTTCAGGCATGTTGTTAACAAACTCTAAGGTGTCTACATTTGCTTTTTCACCTTCCCAACGACGGTCAGCTTTAATACCAAACAAGTTGTGGCTATTCTCACCACCCATTTTGTGAATGAGACTCTTACCCCAACCTGTTTCTAAGGCAGCTTGCGCGATCATTGCTTTAGGATCTAAGTTCAACTCTTTTGCGGCTTCAACCGCATGAGGGTAAAGCGCTTTAACGAACTCTTCAGGAGACGCAAAGGCTGATTGTTTGAATGCAGCAGGTGATACGTTTTCATTGTTTACGCCAAGCACTCTGTCTTGCGCATTCTGTACTGCGGCAACATTGTGCTTATTCAGTATGGATAGATCGCCATCGGACCGCACAGCACCTGCGGGCATCACGCCCTCACCGGGGCTCATTTGTTGAATAATGATATCGGCCAGACCGATACTCCCGTTCGCAGACAGATCGGTTGCTAATTGCTTGTCATGCATTTCACGATAAAACTTTACTTGTTCGGAACTAAATGGGCTGTCTTTATCTGCTAGCGCATCTTGTGCCTTTCGCATTGACTTCAACATCATTTGAACAAATATCGCTTCAAACTGTTTTGCCGCCTCCTCAAGCGCACCGGAGTCGCCCGATTGAGCAGCTTCACGCAACTTATTCACACTACCCATATCGTGGTAGTTTCGTGACATTTCCAGTTGTGATTTAGTGCCAGCGCTTAAGTCCATTAGATAATTACCAATTCACCTTGGAGCGCGCCCGCTTGACGCAGGGCTTCAAGGATTGCCATCAGATCGCCAGGTGCAGCACCGATTTCATTCACGGCACGAACCAATTCATCAAGGCTCACACCAGGGTCAAACAAGAACATACGACTGTCATCCAATTGCACATCAACAATGGATTGCGGCGTAATGACGGTATTACCATTCGCTAGCGCGTTTGGTTGATCAACTTGGGCATTTTCTGAAATCGTGACCGTTAAGCCACCATGCGTGATGGCTGCAGGCAATAGTTTTACATCTTCACCTATGACAATAGTGCCGGTACGACTGTTAATTACCACCCTCGCAGGTGCCGCTGCTGGCTGGAATTCAAAATTTTCAATGGTAGCCAAAAAGCTGACTCGTTGAGCTTGATCACGCGGCGCTGACACCCTCACAGAAGCAGCATCCATTGGCATTGCAATGGCAGTACCTTTGCTCGGATCGCCACCTAAACGCATGTTAATCACATCAGCAAGGGCTTGTGCCGTGCTGAAATCGGGCGTATTCAAGTTCAAAGTAAGATAATCATTCTGCATCAAACCAGAAGGAACCGCTCTTTCCACCACAGCTCCGTTGGCGATACGTCCTACGGTTGGCGTATTCGATACAATCCGAGAACCATCGTTGCCCTCTGCGCCAAAACCACTGACAACTAAGCTACCTTGTGCAACCGCATAAATTTCACCATCCAAACCACGTAGAAAGGTTTGCAACAAAGTTCCGCCATTCAGGCTAGATGCCTCGCCGACCGAAGATACCGTAACATCAATATTTTGACCCGGTTTAGAAAACGCAGGAAGCGTTGCATGGACTGCTACCGCAGCCACATTTTTGATTTTTGGTTTTACGCTACTATCCAATGAAATACCAAAATTGGATAGCATGGTGCGAAAACTCTGTTCGGTAAATGGACTGGTTTCGCCAGTACCCGGCAAACCGACAACTAAGCCATAACCCACTAATTGGTTGGATCGCACGCCCTGCACGCTGGCGAGATCTTTAATTCGTTGTGCTTGCGCTTGAAACGGCGAAAGCAAGAGACTTAGCATGAGTGCTACAGTGATAAACTTCATCATAATTTCCTAAAGTGGCCACCAAGTTGAAGAGAAAAATTTCGTCAACCAACCTTTTTCCTGCGCTTGCGCAAAGGATCCTTTGCCGCTGTACTGAATGCGAGCATTGGCTATTTTGGTTGATTCGATTTCATTGGTAGGCGAAATATCGGCGGCGCGAATAACCCCGGTAAGACGAATATATTCGTCCCCGTTATTAAGGGTTAGCCACTTCTCACCACGAATAATCAGGTTTTGATTTGGGAGCACTTCCACAACAGTGACGGAGATATTGCCAGACAAGCTATTGCTCTGATTCGCTTGTGCGTCACCAGTAAATTCATTCGAGGAGTCTAATCCCAGCTGCAAGGATTCTTTACCTATATTGATGGCATTCCCACCAAGACCAATAATAGGTTGCACATCGACTGTTGACTCTTTGCTTGAGGTTGTCCCTGCGGATTTAGTGGCATTTGTGTTTTCACTCAATTGAACAGTGATAATGTCACCCACGCGACGAGCTTTAACATCAGAGTACAAGCTGTTTGCCATTCCCTTCATGAACAAGCTACCATCTTCAACAATTTCGTCGCGTGTCAAACTCGGCACGGCTGGCGCGTAATAAGGATCATTCGCGGTAACCGGTTGTACTTCGGTAGACTGACAAGCGCTCAAGGCAATCACAACTGTGATAAGCACTGCGATGAGTTTGAGCGAACGTAAAGATAATAGAGTCATGAATTTATTCCTAAAGCTGCTGAATAACTTGGCCAAGCATTTGATCGACAGAAGAAATCACTTTAGAGTTCATCTCGTACAAACGTTGGCTTTCAATGAGATTCACTAGTTCTTCCGTCACATTCACGTTTGATGTTTCCAAGGTTCCTTGGGCTAATGTTCCCAGCCCTTCAAGACCTGGAACACCTTGAATTGGCGCCCCTGAAACAGCAGTTTCAACGTAAAGGTTTTGACCAATTGGTTGTAAACCAACAGGGTTGATGAAATCGGCTAGGTTCAGCTGACCTAAGACTTGAGGCTCAGCCTGACCACGCAATTGCGCAGACACTTCACCGTCTTGCGAAATTGTCACTTGCTGCGCATCTGGCGGCAAAGTCACGACAGGCTGCAGCACGAAACCCGCACCAGGTGTCACGATATTACCTTGGTCATTCAGCGTGAACTGACCATTTCGGGTATACGCTAAGGTGCCATCAGGTTGCTGAATCTCGAAGAAACCACGACCTTGTATAGAGATATCTAAAGCATTGTCAGTGGTTAATAGATTGCCTTGAGTATGCGATTTTTGGGTCGCAACGACCTTAGAACCTGCGCCAAGCATCAAGCCTGAGGGAAGTTCGGTATCCGCCGACGAACGACCACCCGGTTGATTAATGTTCTGATAGAGCAAGTCTTCGAATACCGCACGGTCCTTCTTGAAACCTACGGTGCTGGCATTTGCCAAGTTATTCGATACAACTGATACATCAGTTTGTGCTGCATCTAGTCCTGTTTTACTTATCCATAATGCTGGGTGCATAACAACCTCCGCGAAAAAACAATTCGCTTTTTAAAAAATTAAATAATTCTGAGTAAGGTATTCGAGCTAGTAACCATTTGGTCAGCTTTCTTCATTAGCTTTACTTGCATCTCATAGTGACGCTGTAAGCTAATCATGCTGACCATCTCTTCAACCGCATTGACATTTGAACCTTCGAGCATGCCCGAACCAACACCAACGTTTATATCCTGAGGGGCAATACCACCTTCTTTCAAATCAAATAAACCATCGTTTCGGCGCTTCATGGTATCCAATGCAGGGTTAACCATTTTTAAGCGGCCTATTTCGTCAATTTGATCCGGTGGTGCTCCTTGCAAACGGCCAGAAATGCGGCCATCGCCTGAAATAGTGAGATTAGTTATGGGTACAGGTAAAAATAGCGGACCATTTTCGCCCAATACCAAATTACCTTTTGAGTCTTGTAAAGCACCATCCACCGTCATCGTTAATGAGCCACTACGAGTATAGGCCTCTTCGCCCTGTGGTGTTTGCACGCTCAGCCAGCCTGAGCCTTGAACTGCCACATCAAGTGGACGCCCAGTGGTAATTAAAGGGCCACTTTCGTAATCATTGCTAGGACTTTCAGTCATGCTAAATACGCGAGTAGGCAAACCTTCGCCGTAAGCAGGCATCGCTCTCGCTTGCTCTAGCTGGGCTTTAAAACCCGTGGTCTGCGCATTTGCCAAATTGTTGGCACGTACTGAAGTCGCAAGAAGGTCTTGTTTCGCGCCACTTGCAGCGATATACAGCATTTTATCCATAGCATTCGACTCTTTTTTGACGTAACTAAAATTGAATACTGAGATGTTTGCAAAGACAATGCCAAACACGCGCGCTCGCCTTCAGGCGAACGTTAACTCGTAGCTCAAGCTCGCTGATAATCCGCAGTTCAAGCACACTAACAGCCTTCAGCCTTTGCTCGAATAAAAGTCGCTGCGAGCCCATCCTTGGGACGCTTGACAATCGGCGTCCTGCCGATTGACACTTTTATTCGAGCAAAGACTTACGGCTTTTTGTTAGCGTGCTTGAGCTGCAGGTGAGCGCTTCACCTATAAAGTGCGGTACCTAAATCAACAAAAAGCGGATGAATCTTAGGGACTTGAAAGTGTCACTCGACATGGATGTCGAGTGCCAAGCGACCCATGGATGGGCTTGAAGCGTCTTTCAAGGCCCTAAGGTTTTTCCGCTGTTGGTTTAGCTACCGCACTCTTTACAAAATGTCGCACGCGGCTTTTATTCGGGCAACGGCTGACGGCTGTTAGTGTGCTTAGGCTACGGTTTATTTGGAGGCACAAAAAAAAGCGGCAATTGCCGCTTTTTTTAATTTATTCGGTATTATCGAATATTCAGAATTGTCTGGTTCAACTGGTTGTTTACTTCAAGTGCTCTTGAGTTTGCTTGGAAGTTCCGTTGAGCAATAATCATATCGATTAGCTCAGTGGTTAAGTTCACGTTAGCTTGCTCAAGTGCTGACGAATTAATGTCACCGTAAGTACCTGTTGTAGCCTCGCCAGCTAGAGCCTCACCAGAAAGAATACTTTCTTTCCATTGCGTACCCGATTGTTGTGTTAAGCCTTGTTCGTTAGAGAAGCGCACAAGTGCAACTCTTACGATAGGTTCAGAAGTACCATTAGAGAACGTTGCTCTCACTAGACCATCTGCACCAATATCAATACCGGTTAATCGCCCTACTGGCAAACCATCTTGTTCAAGTGAGGTTACTTCAAATGCAGACGCAAACTGTGTTGGCTCATTTGGTGTCGCACTGTTTCTATCCAAGTTAAAATCGATAGTGATTTGTTGGTTTGGATCGGAACCGTTACTAAGTATCGTTGGACCTAGCGCTTCTGTTCTGAATTTAGAATCTGGCTGTGGCAGGCCGTCGGCAGATTGGATACCGATGAAATCACCGCCCTCACTAAATTGTATTTTAGCAGTCGTTACTGCATTGCCGGTATTACCACCGATTGTGTTGACCGCAGTAGCAGGATCTGAATCTGAACCATCCGAGTTTACGGCATCAATCAGCTGATCATCGACTGCTGTTGCCACATACCATTCGTTTACTACACCTGGATCATTGTCCTTAATAAAGTAATAAGTCATAACATGACTGTCACCCAATGAGTCATATACAGTAACTGAGGTTGCTGCATTATAAGTTAAGGGATCTGTTGGGTCGAAATCTGCAGCCACCTTAGCTTGGTCGCCTGCTGGCAAGTTAAAGCGAACGTCAACTTCTGTTGTTTGTTGTGGCGAACCTGACGAATCTGGAATTCTCACTGGTACCGTCGTACTCAAAGCAACTGACGCTGATGTTCCATCAGTGTTTACCGGGAAACCTAACAAGTTGTCGCCTTGTGAGTTAACGACAAAGTTATTGGAATCTAATTTAAATTGGCCAGCTCGAGTGAATGAGAAGTCACGAGAAGTAATTTCTGGCACTGTTGCGAAGAAGCCGTTACCGGTTATTGCCAAATCCAAAGAGTTATTGGTAAAGGTTAAACTACCTTGTGAAAATTGTTGGGCTACTTCTTGTGTAAGCGCACCATCACCTACTTTTGTTTTACCTGACGCCAAGAGTGATGCTGCATAAACATCTCCGAATTCAGCGCGTGATTCTTTAAAACCAACCGTGTTTACGTTTGCAATGTTGTTGGCTGTCGTATCTAAGTCTTTTTGTGAAGCTGAGACTCCGCTTAGTGCGATATTGAATGACATGGGAAAAAACTCCTATTAACTACCGATTTGGATAACGTCATCAAGCTTGATGCTAACGTCACCATCTAAATTAAGAATGACACCTTGGCTTGAAGCGGCCAAGCTCACACTATCTACGTGTCGATTGATTGCAGTGGCAAGTGATGTCGGCTCACCGAAAACATCGCCTTGTACTTGAACGGCATAATCACCAGGCGGCAATGGATTGCCGTTTTGATCTGTACCATCCCAATTAAATTCAATGTTACCAGCAGCAAGGGTACCGACGTCCATCGTTCTAACGACTTCGCCTTGGGCATTTTGAATGGCTATTTTGGTATTCTGAGAGGTTTGTTCATTAATGATAACCCCAGTAATTCCTTCACCTTGGTTGGCAACATGGCCAATATTACCGGTAACAAGTACGTCTTGACCTATCAAGCTGGAAGCTTGAAGAGCTTGGTTGGATGTCATTGAAGAAGAGAATGATTCAAACTTTTCATTCAACTGTGAAATACCATCTGCTGTTGTAAATGACGTCATCTGGGCAACCAATTGGTCATTGTCGACCGGTTTAGTGGGATCCTGGTTGGCTAATTGTTCGGTTAGCAGAGCAAAGAAATCTTCTTGCTTTAGGTTCTGCTCTGAGCCATCCGACACTTTGACTGGCTCAGGTTGCCAATACAAATCGTTATTTAAGCCCGTTGTATTGCGTTCTAATGTATTCATAAAATTTCCTCGCTAAAACGTTTAGCTTAAACTTACTGGCCTTGACCTAATTGCAATACACGTCGGAAAATTCTTTTCGTGGTATCTGCGATTTGAACATTTGTTTCATAGCCTTTTGAGGCTGACATCATATCTGCCATTTCTTCAACAATATTGACGTTGGGACGATAGATATAACCATTCTCATCCGCCATAGGGTTATTTGGTGCATACTCCACATTCAGCGGCTTTGTGCTTTCAACCACCCCTAACACTTTGACACCTGCGCCTTTTGTCATGTCGTTAGATGCTTGATCCAATGCTGCGGCAAAGACCGGATGACGAGCTTTATATGTATCTTCGTAACTGCTGCTGACCGAGTTAGCGTTAGCAATGTTACTTGCCGTGGTATTCAAGCGGACACTTTCTGCCCCCATACCCGTACTCGCAATTTTCATAATATTAAATAAACTCATTAACCTTGACCTCCGCCACCTAGCGCTTTTTTCATGCCTTTAATCTTTCCGTTCAGGAGCATAATACCGGCCTGATAGCGCATACCATTGTCGAGAAAGTTATTACGTTCAACTTGCGCGTCGACAGTATTGCCATCACCAGTATCAGGTTGGTCCGGAACTCTGAATTCAATTTCCGCTTGCATTTGCGAGCGGCCAGATAAATGTTTGTCGTGGGTTTTTACAAGGCTACCTTGGTCATATTGCGCACTTTTCATCGCCTTATTAAAGTCGATATCTCGTGCTTTATAACCCGGTGTGTTAGCGTTTGCGAGGTTGCCAGAAATGACTTCCATACGATCACTTCGTATCGAAAGCACTTTTTGATGGAAGCCTACAAGTCTGTCTAAACTAATCGCCATAATAATTACTCACACATTCTTTCATGCCAGTGTTCAGCAAATGATGTGCCAATCAGTAATTATTTTTGTAGGAAAGTGATATTTTTATTGAAGTGTTTTACGCAGACTTACGGTAATAAAGGCCTGAAGGCTGAGTTAACATTTTGAAATGAGCACTCGCACCTCCTAGTGACTCGGATGCCCCCAAGATCAAACTGCCTTCAGACTGCAAAGAAGCGGAAATATTTTGCAGTATCCGTTTTTTTTGTTCGCTATCGAAGTAAATCAGCACATTACGGCAAAAGACCACATCGAACTTCCCAAGGGAGGCAAAACTGGTCGTCAGATTGAATTGCTTAAAGTCCACCCACTTTCGAATAGCAGATACGACACTCATCGTTTTGTTATCATGATGCTCAAAGTATTTTCGTTTCACATCATCCTCTAGGCCACGACTTAAGGAGAGCTCGTCATATGTTGCCGCCTTCGCTTGAGCAACCACAGTATTAGACAAGTCAGTCCCAAGAATTTGGATCCCACCTTGAAAGGCAGATGGATAGGACTTCTTGAATTCCGCAATGGTAATGGCGATGGAGTATGCTTCTTGCCCGGTTGAGCTTGCCGCACTCCAAATTCGCAAGCGATTTTGCTTTTTGGCCAACTCGGGCAAAATAGTGTTTTTCAGGATACTGAAGGGATACTTATCTCTAAACCAAAGTGTCTCGTTAGTGGTCATCGCTTCGATTGCTGACTGAGTTAGGCCAGAGTCACTTTGTCGCATGATTTTTTCAATCAATTGATCAATATCGGTCAGCCCATGACGATGTAAAAGAGGCACCATACGGCTGCGAACTAAATATTGTTTCGAGCCTCCTAAAACAATGCCACTTTTTGTGTGTAAAAAGTGGCAGAATTTTTCGTACAAGGCTGGTGAAAGGTCTTTATTCACACATTATTTCGCTTTTAGCTCAGTACCTAACCATTTTTCAACTGCGCTTGCTAATTCATCAGGGTGGAATTTGGCTATGAAATCGTCTGCGCCCACTTTCTTAACCATTGCCTGATTAAAGACACCACTTAGCGAAGTATGCAAAACCACATGCAAACGTGCCAACTCTGGGTCATTTTTAATTTCAGCCGTTAGCGTGTACCCATCCATTTCTGGCATCTCTATGTCAGAAACCAATACGCCCACTTTATCAGTCACATCACCGGTTTCACTGGCTAACTTTTTCAACATCTTCAGCGCTTCCAGACCGTTTTTAGCTACTTCGATCTCCAAACCTAGCGCTGTCAAAGCTTTCTTGACCTGGTTTCTGGCTACAGATGAATCATCCGCAATGAAAATAATCTTACCTTCACTTGAGCTCACATCTAAGGTATCAGCTAAGTCTTGGCTAATATCAGTGTTCAATGGTGAAATTTCATTGAGGATTTTTTCTACATCCAAAATTTCAATCAGCTCATTCTCAACTTCCGTAACGGCAGTTAAATAGCTTGCTTTACCTGTGCCTTGTGGCGGCGGCATAATGGCGTCCCAGTTTGTATTAATAATACGCTCGACGGAGCCCACTAAGAATCCTTGCACTGAACGATTATATTCAGCAATGATAATGAAGCCTGACTCTAGGTTTTCAATCTTTCGACCACCCGTCGCCATACTCAAATCGATAATGGAAATAGTTTGTCCACGAATGTGCGCAACCCCTCTTACAAGAGAGTTCAATTTGGGTATTTGAGTAAGAGGAGGACATTGCAAGACTTCACGTACTTTAAATACGTTGATCCCGAAACGCTGTCTACCATTCAGACGAAACAAAAGCAGTTCAAGTCGGTTTTGCCCAACAAGCTGCGTTCGTTGGTTTACAGAATCCATAATACTGGACATTCATTACCTCCAATTTCATTTTAGGCATGATTGTTGCCTTGTGTAATATACCGTATTACCAGCGCACGTTTAAGAGAAAAATGTGCCGGACTTTTGACACTTATATTGTCACCATACTAAGTGCCAAAGTTAGCATGCTGGAAAGCAACATAAGCATAGGTATAAACAGATGCAAATTAACATAAGTAACTCGTTATCGACCACTACTGGCATTGGCTTGACATTATTTTTCACGCTTTTTGCAAGTTTTTCCAAAGCGTCGGTACATCAAAGCATACAGCATCAAGCCGAACTATATGTGCAACAAAATGCAATTATAGACAATAGTGCCGATTTAACCATTAAAGCGGCGAAAATTGATGAACGTATTCATATACCACAGTGCCAGACACCTTTTGCATTTGAAGCCTCGCAATCGAGCCTGAAGCAATCGAATGTCTCGGTCAAAGTAACTTGTCCTAATTCAAGTTGGTATTTATTTACCTCAGTGCAGGTACAACAAACTAAACCGGTTGTTGTGATGTCGGAAACCATGAGTCCAGGCTCACTTTTAAGTGAACAAAATCTGTATATTGCCGATATCCCTATTAACAGGCTCAGAGGGTCGACATATACGAACCCTGATCATTTAATTGGCGCGCGTCTTAAAAGAAGAGTCCGCCCCGGTCAGATAATCAATAACGCTATGCTTTGCTTTGTATGTAAAGGCGACAAGGTGACAATTATGGCGCAAACGAAGGGTTTGCAGCTGAAAGTGTCAGGCATTGCTCAGCAAGATGGCAACTTGGGTGATACCATTCGCGTGCAAAATGCACAGTCTAAAAAGACGGTTTCTGCGACGGTTTCTAGTACAAGTGAAGTGAGTATTCATATTTAGTAGTGATAAAAAATTGACACTTTTATCTTATGAGCTTGAAAGAAAGGGAATTAATTACGTAAAAACAAGCAGAAAATGTGTTTTTAATTCACTTTTTTGCTAAAGTAAACCACATGAACGCCGATAACATGACTGAGGTGTTATAGGTTCTGGAAAAAATTATGACTATTAATAACGTAAATAACAATGCAAACAAACCGCAAATTGACGGGCAGAAGTTGTCACAACAACAGACGCAAGGTCAAGCTGCGACCACAGGAAACGCAACGCAAACTGCCGCACCAGCTGCAGCACCGCGTGGTGATTCTGTGTCACTAACACAGTCAGCACAGCAATTGTCTCAGGTACAGAAAAAAGGTACCGAAGCCCCTGTTAATCAGGAAAAAGTGGACAAACTAAAGAAAGCAATCGCTGAAGGTGAGTACAAAATCAACCCAGAAGTATTAGCGCAGAAAATCGCTAAATTGGAATCTCAAATATTCGGTTCTGGAGCGTAAATAAAATATGATGCCTAGTCTATTGAGCGCAATTGATAAGCAATTCGAACAACTGACTTCTCTCAAAGCCTTGCTTGAGAATGAGCTGCATCTGATTAGCTCCAGAGAACCCGAAACATTGATGGGTTTATTGAAAGAAAAAGAAGAGCTATTAAATCAAATAGAGTCTGAAGACGCATCTATCGCAAGCCTATTTGAAAAAGCAAAAGCAAACGAAGAAAACGTGGAAGAAGCAGTCGCTGCAATGAACAAATGCAACGCAATCATCCATGAATGTAAATATCTCACCCAAATCAACGCTAAATCGGTTGAACAGGGTCAGCTAAGACTGACACACCTGCGCAATTTGATGATGGAGCTTAGAGCTCGTGAATCAATGACCTACGACCGCAGCGGAAAACCAACAGGCGACGGATCATCTAAAGGATTCACAGCTTAACCCCTTTTTTTGATTTACAAATGCCACTAGTTTCCATAGCATGGCGGTGTTCTCACGGCAGCCTATTGAGCAATTATGTCTGATCAAATTCCTAGTTTAATCGAAGAAATCGTTAAAGCCGACGCGCTCGAAGATAATGCCGAGTTGATCAATACCATTGCATCTACCGATTCTGAAAGCCTTGCATTGCTATTGGAATCATTGCCCGTAGAACAAAGGGTAAATAGCTGGGAGCAAATCCCCAGCCATAAAAAACTAGATGTATTAGTCGACATGCGCGCTGACCCGCGCTCCCCACTTATCGACGCTACCCCAATTGATAAATGGGAAAACATTTTTCAAGATGTTGATTCCGAGCAACTACTAGAAATTTGCGACAGTCTGCCAAACAACCTAGTTGATATTGCCGTCTCGGCAATGGGTAAGCAACAGCGCCAATTCTTTCAAGATGCGAGTCAATTCAAAGACAATCAAATTGGTCACTGGTTAAACCATGATGTATTGGTGTTGCCACTCAATGCCAAAGTCAGTGACGCCTTACGTTTGATACGCCGCGAAGTACCTGAATCAACCGAATGTATCTTTTTAGTCAACAGAACTGGGCAGTTTTCTTCAGCCGTGAAGTTTGATCGGCTTTTTCGTGCGCCAGAACATATTCCATTGGTCGACTTATCGGTTGAATTCATCAGTGTAATTAAGGCAGAACAAGATGCAGTGCAAGCTGCTAGAGTCGTTCAGAACAGCGGATTTATTTCGTTACCCGTGTTGGATGATACCAATAAGCTATTGGGCCGCGTTGATATTGTCACTGCTTGTGAATTAGTGAATGAAGATTATGAACGACAAGTCATGTCATCTGCAGGTATGGACGAAAACGAGGATTTGTTCTCTAGTGTGAGAAAGAGTGCAAAAAAGCGTGCTATTTGGCTGGGTATCAATTTGGTCACCGCTTTTCTAGCCTCATGGTTCATTGGCTTGTTTGAGGCGACTCTTCAAGAGGTAGTGGCATTGGCTGTATTGATGCCAGTAGTTGCAAGTATGGGCGGAATAGCGGGCAGTCAAACACTCACCCTAATCGTTCGTGGCCTAGCGCTAGGGCAAGTCACTGACAGTAACCGCAAAGCGTTACTAGAAAAAGAATTGAAGGTAGGTTTGTTGAATGGTGTCATTTGGGCAATTGTGGTTGGTGCAATTGCTTACTTGTGGTTCGATAGTAGTTTACTTGGCATCGTGATTTCTATTGCCATTCTATTGAATATAGCAATGGCAGCATTAACCGGCGTGTTGCTACCTATCGTATTGAATAAGTTAAAGATAGACCCTGCGTTATCAGGGTCTGTCATTCTTACAACGGTAACCGACATCGTTGGCTTTGTGGCTTTCTTAGGGTTAGGTAGCTTGTTACTGCTCTAAGCTCGCCTTAATTAGCCGTTAAGACTTGCCACTGTCGTACGCATTTTTACCGATCCAATCGACTCGGTATAAATCGCGTCGACGGTCTAAATAATTGCGTACCGAGCCCTCATTTTTCAACTTCGTGAGCTTGTTATAATCTAAATCGACTATTAAGGTCATTTCAGTGTTAGGCGTGGTTTCCGACACAATTGCGTCATGTGGGAAAGCAAAATCCGAGGGCGAAAATACAGCCGTTTGTCCGTATTGAATATCAACGTTGTCTACTTTAGGCAAGTTACCCACACTACCAGCAATGGCAACGTAACATTCATTCTCTATCGCTCTAGCTTGCGCACAACGACGAACTCTCAGGTAACCATTCTTAGTGTCAGTCCAAAATGGCACAAACAACACCTGCATATCTTGCTCATTTAAAATACGCGCAAGCTCTGGGAACTCAACGTCGTAACAAATCAGCACACCTATTTTACCAAAATCAGTGTCGAACACCTTAAGCTCATCCCCGCCTTTCATGATCCAATCAGACTTTTCATGAGGTGTAGGATGCAGCTTCGACTGTGCTTCTAATGAGCCATCACGATGACAAACATAACTCACGTTATATAGCTCATCATCTTCAATGACAGGCACTGAACCAGCGATAATATTAATATTATAGGTGATCGCAAGCTTAGAAATGGCAGTGATGATTTCATCGGTGTAGGTCGCTAGATGCCAAATTGCATCAATTGAACTATCTGAGTCAGCTAAGCCCATTAGCGGCGCATTGAAAAACTCAGGAAACAATGCAACATCACACGAGTAATCAGATAAGGCATCGACGAAGTATTCTACTTGCTGAAGCAATTCACCAACATTTTCAAAGTAACGCATTTGCCATTGAACACATCCAATACGCGCTGACTCTTTAACACCATTAATAATAGATG
The DNA here is from genome assembly GCF_031846205.1 of Alteromonas sp. W364. Lineage (NCBI taxonomy): Bacteria > Pseudomonadati > Pseudomonadota > Gammaproteobacteria > Alteromonadales > Alteromonadaceae > Alteromonas > Alteromonas sp. W364. The sequence continues at coordinate 71,454 of NZ_JAVRID010000004.1, read as the reverse complement.
GCTTCTCTGCATCGTAGTATATGTTGTGCCACTGCAATAACGTTGCATAGCCACGTGACGCTTTATCTTCCGGTAAATAGGCCTTTAAAATTTGCTTCACTTCGAAGCCATTAGAAATTTGAAAGGTCAGGATAGGATCGAAAATGTCCTTTGATTTAACTTTCTCAATATATTCGTATGGAGTTAGTTCGCTAGAATACTTTGAATAATTAGGAATGCGACCACCGGCCATAATAGACTGAAGGTTCAGGTTGCGACAAATCTCTTTGCGCGCCTCATACAAACGTCGGCCTAAACGCAAGCCTCGGTAGTCATTCGATACGAATATATCAACGCCATAAAGAACATCACCTTTGGGATCGTGCGTGGTTAAGTAAGCATCACCGGTAATTTGATCGTAAGTGTGCTTGTCACCAAATTTGTCATAGTCAACAATCACAGCAAATGCTGCGGCAACAACTTTACCCTTATCTTCTATGCATATTTGTCCATCGGGGAAGGTATTGAGTTGGGCTTGGTATTCGCGTAATTTCCAAGCGCCACCAACGTGTTGATACACGTCATCCATTAACTCTTTAATGTCGTCGAAATCGTCGAGCGTTAAATGGCGAAGTTCTAATAGGTGTTCACCCTCACCTGCATGACTCATGTCTTGACTCATAAAATCCCAAATTAGCTTATAGAAGCTCTTATGTTAGAGCAAATTGTGCTGAACTCAAGGTTTGTTAGAAGTCTGCTTGCTCAAATCAATAGTAAGTGACCTTTCGTATTTTTTTCGGCTTGGCTGTTGAAAGGTAGATGTCATAGACTCGTGACATGTCTAGCTCTAATTCCGTTGCGTATGTGTCTTCACCTACGGGGTAACTCTTTACAACACGAGCGCCTCGAATAACGCCTTCCACCGAGCTTTTTAACTGGTTGTTTGTCAGGATCAAATTTGCTAACTCTTGCTCACCGTCAACTTTTTGGCCATAAACTTGTTCCGCCAATTCGCGGTAGGCGTCAAGTTTTGATGCCTTTATCGCCATCAGTGTTTTGGTAGAATCATCCGACGCCAGTTGTGCATCTATTGGTGCATAACCCACAGCACTGAGCACAGGATAAGATTCAGGCTCAATCGTTTCCCATTCCACATGCTTGGTAAACATTGAGCTACAGCCCGACAAAGCGGCGACAGCGAAAAGCATCATCGCGCTCATTAGAAGCTGTTTTTTATTTGGTAAATAGTTCGTATACTCTTGCATGGTTGTTTCCTACTGCCTTGCTTTGTTGTTTTAGCAGAGTCTATCTAGTAGCTTTTCTTAATAGACGCTGTATTCATATGCTTCGTTATTGAGACACTAAGCAATAAGCGAACCAACTATTTCAGATTAAACCTTCAAATCCTCTAAATGTGCCTTATGGCATATAACTTGTATAGCCAAAGCAATAACACTGTTTTTTGACAGTATCAGTTTAGTCTTAGTTGTCTTGCAGAGACTCATAAATGCAATGCAACCTTGAACAGCATAACGTTGAGCACATTGATATGAAAACACCTTGGTACACTATTTTTGGGTTTGTTCTTTTGTCACTTAGTTTTAGCCACACAGCTAAGGCGGCCTGGTTCTCAGCCACTGGGCAAGCAGCTATTCTAAACGGTGATAAAGTGGCTGCTAGAGAACAGGCAACAGAAGAAGCAATTAAGCAAGCCTTATTGTTTGCTGGCGCATCTGTGCGAAGCGTACAACAAATGACGAACGGCCTACTGATGGATGATCATTTAGAGATTCGCTCTAGTGGTGAGGTAAATACGATTGAGCTTATTGAAGAGGTATATGAAGATGGCTATGTCACCGTATCTATTCGCGCAGATATCTTTTCACAAGAATCACAATGCAGCGCAGCCGATTATACCAAGCGTATTGCAACTACATATTTCCCTTTACGCTACGGTGCACAAGCTGCGGATGGCCAGCTACATACTTTCGGTGAAGCGGCAGCAATGAAGCTTCAGGAGACATTTGCGGCTATCACAACAAGTCTTACCGTCTCTGATGTAGAACCGTATATTCTAAATTGGCATACGACAAATCAAGCAATGCAGGCCGTCAGACTGGCAGAAAAAACGGATGTTCAGTATGTATTAGCAATTACCATTGATGACATTAGCGTAGAGCGCAATCAATCGAATGCGTTTACGTTTTGGAAGGGTGAACAAGCGGTGCGAAACCTTGCCTATAGCATCACGCTATTGAACGGTGCTTCAGGTGAAACCTTGATGAGTAAGCAATATCGACTATCAGAAGCTTGGGAGTTTGATCGAACGAAGACCGTTGACGTGCATTCCGATCAATTTTGGCGAAGTCGTTTCGGTCGTGCTGTTTTAGAGAGCATGCAGCAAGCAGCAGTCGACTTAGAAGAATTTGCCATGTGCGAGCCAACTATGGGCAGAATTTTGGCTGTAGCAAATAACCAACTACAAATTAACCTTGGTGAAAACCAACAAGTGAAAGCTGGAGACCAACTTACCTTATTTAGTGTAAAACAAATTCAGGACAACTTTGGTCAACAATATAAGCAGTTTGTGTTACACCCTACTCCTCTTGTTGTGACACAAGTATTTGCTGAAACAGCCACGGTCACTAGCCGAGACCGAAGCCTTTTAGGTAATATTCAAGCAAATGATTTTGTTGCTAGGCAATAATCGTCGATTGATTTGACGCTTCATTTATTCTGTAAGCTCAGCAGCACAATGTCGGTAAAACGCACCGACTTGTTTTGATTCATAAAGTAGCACAAAATAAGGCTTTGCCCCTCCACCCCTTAGTTTAACTGGATAAAACGAGGACCTCCTAAGTCTTTGATACAGGTTCAAGTCCTGTAGGGGTGGCCAGTTTTTGTTTATCGTAACCTATAACTTACTAAACAAGCCGATGTTATATTTGTCGGTTTGGGTAATATCGGTGTAAACTCCCCTCCAATCAACGACGACTTTATTGATGTAAATGTAGATGACGCAAAAGAACTCGTTAAACTAGGCGCAGTAGGCGAACTTATTGGCTGGGTCTATAACAAAAAACGTGAATTGCTCGACTGTGGCATAATTACCAATAAATATACAGCAGAGCATCTGCTAGAGATGAAGTAAATGACTGAACACACAAACAAACCGAAAGCTGCAGTATTTGGTGAAGCTCTATTTGACCTCATAGAACAAACTGAAGGCATTCTGCATTCTCATATTGGTGGCTCCCCTTTTAACGTAGCGCAAAGCTTTGCACGCCAAAACATAGATATCAGCTACTTATCGCCTATTTCAAACGATATTTACGGTACACGTTTAAAGCAGTTTGCCAGCAAAGAAGGCATTACGCTTCCTGAGAATAACCGTTCAGATTTACCTACTTCCTTAGCGTTAGTATACAAAGACGAGCACGGTCAGCCTGACTATTGCCTTTATCGTAAACACATTGCCGATTTAGACATTGATGCAGCTACTTTGCAATCGGTCATCCCTGAAGATATCGAATTGTTTCATACTGGTTCGTTAGCACTTGTGCCGAGTATGGTAGACGTATTAGAGCCTTGCTTTACAGTATTAAAACAGCGTGATGTCTGCGTCAGTATCGACATTAACATGCGAAAAGGTGTAGAGGCCGATAACGAAAGCTACGTAAAAGCGGTAACATCATTAGCGAACTACGCTGATATTATAAAAGTAAGTGATGAAGATTTACTTGCGCTCGGCTCAACAGTAGCGCCGCTTGATGGTGCAAGAGACCTACTTGCACAAACAAATGCCAGTATGGTTTTGTTGACCCTTGGCGAACACGGTGCCACTTTAATCACCAACAAGTTTGAAGTCACCAAACCCGTTTTTTCCCCGACACCTTTCGTCGATGCAGTAGGTGCTGGAGATACTTTCTTCTCAGCGTTTCTCGCTCAGTTGTTACGGCAAGGACAAATAAAACAACCTTGGTCAGATGAGGCTCTTGAATACACTTTGCAGTTCGCGCTAATGGCGGCAACTCTAAACGTCGAGAAAAACGGATGTAACCCACCAACTCAAATAGATGTTGAGCACGCAATGAAAGCGAGAGCTTTACAACTTAAAGCAATCTAAGCACGCGTATGCAACAGGTAATCATGTAGCATTTGACTATGCAAACATGTGCAGGGAAATCGAAGAGACGCAGTGTTCTGGATAATCCCAGGGGTATCAGATGAAATATATTATAATATTGTGTATAACAATGACCTTGGGACTTAGTGTTTACATTTTTTCGAATGATGACAAACCCCTGGATGAAGGATTAGACACATCGAAGCCGAGTCAAGTAATTCAGAATCCGTTAGAAGTCGAACAAAGGGCGAATAAGACCACCTTAAACGTTGACGAAGTAGCTACAAAACCTGACTATAAACCGACCAACTTCAATAGTCTTATCGCTGAATATGATTTTCCCACTAAGGAAAAATACACTCTTTTTAACCAACTGCTTTTTGGTGCTTTGGAGTTTAGTACTGAAAGAGAATTTAAAAGTTTAAAGAATAACGGATTCCCTTCAATTGAGGACGTAAAATACGTTCTTCAAAATAACCCTGATTATATGAGCCAAAAATTATTTAGCGAATTGGAAAACCACCCTATATTGGACTCAAGTGCTGACTTAAATTTTGATGCTGTAGCATCTCTCAATTTGTTGGAGGCTATAGTCAATTTAGAAAGAACGATAAGATTTTTTATTCCTTCATACACCAGAGGACAGCCTTTTCCAAGAGGTGAAGACTGGCCTGAGGGAAAAAGACCACAACAAGTCAAAGAGGCTGCAAAGCTATTAATCTTAGCCCAAGCGTCTGTTCGCAACGAATCAGGTATTGGTTTATTAGCGAGGGCGAGATTCGATGAACTTAATTTTTATGGTCAAAGCGAAGAGTCACTTATTAAATTAGTATTTGATAAGGTATCTGATGCGCAAATAAAACTCGAAATAAATTCTTTAGATAAATACATAATTGAACATTATCCGAAATATAATAATTTATATGAAGAAATGGTGAAAGAAAAAGCGGAGCTGTAGCAGATATGTTCTGATGCCTTCAAAGTCGGTGGCACCATATGGATTTTGGGAATAGCTCTCTAAAAAAGGAGCTGGAAGTAAATGTTTGAGTTAGCGTGCTACCGAATCGCTAAATATCCTTACAACCAAAGTGATCGTTTACTTATCAGTGAAGCTTGCTTTCTGCATACACCGCCATTTTGCTGAGTATACACCCACCCCTAAGTCTTTGTTACAGGTCAGAGTTATGTAATATTGGTCAGCAATAATCAGTTCAAAAACGCGTATAAAGTACTTCCTATAATTAGTCATTTTCATACCCCCCTACTACTTATTCATACCCTATCTTCGTTTACTTTTATTTCAGTGGCCTTTAGTCTCTTCGGCCTTAGCTATTGAAGGCATCAGACAAGTCGTTAAATAGGTATTTCTAACGATACGGAAAAGGTGGCGATATTAATAACTAAATGCACCCGCAGTGACATTCACGGAAAGACAGATGTGATTGTGACAGGTTGCAAGTAATTACACTCAACTCAAGGAAATAGACAACATGAAGCGTATTATTGGCACTTTCATATTTGGTGCCTTATTCAGTTCTCAAGTTTTCGCAGGCTACGCAGTAGTCGTGCACCCTGAAAACACATCTGAAATTGACTATCAATTAGTGAAACGCATTTTTCTAGGCAAAGAAACTGCCTTCTCGAACGGTGAAGTCGCTACAGTATTAACCCATTCTCCAGACTCCGCGCTACGTGTGGAATTTGACGAAGCAGTTCTGCAGCGCAGAACCGCTGCTGTTGACGCCGACTGGTCAAAGCTCGTATTTACAGGTCGAGGCACCATGCCAAAGACTGTGAGCTCAGATCAAGAAATGATCGAATTAATTCTACAAAACAAAAACGCAATTGGCTTCATCGATACGTCTTCTGTCAACAGTGACGTGAAAGTCGTGAAAATAGACTAAGGAGATTGTCATGAAAAAATCATTAATAGTAGCAATGCTGAGTACAGCAGTTGCCCTTCCAGCACACGCTGACATCCGCATAAACGGTTTTGCCAATTTAGTGGGTGGTGTTACCGGGAGTGAAGAATCACTTTACGGATACGACGACACATTTAATTTTAGTGAAGAAAGCCTTTTTGCTCTTCAGGCAAGTGGCAGCATTAACGAAAGAATGTCAGCAACGGTTCAAATTCTAGCACGTGGAGCAGACGACTATTCTCCAAACTTTGAATGGGCTTATGTATCATACAGAATGACTAACAGAGCAACATTCTCAGCAGGTCGATTCCGTCTACCGCTATTCAAATACTCTGACTCTTTGGATATTGGTTACTCACACCATTGGGTATCAGTACCTCAAGCAGTTTATGATGTACCATTTAACAACATCGACGGATTCCGTTTAGATTATTCTGACTTCGTTGGAGATTGGGAAATCAAGTTAGGTGGCGCGGTCGGTGCATTCGAGAATGAAGTATCTGGCGGTGTTATCACTGGCGACAATACTTATATGGTTAATGCTGAATTGTCTAATGACTGGTTCAGTGTTCGTGCTGTATATGGTGGTACTGAAGCAACCTTCTCACAAGCACAATTAGATGCAGTTGTAGGACAAATTGGTCAAGCCAACGCTGGTTTTGCTGACTTCCTTGCAATTGATGAAGATACAGCAAACTTTGTTGGTGTCGGTTTCAACATTGACCGCTTCAACTGGTTCTTATCTGGTGAGTATACCAACATCGAGATTGCTGATTCTTACACGCCAACTGATGAAGCTATGTTCGTTACCGCTGGTTTCAGAGCAGGTAAGTGGACGCCTTCATTAACATACTCTGTGTTTGAAGGGGATGAAGTGAAGGGTGTTGAAGAGCTAGCAGCCTTAGGTCAGCCTTTAGAGGCGGCGTTAACACCGGCTGTATTAGGTATTAATGCACAATTTGCTCAAAACTATCAAGTTGCCACGGCAACGATTCGCTATGACTACGCAGCAAACTTTGCAGTGAAATTAGAATTCAGCCAGTACACAGATGACTTGGTTGAAGCTAGAGACGCTTCACTCGCTAGATTTGCAATCAACTACGTATTCTAAGTTAGTGAATGAAAGCCAGCCCACTTGTTGTGGGCTTCTACTTCCTATTAGGATTGACCTAAAACTCCTGGTCAATCCTAATTTTCTGGTTTGCAAAGCATCCCAGCGATACAATTTTTTGACCAACGCATGTATTTGTTGGAATGAGTCAGTCTATGGATAATATGATAAAAAACGCATTGAAATACACGATCGGAATAGTTGCTTTTTTAACAGCTCTTGCGCTTTATTTTTTCTTCATGATGAGCAAGAACCTTAGTCATCAAGACCAAAGCACGAACGCAGCTACGGTCGACGTTGCAAGCGAAACACCGCGTGCCCAAGAACAATTACAATGCGATACTGATTCAAATGAAAATGCCCTATCAAGTCTTAAACAAGACCTTAATATTGCCCGTGACGACTACAGTGCTTGCTCTGCCTCACTGAATCAAACAGAACGAAATATCTCTAGATTGCAAAGCCAACTTGAAACATTAAGATCATCATCACAAGACGATAGCAGTGAATTACAAGCCCAGCTGCAAAGTGAGTTGCAAAGCGCGAAAGAAAGCGTAGACACGCTTCAAGCTCAAATGCTCACACTAGAAGAAGAAAAGCAGGCACTAGAAGAAGAGAAACAACAACTCATTAGCGCTAGCAATAGCGGTGATACAGAAGATGAGAAGCTAGCCAAGGTTCAATCCGACCTAGCCGACAAGAACAATGAAAACCGCAAACTGTCATCGAGTATCAAATCGCTCGAGCGTAAACTTGCCGATACTGAAGAAAGACTTCAGCAAAGCCAAGAACTTGCAGCAGCGAAATCACAACTAGAATCCGAGTTAGCGACACTCAATCAAGAAAAGATTGGACTCCTAGCGAAAATTACTGAACTAGAAGCTGAAGACGAAAACAGTTCAAGCGGTGTATCAGGCCCTCTTGCAATAGAGAAATTTGAAACACTCCCTGTGCTCTGTGACCAACATCGTTCAGCAACACAAATATGTGTTAGCTCATTTGAAATGGTGACAAAATTCAACTTCCGTCCTAATGGCTTCATCTCTTTGCGATTAGTTGGCCCGGATGGTGACACCATTGAGCGCGATTCAATTGCTGCACAAGAAGTAAACCTTTACAGCTTTACTTTTGATGATGAGATCCTTGATGCTGGTGAATATACAATTGAATTGAAAATTGATGATGTTTTCAATCAATTTAATTCTGCACAAACCTTTAGTTTGAGCTTACCTGCGGATCTCATAAACAAACTTAACTCTGGTCAGTAGAGGAAGCCATCATGCCGATTATCGTTTATCTAGACCATGCAGAAGCTTAGGATATTACAAATGGACTTACGTTTTTTCACCTCACAAAAATTGCTTTCGCTGTGTATTTTAGCACTCGTTCTTGTTCCTGATTCCTCTGCATATGCGTTCAGCGGCTTTGTTCAAGAGCAAAGCGCAAGCACCGTTTCTGCGTTAATCTACGCACTATTGTTCGTTATTACCGTCTTGTTAATCACTCCAGTTATCCAGTTTTATTTTGCAGCGCTTAAACGTGTCAGTATGGAAAAAGAGCGAAAAGCACTGCACCAAGCCATGCGTGAGAAGAACACGGGCGCTGTCTATGTTGATACTCACGGCAAAATCGTATTTGCCAATACAATGGTCAAAAACCTGTTCAAAGAAAATAACGATGTTATTGGCAAAAACATAGATGAATATTTAGAGTTCACCTACAGCTCGAAGCTGTTTAGTAAAGAAGATGGCGCACCTATCACCATCAATACGAAAGTCATAAAGGGTAACTCACCTATCACCTTGTCGGTTGGCGAAATGCTCCTTTCTGGAAAGGAAGAAGTCCGTCTTATCACTATGTGTGCGCCAAGCTCAAGTTCTGACAGCTTGCAAGGCTATGAACACTTAATCAGTGAACTTGAAGAATATAAAACCGCTCTGGCGGGCGCTGAAGGCGACATTAACAAAATTTTGCAACTTTCACCTGTCGGAATCGGTAAGTTAAACAAAGACCATCAAATTATTGGTGCGAACAAAAGCCTAATTAAACGCCTCAAATACAGTGAAGAAGAACTGAAGAAAGGCAATTTTTACAAACTATTTAGTAATTCAAAACAAGCAGAATTAGCCTCAACGCAGCTTAAAGAACAAAAGCTATTACGTGATTTTCACGTAAAACTTGTCGGTAAAAATGGTAAAGAATATCCGGGTGAGATCACCATCGACCCTATTGATGATGGTAAAGGTGAGTATTTATTCTGGATAATTAATCGCTCAGATGAACAGTTCCAATATGAGAAGTTTGAAGCACTGTTACAAAACAGTCAGTCTCCTGCTGCAATTGTTACAAGTGAAGGCATGACTAAGGCAAACCGTCCTGCCTGCCAATTTTTCAATGTTGCATCTGATGACATGCTGCGCGGTGTGTTCCCATACGCAGAGAAGTACAATGATAGTGATACTAAAGCTGAGGAATTGGCTTCAATGTTTCAAACTGCTCGCACAAACGGCGGTGCAGCTTCTGCTACGTGGTCATTTGAAATCAATGACAGAAAACGTCCATGTCAGATCAAGCTGATCCCGATATTTAAAGACAACCAATTCGATTCAGTCTTGTTCCTATGGACAGATATGACTGAATTGCAAATAAAAAGCGACAGCTTAATCGAAAGTGAAGCCAAGTTAAAAGAAGCATTATCTACGCTCGACGACAAACAGAGTGAACTCGGCAAGCTACAAGAACAAATAAGCTCTTTCTCTGTTGAACGAGATAATATCGCTTCGCAATTGTCTATTGCACACAGCGAAAACAAAATGTTGCGCGAAAACGTAGAGCAATTAGTTTTAGAAAAAGAAAACTCATCTAGTGGCAAAGAAGCGCTGCAAGCTGAAATCGACACCTTAGCTCTACAATTGAAAGATGCTGAGCTTCGTGAAGCCTCTTTGAACAAAGAGCACAATACCTTTACGCAACGTATTGCCTCACTCGAAAAGCAGCACGGTGAAGCCTCTGAAGCATTATCAGCAACGAAAACTGAGTGCGCTGAACAACGTGATGAGCTAGAGCGACGCGATCAAGAGTTAAGAAGTTTACAAAATGCACATAATGAGCAAGAAGCCCTCTTCGAGAAAGCGACGTCTGAATTGACGTCACTGAAAAGCGATGTGCAATCAAAAACTGAAAAGCTGGATGAATTTGAAGACCTGATCTTCAACCTCAAAAGAGAAAAAGAGAAGACCCAAGATGAGGTTAGTCAGTTAACCGTAAAAGTCTCTGAGCAGCGTGACATTATTGAAAAAGCAAAGCAAAGTCATTTGGAAGTGCATCAAGATAGCTCTAACGCATTAAGTGAGTTGAGAGCTCAACTAGACACATTAACAAAATCATCTGAAGAAAAACAACAGGCTCTACTGAGCGAGCGAGAACAACTTCAAGATGAACTCAGCAGCACTCAGCGAGCGCTACAAAAAGCAAATCAATCACTGGAAGAAGGTCAGCAACTATCGCAACAGAGAGCGTCTGAGGGTGACGTACAATCTTCTATTATTGAAAAGCTAAAAGCGCAAATCGTAGAGCTTGAAAATGAAGCATCTAGCCAAAGAAAAGAGCTATCGGCAGTGAATGAAAAACTTGCTGAAGAGATCGCAAATGAACACAACAAAGCCGAGACGCTTGAAGCCAGTGTTCAAGAGTCAAACGAAGAAATTGAAGCGCTGAAGCAACAAATTCAAGCGCAATTGGATACTATTGCCAACTTTGAAAAGCAAAGCTCTCATGACAACGCCGAGCGTCAATCTAGCCAAGCAGATTTACAAAGCAAGTTGATTGAAGCAAACGATACGATGCATTCATTGCAAAGTGAGATTGATAGAAAAGAAGGTCAGCACCAACAATTGAGTCAAGAGCTCGAAGCACAAAAGAAACGTGCAAGTGAGTACGAAGAAAGCGTAGCAAAAGCTGAGCAGACTCAAAAAGAACTTCAGACCAAGCTATCACAGGCGCAAAAACAGCTAGAGCAAGCATCTGCCAGCAGTTCAAGTGGATCAACAGGCAATGCAAAAGCCGACAATGTTATACAATTAAACAGACCCGATGTTGAGGCCACAGAATTACCGAGTAAACCTAGTACATGGTTTGATTTAACGACGTATTGGTCAACTCAATCTGCAGGGACGTCACTCACTGATGCTCTACTGCGTTTATTTGATAACATCGATCAACTGATAAAGTACGGTGACGAAGCAACCGGTGATGGCAGCGCTCAGCAACTTATTTCACTTGCTCAGAAGCTAGTAACACTGTCGAAAAGTATCAATGCCGAGCCACTCATTGACTTAGCACAAAGCATTGAGTTTGATTGTAGTCAAGGGCTTGATGATAATGCTCTATTGCGTTGGTACCCTACTCGCTTGGGACTGCAGCGCAGTTTACGCGTAGTCTACGACCACATTCAGCGTATTTAAGTGCGAAGATTCGCTTCGACTCACTTGAAGTCAAAAAAGCTACGCTGGCATAAGAAGCCAGCGTACCTAGTCAGTCTGCCCTACTCAAGTCGCTCAATACCCAAGGCTTTTAGCACGTATTTTTCATAGACAGGCTCACTTGTGCCCGTTTTCATCTTACGCATAAAGTATTTCTCAAACGCAATTTTTGCTAAATGGACCCACTTTCCCTTTTTGAACCAAGTAATGTTTCTAGGAGGAATTTGCGGCATTGCGACAAAAGCTGCACCGGTATCCCCCATATCAGCCAAACAGATGGCGTGCCAAGTCCCTTTACTCGTAGGTTCTTTATCTTCAATAATAATGGCTTTTAGATTGTGCGCAATTGCTGTCATCATCGTTTCAATCATATACCCTGTTTTCGGCGTTCCTGTAGGCACTGGTGTCGTTTCCACTGGCGGGATAGCTACGCACACACCGCCAGAGAATATATTCGGGTATTTGGGGCTACGTTGGAATTCATCAGTGATAACAAAGCCTTTGGGGTTGCACAACCCTTCTACATTTGCAACAGCATCAATACCAGCAAAAGGAGGGATCAACATAGCGTGATGGAAGCCAAGTTCATGAGTAAAGTCCGTTTCGCCCTTTCGGTTTAGTTCCGACACATACATCAAGCCGTCATCTACTTTATCCACTTGAGCATTGCATACCCACTTAATATCTTTGCTGCGTAAGTCTGATTCAAGCAGTGATTTCGAATCTCCTACACCGCCTAAACCTAAGTGACCAATATAGGGTTCGCTGGTGACAAAATGAATCGGGACCTTGTGCCTTATTTTTGCGTCGCGCAAAGCCTTGTCTAAAATAAAGGCATATTCGTAAGCTGGGCCAAAACAACTGGCTCCTTGAAACGCACCGACAACGACAGGACCTGGATTTTTTATGAGTGCTTGAACATCAAGGTAGCATTGCTTGGCATGTTCTAATGTGCAAATCGACTGCGTGAACCCCGATGGACCCGCACCTTCAATATTTGCAAACGCCAACTTTGGTCCCGTGGCAATAATTAAATAATCATAATCAACAATATCGTCATCAGCCGTTTTTAACTGACTATTTTGGGCATCAATTTCAGTGACTCTGGCACATTTAAAGCCGATATTTTTTTTAGACAGGTATTTTTCAATGGGAATAGTAATCGCTTCTGGCTCTCGCCAGCCAACTGCAACCCATGGATTTGAAGGGACGAATCGAAAGTCTGGTCGTTCGTTGACCACCAGCACTTCGTGGTCCTTACCCAATATTTCTTTTGCTTCATAAGCTGCGGGCATGCCGCCTGTTCCTGCACCTAACACAACAACCTTAGCCATAGTGATATCCTTTTGTAGTCACTCGTATTAAAAATACTGATTTGTTACAAGAGTGTTAACAAAAGACGTGCCAAGTTAGTTTATATGCTATCCAACTGTTTTAATTGAATATTTTAATTTTAGCATTGAAAGAACTAAATGAGCCAATGTCATAATTGACAAGGCTCAGTCAACTCTGTCTTACATATTTGCGAGCTCTTTCTCGCTTTTAAAGCCAAAGACTTTTTTCAATATGATGGTTGCTGGACAAAAGCCCGTAAAACTTTGTTGAAAAAGGTTGGCGCCAATAAACACTGTGAACCATACGAAATTAGGGTGCACCCATACGGTGAGTGCGACAGACAACAACACCATGAACCCTGCAAATGCAGTCAATGCTCTTTCAGCAGACATAAAAAACTCCTCAATATAAGTGGGATTGTTAAAGCTGACCACGCCTATCGGAAACAACTTTCAACTAGCCCTATTAGTAAAAATATCTAAAACGAATAAATGCATTACTTGCATCTTCAAACTGCCCAAAGAAGGTATATGCTTTATCGCCGTAAAAAAGATTTAACCCTGCTGACAGGCGCCAGCTATCCACCGGGCTATAGTCGCTTGTCAGCTTAAAGTAACCATCATCATCAGACGTAGAATAGAAATGAAAGGCATTAATGCTTAGCGTTTGCTGCAACGCTCGGTAAGTCAGTCGTTGAGTTAACCAGATGCGCGTGCGACTTGTCTCAAACTCTGGGGTTAGAGAGCTTTGTAATTGTTCATCGTAGTCTTGAGTACGTTCTGCATACCACTGAACGCTTCCAGTCAAGTTAGTCACTAGCTCTTGCTCATATGACAATAAATACCGAGTCTGACTGTTAGGTATCAGTGGATTGCTGCCGTCAGCATCATGCTTTGAATCATAATAAGCAAACTCAGCATTCACTAAACCAGGCCCTAAGGTCGTTATTGCGCTCGCTCCATATACATTTAACGCTGAGAAGCTTGGTAAAAAAGCGTCGTTGAAGCTATTTGGCGACTTATGAAAGCCTTTATAGGCATAAAACGCGAACTCTGTTGCATCGATGCTCTTGTATAAGCGCAATGCGTATTCAGGTGAACTGGGTTGAAGCGCCGATTCGACATCAAAAGCAGGTGCAACTTGTTGACCCGCAAGCGGTGAAAAAAACGAGAAATAATCACCATTGATAAAATTATCTGGCGTAAATTCTGGTGTGACAACAAAATCTACATTGAAGGCGTCGAAGAAACCAGATAGTTTCGCTGAGAGTGATGGTGCTTTTAAATATTCGTCATCGCGACCGGCAAAAAATGATTGAAAGTCTTTAGCAAATAAGTCATTGAGAAACACATAGTCTCCGGTCCCCCAAGTCAGTACTTGTTGTCCAAGCTTGAGATCAAAGCGCTTTCCCCACTCGCCAAGACTAGACAAGTTACCTTGCCACGCTGCTTCCCTCACCTGCAGTCTAAATTCATCCTTAACACCATCATAATAGGCATCGGTGGTGATGGATAGACGAGATTGACTGAGGTCGTAGTCAAACGAAAACTGGACACGAGCATCGGATAAAGTTGTGTCAGTCCCCAATAGACTATCACTTGATACTCGCCTTCCCGCAGCAAGCTCAGCAAAGCCTGTAAATTGATAGGGTTTATCTTCTTCTACTTCCCATTCACCCATATCCCATTCGTCTTCTTGTGCCATCGTATCCTGCTGGTAAGATCTATCCTCCAGCGCTGTGGCATTGGCACTCATCGCCACGAATATCAGACCGAAACTAGGAAGGAGCCTGATATTGGGCCTTCTTTTTTCACTCGAATGAGTCACTTTGAGTCGAATCATATCAGTCTAGCCATTGCCGAGGTGGTGTGCGCAAACTTCTTTCAGTAAACACCTCATCATCTAATCCAATGTTGTACTGAATATTGCGAAATTCCATTAAAGTATAAGCGCCACCGACCAAGTCACTGACTTTTGAGCGCACTACTGTTGGATGACCTTGGATAGTATCTATTTTTACCGCTTCAACCCGACGATAGTTTTGATCATTGTTATCGTAGAAATTAATTAAGATTGGTAATTTCGTTGCTTTATCAATGGTCACTTCGTAATACGCAAATTCCACTGAATCGGCTGCCTTAGGCCGTGCTAACAAAATATAGTGTTCCTCACTTTGTGACTTAAGCTCAAAGTTATCCTCTGAAATTGCACGCCCTGACACGTCTTCATAAAAAAAGTGAGAACCAACAAACGAGGTTCGCTTGTCGCCAGAAGAAATTCGTTTCACCAAGTCAAGCGCCGGCAAGTACAACCACCTGTCGTCTTCTACACTCAAATCTGCCCGTTTCTCTACGCGAAACACGGTGTCTTTTACATCAGATGGTCGGGAAAAAAATACCATCATTTGTTGATCGCCATTGTCTGCTATGTCTCTACGCAAAATAGTAAACTGGCGCATTTGTTTGCGACCTTGTTTATCTACAATCATCATTCGAGCATCTGAACGGCCATCATCGCCAGCGTAATAAGCTGCCTTTTCAGATTCCTTCACGATCGCTGCAATGTCAAGCTCCTGTGCGAAAGAATTGCTGACGCTAGTAGCACCGAGTAACAACAATCCAATAAAACTAACAAAACTTGTTTTCTGCTTCATTTATATTCTCCTCGAATCTACTATTTAAAAACTATTTTCTTTGCCATGGTCATGACTGAAGGCAATATCAATAGCGTGACTAAGGCTGATATCGCCATAATACTGGCTAAAAATACGCCCACGGTAATGTAAGGAACAAGCGGGGCAAACAATAAAGGGGTGAAACCTAAGGCGATGACTAGCGCGTTGCGAGTGATTGCCGTTGCAGGCTCATCAAACATAATTGAAAAAGTGCCTGAAATACTCTGTGTCTGCTTATACGTTTCACGAGCTCGCTCTAAAAAGTGGATTGCAAAGTCGACTGACAGCCCCAAAGTTAGCGCTGATAGTACCGCAATTGGCATATCATAATCTTTACCAATGATGCCAATAAGCCCATAAATAAAGGTGATAGTGATAGTGAGTGGAAGCATTGCTAGCACACCAAAGACGAAAGAACGGAACAAAATAACCATCATAATAAAGACAATAACAAAGGCACTAATCAAGCTATCAAGCATGCCAGCTACCATGTTATCTTGCCAAACTACGTTTATATAAGCCTTGCCTGCCCAACCTAATTCGATGTTTTGTGGTAATGGATTATCCGCCACGTAGTTGTCTACTAAGTCGATAACCTTCGTCATGTCTTGATTATCTCCCGACGTCAATTGCAGCCAAACAAGCGTTTGCTGAAAATCGGGAGTGACAAAGTGCCATAAATCGTTTGGACGATGGCTAGACTGATATTGCAAGAGCGTTTGTGCAACAGCTTGCGATGAATTAGGGATTTGATAGTCTTCTGCCGAGCCAGAACGCAATTCACGATTGACGACTTTTGTTACGTCAGCCAAGGAGTTCGATTTACCCACTAAACCCGATTCTTGCATGTGTGTTTGCAGAGAGCTGATATAAGCAAGTTGTTCTGGTGACTGAAAAGTTTTCGAGCTACTAAGGTTTTTTTCTAAAATAGTGATTAACCCTGAAAGATAGGCATCTTCTTCCTCACTGACATCAGCAAACAACTTATCTTCGCTATCGATAATAAGTTGCTGATACTGCTCACTTGGCGCTTGGTCGCCAAACGCTGTGACTCTTTCCTTGGCCCATGGCAATAGAGATTCAGGTAAATCATTGAATATGATGTCTGAGACAGGCGGTAAAGTATCGCTGGTACTTAGCACGATATAAGCGTCGTAAGTCCCGGCAAAGTTTTCGTTTAGGACTTTATCTGCCACTCTAATTTCATGATTTTGCTTGAACCAACGGACAGGATTGTCATTAATCTGTATTTGATTGATCCCCCAAATCGAGACTGCGAATACCACGGCAAAGCTTGCCACTAAGACAAGCCGATTGTTCAATGCAAAACTGCCGAGAGATTTTGCAAACGATGCTATTTTGCTACCGCCTTGCTGTGAATGCATAACTTCTTGTAACTTATTGAGTGAAGTCTCATTCATCCTTGATAAGTACGCAGGCATGAAGACGATAGTAATAATGAAAGCAAGTAATATCCCGCTGCCTACAAATGCTCCGAAAATTTGTACTGGAGGGATTGGGGTCAACATCAATGAATAAAAGCCTACCGATGAGGTCACAGAGGTATATAACATTGGTGTGAATAAATGCCCGACTACCTCTTCAATAGTGTCGTTTAAACTTTTACCCGGTTTATAACGGTCGCTGAATTCAGATAAAATATGTACAGAATCAACCACTGCGATAGGCATCAAGAATATCGCAATCATTGACGACATAATGTGCACGGTAAAGCCTAAACCAATCAACGCACCCATCGTAATCAAAACAGTTGCCATCGCAACAATCATAGGTGCAATAATTAATGGAATATTGCGAAAGAATAAAAACAGTAGGATAAAAATCGTTAAGCCTGCAAGCGGTGCTGATATCCCCATTTGAATAAACATCTCAAAGCCAAATTGATCTTCAGCCACAGGCAAACCGGTTATATACCAATCGGCGGTGCCATTTAATTGCGAAATTTCACTACGAATTTTTTCAGCAATATTATAACTTTCATTTTTATCGAGTATTGGTACATATATCGCTGCAGCTTTGCCATTTTGCGACGCCAATGTGTCTTGCAGTAACGGCAGGCGAGCAAGATTTTCTTGGATTTTAAGCGCTTCAGCTGTGCTCGCAGGAGGTGATGGCATCATCCATTCGAAACGAATCGTACCAGTCGATGTTTGGCTAATATTATCGACAGTCGATATGGACATTAAATCAGCAGAAACTACACCATCTATTGACATTATTGACTCTGTTATGACAGAAATGTCAGTCAATGATGATTGGGTGAATACCCCATTTGGGTCACTACTATCGACGACGCCAACGACGATAGCATCGTACATTGCAAAGGTGGTTTTAACTTGATTATGAAATACTCTAGCAGGATGCTCTGCATCCAGCATATTCTCTGGATCTGTATCAATTTGTATGCGTGGAATTTGGGCCATAAAACCGAGTGTTAATAGCAGTAAAACAACATACACAATTTTCGGTTTTTGAGTACAAAAATGTACTAGTTTCTTAGCGATAGAATCCATTAATACTAGGTCTCTTTTAACAAGTCTTATAGTGTACATACAAAAACAATGCCAAACAGAAAAATAATACCAACTGAATCAACTTGTGATTCAAACTATATTAGTTATTATGCATCTGCACCAAAGGAAAAGGGTGAAAAGGATGACCAAAGCCAATATTCACAGTATTTTGCCAATGCTCATAATAGTGAGCCTAATTATTATATTCTCAAGTATTGCGATTTGGCTTGTACAATTTGAGCCTAACATTCGCCAACAATCTCATTCGACAAGCCCAAACTCTGAGCTTGAGAATCTAGTCACCATTCCAGAGTCAGATCAATATGAGCCGGTCATGGCAGTCAAAGAGCAAAGTGATGCTAAGCCGCATAATCCTCCCGAGCTCGTTTGGCTCAACCGGCCTTTTTGGCAACTAGACGGCCTGCTTACAGATAAATTACCTGCACTGCAATTGGCTTATCAGAACGGAGATAAGGCAGCAGGCTTCGTTATCGCCGCGTACTTATCAAGGTGTAACAAGGCACCATCGAGCAAAGCAGATCTCGAAGAGAAAGTTGAATTCGCTATTGAAACCGGTGAAGCCGATTTAGCAGAGCGATTAACTCAACGTTACAACTTTTGCCAAGGAGTGCCTGAGGAGATGCGAGAACAGCATCTAACACGCTTTATAACACTCTCGAAAGATGGCTTCACACCGGCGTTGGAGGTGATAGGAAGTATCCCATCAAAGCAATATATGGAGTATATGAAACTAAAAGAGCTACCAAGAGATGAATATATTAGTGCCAGAGATGCGTTTGAAAAATCCAAGTATCAATACCTAACACAAGCAGCAAATCAGGGAAGTATACTGGCCTTACTAAAGTTAAGTGATATGAACGCACATTCTCCCAAACACATTGAAGAAAGCCGAAATAAGGGACATACATCACTATCATTAGCATTAGCTAATGCTTCGGTTGCCAAGCATTTTACCACCAACGATCTCGTTTATGGCAGAGCCGAGTTTATTCAGAGTCGTTTGTATCAGAAAGCCAGTGCTAAAGAGATCTTTTTAGCTGAAAGCCTGTCTGCCAATATGGTCTCCAAAATACAAAAGATTGGTCATGCTTACCCTGCCAGAGAAAAAGACCGTTGGGTGTTTACATTTTATTGATCTAGCGAGCATTAACTTTACGTTGATGTGTTAGTTTCAAGCTAAAATGACGCCTCATCAATAGAGCGAATAGGACTGAAAAAGCTGAACAAGCAAGTCCAATCATCCAAAGAGATAAGTTGTCTCTCGCAAATAAAATACAAACCGCGCATGAAAGCGACATTGCATTAATTGTCATGACGACAAACAATGAGCTATCACTTTGCTGTGTTTTCACCTTTCGGTCATTAATCAGGCGACTAAGAACGTTCAATATAGGCAAGCGCTCTGCTTCAAGCACTATGTTAGCTCCTTTGAAGTACTTGTAAGCATGCGCTGACACATAGCTTGGGACGAGCAACAAACAAAGGCTCAACACAATGTAGGCGTTATTGGCTGCGACAAAAGCGAAATTATAAAATGAGAATACCGCAATATAAATGTATGTTTTCTTCACTTTTCTTCCTTGAATTAGTTTTAATTGAATCGGCCTACAGTGTAGGCCGATAAATTTTAGCAGTGTTAAGAAACACTCCCACCATCGTTTTGAATCTGATCCACGATGCTATCTACACCAAATGCCAAAGCGCCAACCAAGCCGCCGACAACAGCACCAAAGCCAGCTCCAATTGGCCCGCCTACCGCTGCGCCAACAACGGCCCCTGTTCCGGCTCCAGCAGCAGCGCCGGCACCAGCGGCTTCTGCTACATCACCACCAGAAACACCTGCGCCAGATACCTGCGCTAACTCGTATGTCGTTAATTCTTTCATTTTTAGTTCCCTCTAATCTGTGAAAAATTCATAAGCGGCACCAGCAATAGCAGCAACCGCGATAACACCAATGGTGACCGGTGCTGTCACAGTTGCGCCAACAGCTACAGCGACACCAATCGCGCCTGCTGCGTACGACCCACCAGCAACAGCGCCTTGAGCCGCATCTGCTGCATCGCCAGCACCACTAATCAAACCAATTTCAACGTCGTTAATTTCTCTCATTTTTACATCCTTGTTATCTATAGTGACTTAGTTTCGAAGCACCAAGTCCAATAAAGTGATGAACAAAATACTATGTATGTTCACCCTCCCATCTCAAGCTTGAGAGCTCAGTGTGCTATGAATCAATAGATGAAACTACTGGTGTAAAGGATGGTTTTAATGAAAACCATAGGCATAAAAAAAGGCTGCAAGCAGCCTTCATAAATATATGTAACAGAGCCAGTTAGAACCTATAGCTTGCACCAACAAGGATTCTGCGGTCAGTTAGACCTTGGAAGCATAATAAACCTCCTTCATTGACACATGATTGTTCCGCATCACTTTGTGTAATATTAATTCCCTCAAGACCGAAGCTCAGGTTCTCATTTACATCATAGTTAATACTTGCGTTAAGTTGGCCACGAGCTTCATTCACGCGTGGTAAACCAAATTGAAAGGCATCTGTAGCAATGTAGGCAGAGCGCCAGGTATATCGAGCACGTGCTGATATGCCATACTTTTCATAGAACAATGTAAAGTTATAGGCGTTTTTCGATAAGTTCTGCAACTCAACACGGTCTTGAGCGTCTTCCTCTGCAATACCCAGAGCCTCTAAAATGGCGATACCACGACTGTTGAAGCTTCGGAAATCATCACCACTGCTAGCATCTTGATATGTGTAGTTAGCGATTACACCAAAACCAGAAGCCCAACCAAGGTCATCTTCGAAGCCCGCAAGGTCGTATTGAAATGCTAGCTCGATACCTTTTTGTGTGGTGTCTCCATTGCCGTTAAAGGTTGACTGGAAAGGAACACAAATACCTTCACCAGGGCTTGGGTTGTTGATGTTTCTATCGGCGACAGGGTTAAAAATGCCGCCGTCTTCACACGGCGCAGTAATATCGATGTTTAAGACGCCGTCGACCACGTTACCCGGAGGATCTTCAGTAAATGGAATAAATAGGTCTTTACGCTTCTTATAGAAAACGCCTGCACTCAACACACTTGATGGAGCAAAATAGTACTCAACAGCTAAGTCCACAGACCAAATATCTTCTGGCACTAGATTGGGATTTCCCGCTACTACAGGCGCGTTGGCATTGACAGTAAACTGAGTAGAAGTCGACAGATTATCGAAATCAGGGCGGTTAATATCTCGACCTAATGATGCTCTAAGCACGACATCTGAATTGATGTCTGCGACAAGGTTTAAACGTGGAAGTACAAAGTCGTAGTCACCCGTTTCAACTAACTGTTCAAACGAGCCATTGTTTTCAACCAAGCCTATGGACGTGAGTTCAGTAGTGACATAACGCAAACCCACGCTACCACGCAGAATATCGCTTTCAAAGTTTGCTTGGGCATAAAGTGCATGGGTTTCTTCTGATATGTCAAAGAAAGCCGACTCATCTTGCACCAATGCACCTAAGGTTTCACCTGGGTTATTTGGATCGTCTGAGGCCGAAATAATCGCGCTATTTATTGCTTGAGCAACTGCATCTGGATCTGAATAGGATAATCCTGGATTAATAATCAGAAAATCTCGTACAAATAAACGTCTTCCGTCTGCAGCGTTAAAGTTAGGTGAGCCAGGCACCACTATGTTTGAAAATAGACTCGCTCTAGGTCGGTCAAACTCAGAGGATGAGCTTGTTAGGTTTACACGAGAATTATTGAAATCGTTATTAAGCGTTGAAGACTCATTGTAGCGATAGCCAACATCTATCGAGCTTACGAAAGGAATTGCTCCATCAAGAAAATAGGTAAAGTCTGATCTAAAAGCAGTTTCTTCATTTTCAGATAGGTCGCGTACCTGCTGAGCCTGACTCAAAGCATAATTTGCAGGGTCAAGCAATTGCGCTGTCGTTGGAGATGTTGCTAAGCCTTGCGCAATACCAAATTGCAAGGTGCCGCCTCGTAGATCAAACTCTACAGGCGTACCATTATCCACGCTTCCACCTAATACTGGCTGTGCAGAGTTAGGGTTAATAAAATCCAAACGAGTTGCAAAGTTTGGTGTGACTGTATCGGATTGCGAAACTGCATATTCAGCACTGAGTACATATTTGTCATCGGTCCATTCACCACCGATTCGTATCACCGAACTGTCGGTAAGTCTCGCGCCGGTATTTGTCGTCGTCCTGATATTCGGATTCAACCCACTTGCCAAAATAGCATCTGGTAATAAAACACCGGAGGTGACGGCTTGAATCGACGGTATATTGATTATACCGCTAGGCGTATCAATAGAACCGAAGTTTACAGTCTCGAATGAGGTGTTTGTCGTAATATCTACAACGTCAATGTCTGACACACCTGAAAATTGAATCTCTGTGCTCTCTTGTGTACGTTGCTGATCATTCACTAGGGCATCGACATACAGACGCAGCTTGTCGTTTGGCTGCCATTCAAAAGAAGCAGAAAAGTTCGTGGTTTCATAATCAAGAATATCGTAGTCCTGATTGAAGAACTGGATCCTCAAAAAATCAAAATCTTCAGCACTACCAATGATGCGATCACTTGACTCACCGGCTCGACCATCGGCATCGTAGTTTTGATCTGTTGTGACTAAACCGTCTCGGTCAGCTCGCGGCCTAAAAGCGGAAACGTTTTGTTCGGCATAACTCGCGCTGATGACAATACCAAACTCACCATTATCAGTTGACCAATTATCGCCGAAAGTACCCGAGAGTATTGGGGAATAATTATCGTCAACATCCAAGTCACTATTTTGCACCTTGCCACGCACAGCAAAGACGGTGTCGGTTAATTCAAGTGGCCTCAAAGTGCGTAAGTTGATAGTGCCACCAACCGATCCCTCTATAGTTTTCGCTTCGGGTGCTTTGGTAACTTCAACTGAGGAAATGAGCGCTGCCGGCAAGTCTTCAAAACTGATGCCTCCGCGCCCCGAACCTGAGCCAACGGTGGAAACGCCATTAATTTCCACTCGGTTTTCATCTGTACCGCGAATTTGCACCGCCGTACCTACACCCGCTGTTCGGGTGATCTGGATCCCTGTGACATTTTCTAATACTTCAGCCAGATTTTGGTCAGGTAGCTTGCCAATATCATCTGATTGAATAACTTCAACAAGTTTGCTAGAAGCTCTCTTTTCTGCAAGTGCTTTAGTCAACGACGAGCGAATTCCTTTTATCTCGATAACCTCGACATTATTGTCATTGCTTGCCTCTTCCTCTTGTGCCAACGCAAAGCCAGATGCTGACGCCCCGCCAAGCGCAGCAAGCGCTATAGCTAAAGTGGAGAGTTTAAAGTTTTTAGTTGTAGTCACAGTGTCTTCCTTTATTGTTGTGTAGATAAGACGGGCTGGCTGCTCCGATTAAGTGACTAATAAAGCCAAATCTTCACAAACACCACGTTTATTTAACAATAAATTAACACCATCGGACATATTGTCAAGCGGTAAGGCCAATTAATTTATAATAAAATAACTCAATGGGCTAACTAGTTTGATAAACCTCTCCAAACACTAGCAAAGTCCCTCGCCTTTCGCCGAATATCATCATCACTCATACTGGGATGAAATAGTGCTGAGCCTACGCCAAAGCCATTGGCTCCGGCTTCATAGAAAGGCATCATTGACTGCTCCGTGGCCTCAATGCCTCCCACCGGGAAACACTGTGTTTGAGCTGGCAATACAGAACGTAAAGCCTTTAGGCCGCCAGGCTTAAGTACATTGGCAGGGAATAGTTTTAAGCAGTCTGCGCCAGCTTCTATCGCATTAAATGCTTCAGTTGGGGTGAATACACCGCAACACATATAGGCTTGAGCTTGCTTCGCAATGTTGATCACCTGACTATTAAAATTCGGTGATACCACAAGATTTGCCCCGCTATCTACAACAGCCTCAGCTTGCTTGTGCGTAGCTACGGTACCAGCACCTAGCAACAAAAGTTGTTCACTTGGCTCAGCTTGATTCGGCTCTTGCAAATACTTATCGGCAAGCATCTGAATACTGTTCAACGCGTCAGGGCTATTCAAAGGGACTTCAAGCATGTGAAACCCTTCTGATAACAGAATGTCTGCAACAGATAAAATACGCTCTGGTGTTACACCTCGAAGAATTGCGATAAGTGGCAGGGTCATGATAATTTCCGTAAATAAATTCTGGACTAAGCTTGAGATTCTGGCGTATAACCCACAGATACTCAAATCGATTTAGAGTATATCGGCATTAAAGCTAGTCGCAACCAAGGAGTCACTTATGTCACATTCTGTACCTGATGACCTTTCATTCTTCGACGAAATGAGTGATGTAAAACCACTAGCAAGTAGCAATACAATTGCCCTGAATAACAAAAGCCAGGAAACACTTGCTCAAAAGCTAAAGCGTGAGGCATTGATCGCTGAAGTCGAAAAAGACGACAATGGTTTATCGGTAGAGCAAGTCACACCGATTGATCCTCATGACTTTATTGAATACAAACAAGATGGTGTACAGGACGGCGTATATAAAAACTTGCGACTAGGGAAATACCAAATAGATACCTCGCTAAACATCACTCATATGAAGTTAGACGAGGCCAGAATAGCACTCTATAAAACCATTAAAGAGTGTCATGAAAAAGGGGTTCGCACTCTACTATTACAACATGGACTCGGGTTGAAAAGTAAACCCTTCCCTGGTTTCATGAAGAGCTATGTAAACCAATGGCTGCGTCAAATTGACATGGTAATAGCGTTTCACACAGCACAGAAACATCACGGTGGCTTAGCTTCAGTATATGTGCTGCTGAAAAAACATCCCAATCAAAAACTGATTAACCGCGAGCGAAACCGCCGCGGTTAGTTTTAGCCAACAAATACACGCGCGTTTCTAAACATGCGCATCCATGGGCTATCTTCTTTCCAGTCATCTGGTCGCCAGGAATTACTAACCGCCCTAAACACACGTTCAGGGTGAGGCATCATGATCGTACTTCGTCCATCAACCGACGTTAAACCTGTAATGCCCTGTGGGGAACCATTTGGGTTTGCCGGATAGTCGCTGGTCACTCTGCCGTAGTTATTAACATAGCGCAGTGCTATTTGACTGGCATTTTTCAGCGCGGCTATTTGATTGTCAGCTTTAAACTCAGCACGACCCTCGCCATGAGAGACGGCAATGGGCATTCTTGACCCTTGCATACCTGATAAAAGAACCGAAGGCGAATCAGCCACTTCGACCATCGCTACGCGTGCCTCAAATCGTTCAGACTGATTAGTCACGAAATGTGGCCAATGTTCTGTACCAGGAATGAGTGATTTCAGATTGGATAGCATCTGGCAACCGTTACACACACCCAACGAGAAAGTATTATTTCGCTCAAAGAAAGCTTTGAAACTTGCTTTCACTTCTGGATTGAACAAAATTGATTTCGCCCAACCTTCTCCCGCTCCTAAGACGTCACCATAACTAAAGCCACCACAGGCAACCAAGCCAGCAAAGTTATCCAATGAGCGCCCATTTAACATGTCGCTCATATGCACATCGATTGGCGTAAAACCTGCCCGGTGAAAAGCCGCAGCCATTTCAACATGGGAGTTCACACCTTGCTCACGCAAGATAGCGACCTCAGGCTTAGCGCCTGTGTTGATATAGGGGGCGCTCACATCTCGATTGATATCAAAATGTAATAGGCTGTGTAAACCTGGGTCTTCAGAATCGCCTTTGGCTTCGTGCTCTTGGTCAGCACAATCAGGATTATCACGCAGCTTTTGCATTGCATGAGTAGTGCTTGCCCACAATTGACGGTAAGCAGTACGCGTGTTTTTAACTAACAACTCACCATCTTTGCTGACACATATATTGTCAACATCGTTTATTTCACCGACTTTGTGAATACAGCCCTCAAGACCAAACTGCTGGGCTACTGAATGGAATGCTTCGTAATCAGTTTCTCGAACCTGCACTACACCGCCAAGCTCTTCGTTAAATAAAATAGACGCAGCATCGTTACCTAAACCGCTAATATCTAACTCAATCCCTTTTTTACCCGCAAAGGCCATTTCAGCTGCCGTCACAAATAACCCGCCATCAGAACGGTCATGATAAGCAGCAATTAAGCCCTTACTCACAAGCTCTTGCATGAATAAGAAATAGGCTTTTAGTTTGGCAGGATCATCTACGTCTGGCACGTCTTTACCTAATTTTCCGTAAACTTGAGCTAAACACGAACCGCCCATACGATTCTGTTTATTACCCAAATCAATGAGGTACAAGCTAGACTCAGAAGCGGTCTCTCGCAATTCTGGCGTCACCGTTTTGCGTACGTCTTTTACTGCACCGAAAGCGGTAATGACCAGCGATAATGGAGACGTAACCGCCTTATCTTGACCATTGTCTTGCCATGCCGTTTTCATCGACATCGAATCTTTTCCAACAGGAATAGTCAAACCAAGCTCTGGACATAGCTCTTCACCGACCGCCTTCACTGCAGCATATAAACCAGCGTCCTCACCAGGGTGAGTTGAAGCGGACATCCAGTTAGCAGATAATTTAATTCGCTTCATATCACCAATATCAGTACCTGCAATATTGGTTAATGACTCGGCAACCGCGAGTCTGGCCGACGCAGCATGATTAAGCAATGCCACCGGTGTGCGCTCCCCCATACTCATCGCTTCGCCTGAGTAGGTATCGAATGCAGACGTTGTGACAGCGACATCAGACACTGGAACCTGCCATGGACCAACCATTTGGTCTCTGGATACCATACCCGTAACAGAACGGTCACCAATGGTGATCAAAAACGTTTTATCAGCAACCGTTGGTAGTTGAAGCACGCGCTCTATCGCTTCTCTTAAATCAATATTCTGTGTATCGAAAGTGTCGCCATTTGCTGTAGAACTCTCCACATCTTTGCTCATTTTTGGTGGCTTACCTAAAAGCACGTCAAGCGGCATATCAATCGGTTTGTTGCCAAACTTTGCATCACTGAGAGTCAAGTGCTGCTCTCTTGTCGCTTCACCTACAACCGCAAATGGTGCTCTCTCTCTCTTACAAATCGCTTCGAATGTTGCTAGGTTTTCAGGCGCTACAGACATTACATAACGTTCTTGTGATTCATTGCACCATATTTCTAATGGCGACATACCTGGTTCATCATTTGGTACTTCACGCAGTTCGAACACACCGCCGCGCTCACCATCGTTAACGAGTTCAGGGAATGCATTGGATAATCCACCCGCACCAACGTCATGGATGAATTGAATTGGATTCTCGTCACCTAGTTGCCAGCATTTATCAATCACTTCTTGACAGCGTCTTTCCATTTCAGGGTTTTCACGTTGCACAGATGCAAAGTCTAAATCGGCGTTACTTTGTCCAGATGCAACTGAGGATGCTGCGCCGCCGCCCAAACCAATATTCATTGCTGGGCCGCCTAAGGCGATAAGTTTTGCGCCAACCGTTATTTCACCTTTTTGGATGTGGTCCTTTTTAATATTACCTAGTCCGCCTGCGAGCATGATCGGCTTGTGATAACCACGTACTTCTTTCCCATTAAAACTATCAACTGTTTGTTCGAATGTGCGGAAATAACCTAGAATATTTGGGCGTCCAAATTCATTATTGAAAGCGGCACCACCTAGCGGCCCCTCGAGCATAATATCCAGAGCAGTCACTATCCGCTCAGGTTTACCGTAAGCGACTTCCCAAGGTTGTGAGAGACCGGGCAAATTCAAGTTTGAAACAGAGAAACCAACCAAACCTGCTTTTGGTTTTGAACCTCGCCCCGTTGCGCCCTCATCACGAATTTCACCACCCGAGCCAGTCGCTGCGCCTGGAAATGGCGAAATCGCAGTTGGGTGGTTATGCGTTTCAACCTTCATGAGAATATCGATATCTTGTTGATGATAGTTATATTCACCGGTGTTCGCGTTTGGATAAAAACGACCGGCATGCCAACCTTCCATCACAGCAGCGTTGTCTTTATAAGCTGAGTGGACAAAGTCTGTTGACACTTCATAAGTGTTTTTAATCATTTTAAATAATGACTTTTCTTGCTTCTGGCCATCAATCGTCCAATCTGCATTAAAGATTTTATGGCGACAATGTTCGCTATTTGCTTGTGCGAACATATAAAGCTCAATGTCGTTCGGGTTGCGACCCAATTGAGTAAAGCTATCAAACAAATAATCTACTTCGTCTTCCGCTAGTGCTAAGCCTAAAGAGATATTGGCATCAATTAAGGCTTGTTTACCCTGTTCTAGAATGGGAACTGATGTGAAAGGTTTCGCTTCAGTCTGAGCAAACAGGACACTAGCGCTCTCCAAATCATTAAATACAGACTGCGTCATACGGTCATATAATGGTGAAGCTAATGTCGTTATTTCCAATTCGCTTTGCGTCGATACGTAAAATGCAATACCACGCTCTAATCGTTTTATTTTGGTCAAGCCGGCATTTTTGGCAATATCTGTTGCTTTTGAAGCCCAAGGGGAAATGGTACCCGGACGAGGCGTCACAATAACTAAACGACCAGCAAGGTCTAACTTTTCGGAGCTTGGTCCGTAAGTAAGTAATTGTTCCAGAACGCCTAATTCCTCAGCGTCTAATTCACCTTCAACGTCAGCAAAATGAACGTATTGTGCGCTTACATTCTGCACTGGCAGACCAAGATTAGCGTATTGCGCTAATAACTTTTCTTGTTTAAACGATGAAAGAGCAGAAGAACCGCGAAGAATTAACATAGTAGATACCAATTATTAGGGTTGCACGTGTGGTAATGCAACCAAAGGCTAAGGACAGCAATTGGCGCAGAATTATAGAGGAAAATGCGGCACTTGATAAGTGATTAACAGAGGAGAATTTTGCTTTTTTGCAATAACTTACTGGATGCCGCAGTAAAATTTAGTCACAATGGCCTTATGAAGAAATTTAGCTCACCCAGAATACCCTCTAAACCACACCTAAAGTGGTCTTCATATTCTGTGCCTGAATTTCGTAAGATAAATGCGTTCGGCAAATATTGCCTGAGATTATGTATCACTTTTTCAACGCTTCTTTTTATGAGCAGTTGCTCTCAACCGCAGCATGCGTCCTCGCTCAGCAGTATTTTACAGTCTGGCGTACTAAAAGTGGGCTCAGTGTATGGCAGAACAACTTATTATAATGGTTCCACTTCTCCCGAAGGCTTTGAGTATGAACTCGCCCAAGGTTTTGCTGATTACCTTGGTGTACGATTAGAAGTTTACCCTTACTATTCTTATCGTGAACTTCTACCCCAGTTAGAAAACAAACAAGTCGATTTGATTGCTGCCAACGTTACCATGACAGAACAACGCAAAGAGCGTTATCGTTTTGGCCCAGCTTATCAGTCGGTGAATTTCGAACTGGTTTATCGAAAAGGGCGAAACCGCCCTCGTGACATTCAGCAATTAGAGGGTGACCTGACCATTGTGGCAAATGATTTTTATCGCGAACCCTTAAGCGTCTTTACACAAAGCGACGAACTTCCGTTCTGGCAGGAAACCGACGAAAAAGATATTGAAGAACTTTTAGAAATGGTGTCTGAAGACGAGTTAGATTACACCATCTCAGATTCGAATATTTTAGCCGTAGCTAGACGACGGTACCCCAATTTAGGGATCGGTTTTTCAGTAACAGATACCCTGCAAATAGGTTGGCTGTTAAATAAAGATACCGATGACTCATTGCGTGCTGCGCTAATCGAATACTTTGGCTCGCTTCAAGCAAACGGTCAGTTAAGTGCTTTAGAAGACAAATACTTTGGTCACGTAAAGTCCTTTGACTACGTCGATACCCGTGCGTTTATGCGTGCAGTCGATAAAACGCTGCCAACCTACAAAGAACTATTTGAAGCTTATGCTGGTGACAATGACTGGCGTTTATTAGCCGCAATGAGTTACCAAGAAAGTCATTGGGATCCGAAAGCAAAATCACCCACCGGTGTTCGCGGCCTAATGATGTTGACCTTAGCGACAGCGAAAGACATGAAAGTAAAATCGAGACTGGATCCTGAGCAAAGTATCAGTGGCGGAGCTCGCTATTTAAGCAGTCTACTCCGACGCATACCCGCTAGGATTCAATCACCTGATCGCATATGGATGGCACTTGCTGCTTATAACGTCGGATTGGGGCATTTAGAAGACGCTCGAAAAATCACAGAAAGACAGGGCTATAACCCTGACCTCTGGGTAGATGTGAAGAAGCACTTACCCTTACTTCGCCAGAAAAAATTCTATAAATCTACACGCTATGGTTATGCTCGCGGTGATGAGGCAGTTAACTATGTTGACAACATCCGTCGTTACTATGATACTCTAGTGTGGTTAGAGGATCAGACGCAATTGCCAGAGATCGCACCAGAATTGCCACCTGAAATCAATTCACCACCGTCAAGCCAGAAAACTGAGAGTGAAAGCGACGCTCAATCTCAAACAGATTCAGATAGTTCAACTTCGTCCAATTGATAAACGTCAAAAGAGATTCTTTGGCGCTCTGTTGAAAATCGCGAGCGCATCCTCATTCATATAAGCTTAATTATATGGTCACAAAATTGTCACCAACTTGGACTATAACTTGCTTATATCTTTCGAGTATTCGTCGCAACAACCAAGTCACAACGACCAATATGAGAGACGAGCTATTTGTGGCAAGAAACAAATAGTCTGGAAATAGAATTGAACAGGCAAATGACATTATTTGGAAATAAATGAAACTTATTAACGCCTAGTGCGTTCTAATAGCACGAATTTAAAAGAATTTTTAAAACATAAAAGAAAACTACTGAAGTCGTCGGAACTTCAGACAAGACAGAAAAGAGGTACAATATGAAAAGAAACAAAAGCTTTAGCTCAGGTAGAAGATTAAGAGCAAGTAACCAACGTAGAATGCTATTAAAGAGAATGCATCAGAAAGTCATGCAACGTCGTAAACAATTTGCCATCACCGAGCTTGCTGAACAATGGAGTGAAGCCTGCTAACCCTAGCGCCCACTTACTCTCATTCAAAGTACTCTCATTCAAAGATATTCGGCACTGCTAACATTAGTGCCCTTGCCGCCAGTAAACTCAATGCCAATGGCTACCTGAAACGTAGTCAAGTTGGCACATAGGCCACCTCACTCACCTAGATGTTTTTGCTGCTTTTTTTGGGCTCTTCTACGCTTGAAGAAAGCAGATATCTGCGCACTACACTCGGCTTGTAAACAACCACCTTCGACCAACACTTGATGATTTAAACCTGCATGATTAGTGATATCCATAACACTACCGCTTGCTCCTGTTTTCATATCATAAGTGCCAAAAACAAGGCGCTTAATCCTGCCATGCACTAAAGCCCCGGCACACATCGGACACGGCTCCAGCGTTACATACAAGGTAGCATCAAGCACACGATAGTTATTCACATTTACTGCGGCTTCGCGTAGGGCTATCATTTCAGCATGCGCACTTGGATCATTTAATGAAATGGACTGGTTATAACCCTCACCGATAATGATACCGTCCAAGACAATCACCGCCCCTACTGGGACTTCGTCGATAGCTTCTGCTTTTTCGGCAAGCTCAATTGCTCTAGCCATAAACACTTCGTCTTGTTTTAATGCTTGAATTTCGCTCATAAGCCCTTGATATAAATATAATAATGTTAGTTTTGTGAGATGAATTTGAAGCTCAGCGCTGATTATAGCGAATTACTCGGTGTTGTAATAATAAAACGTATAATAAGAGCTATTACGAAACGCACAATATATCGTTTAACATCCTATGCCTTAGTTTGTACATCTAACTCCTTTTTGGTCAATTTAACCAATAAACCCAATAGAAACGAACCACTGAAAATATAAGCCATTGTTATTACTTAACTTTTCTTTTGGCAAAACTTTTGCTTGCTAAGATTTGAAAACACACAAAAGACGAAATTGAGACAAAGAATAAAAAGATATGCGAGCTATTACTGCTTTCGCTTGTCAGCCATATTTTGGAATGTTAGTTTTGCTAAACATTCTTGTTGGTACAATTTCGCGTGGCGCGCTTTTTAGCTAGCGCGGTATACTTTGACTATTTTAAGGAGAAACAAGATGAACTTAACGGCTATTATTATTGTTGCCATTTGTGTCGGTGGTATAACGAGTATTATCTCAACCCTATCCGACAGAAAGAAAAAAGAAGCCAGCGCGCTCAGCAAGAAAGAAAAAAATGAATTGCTCAGTCAAATTGAGGTGATGAGCGAGCGAATCGCTACCCTAGAGCGTATTGTGACTGACGAAAAATACTCATTGAACAAAGAATTTGAAAACTTAAGAAAGGATCCTGCCGCTTAAATGACTGATGCATACCCTGAATACTCGATTGGCACGCCTGGTAAACCTTGGACAGAGAAAGATAAGCAAGCTTGGTTAGATCAACAATACCAAAAGCGTTCTTACTTTGATGAGGTCGCTGACCCCTTAAACCAACTGAGAAGTGAAGGCTTAATTTATGAGTTAATAAACTACGGTACTCTTCACTATCAATCGTTGAGCTTAAGTGACGGAGCAAACCAAGGAAGTGCCTATGCTGATTATCCATTGTATTGCGCTGTTATCGGTGAGCATCAAGCTGGACTACCCAATATTTTAGTCACCGGCGGTGTTCATGGTTATGAAACCAGTGGGGTGCAAGGTGCAATTGCTTTTATTCGCGATGCTGCCTCAGCGTACAAAGGAAAAGCAAATATCATTGTCTTGCCATGCCTAAGCCCTTGGGGATATGAAACGATTAATCGTTGGAACCCTTTTGCACTAGATCCTAATCGCTCCTTTATTGAAAATAGTCCAAGCCAGGAAGCAAAACTGGCTATGGCGTGCGTTGCAGCTTTAGAACTTCCACTCAGTATGCACATTGACTTGCACGAAACTACCGACTCTGACAATACAGAATTTCGTCCGGCGTTAGCAGCACGTGATGCCATTGAACAAAAGGTGTGGGACATTCCTGATGGTTTTTACACTGTCGGAGATACAAGTCGACCCAAGCCTGACTTTCAACGCGCTATCATAAAGGCTGTTGAGTCAGTTACCCACATTGCTTTAGCAGATAAAGACAATAAAATTATTGGGGCTGATGTAGAACAGCATGGTGTGATTAATTATGACAAAAAGTCATTACACTTATGTGGTGGTTTTACAGATGCGCCTTACGTTAGCACAACTGAAGTTTATCCTGACAGTCCAAACGCTAACGACGAAATATGTGCGAAAGCGCAGGTCGCAGCCATTACTGGGGCAATCGAGCACGTGTTGAGCCAGTTGTCTTAGTATCTATCAACAACCACGCCCTGCTCTAACACACCATTGCGCGACTGATTAACTGTCATTACGTTTTTCGTCGCGCTCTATTTTCCATTCGTTTTTCTTCACGCTTTTCTTTTTTATCTTTTTTATCTGGCGTCAGCGAGCCATCCTTGAAACGCTGCTTTCGTTTTTCTTTGTCTGCGAGCTTTTTGGCGGCTACCTCTGCCATCTCTCGTTTTTCTTCAATCAGCATCTCAGGCGTTTCTAGGGTAATACGGCCCAGTTTTCCCGACCTCAACTCATTGATAAGTACTTCACAAATCTTATGCAAATTAACACGACCACCTGCCATCAACGCGCCGCGCTTCGATGCCGCCATCTCTAAGAACGCTAGTTCGGTGTCTGGCACAAAATCGAGGCGGTAGCGGTCTTGCATCAAATCAGGATAAGCTTTTATCAAATAGTCTGCCGCATAAAAGCCTACGTCATCGTATTCCATTGCAGTGTCTTTGACGGCACCCGATGCTGCTAAGCGATAACCGGTATTCGGATTTTCGAGCTTCGGCCAAAGTACACCCGGTGTATCAAATAAAACGATGCCGCTCCCAAGATTGATACGTTGTTGATTTTTGGTTACCGCAGGCTCGTTGCCGGTTTTCGCGATAACACGATCAGCCAAGATATTGATCAGCGTCGACTTTCCTACATTTGGTATGCCCATAATCATGGCATTGATCGTTTTTACCGATGCATCTTTTTGAGCACAGGTTTTGCGGATTAACTCGATTATTTGCTTGGTTTTAGCTGTATTATCTGTAGAGGTTGTAAATGTTTTGACGCCTCTTTCAGACTCCAAATGAGCCTGCCACCTAGCGGTGATCTCGGGATCAGCAAGGTCTGACTTATTGAGTATTTTCAGAACGGGCTTATCTCCCCTAATCTTTGCAACTTCAGGGTTTTCGCTAGAATATGGAATTCGTGCATCTAACACTTCAATGAGAATATCAACCTGGCTTAAGGCCTCTTTAATCTCTTTAAGCGCCTTGTGCATGTGCCCTGGGAACCAATGAACCGCCACGGAAAATCTCCTCACTAATGAATAATGGGCGTAGTTTACTTTATTTGAATAGGATTATTGGAAAATTTTGCATCATATGGCCGATTTATAAAACATCGCGCTTATTTGCCATATAACAAATAATGCTCAATTCGCTCAACCCGTCTTGGCTTCCCAGAAATAACCAATACGTCATTCGCTACGATCAGCGTGTCGGCTTCCGGTGATTCAATCTCGTTATTATTGCGCCGAAGTCCTGTCACTTTGACGCGTCGACGCTCAATATCTAGTTCACTGAGTGTTTTATTCACCGCATAAGCATCGCTGCCAATCGCGACCGCATGCATGAATTCAAGTTTGTCTTTTGTACCGTAAGTGATTTCGGTAGTTTCACCTGGAAAAAAGCCATGCATATGCTGATAGCCTTTCTTCCGTTCATTGCGCACACGCTTTAGAATGCGTGACATCGGGACTCCTGCGCTATGCAAGACTTGAGACACAAGCATTAAGCTACCTTCTTGTATTTCAGGAACGACCTGAAGTACGCCTGCGGCATAAAAATCTTCAGACTGATAATCTTTTCGCGTTCTAACGACTATGGGTAGGCCCGCTTTCAAATCGGTAATAACATTCACGACTTTCAGCGCTTTGTCGTGTTGATCGAAAGTAATTAACGCAAGTTGCGCCTTAGCTATACCCGCAGATTTTAGTAAGTCTCGTTGGCAAGCATCACCAAACATGACACTTTCGCCCGCAGAACGGCTTTCATGCACTCTAACAGGGTCAAAGTCGATAGCAATGTACTTAATACCTTCTAACTTCAGCATTCTAGCGACAGACTGCCCCACCCGACCAAAGCCCAAAATTAAGACATGATTTGATAAACTCTCAGAACTGATGTTCGGTTGTACTTGTTGAGCATGAACAAGTGCATCGTTAGGGGCAATCCAGTTCGCGAACCTACCACTTTGAGTAATCAGCCAAGGCGTAATAGCCATACTTAGCAGTCCAATACTGATGACCATAGAAGACTGTTCACTGGTAATCACGCCGTTTTGTGCCGCTAAAGCCGCAATAACAAAGCTAAACTCCCCAAGTTGCGCTAGCTTCATACCTGCTGCCCAAGCATCTTGTTTGTTACTCTTGAATAGAATAGCGCTAAACCATACAACCACCGTCTTTAATACAACGAGTACAACCAAGCCAACAATGACCCAATGAAATTGACTAATGAAAACATTCAGCTCTAACTTCATCCCGACAGTAATGAAAAATAGACCCATTAGAATATCTCTGAATGGTCTTATATCTGCTTCGAGTTGATGACGGTATTGCGACTCACTGAGCATCATGCCAGCAAGGAAAGCACCTAGCGCCATTGACAAACCAAACGCATAGGTCGTCCCAGCAGCTAACAATGCAACTAATATCGTCGTTAACACAAATAACTCGTCCGTGCGGGTCCGAGCAACTTCATTAAACAGTTTTGGTAATAACCAACGCCCCATCGACAGCAGCAATACAACGACGACAACACCTTTAAATAAAGCCAGAAGCATGGCCGCGCCGATACTTTGTTCAGCGCTTTCAGCCAGTAGAGGAATGACGATTAAAAAAGGGACAACGGCTAAGTCCTGAAATAGCAATATACTGACTGCCATTTGCGAGCGTGGCGTATTTAATCGTCCCGCATCATCAATTTGTTTAATGACAATTGCGGTAGAAGAAAGAGCAACCATGCCACCGATAATGATCGCAGTGCTGAGTGTTTGCCCAAAGAGGAGTGCGATAGCAGCAAACAGCACTGTCGTGATCAACATCTGTCCTGCTCCCACCCCAAATACAAGATTGCGCATGGCGACAAGCTTAGGTAGTGAAAACTCCAGCCCCAAGGAAAATAGCAAGAATACAATACCAACCTCAGCCAAGAGATGCATTTGTTCAGGATCTGAATACATTGAAAGGACCTGAGGGCCAGCCACTACCCCAACGGCTAGATAGGCCAAGATAGCGGGCAAATTGATGCGCTTAAAGCTCCATACCAAAAGTACTGACAAAGCCAACAGCGCAATGACATTAATAAACGTCGAATCCAAATGAGTTTCCTTTAACAATCAAACTGTACTGTGGCTTTTCAGCTGAAAAAAAACAGCACATTTAAAAATAGGCACAAAGTTTGCTTTACTCTACTTAAGTATGATTAGCACAGTAGTTAAAACGGCATATCGCGGCTTACAGAGCAAGCATCATAGATATTGGCACAAAAAACATACCCAATATAGCGATTAAATCAATCTATCCGTCAATAAGCTGACGAAAGTTTGAAAAAACACTGTGTATTGATCATGAAGTATTCATATTTAAAGAGATCTATTTGGAGTAAACAATGGATATCCTTGCAGTAAAAGACACTAATGGAACTAAGGATAGTCCAGCGATAGAAACGCGCGCCGTAAAGACCTTCGAGTTTGATGGCGAAAGAGAAAGTCCTATGTTATCTACCATTGAATCGTCGAATATAATGCGCACTATGTTGCAGTCAATTGACTTGAATGAGTTAGTTGATAGCTATTTTGATTTATTAAAAACAAAATTACCGTGCACAGCGATAAAAATTAGCTTTGCCAATCAAGTATTGTCTTTTGGCAAAAGCACGAATACCGCTCGTAGTATGAAGATATCTCTCGACTACGGCCATCCTTTCGGTGCTCCTCAGCATGCACAACTCGCATATGTATTTTCCAAGGTTTTGTCGCCCGTTCAGCGCAAACTTTTGTCTGAAGTACACGCAATCTATGCAATGGGTTTAAAGCATGCTTTGGAGTACTACCGAATTAAACAGTTAGCAACGAAAGACATGTTGACGGGCTTATATAATCGCTCTCACTTCAATGATTCTATTCAAAAGCTAATGAGTATGAGCTTGCGAAGCGAGCAAGGCTTCGGTTTATTAATTCTGGATTTGGATAACTTTAAACAAGTAAATGACAAATATGGCCACCAACGTGGTGACGATGTCCTTATTGAGTTTGCAGACTTATTACAATCTTGCTTACGTGAATCTGATCATGCCTTCCGCTTTGGTGGTGACGAGTTTTGTTGCTTGCTGCTAGATAGCGATGGTGCCGCGAACAAACGTGTTGCGAAACGAATTCAACAAGCCATTAAAAAGAACCCAATGTTATCTCATCTTGATGTGTCTAGTAGTGTGGGGGCAACAACCTTCCGCCCAGACGATACGCAAGACAGTTTATTTAAACGTGCAGATATGGCTCTGATTGATGCGAAAGGCTTGGGTAAAAACTTGTTTAAAGCAGCCTAAGGCTGCTATTGCGGAGCAGCAAGTGCGTGGCAAATACTTGCCTACATAGCGAGTTTGATTTGCCGTATTTGCTCAATACGTTGAGGTAAATCAGGGTGACTGCTTAGCCATGTAATGCTCATTTGGTCATTGTCCGCATCGCCACTGATGCTGCTTAGGATTTCTTCCAATGACATTGGGTCCTTCGCCCCTTGCAATAAGGCATTGACGGCAAATGCGTCAGCTTCTAGTTCCGCATCTCTACTATATTTCAGGTCAGTGCCGAACACTGCGCCTTGAACTAAAATCTCCCCCATTGCGCCTACATCGCCGAACAGTACACTCAACGATACACTTAGCAACGATGACTTGATAAGACCTTCCAAGCCATGGTTTTCCTCTACATGTGCTATCTCATGCAATAACACAGCTGCGATTTGTTCGTCATTAGCAGCAAGTTCAATGAGTCTATCTGTCAGCACGATTGTGCCATTTGGCAGGGCCATTGCATTTGCAATACCGTCCCATGCTCGAAACACGAGTTGGTAGGCGCGTCCGGATTGAGCATTCTCCGCGACTAAGCTTGAAAATAAATGCCTTAATCTATCTTGCGTTTCTTTCGGAATGTCGGAAGGTGAAAACCCCTCCTCGTCCAAACCTTCTAGGGTCATCTCATCCAAAAACTCAACAATGCTTGGTGGCACTTTCTTCGCGAGCTCAGTAGATACATAAGGAACAATCACAAATACCGTTTGATAAGCCAATACTGCAATGACTACAACGATACTGAGGCTAATGTATAGCCAGTTCTTAGCGTCTTGGTTCGAATTCAATATGGCTACTCTGATCGTAAACTTCTGCCAAAGCTTGTTTCATTACATTGTTATTATATTCATAAACAATTTGCTGGCTTCTAAATAGCTGGGGAAGCTCAATCAACACAACGAGTATAATGATGAAAATACCGATTGTTGATATGGTCGCTAGACCAATAAGCATGACGACAAGGTTAAGTAGGCCACGTCCAGTTTTACCTAAATAAAAGTGATGAATACCTGCTGGTAAAAACCAATTTAGTACTGCATAGGTATCTGGATCTTTCACTAATTTTTGTTCAATTTGGTAGTAAAGCTTCTTATCTTCAGGATGCAACTCTGCCACATTGTTGCGTAGACTATTTTCTTCTGCTTTGAGTTCTTCCATGTTCATGAGTAGTGGCCTAATAGTAATTATTTTAAAGGATCTGGCTTGATACAAATACAGTCTGGATCTGAGCACCGTCTAATGCGTTGCCAACCTAATTTGGTGCCCTTCATCACCCCATATTTCGATATTGCTTGATGCGTATATTCGGAACAAGTGGGGGTGAAGTTGCATTCAATACGAAACAATTGCTTCGAGCCCCCCATTCGCTGATACCAGCGAATGGCACTCAAAGCAGCTTGCTTAAGCATTCGAACGACCTAAAGTTAAGATCACTGCCTCTCTACTCCAGAAAAGCATGAAACGCTTGTTTTCAACAACTTGGAAAACCAACTGCCAACCGTCAGCGGCTTCAGCATTTAAAGTTGATTCAAGTTTTTTTAAGGGTAAGCCACTTGAGCCTAAGAAAATTGTACCGCAACCGCCTTCAACAACGTGAATCACTTTATATTCATCGTACTTTATCATTTACATCTTCCTTTTTGATTGTCGTTTTGTTTAGTGTAAACAAACTGAGACAGTCTATGTTACCCATATATGGCAAGATTATTCAATCGAAAATTATGTTCTAATTTTCAATGATGTAGCGACAGGAGAGCTTTATAAAAGGATAGCCGCTATATCTCCGTCAAATTCGACAATCGGCACACCTAGTCGCTGCCATTCTGGCACTTTGGCTTCTTTCATCCATGCTTTCAGCGTTTTACTCGGACGTTGAGCATTTGGTTTAAAGCGGCGAGATAAGTCGCCATAACTCACTGTTAATTTGGTACTTGTCACAGGTAACTCAAGGTGCCAGGTTTGTGAATCACTGCCAGTTCGTGCAAAGGAAAGGTAAGCAATCATCAAGGTGTTTTCCTGAATCGAAAAGCGTAGATCCCCCACTTGTTTATCTTCTTTTTTTAAGTCTATAACGGACAAATGCAGTGTGGGTAGCGCTTGCTCAATGATCTCATGATTAGCAATCATGAGTAGTATCATGCGATCACGTCTGCATTGATGCGTTTTTAACAGCACTTTTCCATTTTTATCTTCATTGGCTTGTGCTAATTTCAGGATCTCTGTCACTTGCATTGCGCTAGGGCTTTGACTCAAAAAACGAGATAACCAAAGGCGCAGCACTTCTCTTTGCATCGCAATAGGTAAGACCAATAGGGCTCGACATTGCAGTCCTCCCTCTTCACTCAACACATTTGAAAGAGCCTCAGCTGCCATTGCTTCGACTAG
Organism: Alteromonas sp. W364; assembly: GCF_031846205.1. Classification (NCBI taxonomy): domain Bacteria; kingdom Pseudomonadati; phylum Pseudomonadota; class Gammaproteobacteria; order Alteromonadales; family Alteromonadaceae; genus Alteromonas; species Alteromonas sp. W364. The sequence continues at coordinate 31,156 of NZ_JAVRID010000004.1, read as the reverse complement.
TTCAGTTTGACTCGCACAGTGCTGAGCGCTGCGCGCAATCGTATGAGTAATTTGAGGCCACTTCTCTGTTAGTAAAGGCATCAGCTTTTGGCGCAAAAAATTACGGTCGTATGAGATATCCTGATTTGATTCATCCTCTACCCATTCTAAACCTGCAGCCTGTGCATAATCTAAAATATGGGATTTCGACACACCATTGTTTAGCCAAGGACGAGCGTACTGTACTGAGTTAAGTGAATTCTGAGCGGTCTCCGAGGTATTTACAGTAAGTCCATCACCTGACAGAGTGAAGGTCTCAGCCATTGCGCTGAGCCCCTTTGGTCCTGCCCCGCGCTTCAGTTGAAGCAATACCGTTTCAGCCTGATCATCTTCATGTTGCGCAAGGAGCACTGTCGTTCCAGGCTTCGCGAGTTGATTAATTGCCGCGTAACGTGCGTCACGAGCAAGTGACTCTAAACTTTTTCGAGGCTGCTTCTGAACGTTCACATGCGCAGTTTGCAATGAAACCGATAAGTCATTACAAAGCTTTGTACAGAAATCTAACCAATCATCGGCATTGGCACTGATACCATGATGAATATGAATTGCGGCTATGTTTATCTGCGGGTTTGTTTGTTTTAATTTGCAGCAGGCGTATAGCAAGACGACAGAATCAACACCACCACTTAGGGCGACAGTGATATCTTGTGGTTTATGGTGAAGTTTGCCGAATAGAAAGTCAGCAAGGACGCTTTCGATATGACTCAAAGAAGACATGGCGTTTAGCTCCCTAGCCTACTTGAGTCATATTCGATGTCATAGAAGGATCGTTTAACAATACCCGAACGACATTAATCGTTCGTAGCGTTCTTCTAAAAGCGTTTCTGTTGGCAAAGTCTGAAGTTGTGCCAATTGTTGCTTGAGCACTGCTTTCAAATTAGCCGCCATACCATCATGATCGCGATGCGCTGCACCTAGAGGCTCTTCGACAATGGTATTGATTAGACCCAACTCTTTAATTTGTGGTGCGGTTACACCCATTGCTTCAGCAGCAACAGACGCTTTGTCGGCACTCTTCCATAAAATCGAAGCGCAGCCTTCTGGCGAGATAACCGAGTAAGTACTGTATTGCAACATATTTACTCTATCACCAACACCAATAGCCAAAGCACCTCCAGAACCACCTTCACCAATAACAGTACAGATAATCGGTACAGTCAACTCGGCCATCACTTTTAGGTTCATCGCAATTGCTTCGCTTTGTCCACGCTCTTCAGCGCCGACACCAGGATAGGCACCTGGGGTGTCAATGAAAGTAATAATGGGTAATTTAAAGCGCTCGGCCATGCGCATAAGACGCAAGGCTTTACGGTAGCCTTCTGGCTTTGGCATACCAAAATTTCGTTTGATCTTTTCTTGTGTATCTCGGCCTTTTTGATGACCAATAACCATGACAGGTACATCATCAAGCTTCGCCAAGCCGCCAATAATTGCTTTGTCGTCTGCATAAGCTCGGTCACCCGCTAGCTCGTCAAACTCATTCAACATTTTATTGATATAATCTTGGGTATAAGGGCGCATTGGATGACGAGCAATTTGAGAAATTTGCCAAGCCCCTAGGTTAGAAAAGATTTTCTTTGTCTGTTCTGCACATTTTTCTTTCAGTTTTCCAATCGCCTCTTCAATGCTCACATCGAATTCGCCGCCTTGGTTAACAATGCGCAACTCTTCTATTTTGGCTTCTAGCTCTGCAATCGGCTTTTCGAAATCCAAAAAATGTCCTGTCATGTTTTATCCTAACACCTTATAAAGCATTGCCTAATGGCTACAATACTTTTAATTAAATTCTAAGTTAACGCGTTCACTGCCCAGTACATGGCGCAGTTCAACTAGTAATTGTTCATCTGGTTCAATGTACCATTGCGCATTTGCTGCAATGGTTACCTCTGCATCTTCATGTTCTACATGAATGTGCAAAGGACACGTCCCATTTTTGTAATCTTGCATAATACCTTGCACTTTAGCGACTGTTGACAAAGTACACAACTTTTCTGGGATACTAATTTTCAATTGTTTGACGTATTTTGCTCGCGCTTGAACAATCGTTAACACTTCTTTAGCGTTTATTGTATTGCCACCGGAAAATTCATCAAAGCTGACCTGTCCTTTAACCCACAATAAATTGTCTGAAACAAGCACCGATTCGTACTGCTCATACATATCGGGGTAAAACCTGACATCCATTCTGGCTGATTTATCGTCTAATGTCACAATTCCCCATCGGCGACCTTTTTTATTAGTCATGACTCTCACGCCTAATACAAGGCCTACCGTGCTAACAAACTGGTCACGATTCGTTGGCGTTAAATCTGCTAGGCGGCCATCTGAGTATTGTCTAATCTCTTTTATATACTGATTGATCGGGTGACCGGTTAAATATAGTCCAAGGGTTTCTTTTTCACCATCTAACCAGACTTTCTCGGACCATTCAGGCACATTAGCAAAGGCATTGCTTACATCTTCATCGGATTCAATCTGCACCCCGAATAAATCGGCTTGCCCAGCCAACTCTGCTTTTGCGTGTTGAGATGCTGCGTCAAGCGCATCTTTAATACTGGCCATTAAAGCCGCACGATGTGGACCTAAGTTGTCCATTGCGCCACTGAGTACTAATTTTTCAAGCACCCTTTTGTTGACTCGCTTAACATCCACTTTCGCACAAAAATCAAACAGGTCCTTAAATTGACCTTGTTGTTCTCTTGCTTCGATAATTGCTTCGACAGGGCCTTCACCTACCCCTTTAATCGCGCCAATACCATACACAATCTGACCTTCAGCATTTACCGTAAATTTATACTGACCTGCATTCAAATCTGGCGGCAGAATATCTAGCCCCATGCGACCACATTCGTCGACCAAAGTCACAATTTTATCGGTGTTATCCATATCCGCTGACATTACAGCAGCCATGAACTCTGCGGGATAGTGTGCTTTCAACCAAAGCGTTTGGTAGGACACCAGTGCATAAGCAGCAGAGTGTGATTTGTTAAAGCCATAACCGGCAAACTTCTCAACCAAGTCGAAGATTTTAATAGAAAGGTCGGGATCAATGCCATTGTCTGCAGCACCTTGTTCAAATGAGGCTCGCTGTTTTGCCATTTCTTCCGGCTTTTTCTTACCCATCGCACGACGCAACAAATCAGCACCACCGAGCGAATAGCCAGACATAACCTGAGCAATCTGCATCACCTGTTCTTGATACAAAATAATGCCATACGTAGGCTCTAAGATTTCCTGTAGACATTCGTGCTGATATTCAGCGTCAGGATAAGAAATAGCTTCTCGGCCATGTTTTCTGTCGATGAAGTTGTCTACCATGCCTGATTGCAATGGACCAGGGCGGAACAAAGCAACTAAAGCAATAATATCTTCAAAACAATCTGGCTTCAGGCGGTTAATCAGATCTTTCATCCCCCTGGATTCAAGCTGGAAAACCGCTGTTGTCTCGGCGTTTTGCAATACTCTAAAACTCTTCGCATCGACAAGAGGAATTTGGGTAATATCGATATCTTTGCCCTGTACCTCTTTTACCATATCAATAGCCCATTGAATGATAGTCAATGTGCGCAGGCCCAAGAAATCAAACTTCACCAAGCCGGCAGTTTCAACATCGTTTTTATCAAATTGGGTAACTGGGTTTGAACCTGTATCGTCACAGTATAAGGGCGAAAAATCTGTGATAGTGGTGGGTGAAATAACCACACCACCAGCGTGTTTACCTGCATTTCGGGTCACGCCCTCAAGTATTCGAGCAGTATCTATCAGGTCTTTAACTTCTTCATCGGCATCATATAACTCGGGCAAGCGAGGTTCTACAGCAAAGGCTTTCTCGAGCGTCATGCCAGGATCGGGTGGCACGAGTTTAGAGATTCGATCAACAAAGCCATAGGGATGCCCTAAGACGCGACCGACATCACGAATAACCGCTTTAGCCGCCATCGTTCCAAAAGTAATAATTTGTGATACTGCATCTCGTCCATAAATATCAGCAACATGATCGATCACCTCATCACGACGGTCCATACAGAAATCGATATCAAAATCAGGCATAGATACCCGTTCAGGGTTTAAGAATCGCTCAAAAAGAAGGTCGAACTCTAATGGGTCAAGATCTGTGATATCGAGTGCATAAGCCACTAAGGAGCCAGCACCAGAGCCACGGCCAGGCCCGACCGGGATATTGTTGTCTTTACTCCATTGGATAAACTCCATGACGATCAAGAAATACCCAGGAAAACCCATCTGGTTGATTACTTTCAATTCTATTTCTAAACGCTCATCATACTCAGGGCGCTTTTCTTTGCGTTCGTCTTCATCAGGGAACAGCTTCAATAAACGCCGTTCTAAACCTTCACGAGACACCTTCACTAGGAAGTCTTCAGTCGTCATATCGCCAGTTGGAAACTGCGGCAAGAAGTACTCACCTAAAGTCAGTTCAACGTTGCAACGCTTGGCTATCTCGATCGTATTCTCAATAGCCGACGGTATATCACTAAACAACGCAACCATTTCGTCTGCACTGCGCAAATACTGTTGGTCACTGTGCCTCTTAGGACGTCGTTTATCTTCTAATGTATAACCTTCACTAATACAAACGCGCACTTCGTGTGGCTCATAACCCTCAGGATCGTTAAAACACACTTCGTTAGTGGCAACCACCGGCAAGTCATGCTGCTCAGCCCACTCTACAGCACGATGGATATAATCCTCTTCGCCATCGCGGCCTGTTCGAATCAATTCAATATAATAATGATCGGGAAAGTGCTTCTGGAAAAATGCCGTAATATTCTCAGCTATTGCTGTATTATTCTTAGTAAGAGCAATACCAAGATCGCCCGCGAGCGCTCCTGACAGAACAATTATCCCTTCAGCATGCTCAGCTAACCACTCTTCTCGAACCACTACTTTGTACTGTACATGGCCTTGCTTGTATGCCTTAGAAATGATTTCAGTAATGTTTTTGTAACCTTCAAGGCTTCTCGCCAACAAAGTTAAACGGGTTATTTCATCTGGGAATTGAGAAGATAGCAACCAGATATCGCAACCAATAATCGGCTTAATACCTTCCGCAAATGCAGTGGAATAAAACTTTACCAGACCACACATGTTCATTTGGTCAGTGATGGCTACCGCAGGCATATTTAAGGCCTTGGTTTTTGCTAGGATCGGTTTTACTTTATTCAAACCGTCTTGCATTGAAAAGTCACTGTGAACTCTTAAGTGTACAAAGGGTGCTGACACTTATTTTACCTCATCCTGTAATTCGCCTTGCCAACGTAAAAGCACGTTTTGCACAGGCTTGAAACTTGTTCTGTAACATGACAATGGGCCATGTTCATCTAATGCGGCTAAATGCGCTTTGGTCGGATAGCCTTTGTGGGCCGCAAAACCATAGTTCGGATAGCGCTGATCTAATGCAATCATCTCTTCATCTCGCGCAACTTTGGCAATAATAGATGCTGCAGATATTTGCGGAAAAAGCGCATCGCCTTTTATTACTGCATCGCAAGAATAAGACCAGTTAGGGCAACGATTACCGTCGACTAGCACATGCTCGGGTTGCACATGCAGACCCGCTACGGCACGTTCCATTGCAAGCATCGTGGCATGCAGAATATTAAGTTGATCTATCTCTTCAACTTCTGCCCTTCCGATACTCCATGATAACGCGTTTTGTTTAATTAGTGCGGATAATTCAGTACGTTTTTTTTCGCTGAGCTTTTTGGAATCAGCTAGGCCGATAATGGGCTTACTAGGGTCTAAAATCACCGCCGCTGTAACAACGGCACCCACCAAGGGACCGCGTCCGACTTCGTCTACGCCTGCAATGAATTTATAGGGTGCCAAAGATGTTTGCAGAGCAGCTAAATCTTGCTGTTTTTTCATACTTCTATCAGGTCCGCAATCGCTTTCGCCGCCTGCTCATCAGCATGTAATTGCAGGTTGCGGTGTAAGTCTGTAAATCGGGCTATGAGTGCACTGTTGTCTGATTTCAATAAGGCCGAAATATATGAGGCCATATTTTCAGGATTCACATCTTCTTGTAACAACTCGGTAACCAGTTCTTCATTCGCGAGGATATTAGGTAAAGAAAAGTAATCTGGCTTATATAAACGCTTCATGATCATATGCGTTAGCTTCGACATCTTGTACGCGACTAACATTGGCTTTTTACACAACATGGCCTCTAAAGTCGCAGTGCCTGACGCAAGTAATACCGCATTTGAAGCTATCATGACGTCACGAGCAGAGGAGCTTGTGACAATAGATTCCATCTTCGTATCTAAGGAAACGAGTAAGTCTTTTATCTGTCTCTCTCTGGCCTCATTGGCTGCAGGAATCATTACCTTAAGCTCTGGTATATCTTGCTTAACAAGGGCTGCCGTAGCCATAAAATCAGGAAGAAGGCTATCCACTTCTCTCGCTCGACTACCAGGAAGAATAGCTAGGACTTGATCTTCTGAACTGAGGCCAAATTGCTCTCGCATAACTTGTTGGTTTGGCTCCAAGGCAATGCTGTCTGCCATGGTATGTCCAACATATTGGTAAGGCACTTGATATTTCTTATAGATATCCGCTTCAAAAGGGAAAATACCAAGCACAAGATGCGTGGCTTTCGCTATTTTATGAATACGCTTCTCGCGCCAAGCCCAAACGGTTGGACTGACGTAGTGAACTGTTTTAATGCCCTTTTGTTTTAGTTTGGTTTCCACGCCTAGATTAAAGTCTGGCGCATCCACGCCAATGTAAATATCAGGCGGATTATCGATAAAGTGTTGGGTCACTGTTTTTCTGATATGCAATAAACGAGGAAGGTGCTTTAAAACTTCGACAAGCCCCATGACTGACAGTTCTTCCATGTCGAAAAGAGAGTGCAAACCAAGCGCTTTTAGGTTTTTACCGCCGATACCTTCAAAAATAGCATCTGGATATCGTTTTTGTAACTGCGCCATAAAACCAGCAGCAAGCGTATCGCCAGAGGGCTCGCCTGCCACAATCCCAATTTTGAGCGGTTTTTGTGTTGTCATTGGTTTACTAGACCTGCAAGTAATTGCTATTTAACGCACGATCCCGCGTTTTGAACTGGCAACAAAATCAGCCAATATCTTCACTTCTGCGTGAGTCTCTGCCATCTCGTTGAGTAAAGGTAATGCTTGGTCTGTGGTATTTCCATTTCGATAAATAACTTTGTAGGCGCGTTTTATCGCCATAATGCTATCTGAAGTGAAGCCTCTGCGTCGCAAGCCTTCGCTATTAATACCTTGGGGAATGTGCTTAATGCCGCTAACCATGACATACGGAGGAACATCTTTTAACACAATTGCGCCGCCGCCAGTAAAAGCGTGAGACCCGATGTGACAAAATTGGTGAACTGCTGTCATGCCGCCCAGAATCACTTGATTGCCGACGTGAACGTGGCCAGCTACAGTGCAGTTATTGGCAAAAATGTTGTCGTCACCTACCATGCAATCATGTGCAAGGTGAGTATTCACCATCAACAAGTTTCTGTTGCCTATTTTGGTGATACTTTGATCTTGCGTCGTACCGCGGTGGATAGTGCAAGATTCACGAAATACGTTATCGTCACCAATTTCTAGGTAGGTTGTTTCACCAGCATATTTTTTATCTTGGCAATCTTCACCGATAGAGCAAAACTGAAAGAACACGTTATTGCGACCGATTTTGGTATCGCCCTTTACAACAACATGGGATGTAAGGACACAATTGTCACCAATTTCGACATTTTCGCCTATGTAGCAAAACGGTCCAATTTGTACGTTCTTTCCGATTTTTGCAGATTCAGCTATCACTGATGAAGAATGGATCATATTACATATCTCTCATTGCACACATAAATTCAGAACTACACACTTCCTTGCCGTCTACTGTGGCAAGACCTGAAAACTTCCAGATACCTCGGCGTTCCTTGATGAGCTCAACTGTGTATTCAAGTTTGTCACCAGGTTCCACTGGGCGTTTGAAACGTGCCTTATCGATGCCTGCGTACAAATACAACTGGTCGCTATTGCCCATGGTTTTAAAACCAAGTACACCAGCAGCTTGAGCCAATCCCTCTAATATCATAACACCCGGGAAAATTGGTTGACCTGGGAAGTGCCCCATAAAACAAGGTTCGTTAAAGGTAATGTTTTTGTAGCCTTTAATCGATTTACCTAGTTCATAGTCTGTAATGCGATCAACAAGTAAAAATGGATACCTGTGAGGTAATAATTCCATAATTTCTTTTATATCGATGGTGTTGAGTGAGTTAGCCAAAATTTCTCCTTTACCGCAAAAAGGCATTTTTCGCCTCCATGCTGTCACTTTGTTGTATTGCCTGTCAAATAAGGCTTCATAAGATACGCTTTTAACCGACAAAAACAAATCAGACCAACACATTGGTTGGCCTGATAGGATGCAGTTTATTCGATTTGGTGAAAAACCAAGCGAATTACAGTCAGTATTACTGAGCTTTGTTAACTTGCTCTAGTACTTGCTCAGAAATATCAAACTCTGGCTTCACGAAAGGAGTCGTTCCGCGGTTAAGAACAACATCATATTCGCCGTCTGCAGCAATTTTATTAACAGCTTGCATTACCAAGCCGAACAATTTTCTTTGCTCTTCTTGTTCGCGACGTTGCATGTCTTGCTGTAATGGACCTGTCTTTTCTTGCAAGGTTTTTTGAAGCGCGATTATTTGATCTTCTAATGCTTTCTTCTCAGCGTCGCTCATCGTTGCGCTTTCGCGTTGAAACTTTTGCAACAAGAAGTTGTATTCTTCAGTTTGGCTATTCACTTCTTGGATCTGGTCTTTAAACTCACCAGTCACAAGTTGAGCTATTTCAGCATATTGAGGAAGTGAACGCACAATACCTTGTACATCAACAACACCGATCTTTTGTTCAGCAGCCTGAGCAGCAGTCGTTAACAATGCAGTGCTTAACATCGCACCAGCGATAAGTGTTTTAGTAAATGTTTTCAATGGAAACTCCTTAAGTCTGTTCCGTTTTCTTGCTGAACGTCTTAGCGCTCAGTTCTTATAATAGGGTTAAAATTTTGTTGTTAATATAATACTACTTTCAAAGCGCTTTAGAAAGTTGAGCCTATGTTGAAAGTAAAGAATTTAGGGTTGTCACCGTCTCGTGAATTAATTTCTTTCGAGAAACTAAACACTAACGGCCCCATCGGTGAAATCCATTGTACAGATAAACCTGCTGAACTTCTAAACTGCGTCCAATCGCTATAGTCACCCAGGGCTAGCGGTTGGCCTTCACCTGTGCGAGCAGTGAACTCTAAATCTTTATACAAATCGTAATCAAATTCAGTATCCCACACGTTACCTATATCAAAGAAAAATGATGTTCGTACTGAACTATCAAATTCAGTCTCGATGAACGGCGTCGGTACAATTAACTCTAAGCCACCGATTGCCATTGCGTTACCACCTAAACTGCGCGATGAAACAATAATGTTATCTTGGTCTGGGCCACCGAAAATAGGTGTACCTGAGGGAGTTTGACCAATAACGCTAGTGAACCTTTGTACACCACGCGGACCAACAGTATTGTCTTCAAAACCACGCAAGGTATCTGCACCACCGGCTGTGAAGTTTTCTGTAAACGGAAGAATTTGTTCTGTACCGTTTTTATCACCATAACCATTACCGTAGCCTAAACGAAGTCTTGCTAGTAATGACCAACGTTGATTTCGGCTAAGTGGAAAATAAAACTTGGTATCGGCGATTAGTTTGAAGTAGTTTACGTCTGAATTAGGCGTTGTAACGCTGATAGATGCTCTTTGAGAAGAACCATCAGTCGGGAACAAACCTCTATTCAAAGTAGAACGAGTCCAACTAGCAGAGGCCAAGAAGCTCTCGTACTTTATTGCCGAGTCTGGGTCATCAATACTTCTGAATTGGTCATAGAAGCGAGAAGTCTGTTCAAAACTCGTATTATCACTTGATAACTCGACGTTTGCGTAAGTTAGACCGAAACTGATTCGGTTTACTTCGTTAATAGGATAGCCAATATTAGCACCAATCTGATAACGCGTACTGTCGTACTGAACAACACCAAAGTCACCACCATCAAACTTACTGTAACCAAGTGAACCACCTAGACTAATACCGTCAATGGTGAAGTATGGGTCTGTGTAGCTTAGCTGAGCTGATTGTTGGTAAGAAACCGTATTTAAGTTAAGCGCGATACGTTTACCTGTACCCAAGAAGTTGTCTTGCTGAATACCAGCTTGTAGGCTCAATTTCGTGTTGTCACCGTAACCAATACCCGCTTGGAATGAACCTGATGCTTGTTCTTTTACTTTGAAGTCAACATCCACTTTATCGTCTTCACCTGGTACACGCGTTGTTTCAAATTCAACCGTTTCCATGTACGTAAGACGCGACAAAGATGCTTTCGAGCTCTCTAACAAAGGATCAGACAACCATGTTCCTTCCAACTGGCTTACGTTCTGACGTAATACTTCGTCAGACGTAATCACGTTACCTTCGAAGTTAATTCTGCGCACATAGATGCGCTTACCTGGGTCGACAGATAAGGCCAACTTTACTGTTTTGTCTTCGTCGTTAATGTCTGGAATTGTTGTTACTGTAGGGTAAGCGTATCCAAAGCGGCCCAGATACTTGCTAATGAACTCTTCTGTATAAGTCACCGTTGCTTGGTTGTATAGTTCACCGGTACGCAGCGGTAATACTTGACTTAGGAAGTTTTCGAAGCCGAGCAGGTCACCCACTAACTCCACTTCTGATACAGTATATTGCTCACCCTCGTTCACATTCATACCAATGTAAATACCATCTTTTTCAGGCGTCATCGATACCTGAGTTGAAGTGACTGCGAATCGCAAGTAACCGCGGTCTTTGTAGTAGCTAGTGAGATTTTCTAAATCACCCGCTAAGGTTTGTTGCTGATAACGTGTTTCAGACGTGAAGTCCCACCAAGGTGTATCAAACTTGAGTTCCATGATGTTGAATAATTCTTCATCATTAAAGATTTCATTACCAACGATATTGATTTGTTTAATTTTGGCGGCATCGCCTTCTTCGAACAATAACTTCAAATCAACACGATTACGTGGCAATGGAGTCACAATTGCCGACACGTCAGCATTGTATTTACCAATACTATAGAAGAAGTCTTTCAAACCGTTTTCAATCGAGGTAAGCACGGTTCTGTCAAGCGGCTCACCAATACGGATATTTGAACCTTCAAGGCTATCAGTCAATTGCTCGTCTTTAATATCGTCATTACCTTCGAATACAATATTACTGATAGTAGGTCGTTCAGCGACACGAACGATTAACACACCACCGTCACGCAGAATTTCGACTTTTTCAAAGTGAGTAGATGAATATAGTGAGCGAATTAATTGACTAACTCGGAAAGCGTTTAGCTCGTCACCGACTTGCACCGGTAGGTAAGTTAACGCTGCACCTAATGCAACACGTTGCAAACCTTCTACACGAATATCTTCAACAACAAATTCGGATTTACTTTGTGCAAATGATAAGGACGTAAATGCCATTAGGGCGACTAAAACTAACTGTTTACACTTCATTAACTGATATTCTTCCAAAACACGTTTTTTATAAAACTATTATTATGTAATGCGATTGATGTCGTTGAAAATGGCAGTAACCATTAGCAAGATTAACAACACGCCGCCTATCCTAAAACCTATTTCCTGAACTGACTCTGGGACAGGCTTGCCGGTAATCCATTCCACTGTAAAATACATTAAATGCCCGCCGTCGAGCATGGGTAATGGTAACAAATTTATAATGCCTAGATTAACACTGATCAGGGCTAAAAACCCTAAAAAAGCAATAATTCCATAACTTGCACTGATTCCAGCGCCCTGTGCAATAGAAATCGGGCCACTCAAATTTTTAACCGCAACATCTCCGGTCACAAATTTGCCTAACATTTGCACAGTTAAGGTCATTAAACGCCAAGTTTCTTTACTTCCATTGACTAAAGCCTCAAAAGGTCCAGATTGATAATTGAAGTAATGCGTCTCTGGGTAAGTCTCTTGACTTGGATAAATCCCTATAGACCCCGTTTTACCGTCTGGCGTATCACGTTCACCCAACACTAAATCAACGGTTCTAAGCTCTCCGTCTCGCAAGAACTCAACCGTCACTGCTTGATTAGCTTTCGCCGCAACGTAGTCCTGTATTTGTCCCCAATCTTCAATAAGAGTTCCATTTAGTTTCATTATTTCATCATTTTGTTGCAATCCCGCTTTCTGTGCGGGGCTATCAGGCACTAAATCTGAAATAACTTTCAACAACTTTGGACGGTAGACTTCAAAGCCGATGGACTCAAAAATGGATTGTTGGTCTGGATCATAATCCCAATTTGGCATTTTCATCTGATAACTGGCTGTTTTGCCCGTCGGTTTGATGACAGTGAAGGGAATGATGTCATCGCCAATATGCGACATCAGCTCAATATTAACTGACTTCCATGTGAGCGTCTCTTGCCCATCAATTTCGATAAAACGGTCGCCCTCTTCGGCACCTGTCGCCGCAATATAAGAATTAGCTTTTATCTCTCCAATGAAAGGTTTTGGTGTGTCTTGCCCAATCATAAACACCAACATGCTGATTAAAATTGCGAATAAAAAGTTAATGCCCGGCCCTGCGGCTACAATCGCAAAACGTTTCCAAACCGCTTGATGATCGAAGGATACAGCTCTGTCTTCTTCGCTAACGTCGTCAACACGACCGTCTAACATGCGCACGTAGCCACCTAACGGAATTGCCGCAATGACAAACTCCATGCCAGTGGATGTCACTTTTTTATAAATTGGCTTACCGAAACCGATGGAAAAACGCAGCACTTTTACACCGCACTTTCGGGCCACAATAAAGTGTCCCCATTCATGCACGGCAACTAACAAGCCTAGCGCAACAATAAACGCGCCTAAATTTCGAATAATTTCAAACACTACAAAAGTTTTCCTAAGATTGTATTGGCTATTCGTCTAGCCAAGCTATCATGTTCTATGACTTGAGCAATAGAGTCGAGTTCAATATATTCAAGCTGTTGCAGAGTTTCTTGGTTAATTCTAGCGATATCTAAGAAAGAAATCTTAGCATCTAAAAAGGCCTGCACTGCGACTTCATTTGCTGCGTTCAATACCGTCGTTGATGACTGACCTTGTTTACACGCGTCAATCGCTAAGTACAAATTAGGGTAACGTTGCTTTTCAGGCTTTGTGAAACTGAAATCGGCTAAGCTTGCAAAGTCTAGCGGCTCAACGCCAGACTCGATTCTTTCTGGAAAACTCAAACCGTAAGCGATCGGTGTGCGCATATCTGGGTTACCCAACTGTGCAATAACAGAACCATCAACATACTGCACCATGGAATGAATGGTGCTTTGTGGATGGATAACCACCTCGATATCACTTTCCTTCAAACCAAATAGCCACTTGGCCTCTATAAACTCCAATCCCTTATTCATCATTGATGCTGAATCAACTGAGATTTTGCGTCCCATTGTCCAATTTGGGTGAGCGCAGGCCTGATCAGGAGTGATGGACTCAAAAGTATCTAAATCTTTGGTTCTAAAAGGGCCGCCTGAGCCAGTTAACAATATTTTGGATATACCACTACGTTGTAGTTCTGCATATTCAAAATTAGCAGGTAAGCATTGGAAAATAGCATTATGCTCGCTATCAATCGGCAGTAGCTCAGCTTTATGCTCGCGCACTGCATTCATAAATAGTTCACCGGACATGACCAATGACTCTTTATTCGCTAACAACACACGTTTACCAGCTTTAACCGCTGCTAATGTTGGAAGTAAGCCTGCTGCACCTACGATAGCGGACATCACGGTATCAACTTCTGGCGCTGAGCTGACTTGCTCGAGTGCCTTGGCTCCAACTAAAATTTCAGAATGACAATTCGCCTCTGACATGAGGTCTTTTAATGCGGCATAGCTGCTTTCATTTGAAATAACAATATATCTAGCAGAACACGCGACTGCGGATGTCACTAGCAAGGGTAAATTGGCGTGTCCACTGATAGCGAACACACGAAAATCATGGGGATGTCTGGCGATCACATCCAGTGTATTTTGACCGATGGAACCAGTCGCACCAAGGACGGTAATAGTTTTCACAATAGCGACTCAGTACCTAATCCGTGTTTGATAGAAAAGCATGTACACAACCTAGGCCATCCAAACGACATAACAAAACGCGAATACTGGGAACGCTGCTGTAAGGCTATCAATGCGGTCCATGATACCACCATGACCAGGTAAGAGCTTGCCACTGTCTTTAATGCCAGCACAACGTTTAAACATACTTTCGTTTAAGTCCCCTAATGCAGAAACAGCTACGGTAATAACACCAATAACGATATGCAAGCCAATGCGTGAAGCTTCAAACTGATAGTGCAAGGCAGCAAATGCGATAATCGCTAAAGAAGCCATTACACCGCCAAGCAGGCCTTCAATACTTTTACCAGGGGAAACGTTAGGGCGTAATTTATGTTTACCAAATTTGACCCCTACGAAGAATGCACCGATGTCGGCAGCCCAAACAATACCAAGCACATAGAAAATGAGTGAAGCACCATAAAATGGATCGACTTCGTATAAATTCGTTCTGAGACTGATAACCGCTACCCATGTTGGGATGAGGGTAAGAATACCAAATGCTGCTCGGATGGGCACATTCTCTGTCCATGCTGAGCTATACTTTGGGTAAGTTAAAATCATACCTAAAGACACCGCCCACCAAACAGCAGCAATGCCCAATATAAACTTGTAAATACCGTTAAGTTCGCCTTGGTACCAGACTTGTTGGCCGTCGACAGCGAAAATGAGAATCGCGCAAATGAGCAGAATAAGGGTCATGAAAGTGGCTTTGGCAACTCTGCCATTGATGCCTGACATATTCGCCCATTCATAAGCGCCAAGTGCTACCACACCTGCAATGACTACTTTAAAGTGCTCCACTGGCAAAAATAGTATTGCGCAAATGGCTAAAGGGGCAAGTATGAGTGCAGTTATTATTCTTTGTTTTAACATTAACCCTGACCTTGATTTGCAGGGCTTACCTGCTCTCCAGTTTGTCCAAAGCGTCTTTGTCTCTGACAAAAATCAAAAACAGCTTCTTCAAACTTGCTTTCATTGAAATCGGGCCAAAGTGTCTCACAAAAATAGAACTCTGCATATGCGCATTGCCACAATAAGAAGTTGCTAACCCGATGGTCACCACCGGTACGGATCATCAAATCTAGAGGAGGAAGATCTGACATGCAGGTATACTGATGAAAGCGTTCCTCATCAATATCTTCAATATTGACCTTGCTTTCAGCGATATCCTCAGCCAACATCTTGGCAGCATTAACGATATCCCAACGACCACCATAGTTAGCGGCGATATTCAGGGTTAGGGATGAATTATTCTCTGTGAGAGTTTCTGCTTTACGGATTTTAGTGACTAGTTTTTCATCAAAGGCTGATAAATCACCGACCACTCTCAAGCGAATATTATTCTTATTCAGCTTTTTAACTTCACTCGATAATACGAGATTGAAAAGCTGCATCAGTATTTTCACTTCGTCTTTCGGACGCTTCCAGTTTTCGCTACTGAAGGCAAACAACGTGAGTGCTTTGATGCCATGTTTACGAGCATAGCGAACAGAACTGCGTACCGCTTCTACGCCCGCCTTATGGCCAAAAGTGCGCAACTTTCCTTGTTGTTGAGCCCAACGACCGTTGCCATCCATAATAATCGCAACGTGTTGAGGCATTGCATCTTCGGGGATAGAAGATGCATGCGAGGCACTATCAGAACTCAAATTTTATACTTCCATTAGTTCTTTTTCTTTATCCGCTAAGATACTGTCAATTTTCTTAATAAAATCGTTAGTAAGCGTCTGAATGTTTTCTTCAGAAGCGCGGCTTTGGTCTTCACTGATTTCTTTTTCTTTCAACAGCTCTTTGATGTCACTGTTTGCATCACGACGCACATTTCGAACAGAGACTCGACCCTGTTCTGCTTCGCCTCGAACCACTTTGATGAGGTCTTTTCGACGCTCTTCAGTTAGCGGTGGCATTGGGATGCGAATCGTTGTGCCAGCGCTCATTGGGTTCAGGCCCAAATCAGATTGCATAATTGCTTTTTCAACAGCTTGGATAATGCTTTTATCGAAGACTGAAAGCGCGAGCGTTCTATTGTCTTCTGCAACGACGTTAGCAACCTGCTTCAAAGGGGTATTAGAACCGTAGTATGGCACCATAATATTGTCGAGTAGACTCGGGTGAGCACGACCAGTTCTAATTTTGCTTAGTTGGCCTTTCAAAGCAACAATGCTTTTTTCCATGCGTTGACTTGCGTCTAATTCAATTTCATCGATCACGACAGAATCCTTATTTTTCTATTTTTTCTGGATGACAAATAATTGTACCTTCATCCTCGCCTAAAACAACTCGCTTCAAACAACCCGGCTTATTCATATTGAACACACGAATTGGAATGTTGTGGTCACGTGCAAGTGTAAATGCGGAAAGGTCCATTACTTTTAATTCTTTTTCTAGCACTTCTTGATAACTAATGCGTTTCAAAAGCACTGCATCTGGGTTTTTAACTGGGTCTTCGCTGAAAACGCCATCAACTTTTGTTGCTTTAAGTACCGCATCAGCTTCAATTTCAATACCGCGTAAACAAGCCGCTGAATCGGTAGTGAAGAAAGGGTTGCCCGTACCTGCTGAGAATATCACAACTCGGCCGGATTTGAGAAAACTAATGGCGTCTGCCCAGTTGTATGGGTCACAAACACCATTTAATGGAATAGCAGACATCAATCGAGCATTAACGAACGCTCTATGTAGTGCATCACGCATAGCCAAACCATTCATCACAGTAGCAAGCATACCCATGTGATCACCAACAACGCGGTTCATACCGGCTTTTGCAAGTCCTTCACCACGAAACAAGTTACCACCGCCGATCACAAGGCCAACTTCCACACCAAGCTCTACTAGTTCTTTAATTTCAAGAGCCATACGGTCAAGCACTTTGGCGTCAATACCAAAATTCTCTTCGCCCATTAGGGCCTCACCGCTTAGTTTTAACAATATGCGTCGATACGCGGACTTTGGTGTAATACTCATTGTTTATCCTTTCAGTGTGACGTAATCAAAATGTGGCATTTTACAACTCTAAAGCACTCACGGCCTGCTGCCTTTGAGCCTTTGAGCCTTTGAGCCTTTGAGCCTTTTTAATAATGCTTTGAGGGAAGAACACTAAAAGCATTATTAAAAACAAACTCATTTGTTCATAAAAAAGCACCTCAATTGAGGTGCTTCGTAGTTTATCCGAGAATCGGTGATTGCAAAAGCAATCGAAGCACTTATTTCTTAGCTGCTTCCATTTGCGCAGCAACTTCTGCAGCAAAATCTTCTTCTTTCTTCTCGATACCTTCACCCACTTCAAAACGGATGAAGTTAATAACGTCTGCGCCTTTAGATTTCAAAAGAGCTTCAACGCTTTGTGAAGGATCTTTGATGAAAGGCTGACCTGTTAGGCTGATTTCGCCAGTGAATTTCTTCATGCGGCCAGAAACCATTTTCTCAGCGATGTCAGCTGGCTTACCAGACTGAACAGCGATGTCGAGTTGAATTTCTTTTTCTTTCTCAACAACTTCAGCAGGAACATCAGTTGGCTTAACAAACTGAGGGCTTGCCGCTGCAACGTGCATAGCAATGTCTTTTGCTAGCTCTTCGTCACCACCTTCCAAAATTGCGATGACACCGATGCGACCACCGTGTACGTAGGCACCAAGATTTGAGCCTTCAACATTCACAACACGACGAGCACTGATGTTTTCACCAATTTTAGCAACTAGGTTGTCACGAACAGTCGCTACTGTAGAACCCTCTAACTCAGCCGCATTTAGTGCGTCCATGTCATTAATGTTATTTGCTGCTGCTACGTCAATTAATTTGTTACCAAAAGCAAGGAAACCTTCGTCACGTGCAACGAAATCAGTTTCACAGTTAACTTCCATCATAGTAGCTTTGCCACCTTCGACTTTAGTTAAGATAACGCCTTCAGCTGCAATACGACCTGCTTTTTTAGCCGCTTTTGCTTGACCTGATTTGCGCATATTTTCAATCGCTAGCTCGATATCACCATCGGTTTCAACCAATGCTTTTTTGCAATCTAGCATGCCAGCGCCAGTGCGCTCGCGTAATTCTTTAACCAGTGCTGCAGTCACTGCCATTTTCTTGTCCTCAAAAATATAAATATTTAGAAAAGGGGGCAATCGCCCCCTTTGATTTGCTAAGTTTTATTACTTACTCTGCGGCTTCTACGAAGTCGTCTTTTTCAGCTGCAACAGCAACGTCTTGATTACGACCTTCATTGATCGCATCAGCAGCGGCAGTTGTGTAAAGCTGAACTGCACGGATAGCATCATCATTACCAGGAATGATGTAATCTACGCCGTCAGGGTTTGAGTTAGTATCAACTACACCCACAACTGGAATACCCAAGTTGCGAGCTTCAGTTACAGCAATGTGCTCATGATCAGCATCAATAACAAAGATCACGTCTGGAAGACCGCCCATGTTTTTGATACCACCTAAGCTACCTTCTAGCTTAGTCATTTCGCGCTGAAGCATAAGAACTTCTTTCTTAGTTAGCTTGTCGAAAGTACCGTCAGATGCTTGAGCTTCTAAATCTTTAAGACGCTTGATTGATTGACGAACTGTTTTCCAGTTAGTCAACATTCCGCCCAACCAACGCTTGTTTACGTAGAATTGACCAGATTTTTCAGCAGCTTCTTTTACCGCTTCGCTTGCTGCACGCTTAGTACCAACAAACAAAACTTTACCTTTCTTATTAGAAACGCTTGAAAGATAGTTCAAGGCTTCATTAAATAAAGGAACAGTTTTTTCTAAGTTGATGATGTGAACTCTGTTACGAGCACCAAAAATGAATTGAGCCATTTTTGGGTTCCAGTAGCGAGTTTGGTGACCGAAGTGTACGCCAGCTTGTAGCATGTCACGCATTGATACGTTTGCCATTATATATTTTCCTATTTAGGGGTTAGGCCTCCATATACCCCTTTTCTCGATCCAAAGCCTTGAATAATCAATGCTTTAGACACCCCGAGAGCAGTGTCGGTATATGTGTGTTTTAAGTTAATTTATACTGTATTACAGAGACACGTTTTTCAACATTCTCAAACAGCGCGCGCTTTATACCATTTTACCGCTATCCAATCAACTTTTTCGAACAGAAAACTCCTATATCTCACCCATCCATGGGACGCTTGGCAATCGGCATCCTGCCGATTGATAGCCCATTGATAACCCAACATCCCAAAAGCACTAACAGCCTACAGCCTTTACCTAAATAAAAGACGCTTCAAGCCCATCCACAGTGAAAATTTATTAGATATATAAAAGTGGGCATAGTGTCGAAACTTCTATCTTGGTATACTTGTGCGCGTAGCGGAATTCATAAACGAGGTTTGTCTTGGCTGGAACAATTAAAACACCAGAAGAAATGGAAAAAATGCGTGTCGCGGGTAAGCTCGCTTCAGAGGTCCTGATGATGATAGGACAGCATGTAAAGAAAGGAGTCACCACAGGTGAACTGGATAAGATCTGTCACGATTATATCGTGAATGAGCAGAAAGCTATCCCTGCGCCTTTGAACTATGGTAATCCCCCGTTTCCAAAATCCATATGTACATCGGTTAATCACGTGATTTGTCACGGCATTCCTGGTGATAAGAAGCTAAAAGATGGCGACATTGTCAATATTGATGTGACCGTTATTAAAGATGGTTATCATGGCGACACATCGAAAATGTTTGTCGTTGGCAAACCATCTATCCTTGCTGAACGCTTAATTAAAGTGACACAAGAGTGTCTGTACAACGCAATTAAAATTGTTAAACCTGGTATTCGTCTAGGTGACATCGGTCATGCTTGTCAGGTACACGCTGAATCACATAATTATTCAATCGTGCGTGAGTATTGCGGTCACGGTATCGGTGCCGTTTTCCACGAAGATCCACAGATTGTTCACTATGGTAAACCAGGTACTGGCGATGTAATCGAGGCAGGCATGTGTTTTACTATAGAGCCGATGGTAAATGCGGGAAAACGTCATTCAAAAATACTGCCTGATAACTGGACAGTAGTAACCAAAGATAGAAGCTTAAGTGCACAATGGGAGCATACCCTACTGGTTACTGAAACAGGCGTTGAAATCCTGACTTTACGAGAAGAAGAAAATATACCAAGAGTGATTAATCACTAAGCAATACTGGACACCTAACATTGCACTGACGACAGAATCAGTACTGGAAAATTGGAATAAATAAGGAGTCCTCGTGCCTATACAAGCACAAATTGCTGATTTGCAGAAAATCACCGATGTTAACGATATCGGTGCGTTCAAAGCTGCGGTACAAAAGAATTATGAGTGGTTAGAGGCATCATTTAACGAAGCTTTGGTAGACCACTTGGTTGTTGCGCGCGCTGATTTTACCGATGCGCTTCTTTGTCATGCTTGGCAATTGTTAGGCTTGAACAAAGAAAGTAAGCTGGCTTTGTGTGCTGTCGGTGGCTATGGTCGTGGGCAACTACAGCCATATTCAGATATCGATTTACTGATCCTCAGTGAGAAACAAATCAGTAAACCGGTAGAAGAAAAAATCGGGTCGTTTATCACCCTGCTCTGGGATATCAAACTAGAGATTGGTCAATCCGTTCGTACCGTAAAAGAAACAGTTCAGTTGGCCAAATCTGACATTACCATTGCGACCAATCTCGTCGAAGCAAGAATCTTATGCGGTTGTGATGCGACATTCACACAGCTTATCGACAAAGTGAATACCCAAAAAGTATGGTCGAGTAAGGATTTCTTCCTCGCCAAGCTAGAAGAGCAACAAACCAGACATCGTAAGTTCAACGACACATCTTATAATCTCGAACCCAATATCAAAGAGAATCCTGGGTGTTTACGAGATATCCAATCGATTGGCTGGGTAGCGAAAAAGCACTTTCAAGAATACGATGGGATGACCCTAATCGGACATGGCTATTTCACAGAAATCGAGCATGCTGAGCTTATCGAGTGTCGGTCTCACCTTTGGAAAATTCGTTTTGCCTTGCACTTAATAGCAGGCCGAAGCGAAAACAGGCTTTTGTTCGACTATCAGACCGATATCGCTCAATTGCTCGGTTATGGCGAAGGTAAGTCATCAGTAGAACAAATGATGAAGGCCTTCTTTAGGATCGTGAGGCGGGTTTCTGAGCTCAATAGCATGCTTCTCTTGCGTTTCAAGGACGATGTTCTGGGTCAAAAAACTAAAAATGAAATTCAACTGAATGACAAGTTTGCGCTCAAAGATGGCTTAATTTCTCCTATACACGCAGATACCTTCTTCAAACCTGCAGATATTCTCGACTTCCTAAATCTCTTTTGTCATCACGACAATATTGAAGGACTAGATGCTGACTGTATCAGACAAGTTCGCAACGCACGTCGTAAATTCCAAGACCAGTATTATCATGAGATACATGAGTGCAGAGAGCGCTTCGTTAATCTGATGAAACAACCGTCGTTTTTTGGCCTCGGTTGGGACACCATGTATAAGTACGGTATTTTACAATCGTATCTACCGGAGTGGGACAAAATTGTTGGTATGATGCAATTCGACTTGTTCCATGCCTACACAGTTGATGAACACACCCACCGACTGGTAAAGCACGTTTGTCGATACTTCGTGAGCGAAAAGGCCTTCCCCCGGTGCCATCGTATCGTCAAGAACCTTGATAAGCCTGAAATCATTTTTATTGCTGCTATCTTTCACGATATCGCAAAAGGCAGAGGCGGTGATCATTCGACCTTAGGCGCGGTAGACGTAATGAGGTTTTGTGAGCAGCATGATATACCCAAAGACGATGCCCAGATTATTGCATGGTTGGTCGAAAACCACCTATTAATGTCGGTTGTTGCGCAGCGACGAGATATTTATGATCCCGATGTGATCAACCAATTCGCTACAACAGTGAAAAGCCATGATCAATTAAATCTGCTTTACGCACTCACCTTAGCTGACATTAGAGCAACAAATGACAACCTGTGGAACGATTGGAAAGCGTCACTACTAAGGGAGCTATATTTGCTCACTCAACAAGCGTTCGACAATGGTCTAGAGTGTCAAATCACCCTAGATCAGCGGATTGCAGCGCATAAAACTGCAGCAGCAACTATCCTACAATCTAAGGGTATAGATGAGGAAAAAGCAGCAGTTTTTTGGGACCAAATGAAGAAAGACTATTTCGCTCGTTTCAAGCCAAATCAAATTGCGTGGCACACAGAAACGATCGTGGGAGCGGGCTCTCTTGCGCCTGAGGAGATTATTGTTAGTGCCAGTAATAAGACCTCAAAAGCAGGTACTGAGTTACTGATATACTGTAGCGACCGCCCTGCACTATTCGCACAAATTGCTTCTGTATTAGACAGCAGAAATTGCTCTATCCACGACGCTCAAATAGCAGTCACTGATAAGGGCAATGTGTTCGACAGTATGATCATATTGGATCAAGACGCCCAGCGCATTAGCTCTGAGTCTCACGTAAACAATTTAGTTGATGCAGTACGCTCGCAGTTGATGAAGCCGGGACGCTCTCACGCCAACAAGCGTAAGATGTCTCGCCAAATGAAGCAATTAGATGTAAAAACGAAAGTACGCTTTTATTCTTCCACCGAAGACGCCACTTTGGTAGAGCTTGAAGCATTAGATGCGCCAGGCTTATTAGCCAAAATTGGCCACTTATTTGTTGACCTCAACTTAACCTTGAAACTCGCAAAAATCACGACCATAGGTGAACGAGCGGAAGATGTTTTTATCGTTTCAAATGAGGAAGGCAAAGCGCTAAGCCAAGACCAAGAAATTATTCTTAAAAAACAATTAACTTTAAAATTAGACCAACCAGAAGTGAATCCAGCAATATGAACAAACTACAAACAATTATCGAAAACGCATTTGATACTCGCGATAGCTTTACAGCAGAAACTGTCAGCGCTGAAGTTAGACAAGCAGTAACTGATAGCGTTGAACTACTCAACTCTGGTGAAGCACGTGTTGCTGAAAAAGTAGATGGAAAATGGCAAGTAAACGACTGGTTGAAGAAAGCAGTATTGTTGTACTTTAAACTGCATGACAACGTGCTAGTAGAAGGTGCAGAAACTAATTATTACGACAAAGTACCGCTTAAATTTACTGACTACACAGCAGCGAGATTTGCGAAAGAAGGCATGCGCGTCGTTCCACCAGCGGCGGTTCGCACCGGATCTTATATTGGTCGCAACGTTGTCGTCATGCCATCATACGTAAACATTGGTGCCTACGTGGATGACGGTACAATGGTAGACACGTGGGTAACAGTCGGCTCGTGCGCACAAATAGGTAAGAACGTGCATTTATCAGGTGGTGTTGGCATCGGCGGCGTACTTGAACCCCTTCAAGCTAACCCAACGATTATAGAAGATAACTGCTTCATCGGTGCACGCTCTGAAATTGTAGAAGGTGTTGTGGTTGAAGAAGGCGCTGTCATTTCTATGGGTGTTTACATCAGTCAAAGTACTCGTATCTACGATAGAGAAACCGGTGAAATCACTTATGGACGTGTGCCTGCAGGTGCAGTTGTTGTGTCAGGTAGTTTACCAAGCAAATGTGGTACACACAGCCTTTACGCAGCAATCATCGTGAAACGAGTTGATGCTAAAACTAGAGCGAAAGTGGGTATCAACGACATTTTGCGCGGCGCTGAATAACTAACTAAAAAGGGGTCAGAGTTAATTTCTTTCCTCTCTTCTAGATCTAAACAGGCCCTCACTAATATAAACACGCTTTACGGCATCCTGCCCGCTCCCAAACGGCATCCATGCCGTTTGAAGGTTTATATTAGTGAGGGCCTGCTCAGATCAAGAGAGGAAAGAAATTAACTCTGACCCCTTTTTTGCTATGTCTGCTTAGTCCGCTAGTTTAGACGCTAAACCTTCGAGCCATGGCACAACATCGTCTTCTGCAGCTAAGGTTTCAATGGCGTCTACTTCCAACATGTCGGCGACGGGTTTGCCTTGAAGCTCCAATAAGAGTTCTTGGAATTGACGACCACCGCCACAAAAACTATCGCCATAACTACTATCACCAAGCGCGGCAACAGCGAATGGTTTGTTATTCATCAGAGGGAACTCTGTACGCAAATCGCTATAAAACATCTCTAAGTTTGGAGGAACATCACCTTGTCCTGTAGTAGAAGTGATTACAACAACAGCATCAGCATCTGCAAAATCGGATGTTTCCGGATCCGAGAACACTTCAGCCTCAATCCCTTTTCCTTCAAACATGCTAAGTGCTTCTTCAGCCACATGTTGTGCATTACCATAAACTGAACCAGCAAAAATGCTTATCCTGCGCATACTTCAACTCTCCTCGACTTTATTCGTGTTTTTTTCAATTACAGACCTCAATATCGGGATTATTACTCTTCCGACCAAGGCATTGCAAAGTTATAAGGGATAATGGGGACAAATTGTTCAAATTCATCATTTATTTTAGTGAATGTTTGTTTACGGCTTAAAACGGTTAACTAGCGCTTGCATACTATCTTCAAACTCCGTTGCCACTAACATTGGCCTATTCTCGATAGGATGCAAAAAGGCCAATTTAGTCGCGCACAATGCTAGGTTTGAAAACTGAAGATGCTCGCGAGCAAATCTATTTTGCTTACCGTCACCATGTGTTGTGTCGCCAATAATGGGGTGCCGGATGTGGGCCATGTGGCGTCTTAGTTGATGTTTTCTTCCCGTTTTTGGTGTCAGCTTCACCAAAGAAAACCGAGCTTGCTCATAGCGTCCGACGGGTTCATTTACTGTCAGCTCAGCAAGTTTCACCATATCCGTCACCGCTTCTTGAGCAGGTTTATCCTTCTTTGCTTGTTTATCAGCGATTTTATCTAGCTTTTCTTTCAGAGCGTAATCAATATGCACCGTCTCTGGTGCAAATCCTCTAACGACGGCATGATATTCCTTTTCAATCGTATGCGCTTCGAACTGTTTAGCCAATTGAGTGGCAACTTCAGATGATAGCGCGAACAACAAAACGCCTGACGTAGGTTTGTCCAGCCGATGCACTGGGTATACATATTGCCCTATTTGATCCCGCAATAACTTCATCAAGAATACTGTTTCGTGACGGTCAATCATACTCTTGTGTACCAGCATATTAGCTGGCTTATGCACAACGACAATATGTTCATCTTGGAATAAAATGTTCAGCAAAAGTGTCTGTTTCCGTAATTGATTTTTATTTACCTTTCATACATTGGTACAAGCTAGATATCTTGATACAATGCGCGCGCTGAAAGTATGCTATCCGCCCATTTTAAAGTAGATGAACTATGACTGCACAGACAATTAACACCATAAGTGAATTTTTACTTCAAGCAGGTACAGAGTATCGCGTTTATGATATGGGTCGTGGCATCGAAAAATTAGATAACCAAACCTTTGTCGACCTTGAAAATAATTTGATGCCCGTGCCTTGTCCTCGCGCTGGTCAGGCTTGGTTTGGCGTGGTTTTCTGGAACAAGCAACTAAGCCATGAACAATACATATGGTTTGTGAAGATTCCAATCGACGAACGTTCATTATTATCACAAGCTGCGCGCAATCAGTTTTTAGAAGCTGTTGTCACCGCCTTAGGAAATAACCTAGAAAGGACCAAGGAAACAGGTGCCCAACTTCCTGATAACCCATATATTTTTACGCCATCACAACAACAACTCGCAGATTTTAATGCGCTAATCCGTAAAGAACTTTTACTATCTGCTCGTTTAGGCCTAAGTAAAGCTGTCGCCTACCTAAAAGCGCCCTCAGTTTTGCCGTGGGAAGAGCTTGCCTTGCAAGATATTGCAGACTTAGCAGTGCATATTGAACGCAAAGATATTGAACAAGCCCTACATAATAATTTAGATAAACTACCTTTCCAGGTCCTTACTGCACTTTGCAGTAGTTTTGAGAATATTCGCATTGATGCAGCATTGACTGACAGGCTCATTCAACTATTTGAGAATGCGGAGTTTGCTGAAATACAACACATGGTGCTACGAGGTCTAAAAAACAGTATTGCAAGGGATCTTGTCAAACAGTTCTTACATGAACTGATCGCCCAAGGCGAACCTGATGTGGAATGCTTAGTGATAATTGCTGGGCGACACTTTAGGCAACTCTCAGATGACAGCCTGTTAGTCGATTATTTAGTAAAGGTTATTGAAAGCGATCCTGCCCTTCAGTTATTCAGAGGGATATATACGGATTTAGTGCAGGTTCCCGAAACACGCTTTGCCTTGCTTAGCCTTATGCGTAGAAATGATCTACCAGAACCATTAGCGCAAGCCATAGCCACGCTATATGAAAACGCGAGTATGCTGAAGAGTGCAAGTTAATGACCTTAAGCTCCTTAGTTATCTTGCTCAGTATTTCTTGGATAGCCTTCCAGTTTTGGCGCTTACGAGGTATGGCTGAGTTCAGTATGGCTCATGCAAAACGTTACTGTGACCAACATGACCTTCAGTTCCTATCATTAGCGAGGCGTTCTACACGCATTTCAACATTCAGAGGGAAGCTAGACTGGAAAGTCGTTTATCAACTGGAATTCAGTAGTAATCATGAAGACGCGTACATCGGTACGATGACCAGTTTTGGAAACCGAGTAATCGAAATGAACCTACCTGTTTATAAGATTGATTAAGACTCGATTTACACATCACTTCAACGCAATACATTCAACGATACAAAAACATAATTTCAAGAAAAACCTTTAATTTCCTATAGCTTACAACAAAAGTGCAAATTTTTGCGACGTTTGTACAATATTTTTTATCGCTGTATCAGGTAGTGTAGGAGAATGATTTCAGTAAATTTCAGCTAAGGAAAAATCAATGAAATTCAATCGCCTACTTGTCACTGCCTGTGTCACAATCGCTCTTTCTGCCTGCCAAACGACTGACAACACAAGTTCTGCGTTTTTGAGTGATGAGTACTCTCAAAAGTCCTCTCAACAAATAACGTTTACCAAAAACCTCAGTGAGTATATCGCTAATCAAAACGTAGATTCAGTTACCCGGCAGATTACAGCCAAAGGCGTGAACTATCTCGAGCGCGGCGATTACACTAAAGCGTCCGAGTATTTTAACTCAGCGCTCCGTTTGGATTTGACAAATTCGTACGTTCAATTCATGAATGCAATTACCTATCATTTACAAGCCATTCAGGGAGATGCGGAGAAATTTGAGCTAGCCGAGCAGGGTTACAATATGGCCTTAAGATTTGATGAGTCAAATTGGTTGGCAAAGTATTACCTGGGGTTATCACAATTAGATAAGCGCAATTTCAAGCAAGCGCAGAAGCACTTAATGGAAGCGGCAATGATGAACAATGCCGATCCTGAAATACTATATGACTTGGCCAGAAGTGCGTACTATGCGCAAGACCCTGTTATTGCGCATAGTGCAATTGAAAAATTAATCAAGGAATTCCCCGAAGAAGCGAATACTCCACGAACGTTGCGCGCAGCAGCCATCACTAACGCAGCATTGGGCCAGGACAAAACCGCGCAGGTTTATTTGTCTGATTATCGCAAGTACTCCAGTGATATTCATGCAAGTCAGCTAAGCAACAGGTTATCTTCATGGGACCAGGTTTACACTGCGCAATCCTCTGACTATCGAGGTTCTGGTCTCACCAAAGTTGCTCAACAAGATACGCTTATACCTGGAGCATCACCTAGCCGTAAGGCAAAAATGAATGAAAACAATGAAGGCTTTGATAGTGACATGGTTGTTGTGGATGTTGTTATTATACGTACACAAGAGGATGTCAGCACAACCAAAGGTTTTAACATATTATCTGGACTGCAACTTCAGTTTGGTGACCCTCTTTCCAACACACCAGGGTTTGCTTACGACAGGCTCAAAACGTTTGGTGATTCAGGTTCCGACTCAAGCGCAATTACGCAGCTAATTTCTATGCCAAGTGTGAATTATTCATTGAATATATTTAACACCTTAGCTGGTCGCAATGAAATATTAGCTCGCCCTTCTCTAGTGGCTCTACAAGGAAAAACTTCGGAGTTCTTTTCAGGTGTAGATGTTGTAGCAGCAGCCGTATCTGGAGGAGATGGCTCAGCCGTTTCAATCAGTAAAGAAATTGGTGTGAAGCTAGCAGTAAAGCCCGAGTTCTTAGAGGGTGATAGAGTCCGTTTAGAAGTTGAAGCGGAACGTACCTTCTTAACTACACCCAGTAGCTCAGTAGTTTTTGAATTTAGGTTAGACACATCGAAAACGACAGTGAATGCCAATGTTGTAATGAAATTTGGGGAAACCTTGGTGCTCAGTGGATTATCAGAAGAGGAAAGTGAAGAATCAAGAGATAGCGTGCCTTTCCTTGGCGATATTCCCGGCCTTCAATACTTCTTTGCCAAACAAGGTACGAGAGAATTTAGAAAATCAGTCATCATTCTACTCACACCTAGAAGAACCCACTATGTTAATAGAGATGAAGGCGACATATTAGCTGCGCAGGCCCAGTTGAGTGACTTTGAGCAAACAGTGCGGGCATATGAAAATCGTTTCCAAAACTACTTTATGCCCAGGTCTACTATCTCAGATGTCTTAACCATGGCCAATAAAAACCGCTTATTTACCGACTTTAAAACAGGCGATTTTGAACTGGAAAGTTGGCACCGCAGAGATACGCACAGCGACAGATTGAAGCACGCCTTAGACTTTTTATTTTATTAGAATAACAGTACAGAAGTAGTCCAATTATGTTGTTTTCTGTTCGCTCATTACATCTACTAGCCTGCATTAGCATGCTATGTTGGATTAGCAGTGCTCAATCCCAAAGCTTAAATGTGAACGTTGAATGGCGAAACGCCAATGTCGAGGCTAAGGTCATTGCGAGTAATGAACTTGGCGATCTTTTTTATATCGATCTAGAAGACCAGCTTGTAAAACTTTCACATTTTGATTTACAAAAATCAATCATGCCCGGCGAGTATATTGATGTTCATGTCGACAACCAAAACCGTATTTGGGCCGTTAAGAAAACAGGAGAATTAGGCTACTTTATGTCTCAATCATGGACAAAAGTAGCGGATGGCGCGAACACAGTTTATTCCGGAAGTGACGGTAACGTAGTTGTTACTACAAACCAATCTACTGTGGCGATAAGTAGAAATGATGGAAGTACGTGGGAAAACTTAGGTGAGCAAGCGAGAGCCGCAATAATAAGACCCAATGGCGATGTATGGTCAGTTTCAACGTCAGGAGTGCTTAGCCAATATATTGATGGGGCGTGGTATGGCTTGGCAGAAAATGCACTAAATATAGGCCTCTCATCAGATGGACTGGTTCAACTTATTGATAATAACGGTAGAGTATCAAACTGGTCCCCTGACTCAGCAGCATGGCTGCCAGTTTCTGATCTTACCGATATAAGAGCAATTGTTTATTCAAATGGGAACTCCGCTTGGAAACTCACTAGCGGTAATGCTGTTTTCGGAAGGAATATTAGCGGTTTAGCTGAAGATGTATCTATCAGCGAGGGGGGCGACGGTGATGGAAGCACAGATCCCGCTGAGATTGTAGATGAAACCAACATTCAATTTTTACCGTCGGTTGGCACAGCTCAAGACATTACTGTCGGAAGCGATGGTTCTATCTATATACTGAATGGCGATGAAAGCGTAGCAAGGTGGTCCAATTTACAAAATAATTTTTACGCTTTAGGGCGCCAATTTTCAGATATAGCTGCTTTGCCAAATGGTGAATTGATTGGCATTAATGAGTTCAAGCAGTTTGTTGTATCGTCCTTCGGTGAATGGCAATCGCTAACGAGCATTGGTAACTTAGAAAGCGTTAGCGCTAACAATAATAGCGGACTCGGCGTAAGTACAAGCAGCAAGCAATTGTACTACTTTAATAGTGCTTCAAGTACTCCACAAATACTCGCTGGCTCAGGTAGTCACCTTCAAATTTCTCATGATCAACAGCAATACTGGTATTTATCAAATAGTCAGCTTATTCAATGCAACTTCGACGGTAATTGTAATGCAATAGCACCAAATATTGTTGACTTTGCTTATGGCCCCGGTGGCAGTTTATTTATTGTAGACTCTGCTGGCATGCTAAAGCGACGTGCGAGTCAATCGAGTACGTTTCAAATTATAAGAACTGAAAACACGAGAAGAGTAGCGCTTGGTCCCAATGACCAACCTTGGATTATCGATGAAAATAACCAAGTATTACCAAGCACATTTTTTCAGAGAGATGAAAGTCAAGACCAAGTCCCAAATGACCAAAACCCGGGCTTAGAATTACTGGTTTCGAGCACCGAATTAGCGCTAACTAGAACGATAGGTTCTGATACTTGCGATTTTTTCTTTGGTGAAATCGACATTAGTCTATTGAACGGAAACGAGTTGGCTATAGATTCAGTGAACCTAAGTACTGAGTTAAACGAACTGGTCGCAGTGGATGTTCTCAATGGAGAAAACTCTGCAAAGAAAACAATTCGATTGAGAGGTAATTGCTTACAAGCGAGTGTTGGTGATATTAGTGGTAAGCTGACCTTTATAGCAAAGAATGTTAGCTCTGGCGAAATAGAAGAAGTCAATATAGCACTGTCACTTCAAACCAATATTATTCCATTAATCATCAATGCTATTCCAGAACAAGTCATTTTAAATCATCAGCTTGTAGTTGATTCCTGTCCTTCAACAGCGAGTACTGTACTTGTTTCGACTAACACCGGTTTCCCGTTTACCATCAATAATATAAGCATCGACGATACACTTGTCGGGCTCCTGGATATTAGTATTGAAAACTCTCAAAGCGGTAATCAACAAACCTTATCTATCGCCTTTAACTGTTCAGAACTTAGTGTAGGAAACAAATTAGGGGAAATAAGCCTAATAGTAAACGATGAGGTTACAACACTCACCAGTGAGCTTGTTATTCCCATTACCCTCACCGTC